>DASRIA010000017.1:0-141325 GCA_035650255.1 Solirubrobacterales bacterium
CCGCGCCTACAATGCGGCGGAGGCCGCTGACAAGGCCTGTTTGGAGAGGTGGCCGAGAGGCTGAAGGCAGCCGCCTGCTAAGCGGTTTGGGGGGTTCATGCCTCCCACGTGGGTTCGAATCCCACCCTCTCCGCTCACCGCAGTCGCGCGCCGGCACCCTTCCAGGCGCGCTCTAGAATGGCCCCCACGCGCCCGTAGCTCAGCCGGATAGAGCGTCGGTCTACGAAACCGAAGGTCACTGGTTCGAATCCAGTCGGGCGCGCTTCTTCGAAGCCCGCTGCTGAAGCGGGTTTCGTCATTTCAGTAGCGGGGGGGGTGGCTTCCTCGGTCGGGGATACTGCGCGGGAGATGTCGCAGGAGAACGTGAGGCAGCTGGTTCGTGAGGCGCTGAGGGCGTTCGGGGCCGGGGATTTGGAGGGGTGGGTCAACTGCTTTCATCCAGACGCCGAGTTTCTATTGCCCCGGAACGTTTTGGAGGGTGGGAGCTATCGGGGCCACGAGGGCGTTAGACGCGCACTTGTCGATGCCTTCGAGACCTGGGAGGACATCCGTTTCGAGGTTCAAGAAGTCCATGCTCTCGATGATGGGGCTGTGATCCTGGGCCGAACCGTCAACGTAGGCAAGGGCGATGCCCCCACCGTTGAGTACGAAAGCGCCTACCTTGCGAAATTGCGTGACGGCAAGATCGCCTACTGGCGGCCGTACCAGAGCCATGTCGAGGGCCTCGAAGCCGTGGGGCTGTCGGAGCAGCCACCCGCCTGACTTCTGAAGCCCGACGCGATGCGGCCCAACGCTGGTCGGAGATAACTTGGGCGCGTTCCGGGCCGCCGGCCGACTTACTCGTCGTTGCTCGTGAGCGTGTCGCTGGGCGGGTCTGGCTCAGATGCCGCGGCGCGCCGGGCCTCCTTCTTGGCCTGCTTCTCCTGCCGCCGCTCGAGCAGCTTTCGCTCCCGGTTCATCTTCGCCATCGTGGTCTTTCTCTTGCCGCTCGATGCCATGTCGGCGCCGAGGCCTAGAGCGCCTGCACGTTGGCAGCCGTGGCGGTGTCGTCGCTGGACCACTTCACGGTTCCTGTTGCCATCTTGTCCCTCCAGGGATGTGTGCACTGCGAAACGCGGAGGGTGCGCACAGGCAACGACTGCGGAAACGCGAGGCACGGCTGTGGTCGAACGGATGCCCGACTCGTAGGGAAGCTTAGTCACTCGACCGCATTGACTGCGGATCGGCCCGCTCTTCAAGCTGTGCCCGGAATTAGACTGGCTCCATGGCGGACGGCGGAGGCTTGCGTTACGGGGGCAGCCCTGAGCTGACCGTCGTGATCCCGACGCTGGACGCGACATCGGGCCAGGCGCAGCGATGCGTGGCGTCGATCAAGGAGCACACAGGGGTCGACCACGAGGTGGTGCTCGTCCACAACGCCATGCCGCCGCAGGGCTTCACGGCGCCCGTGAACTCGGGCATCAGGGCGGCCCGCGGGGATTACGTCGTCGTGATGAACGACGACGTGTGCGTGCTGGCCGGCTGGTGGCCGCCGCTGCGCACGGCGCTGGACGAAGGCGCGTTCGCGTCGTTCCCCGTCACACAGGACGGCTTCCACCGGAACGACTTCACCGGCTGGTGCTTCGCGATCAGCAGGGAGACGGTGGCGCGGTTCGGGCACTCCGCGGAGGACTTCTTCGATCCCCAGTTCAAGGTCTGGTACCAGGATCGGGACTTCCTGCTGCGGCTGTGCGAGGCGGGCCACCCGCCGGTGGTGGCCGCCGGCGCGGGCATCACGCACCAGCTGTCGCAGACGCTCGAGCAGAAGGACGACGAGGCGCTCTCACGGTGGGTCGAGCGGCAGAAGGAAGAGGACCGGAAGGCGCTGGCGCGCAAGTGGCCCGGCGGCGGGCGGGGACCGCTCGCGCGGCAGCTGCTGAGCCTCGTCCCGGATCCCTGAGCGCTACACCCGCCGGATCCAGAGCGCCGAGCTGTCGCGCTGGTCGTCCGGGACCATTTGCGGAAAGGCGCGCAACAGCACGTCCCAGTGGCGGCGGATCATCCAGTAGGTCCCGAACAGCACCTCGAATGCGGAGCTCCACGTCAGGAACGACTGCGCGAGGTACTGCTCGTTCCAGCCCTTGCCCTGGAACACCCAGTCCTCCGGGTAGTCCCACGGCAGGAAGATGTCGTGCAGGTGCACGACGACTCCCGGCCGCAGGCGCGGCAGGATCTGGTTGAAGATCCACGGCACGTCGCCGCCCGTCTTGACGGTGTGCGACGTGTCGACGAACAGCACGTCGTGCTCGTCGAGTTGCTCGAACACTTCGAGCGGCGTGTCCTGCACGCGTTCCTTGCGCAGCTCCGTCAGGCCCGGCACGCCCGCTTCGAGGAATTCGAGCGGGTAGGGGTCGATGGCGGTGAACCTCACCTCGTCGTCCAGGTACTCGCGGTTCACTCGCGCGGTGACGAGCGAGGAATAGCCTGCGCCGACCTCGACCACGCGGGCCGGTCGCAGATGGCGTAGGAAGGCCTGCAGCACCCACGCATCGACAGCGGGGTATCGCGGGCTGCGGCGCGCGTACTCCGGCCCTCCCGCGGGAGCGCCGGTGGGGAACTCCATCGGCTGCTGGCTTGCGAACACCTCGCTGCACAACTCGACCTGGGCGTCCTCGCGCCAGTCGATTCCCGGCATCGGGTGCGGGTCCGCCGGCCAGATGCGCGCGCGCTCCGATGGCTCCTCCAGCAGGCTGGGGTCCTGGATCGGCGAGTAGTAGTGCGTCGGGAGGCACCAGAGCTTGACCGGCCACTCCTTGCCGTGCTTGTCCCTCACGATCAGGTCGGGTGTCACCGCCGTGCCTCCGACATCGCCTCGCGCAGAGCCGGCAGGAACCTCAGGATCGCGTCGTCGCTGGCGCCGTTGGCCTCCTCGCTGCGGAGGCGCTCCAGCTCGTCCGCCGGTACCTCGTCCTCGCCCCAGGTCTGGAAGCGCCGCCAGCTCGCGGAGGGCCGGCTGCCGATGTCGCGCCAGCGCTGGAACTTCGCGACGAACTCCTCCTCCGACTTGCAGTGGTAGTGATTCAGGCGCAGCCGCTCGCAGGACGGCGCGGCGAGCGTGTGGCCCTCGACCGGGAACTGCTTCTCGTCGACCGCGGACAGGTACGGATACACGGCGTGGTGCGCGCTGGCGTACGTCGTCACGCGCGTCGGGTCGACGATGCTCTTCATGTTCATGATCGGGTCCGGCGTCTCCATCGTGCGCAGATAGTTCTCGATCACGAGGCCCGGCGGGCGCGTGCGGTGACCTCCGGTGCCGAACATCACCCACGCCACCGCCACCCCGGGCCACGCCTCGTAGTCGGCGAGCACCTCGGGCAGGGGCCGGCCGCCCGGCGAGAACAGGAACTCGTCGATGTCGATGAAGGCGATCCAGCGCGAGTCGTAGCGGTGCCAGCGCAGGCAGTCGTTGTACGCGGGGACCTGGGGGTCGAACACCGGCCAGCTGCGGAGGGTCACGAGCCCTTCGTCCACGTAGGGCGCGAGCACCTCGAGATGATCGTCTTCGCTGATGTTGTCGTACAGGTAGAAGTGCTCCACGCCGGCCAGCCGGTGAAACTCGATCCACTCCCGCAGGTAGGGCCCTTCGTTGCGGTAGATCGCGCAGATCGAGAGGTATCGCGCCGGATCCCCCGGCTGCGCCTGCGCGGCCCAGAAGTCGGCCTGCGTGCCGGCGATCTGGATCAGGCTCTGCGCGTCGAGCATGTCGCGCACCGGCACGCCGGCCTCCGCAAGCCGCGCGCTGAAGTCCGCGGCGAATGCGAGGTGTCGCGCGTACTGCTCGACGAGCGGGATCCGGTACGACCACTCGTAGCCCAGCGTCTGCTCGAGCAGGCCGAACAGCCGGGGGCGCATCACCGGGAGCTCCTGCGGCGCGACGGCAAAGTTGAAGAGAGAGCCGAGCGCCACGACGCCGTCGTGGCGGCCGCTGTCGCGGTTGGTCAGCTCCGCTGCCGGCGCGAGCAGCGACGGGCGCTCCTGCGCGGCCGCGCGCACGAACGACTCGAAGCGCTCGACGGGACCGAGGCTGGTGTCGAGGAAGCAGCCGAGCGCGCGCCCCAGCGTCTCCGGCGCGGCACTTCGGACCAGCCAGCTTTCGTGCTGCCGATCCGTGAGGTCGAAGGGCCGGCCGCGGACGGTGCCGTTCGTGAGCGCCCGAAACGGCTCCAGCCACGGCTCCCCGGCAACGGCCGCTTCCAGGACGCGACGCGCTTCGGTTGCGACCTCCAGGCGATAGGCGCGCTCCGCCGAATCGAAGCTCTCGCTCGACCGCGCGCGCCGGAGATGATCGAGCATGCGCGACCAGCGCTCGTCGCTTGTCTCCTGGAAATGCTGCATGTCCGGGTTCGCGGGACCCACGGTTGGTCGTTATACACTGGCCCCGACAGCTTTCGCGGCAGGAGATCCGATCAAGCGCTTCATAGTCACCGGATGCCCGCGCTCCGGAACCGCATACGCATCCGTCCTATTCAAAGCTCTTGGCGTCCGGTGTGATCACGAGAAGGTGTTCGGTGTCGAGCAGGCGCTGGGCAACCGCCCCGTGGACTGGAACGGCGCCGAGGCCGACTCGTCTTTCCTCGCCGTTCCCTTCCTCCCGGTCGACGACGCGGTCGTCCTGCACCAGGTCCGCCATCCGCTCGAATTCGCCCGTTCGATGCTCGGCACCGAGCTGCTCACCGACCACCGGCGCGACAAGCCCTTCCCGACGGCCATCGGCCGCCACGCACCCGAGGTCTACCAGCCGGAGCGCCCGCCCGAGCGGGCGGCCCTCATGTGGCAGATCTGGAACACCCGCGCGGAAGCCCACGCGGACGTGACCTACCGCCTCGAGGACCTCGACGCGGCGGCGCTGCTGCGGCTCGCGGACCTGGTGGAGCTGGACGTCTCCGAGGAGGACGCCGCCCGGGCGCTCGCAAGCGTTCCGAAGGACGTGAACCGCCGCAACCGCATCGAAGGGCTCACCTGGCGCCGCATCGAGCCGATCGTCGGCCAGCTCGCCGCGCACTACGGCTACCGGCCGCCCGAGTGACCGACACGAACGACACGCGCTGGGACAGGCTGCTCGAGTATCTGCGAGCTGCACGCGCCAAGCCGACCTTCGACGCGGAGGAGCGGGAGCCCAGGCTCGAGATCGCAAGGGAGCTCCGGGAGATCTCCCGGGCCGCGGCTGCGGGCGGACCGTGGATCGAGCGCGCCTGGGCGCTCTTCACCGGCCTGTCTCGCAGGCGGCGGTACGACCTCACGGAGACGCCGCACAACCGGTGGATCAAGCAGCTGCCGTCGGCGGAGGCGCTGGGGCGTGCCATGGGGGTCTTTGCCGACGAGAGCCGCGACCCGATGGCGCGGTTCGCTTCCTTCGTGCAAGCCGCCGAGGAGCAGTACCCGAGCCTCCGCACCCCGCCCGACGACCTGGAGAGCCCCGATGTCCATCGGGATCCCGTCCTCTCGCTCGGAGCGCTGCTCAACTTCGCCGCGGCACCTGAGTCTCTGCCCGCGATCCGGCTGGATGCCTGGTACCTGCTGCAGCAGACCCTCGGCCTGGAATGGACCTTCAGGAGGTCGCCCGTCGAGCAGTACCGGATTCACCTCGAATTCGCCGCCGAGTTCGAGCGCCGGCTGCGGGCGGCGGGCATCGAGGTGCGGGACATGCTCGACACGCAGAGCCTGATCCAGATCGCCGGCAGCGAGGTCGACTTCTGGGCGGCGCGGCGGGACGCCGACGAGGGATCGCGGGCGTACCTGTCGGTGTGCGCCATCTACCGCGACGAGGCGGACTACCTCGCGGAGTGGGTCGAGTTCCACCGGCAGGTGGGTGTCGAGCGGTTCTTCCTCTACAACAACTTCAGCAAGGACCACCACCGGGAGGTGCTCGCGCCCTACGTCGAGGAGGGCGTCGTCACGATCCGCGACTGGCCGGTGCTCGACGGCCGGGTGGGCCAGATCGCCGCGTACAACGACTGCCTGCGGTGGCACCGGTACGACTCACGCTGGATCGCTTTCATCGACCTGGACGAGTTCCTCTTCTCGCCCGCGGACGAGCCGCTGACGTCGGTCCTGGCCGAGTACGAGGAGTGGCCCGGGGTGGCCGTGCGGTGGGTGATGTTCGGGTCCTCGGGCCACGAGACCAAGATGCCGGGACTGGTGATGGAGAACTACCGGCGCCGGATCGAGTTCGACGGCGACATCAACATGAAGACGATCGTCGATCCGGTCCGCACGACGCGCTGCCACAGCGCGCACAGCTTCGGCTACCCGTATCTGCTGGCCGTCGACGAGAACCGCTTCCCCGTGCGCGGGACGCGGCTGCCCACGGACTCGGCGGACCGTCTGCGCCTGAACCACTACCACTGGAAGTCCCACGAGGAGTACGTCGCGAAGTGCGCGCGGATGCACCACATCGGCCGCCCGCGGGAGGTGCCGGACGCCGGCCACTTCGAGTGGCTGAAGGCAGCGGAGGCCGCCGGCTACGACGACGACGCGATCCAGCGCTGGGTGCCCGCCGTGCGGCAGGCGCTGGGCCTCAACGCGCCGGAGACTGCTCGACAAACCTCCTGATCGTCCACGACGACTGCGTCGGGCTCAGGAAGGATGGCGGGTCGCGGTGCTGGAGGTCGTCGGTGTAGTTGTAGTCCTTGATGTAGCCCGAGCCGCTCGTGTCGCCGCCGGTGCCGACCGGTCCACGGAACTTCTGCGCGATCGCGCCGTTCACGGTCAGCGTGCCGAGGTCCGCGCCGCAGTACCAGTTGTCCACGATGAACGAGTGGTTCAGAGCCAGGATCGCGGCGTCGACCCTCACGTTCTGCATGGTGCCGCTGGCGTTCGTGCAGTCCGTGTCGTTGTTGGCCCAGTTCGCGACGGGGTGGTAGATGCGCGCGAAGTTGTTGGGGATCAGCCCCAGCAGCGCGCCGTTCGTGGCCGTCACGTTGCCGCGGATGATGATGTCGTTCTGGCTGCCGATCGTCAGGTCCTGCGAATACGTGCCGCTCACGTAGACGTTGGCGCATCCGGTGGGGTCGCTGTACTGCTGCTTGCGCTTGTAGCTCTGGCCGCACGTCCCGTTGCTCACGTAGATCACGCCGTTCGAGGGCAGTGCGACGGTCTGCGTGTTCGGCGAGAGGTTGTTGTTGGTGACGGTCATGCTCGAGCCGTTCAGCACGATCGTGGTCGTGCCCGTGTAGCGGTACGCCGGTAGCGCGACAGTCGAAAGCGACGTGTTCGACAGCGGCAGGGGCAGGACTTGCGATCCGTACTCGAAGTCGCCGACGAAGTTGGGGTCGGCGTCACAGCCGCCGCGCTCCCAGTAGCCGGGGTTCGGCCCGGAGGACTCGATGGCGTCGGCCGAGGTCCGCCCGAACGAGGGATCGCCGCAGACCAGCATGGAGTCGTTGGTGTGGAGCGGACCGGCCACCTCGTCACCGCTGATGAAGCGGATCTCGGTGCAGTCGTCGTCGTCGCGGCCCTGGTAGTGGTAGACGATGCACTCCGCTGCTGCGTTGGCCTGGTCGCTCGCGCTGTGGTACGCGTACGGGTCAAGGGTCTCGTAGTCGGTGAAGTACAGGTAGTCCAGGAACCCTTTGCGCTTGTACGTCGCGACGATGCTGCGCTTCGTGCCGCCGGCACGACCCGTGGCGCGGATCTTGAAGGTCCCGTTGGAGGGGTCGAGCATCGAGGACTCGTCGTTCTGCACGCAGCTCGACTTGCCGGGCGCGGGAAGCAGCTCGATCGTGTACTCGGCGCTCGATCCCGGGATCGTGCGCCAGCTGCGCGGGTCGGAGCCGGACCCGTTCCAGGCCTGGTTCACGGGGTTTGGCTGGCCGCCGCCGGGTCCGGGGACGTTCGTGCACTTGAGCCAGTATGTGTTGTCCTGGTCGAGGTGGTACGAGTAGTAGCTGATGCCGGCCTCGGCCGCCGAATACGCCTGCTTGCGGTCCTGATCGCCGCGCGCCAGCGGGAGGTCGCCCCACACGGCGCCGAAGGCGCTCAGGGTGACCAGCAGCGACACGGTCATCATGCTGATCGCTACGACGACCGCCATGCCGCGCTCCTCGCGGGCCCGGCCGCGGAGCTTCACGAAGGTGGGGCTGACCTTGGACATGAGGTTCTTGGGCATCACAGGCACCGCGCGTTCTCGGTCGGGTTGTTGGGGTCGGACGTGCGCATGCTCGCCTCGCTCTGGAAGGTCGTGGTCGGTGACGACGTGTTGGCCAGCCGCGGCCGCGAGACGAAGCTGACCGCGACGTTCACGATCCGCGGCAGGTTGGCCGCGGCGACCGGCGTGGTCATCGGATTGGTCGACACGTTCCCGTTGCTGTCGTACTGGTAGTACCGGAAGAAGGGCACGCCCGACACGGCGGTCACGTTGTTCAGCAGCTGGCGCTGCCGGGTGGGCGAGTTCGGGAAGTTGGAGAACGTGAGCGCCGGCCACGTGCCGCCGGTCGCCACGTACTCGTACTCGGTCAGCGTCTGCGCAGCGGAGTCGTAGGTGATCGTGCGCCGCTCAGGTGTCGACGAGCCGCCCGTCATGTCGACGTAGAGAGTGAGCGTGTTGGCATCCGCGGTGGTCAGCGCCGTGCCGGTGGTCGTGGGGCAGACCTGCGAGCGCAGCTGGCGGGTGACCCGCTCCATCGCGGTGCGGCCGCGCTGGATGGCCTCGGTGCGGTCGGTGACGTTCGCGCTCTGGCGGATGGAGACGCGCATCATCACGAGCACCGCGGTGAGCAGCACGACGCCGATCGGGATCGACACGAGCAGCTCCGTGAGGCTGAACCCGTCCTCGCGCCCGAGCTTGATGCGCTCGGCCAGCCGGATCACGTGCACGCTCCCGACGAGCTCGACTGCAGGACGTCGACGTCGATCACGGCGGTGCCGAGCGGGTTCGTGTTCGCGATTCCGGTGACCGTCCGCCTTCTCGTGACGGTGTTGAACGGCCAGCTCGTGTTGGTGACCGGAAGGTCGGCGCAGACCTGGTAGGTGCCGAACGGGAAGGCGGGGCTCGGCAGCTCGAACGACGCGTTGCTCGTCTGGGCGGGGAAGGTCTCGGTGCAGCCGGCCGAGGTCAGCTTCACGATCACGTGGGCCCCGGCAAAGTTGGCGCCGTTTCGCCTGGTGCGGATCCTGATCGCGGGTTGCCTTACCGTGACCGCGTTCGTGCTGCCGGGCGCGACCACCACGCTGCCAGGATTGTTCGTGAAGTAGTTGGCGTCGTACGACGACGGGTCGTTCGCGGCACAGCTGCCTGCGTACACGTTGTAGCCGCTCGTAAAGGGGAACAGGCTGGTCGCGCTGATCGTGTTGTGTGCGACACCGGTGGGGTCGAACGAGCGTCGCCCGGGAGCGGGCAGGTTGCTGTGAGAGACGGTCAGCGTCTGGGCTTGAGCGGCCTGCACGGGGTTGCTGCCGACCTTCGTGTCGAAGCTGACGTCGATCGCGCCGGCCTGCGCGTACTCGATGGTCTCGGTGGTCGTCGTCGATGCCGTGACGGACACGGTCTTGGCGACCGAGTTGTTGCCGCCCACGTCGACGTATCCGGCCTGCGAGAAGGACAGGGTGTAGTTGCCGGCGGTGACGCCGCCGAACACGGCGCAGCCGCTGGTGTCCGTCGTGTCGCTGATGTTCGCCGGGGAACCCAGGTTGAGCGCCTGGCCGGCGATCGGGTTGGTCGCGTTGTCGGTGATCTTCACCGCCAGGGTGCCCTTGTTGGCTGCGAGCGAGCCGGACGGCGGGGCGACCAGGCTGCGGATCTCCACGGGCTTCAGGCTGCCGATGCTGGGCCACGACACCGAAGAGGTGATGTGCAGGTAGTTGGCCGCGGAGGAGCCGCTCGAGCAACTCAGCAGGCCGCTCGCGTCGCTGACCCACTGGCCGCGCGAGGTGACCGTATATGTAGTGCCCGCCACCGGCACCGGCCGCGTGGAGCGGTAGTTGGAGAGGTCCGTCGCCTTGAAGGCCCGCAGCCGCTCCTGGTCCTGCTGCGCAAGCGCTGCGGCGATCGAGCGGTGGCGATCGTTGGCCGACCCCCGCGAAGATCCGACGGCCGCGGTGTAGAGGCCGATCGAGATCAGCGCGACCAGGAGGGATGCCATCAGGAGCTCGACGAGCATGAAGCCGTCCTGCGCGCGCGCGGCGGCAGGCAGGCGGCATCGGCCGTTGCGGTGATTGCGCATGGGTCGGTCGGGTCCGGACATGGATTCCAGCTCTAAGACATCCTCGGACCTCCGTCCGCTTACGGAAAACAACATTCGTCGAGCATCGGACATCCGTCCAGGTGGGCGGAAAGCCCACGGCAGCGCGCCAAAGCGCGGCATGGCATCCTTGCCGGGCGATGCGGATCCGCGCGGCGGTGCTGGAGGAGTTCGGGGCCCCCCTCCAAGTGCAGGAGGTGGAGCTGGAGGAGCCTCGTGCAGGCGAGGTGCTGGTGCGCCTCGAGGCGTGCGGCGTGTGCCACACGGACCTCTACACGGCGTCGGGGGCGGACCCGTCCGGGTACGCACCGACGGTGCTCGGCCACGAGGGTGCGGGCGTCGTCGAACAGGTGGGCCCGGACGTGAGCCTGGTGGGCCCCGGTGACCACGTCGTGACTCTGTTCTCGCCGCAGTGCGGCAAGTGCGTCCACTGCCGCAGCCCGCGGACCAACCTCTGCCTCGCGATCCGCGAGCAGCAGAACAAGGGCTACCTGCCCGACGGCACGACCCGCCTGGCGCGCAACGGCGAGCGGATCCGGCACTTCATGGGGACGTCGACATTCGCCGAGTACGCCGTGCTGCCGGAGATCGCGCTCGCAAGGGTGTCGCCCGACGCTCCGCTGGACCGGGCATGCCTCTTCGCGTGCGGCCTGTCGACGGGGCTTGGCGCGGCGATGTTCACGGCCAGGGTCGAGCCCGGTGCCACCTGCGCGGTGTTCGGCGCGGGGATGGTCGGGCTCGGAGCGGTCGCCGGCTGCCGGCTCCAGGGGGCGGAGCGCATCGTGTGCGTCGACCTGTCCGAGGACCGGCTCGAGCTCGCCCGGGGACAGGGCGCCACCGACGTGCTGGTCGCAGACGACGGGACGGTCGACCAGATCCTCGACATGACCGGCGGCTTCGGCGCGGACTACACATTCGAGGCCACGGGCAACGTGGCGGTGATGCGGCAGGCGGTCGAGGCCGCTCGGATGGGGTGGGGGCTCTGCACGGTCGCGGGCGTGGCGGGCAAGGGCGAGACCCTCGACATCGTGCCGCGGTTCCTGATCACCGGCCGGCGCGTGTGCGGTTCCTCGTTCGGCGGCGTCAAGGGCCGCGACCAGGTGCCGCAGCTGGTGGAGCGCTACCTGCAGGGGGACATCGACGTCGACCCGTTCATCTCGCACAAGCTGAAGCTCGACGAGGTGAACCGCGGATTCGAGCTGATGGAGGCGCAGGACGGCATCCGCAGCGTGATCGACTTCTAGCGCGGCCTGCCGATGCCAGACGTCCCCTCGATCGAGGGCTTCTGCGAGGAGCGTTTCGCACCCGTCCGCGCCGCGCTGGCTGACAACTTCCGTGACCGCGGCGAGCTCGGCGCGGCGGTCTCGATCACGATCGAAGGGCAGCCGGTGGTGGAGGTATGGGGCGGGTGGATGGACGCGGCCCGCACGATCCCGTGGCGCCGCGACACGCTCGTCGACGTGTTCTCCATCGGCAAGGCGATGGTCACCGTCTGCGTCCTGATGCTCGTGGACCGTGGCGAGGTGGCGCTGGACTCACCGGTCGCGCGCTACTGGCCGGAGTTCGCGGCCGCCGGGAAGGGCGGGGTCACCGTGCGAACGCTCCTCTCGCACCGGGCCGGGCTTCCGGCCGTGCGACGCGATGTCTCCGAGGCGGAGATATATGACTGGGACGCGCTCGCCGGCGCGCTCGCGGCAGAGGAGCCCTGGTGGGAGCCGGGGTCGACCCATGGTTACCACGTCAACACGTTCGGCTTTCTGACCGGCGAGATCGTGCGGCGGGTGAGCGGAGCGAGCATCGGAGAGTTCTTCCGTCGTGAGGTGGCAGCGCCGCTCGACGCCGACTTCCACTTCGGCCTCGACCGCGAGCACGACGCCCGCGCGGCGGAATACGTGTTCGGCGGCGAGGCGGCGGAGTTCACCGAGGGCGTGGAGGAGCCGGCGCCGCTCGACATGGACGCGGACCGCGCATTCATGCTGGGGCGCGTGTACCTCAACCCACCCGCGCTGTCGGGCATCGGCACGGTCAACACCCGCGCCTGGCGGGACGCAGAGATCCCGTCGGCCAACGGCCATGCGACCGCGTGGGCGGTGACGCGTATATACGGTGCGCTCGGCGAGCTCCTGGGAGCACAGACCTTGGCCGAGGCGATCAGGCCGCACTCGGAGGGAATCGACTTCGTGCTCGGCCGCCCGTCGCGCTTCGGGCTCGGGTTCCAGCTCACGCAGCCGGAACGTCCGCTTGGCCCGAGTCCGCGCAGCTTCGGGCACTTCGGCGCGGGCGGCTCGCTGGGTTTCGCCGATCCCGACGCGCAGCTGTCCTTCGCCTACGTCATGAACAAGTCGGGACCGCGCTGGCAAAATCCGCGCAACCGCGCCCTGATCGATGCGGTCTACGCCTCGGTGTGACGCGCTATAGTCGCGCCCTTGGAGGCGGGGGCCGACACTAAGCTGACGACTGCCGCGCAGCGGGAGCAATTCGACCGCGACGGCTATTTCATCATCGAGGACCTCGGGTTGCCGGTCGACGTGTTCGACCAGGCGGCCGCGGACTTCGAGCCGCTGCTGCTCGAGCAGGAGGGCGCTGAGCGTTGGGGTGACGACGGCGTCTTCTACACGTCGCACCGCATCATGGACGCCTGGAAGATCAGCGAGGCGATCAGGGCGATCGCCACGGCTCCACGTGTGCTGGGCATCCTCGAGGAGCTCTACGGGCGCAGGCCGCTGCCGTTCCAGACGCTGAACTTCAAGATGCCCACCCAGCAGCGTGCCCACTCGGACACGATCCACTTCAACTCCAAGCCGCCGGGGTTCATGGCCGGCGTGTGGGTCGCGCTCGAGGACATGGACATGGACAACGGGCCGCTCTTCTACCACCCAGGGAGCCAGCGGCTCCCCGAGGTGACGATGCAGGACGTGGGCGTCGAAGCCGACCACAGCCAGTACCTGCACTACGAGGAGTACATGCAGTCCGTGGTCAAGGACCTGCCGATCGAATACGGCCTGATCAACAAGGGCCAGGCGCTGATCTGGTCCGCGAACCTGCTGCACGGCGGCTCGCCGGCAAAGGACCCCAACCGCACGCGCAAGAGCCAGGTCACGCACTTCTTCTTCGAGGGAACGCGCTACTACACCCCGCTGCTGTCCAAGGACCTCAGCAGCGAGGAGGGCATCTTCTGGCGCGAGCCCGAGTGGATCCCGACCTGATCTGAGCCGCGCGTCGCCCCGCGATGCGCCGCCGTGGGCCTCTCTCGAGGTGAGAGCGTTTGGGGTCGTACCACAACCTCATCTGCTCTCACCTGCGGGGACCGGAGCAAGCGGGCGCCCACCGCCTGGGATCCCGGTCAAGCGGCCCTTAGGCTGGGTCGATTGCGAACGCAGGGTCCAGTGATCGATTCAACGACCATGCACGCACGGAGGACGCGCCATGCCCGCCTGGCGGCGGCGTGGGCGCTTGCGGCTGCCCTGCTCGTTCCCGCCGGGGCGGACGCGGCCCGCCGGCCGGCGATCGAGGGACGGCTGTCCGCCTCGTACACCGTCGTCGCGCTCGCCCCGAACGGGCGTGCCCGGACGATCGAGAACGCGATCGGGAGCTTCGAGCTCGTGCCGCCCGCGCGGACCGTCACGCTGCATCTGCTGGGCTCCACCGGGCGATATCTCGGCCCGCTGGTCGTAGCCGGGCGCGGCAGCCGCACGGTCATGGAGGTGCGCGCCGGGGCGAAACTCGGCACGGTCCGCGTCTTCGAGAACTTCTCCCGCCCCGGCCGCAGGGTCGGAAGCCGGCGGCGTGGCAGCGGGCGCCGCGCGAAGGCGCGCGACGGAGTGCCGATCGGCGCAGGCGTGCTGGGACGCGTGCGATCGCGCGCGGCCGGCCCCGGCGGCCCCGGCCGCGACCGGGATCTCGACGGCATTCCCGGGCGCTTCGACATCGACGACGACGGCGACCTCGTGCTCGACGTGCGCGAGCGCAGCATCACGCGGCGCCAGGAGGGCGCGCTGGCGTCCACGGGGGAGGAGCCTGCGCCAGCGGCGACCGCGCAGGCCGGCGTCGCCGGGCTCGACGAGGCCGAGACGGCGCTCGTGGTCGCGATCGTCGCCGCGGTGCTGGCGCTCGCGAGCCTCCTCTGGCAGGCCGCCAGGTCACTCCGGCGGCGGCGGGCGATCGAGGTCGAGGCCCGCCTCGGCCTGCCCGTGTACACGCAGGGCGCCGGGCGGTGGGCGGTCTTCATCGAGGTGTTCAACCGCACCGACCACCAGGTGCGGTGGGTCTCCGCTGCACTGGAGACGAAGGACGGCCGCATCTTCTACCTGATGGAGCATCCGCCCGGCGGCGAGCTGCCGGCGGTCATCCAGCCGCACGACTCCCACCACACGTGGGTCGACTGCCACGAGCTCGAGCGGCAGGGGCTGCCGCTGGACGAGCCCATCGTGGCAACGGCGAAGCTCGCCACCGGCGAGATCCATCGCGCGCCGGCGAAGCGGCTCGCGAGCCGCCGCACCCGGCTGTTCGGCTAGGCGTGCGCGCCTAGATCGAGTTCGGCAGGGAGTCGATCGTGCCCGACCCGCCGCCGTCGCTCTCGCCGTCCTGAGGAGCGCCCGAGCCACCGGAGTCGGACGAAGGCGGCGGAGCCTCGTCGACCGGAGGCACGGGATCGACCGCGGGCGGCACGGGATCCGGGGGAACCTCCACCGCGGGCAGCTCGGTGACGACTTCCGTCACCGGCTCCGGCTCCGGCGAGCTGGCGGCGGCCGAGTCGAACAGCTGAGACTCGGCGGGCGCAACGCTCTCCGTCGCGGGCGGCTCTGCGGCGGCCGGCTCCGGCTCCGGCTCGGCCGGCGCCGCTGCGGGCTCCTCGACCGGGGCGGGCGTCGCGGACAGCGCGGTCGCGGCGGGGAGGATCGCCGCGGGCGGGCCGGCTGTGAGCGGTGCGAGGGACAGGGGCATGGGATGGGTGAACACGGCTCCCGGGCGGGCCGGCACGATGCCCGGCGCGGGTGCGCCGGCCACGCGCTTCGCGGCAGTGGGCGCGGGGACGGGCTTGTCGGTGTGCGTCCCGTTCGCGACGAAGCCGCCGCCGCTCACGACCGCCGCTGCGGCCACGACCGCCGCCGCCTTCTGGATCGCCGTGGCGGCGTGCTCGACGCTCGCCCCGGCCGACACGGTCACATGCGTGATCGCCGCGTGTGCGTGAGTCGCAAATGAGCTGCCGGCGGTGGTCGCGGACGACGTCAGCTGTCCCGACTCCGAGGAGATCCGGCCGGTCTCCTCCGTGCGCCGGTTGAGGAAGCCGGGCAGCGGCAGCAGGGCGGCGACGCGCGACAGGCCGGCACGCACACCCCGGCGCTCGGCCGCGAGCACCGGCCCGAGTCCCATCACGAGCGCATCGCGGCGGCATCCCGCGCAGCTGTCGAGGTGACGCAGCAGCCTGCGCCGGTCGCTGCTCCGGCCGACCCCTTCGGCCGTCTGGGCCATCACGGTCCGCATGCGCACGCAGCGTGCGCCGGTCGAGATCTCGCCGTACTCGGTGCGCAGCGCCCGGCGGGCCCGGAAGAGCAGGCTTTCGACCGCGGAGCGGGAGGTGCCCGTCCGCGTCGCGATCTCGTCGTAGGACAGGCCCTCGAGCTCGCGCAGCACCAGGATCTCGGCCTGCGTTCCGGGGAGGTCGCCCAGCGCCTGGCGCAGGTTGTCGAAGTTCTCCTTCTGCGTCAGCGCCGCGTGGCTCGACGGCTGCCGGAACAGCCGGATCTCCTCGGAGGGCGGGATCCCGTCCGAGTCGAAGGGAACCTCCTCGCCCTTCCAGCGCCTGCGCATGTGGTCGATGCAGGCGTTGTGGGCGATGCGATACAGCCACGGCTTGAAGCCCGCGGGCCGGTCGAGCGTGCCGATGCCGCGCAGCGCGGAGATGAAGATCTCCTGCACCACGTCCTCGGCGCGGCCGTCGTCGCGCAGGGTGCGGCCCGCGTAGCGGGCAATCTCCGGCCGGTAGCGCTGGAAGAGGACCGCAAACGCTTCCGCGCTTCCGGATTTGGCCGCCGCGACGAGCCGGTCGTCCGTGGCCTCGGGCGAGATCGCCGTCACGTCTGCCGTCTTCACGATTCGGTTTTCCCCCTGCCCGGTCGAGCCGGGCCCCATCTGGCGTCCTGTCCGGCAGTGCCGGGTCGCGCGATCATACCTGCGGGCAAGGTGGACTCACAGCAATTAATAGGAACTTAACGTGGGGGTCGGCCCCGTAGTTGTAGAGACGTCGTAGGTCGACTCGCGACACTCCCTGCCGGTAGGGTTCCGGCCGTCCAGTGACCCGGCTCGTGTCCTTCCATATCCGGTCCCGCGCCACGTGGGCCGCCGCCGTGCTCGCCTTCACGCTGGCCGCATCCGGATGCGGCGGCGACGACGAGGGGTCGACCGCGCCGGCCGACGACCAGCAGACCGTCGAGGCGGTCGTGAAGAAGATCGAGGTCGCCGCGGGCCGCATCGCGAACAACACGCCGGACCGCAACCTGCCCGGCCCGTACACCTTCAAGGCCGTCTGCCTGTCGCCCGAGGAGGCGCTCGAGTTCGGGACCACACGCGACGCCGTCCAGTGCCACATCGAGGCGTTCACCCAGAAGAACGCATATGTCTGGAGCGAGGACTGGCGGGTCCCCGTCCAGGACGGGCAGCCCGGGGAGCCGGAGATCGTGGGGGAGTACCGGATCAGGAACTTCCTGCGCAAGGACCACAGGCTGAACTGCACCGGCGGGGAGACGCCCCAGGAGCGCTGCACCGGCATCTACCGCACGCCCCCGGAGGGAAGCGGGGCCGCGCCGCCGCCGGGCACGCCGGCGCCAGTCCCCAACGCGCCCTAGGGGACTCAGAGGCCGCGCACCCGGTCGGCCACGCTGCCGGCCGCGAGCGCCAGGCGCGACGCCGGGCGCCCGTTGCCGACCATCATCCAGCGGCAGTACCGGTCGGTGGCGCCGTACCAGTACTTGTAGTCCTCGTCGCCGACCATCAGGTCGTAGTAGGTGCGGCCGGCCGCAATGCTCTCGCGAATGCTCTCACCGATCGCGAGCTTGCCGAGCCCGAGGTGCGCCGCGTCGGGTTCGTACGCGCCCATCCACGAGTAGTAGCGCTGTGAGTCCATCAGGTTGACCTCGATGCCGACCACCACCCCGTCGTGCCGGAACTCCCACACCTGCGCGAGCCCCGCGGGCACCAGCTCGACCACCAAGTCGCGCATGAAGTCCCGGAAGCGCGCGCTGGCATGCTCGGGGTCCATGGCCTTGGTCCGGCTGCGCCACCACCGCACCCGGATCTCCTGCCACCGGTCGACGGCCGTGCGCAGCTCGCCGGGCTCGGTCACGGGCCGCAGCTCGATGTGGCCCTCGTCGAGCCGTCGCATGTGGCGCCGCAGGTCCTTGCGGCGCTTCCTCGGGAGCTCCTCGAGATAGCGCTCGAAGGACTCCGGCAGCTCGATCCCCGGATACGGGGTCGGCCGTCGCACCCGGACACGCAGCCCCGCGGCGCGCAGGGCGCGCTCGAAGTCCGAGCCCCCCGGCAGGCCGCCGAGCAGCAGCGCGTTCCATTCGCCCGCATGCGCGCGAATGGCGGCGGCCACCTCTGCCATGACCGCCGCGCGCGCGGCGGGGAGCGCGAGCACGCACCAGTAGTTGGACGGCGGGCGGCCGAGCTCCGTCAGCACCCGGAAGGGACCGCGCCGGGCCGTCGCCAGCGGCGCCAGTCCGACCAGGCGATCCCCGTCGCGCACGGTCACGATCCACGGGTCCGCGCCCCGCGCCCAGTGCGGCCACCATGCGCGCGCCCAGCCGGCGGACGAGAAGGGAGTGGCCTCGGGGTCCGACCGGAACAGCTCGTCCCATTCCGGGAGCAGGGGATCGAGCGCGGCGCGGTGAACGTCCGTGCGCACGCCTCCGGGGGCCACTAGGCGACGCGGGCGACCTTCACCGCGTGTGCGTGCGCAGGCCGGTCAGCCGCAGCCCGCGGTCGACCACCGCCTGGCCGCTGAGCAGCAGGCCGGGGACCGGGTCGCCCGCCGCCCACGAGGCGCCGGCGCTCGGCCGCGGCGCGCGCGAGATCAGCCGCCGCGGCGCGCCGCGAGCGGCTGCCGCGAAGTCCGCCTCGAGCCACCGGTAGGTGACGCCCACGCGGTATCGCCCAGGGCTGCCGAGGTTGCGGCCCACGGTGACCGCATGCCACAGCGCGGGGAGGTTGGTCCCGCACGCGACGGCGAGCGGGAGGCAGCGGTAGAACCGCGGGTTGACGTCCAGCAGCACGGGCCCCCGCGGCGTATCGACGAAGTCGACCTGCGCCAGGCCCCAGAAGCCGATGTCGGCGAGCATCGACGCCGTGCGGTACACGAGCTCCTCGTCGGGCTCGACGCTGGTCGCCAGCGCGATCGACCCAGCGGCCGACGGCCACGTGCGGCGAGTGACGTGCTGGAACCGCGCCGCGGTGCCTCCCTCGCGGTCCAGCACCAGCTCGAGCGACACGATCGGCCCGCGCGCCCGCTCCTGGACCAGGAGCTGCTCTTCGCCGGCCACCGGCTCGAGCAGCGCGTCGAGCTGGTGCTCGTCCCGGACGAGCTTCGCCGTCTTCAGCGTGCTCACCGGGCGGGCCGGCTTCACGACCACGGGGCGCCCGAAGCGGGATCCGCGGAGCTCCCGCGCGGGTCCGCTGAACAGGAGCTCGGGCGTGTCGATGCCGGCAGCCGACGCGGTGCGCATGAGGCGCCCCTTGTCGCGCACGCGGTCCAGGATCCGCGCTGCGGGAAACGGCAGGATGACTCCGTCCCAGCCGGAGCTGTCGGCGAGCATCGCATCGATCGTCTCCTCCCGGCTCGGGAACATCACCAGCGGCCCGCGCTCGGCGGCCAGCTCCCGCAGGCGGCCGGCGTAGCCGGCCGGGTCATCCACGACGCTCGGCAGGACGGCGCGTTCCGCCGTGTACCTGGACCACAAGCCGGCGGCGGTCCAGGCCGGGCCCGCTGCCAGCACGCTCAGGCCGGCGCCGCCAAGTCCCCTGATGCCGGCCACGGCGGCGTTCAGGTGGGCGTCCGGCACGAGCGCGTCGAGATGACCGATCGCGCGTTCGGCAGGCGGGCGGCGCGGAACCCGCGTCGTGCGCTCTCGCACACCCGTGGTGGAAGTCGAAAAGGCGGAGGTCATCGGGGGTTAGACCCTATCCGCGGAGCTGAGAGCTTCGGGCGAATGTCCTGCAAGCAGGCATCACGGGACGAAGAGGCCCTGCTTGAGGAACAGGGTGTTGCCCGGCGTGGACGCCTGTCCGTCGGGGCCGCCGTCCGACACGCGCACGTCCTCCATCGCCCAGATCGTGCGCTTGGCCTCGGACACCATTCCGGGGAGCACGGCGTCCGCGCTCGTGGCGATGGAACACGCGGCTCCGGTCGAGACGTCCGCGCTGATCGCGCACGGGATGGTGAAGCTCAGCGGCATGTCGCTGACCGTTCCGGCCTCGTTCTGCGCCGGTCCGTTGAGCCGGTCGGTGACTCGCAGCATCACCGTTCCCACCAGCTCGCCCGGGTAGTCGGCCAGCGTCGGGCGCACGCGGACGTCGTTGACGGTGAACCCGATCACGACGTCCGCCTCGTCCGTCGCAGTGCCACCGTCGCCCGACAGCGCCAGGAACTGCGCTCCGCTCGACATGTTCGCGGTCTGTGCGTTCACATCCGGGGTTCCCGTCGTCAGGTAGAGCGACGTCTGCTGTGGCGGCGCGCACGATGGGAACGTCAGGGTGGGGCCGTGGGTGCGGTTCGGCGACACGCATTGCGCGTATGCGGGCACCAGCGAGACCTTCACCGGCGATGCGTTGCGGGGCCGCACGTAGCCGCGCTGGTTCACGAACGTGCACGTGACCGCCTCGCCGGCCTCGAGGTCGATCGCGGCCGGGGGACTGCCGTCGTCGCAGACGGCGCTCACCTGGCTCCACCCGGTGGGCAGGGTCTGGGCGACCGAATAGCCGCCCCCGGGGGAGAGGTCACCGAAGGCGCGGGTGTTCGACAGCGACCCGTCGGAGTCGTCGTCCAGCTGGAAGGCCGGCGGCGCCAGCCCGCCGGCGGTCGTGAAGCCGAAGTCCTGCGGGTCGTCGGGAAGCGAGTCCAGCACCACGGTGAGGCTGGCCGGCACGTTGGCCGAGTAGACGTCCGCGACCCCGTCCGTGTCGGCCGGCAGCAGCGACTCGGCGGTGCGGAAGAAGACGCGCTCTCCCCCCGGCGAGACTGCCCTGACCGTCGCGTCGAACACGCCGTTGCCGCCGGTCGCCCCGCGGCTCAGGTGGTGGGTGGCGCCGGCGTGGCGCTCGTAGACGTCGGCACTCGAGTCCGCATCCGAGGCGTCGAGAGACTCATAGGTCTCGAAGAAGACGCGCGTGCCGTCGTCCGAGATGCCGCCGAGCGAGGCGTGCATCGGGCCGTTGCCCCCGGCCGGGCCGAGCGAAACGCGGGTGAGCCCGCCGCCCGTGTACTCGTAGACGTCCTGGTACTTGTCGGTGTCGCCCGCGACGAGCGCCTCCTCGCTGCGGATGAATGCGCGGCTGCCGTCCGCCGACGCCGCCGCCAGATAGGCGGGCGTGGCGACGGTGTCGTTGCCGCCCGGGGACACGAGCGTGAGAGAGCCGCCCGCGCTGCGGTACACGTCGTTCTGCGTGTCGCGGTCGACCGGGTTCGGGATCAGCTTCTCCACGGTGTCGATGAAGACCGTCGACCCGTCCTCGGAGATCCCGGCGAGCGTGGCGTTCCCATTACCGTTCCCTCCGCTGGGCCCCACCGAGTGGATGGACGTCGCCCCTCCCGCGCGCTCGTAGACGTCCACGCCGTCGTCGGTGTCGGACGCGAGCAGCGACTCGCGCGTGTGGAAGAACACCTTCGTGCCGTCCAGCGAGCTGTCGGCGTAGGAGGCGGGGTCGGATCCGTTGCCCCCGGCCGGGCCGGTGGAGACGAGCGTGGTGACACCGCCGGCTTGCTCGTAGACGTCCTGCACGACGTCGGTGTCCCCGGCGACGAGCGGCTCGTTGGTGTGGAAGAAGGCCCGGGCGCCGTCGTCACTGAGGCCCACCAGCTCCGCGCCCGGGGTGCCGTTGCCCCCGGCGGGCCCCGTCGACACGAGCGCCGTGCTCCCGCCCGCGCGCTCGTAGACATCGGTCGAGGCGTCCGTGTCGCCGGCCGTGAGCGACCCGCGGGTGGAGAAGAAGGCGCGTGTGCCGTCCGCGGAAGCGCCCGCGAAGTAGGCGTCGAAGGCGCCGGTGGCGCCGGCTCCGGGGCCGGTCGAGATCAGCGTCGTGGTGCTTGCCACGCGGACGTAGACGTCCAGCGAGTTGTCGGTGTCCGCCCCCACCAGCTGCTCGTCGGTCTGGAAGAACACGCGGGCGCCGGCCCGCCGGGCCCCGGCGTAGGTCGCGGGGAAAGCCCCGTTACCGCCGGTCACCCCCGCGGAGTGCAAGGTGGTCGTGCCGGCGCCGCGCGAGTACACGTCCAGGGCGGCGTCGGTGTCGTCCGCTGTGAGCGGCTCGCCGGTGGACACCAGGACACGGCTGCCGCCGTCCAGCACGCCGGTCACGTCGGCGGGGAACGCGCCGTTCCCGCCCGCGGGACCGACCGACTCGAGCGAGACCTTCGTGTGCTGTCCGTGTGCCGCCGCCGGCAGCGCTGCGAACGCGACGGCGACGGCGATCGCCAGGCGCCTTCCCACCGGCCGAGTCTAGTGCGTTTTCCACGTCCCAGAGCCGCATTTGGGCGGCGTTCCCCTGGTAGCCTCAGCTTGAGGATGAGCGGGGGGCGAAGCGCGCGCCGGCGGCCTCGGCGACCCGGAAGGGGACGGCCGGGGCGAATCCTGGCTGCCGCGTGTGTCGCGGTCGCGGTGATTGCCACCGGCCCGGAAGCCGCCTCGGCACTGCACGGGCCCGGCCGCCCGAACGTGCTCTTGATCATGACCGACGACCAGCGGGCCGAGGGGACGATGGAGGTCCTGCCCCAGACCCGTTCGTGGTTCGAGACCGGCGGCACGACGTTCACGCAGGCGTTCGCGACCACACCTGCCTGCTGTCCCTCGCGCGCCTCGGTGTTCTCTGGTCGTTACGTGCACAACCACGGCGTCCGCACCAACGACTCCTCCCAGGCGCTCGACCAGCGCTTCACGATCCAGGAGTACCTGAAGCAGAGCGGATACCGGACGGGCTACTTCGGCAAGTACATGAACGCCTGGAACCTCTTCCGCAACCCGTCGTCCTACGACGACTGGTCGATCACGATCGCCGGCTATTCGCCGATCCGCGTCAACGAGAACGGAATCGTCAAGGCCGTCTCGCAGTACGCGACGTCGTACTTCAAGGACAACGCGATCCGGTTCATCCAGGAGGCCGAGGCGCAGGACGCGACTCCCTGGTTCATGCAGGTGGCCACCACGGCGCCGCATGCGCCTTCCACGCCGGAGCCGCAGTACGCGAACGCCCCCGTGCCGCCGTTCTCCCCGCCGCCGAACTACCTCGAGGCGGACAAGCGCGACAAGCCGGTGGTGTTCGCCAACTCCGCCGATCCGGCCGGCATCGAGAGCACGCGCGTGCGGCAGCTGCGGACGCTGATGTCCGTCGACGACCTGGTGGCCGGCGTCTTCTCGACGCTACAGGCCACGGGCGAGGAGTCCAGCACCCTGGCGATCTTCATGTCGGACAACGGGTTCCAGTGGGGCGAGCACGGCCTTGCTTCGAAGGGGGATCCATACGACGGCTCGACCAGGATCCCGATGTACGTCCGGTGGCCCGGTCACGTCGTCCCTGGAGCGACCGACGCGCGGCTGGCCGCCAACATCGACGTCGCACCGACGATCGCAGGTGCGGTCGGGGGCCTCGGTGTCGGCGTCCCGATGGACGGGCGCAGCATGATCGCGGCCCCGCAGACCCGCTCCCGCCTGCTGCTCGAGTCGCTCGTGCCGGCAGGTGGTCAGGCCTGGAGCGCTTTGCGCACCGCCACCTCGCACTACATAGAGAACTACGACCCGGCCGACCACCAGTCGATCCGGTTCCGCGAGTACTACGACCTGACGGCCGATCCCTGGGAGCTCGAGAACCTGCTCGGGGACGGCAACGCGGCCAACGATCCCTCCACGGCAGCGCTTTCGGCGCAGCTCGCGGCCGATCGGGGCTGCGTGGGCAGCAGCTGCCCCTGAGCGCGTGCATGCGGCGCTCGCCGCCGCCGAACCAACCACATGTCGAGCCGGTTTGACTATCCTCGCCGGCCATGACCAGATTCAGAGCCACATCGATTGCCCTGTTCCTCGCCGTCGCCGCCCTCGCCCTGGGCGCGTGTGGAGACGACGAGGGCAGCCAGGAATCCGCGACGACCGGGACGGGCACGACCGAGACGACGACGGGCACGACCGGGACCGGGGCGGAAGACGGCACCACCGGCACCACGGAGACGCGCGAGCGCACGGATCGCACGACCACCACGGAGCGCGAGCGCGAGCGCAAGAAGAAGAGCAGCAGCGGGTCGGACGACTCCAGCGGGTCGGGTGGAGGCGGCAAATCGGGTGGAGGCGGCAACTCCGGCTCCTCGCCGGAGCGGGAGCTGACCGGCAAGAACATCTTCACCACGTCGAAGACGGTCTGCAGCAACTTCCTGCCGACCGCCCTGGCGAAGGACCTCGAGGACGGCAAGAAGTCCGCCGAGGACATCGCGAAGGACTACTCGGCCGGCTACCCGTCCGCGGAGCGCAAGCGCGCGTACGACGGCTGCCTCGCGGGGTTGAAGGCCCGCGGGTAGGCGCGGCGCTACGGAAACCAGATAGGTACGGGGTAGGGCGCGATCGGCCGCCCGTGAACTTTCCCTCCCGGGTTCCACCCCTCGGACCCAACGGGGGAAAGTTCGCCGTCGGCGCATCCGCTTTCCCTGCCTACCGGTTTGGAACAACCATGCGCACGAAGAAGGGCGGCCTCGAGGCCGCCCTTCTCGGTCAACCTGGGAGCTTCATGCTCGCCAAGTAGCTGGGTGTCCCGTGGTCCGCGCTACGGGACGAAGACTCCTTGCCGCATGAACACCGCCTCGTCGCCGTCACCGCAGGCCGACGGGCAGCCGGCGCCGAAGCCCGTTCCGTTCGGGCCTGCGTCCTCGATCTCGATCTTGCCCGTCTCCCAGACGCTGCGTCTGCCCTCCGTCACCGCCCCCGGCAGCAGCGAGTCCATGGTGGTCTGGACTGCGCAGTGCGCGCCGATGCCGACTCCCGCCGTCATCGCGCAGGTGAACGGGACCTCGAGCTTCGTATCGACGACCGTGCCGTCCTGGTCCTGCGCAGCGCCGTTGGACCGGTCGGTGATGCGCAGGACCGAGGAAGCGAGCAGCCTGCCGGTGTAATCCGACCCGGCGCCGGATGGGCACGCCGAGCTCGTCTGTGCGCAGCGGACGTCCGTGATGTCGATCGCGACCCGGACGTCGGCCTCGTCGGCCTGTGTGTTCGGGTTGCCGGCGATCGTGGAGAGCCGCACGCTGCCGACCGAGTTCGCGACGAAGCCGTTTGCGTCGGGCGCGCCGACGGTGAGCGCGCCGGTCTCGCGGACCGGGGGCGCGCAGGACGGGTCGTCGAGCGGAGGGCCGTGCACGCGGTTCGGCGCCGTGCACTCCTGGTAGGCGGGCACCAGCGCCGTCTGAATCGGGGTCGCGGTCTTCGGCCGCGGGTACGACAGCGAGGCGCTCGTCAGGTGGCCCCAGTTCCCGGCGTTGTCGCGGTACATCACGGCGAAGTAGCGGTACTGGCTGTTGGTGTTCGTGACCAGCTTGCTCTGGGTCTGGCCGGCGGACGCGGTGGCCGGGAAGTCGCCGATCACGGTGCCGTCGGTGGGGTGCTCGATCGGCTGGTCGGAGCCGATGATGCGGTAGGTGCTGCCCTGGCCGCACAGCCAGTCGTCGCCGGGTGCGGTCCATGCGAGCGTCACGACGTGCGGGCCGATCAGGTTGAAGTGCAGGCCCGTGGGCGTGCCCGGCGGTCGCGAGTCGGTGCCGTACGCGCCCGTGTTCCACTCGTCGTGGCGCGAGGTCCACCACTCGTCGTTCGTCCCGCAGGCCGGCCGGTCCGTGTCCCACATGAAGCCGAAGCCCTCGCGCGTGAGGGTCGTCACCTCGAGGTCGCCGTCGCCGTCGGCGTCACCGACGGAGGGAGTGGCGAAGATCCAGCCGCCGGTGAACTTCGGCCAGCCCGTGCCCTCGATGCCCGCCACGTTGAAGTTGCGCAGGTAGTAGAGCCCGGTCCCCACGACGACCTCGTTGCCGGGCGCGTCGGAGACGTCGGCGACCATCGGGCTGGACAGCAGCTGGAAGTCCTCGACCGCCTGCGGGAACGTCGGCAGCGACGCGCCGGTCTGGGCGTTCCAGGCCTGCACGACGTGGTTGTAGGGAAGGTTCTGGCCGACCGCCACGCCGAGGTTGACGACCTGGTTCAGCGTCACGCCGCCCTTGATGATCTCCGGGCCGGCGACGCCGTCGATGTTGGCGGCGATCGGGTTCTCGAACAGGTTGACCACCTTGGACTTGTCCACGTGCTCGCCGCCCGCAGGCTCCGAGTCGTATTGCGCGGCGTTCGTCCCGTTCCCGTTGGTGGCCTCCACCTCGCCGCTTGCGATGTTGCCGATGGTCTCCAGCTCGGGGTCGCCGTCGACGTTGGCCAGGACGTGGTCCACACCCGGGCCGACGAACGGGAGGGCGTCGGGCACGATGCCGTTCGGCGCGGTGGGCCAGCCCGGGAGGTCGTTCCCGTTGCGGTCCAGCGCATACACGCGCCCGCTGCCGCCGAGCACGTTCGCGAGGATGTTGGTGAGGATGTTCGAGAAGCCGCCCGCGGCGCCGCCGCCGGGAGTCTGCGGCGCGGACGGGTTGTCGTCGAACTCCTGCGTCGGGGTGACGATGTCGATCTCCCCGTCGCCCGTCACGTCGCCGAGCGCCGCGGTCGTGATGATCTCCGCGCCCGGGATGCCGGGACTGTCCAGCTTCTTGGGGAAGCCCGGAAGCGCGTTCCCGTCGCCGTCCCATGCGTACACGTGCTGGTCCAGCGACGGCACCACGATGTCGAGCCGGCCGTCGTCGTCCAGGTCGCCGAGCGCGGCGGAGGCGCTGATGCCCCGTTTGATGTGGTTGTTCCGCGTGCGGTCCTGCGGCCGCGACAGCGTCGGGTCGATGCGCACCGGGAACCCGGGCACGGCCGAGCCGTCCGCATTCCACGCGTACACGTGCTCGCCGCCGGAGACGACGATCTCGGGCTCGAGGTCACCGTCGATGTCGCCGATCGCGGGCGTGCGCAGCACCTCGCGCGGCGGGTCGACCGAGTTGTAGGAGTCGGAGCCGAGGTGCACGTTCGGGTACAGCGACGCGCGCACCGGCTGACCGTTGTTGAACGTCGGGAGCGGCTGCCCGTCGTGGTTCAGGACGTGCAGCTCGCCGCTCGAGTCGGCCAGGACGGTGTCGAGCGCGTTGTCGCCGTTCATGTCGAAGAGCCGCGGTGAGGCCTCGCCGCCCGTGCCGAGATCCTTGGAATAGCCCTGGTGCAGCGTCGAGTCGCGGTAGGCAAACAGCATCTTGCGGTCCTCGGCGCGGTTCCCCGCGGTGTCCGTGACCACCACGCGCACGGTGAAGGCGGGCTCGTTCGGGTCCTTGTCGCCGGGGCCCTTGGCCGGCGCGGTCGCGTCGACCGTGGCGCCGCCCAGCGGGCGGGAGTCGAGCTCGTCACGCACGGCTGCCAGGTCGATCACGCCCACGGAGCCCTCCAGCGGCGTCGTGCGCGTCTGGACGTTGACGTCCTGGAAGTCGGCCTCCTGGGGCTCGATGCCCGGTGCCCACTGGAGCCTGTACGTGTAGCCGGCTGCGCGCTTTGCCGACACGCGCGCCTCGATGTCGACGATCTCCTGCTGGTTCACGTTCAGCGGCTCGAACCATTCCGGGGACGTGATCAGCGACTGGGGCGGGATCTTGCCCTCGTCGATTCGCTGGAGGGCCAGGCCGAGGTCGGGCCGGCCGTAGCCGAAGTGCTGGTCCCAGCCGGGCTGAGCGGGGTCGGGAACCCCCAGCCCGGCCGTGTTCTCCGCGACGACGTCCTCCGCCGTGCCGGTGATCAGCTGCTTGACCTCGTTGGGCTCCAGCTCGATGCCCTCCTGGCGCGCGAACGACTTGACCAGCCCCGCCGCGCCCGAGGCCTGGCCCGTCGCCGCCGAGCCGGTGACGGCCGGCATCACGATGTGCGCATGGCCGCCGTACTGGGTCGTGCCGGAGTTGCGGAACCACGTCCCGATCGGGGCGTTGGTGCCGAGCGGGACGCCGAGGTCGTTGAAGAAGTCCATGAACTCCTGCGGCGGGTTCTGCCCCAGGCCGTGCACGTCCGCGACCGTGCCCTGCACCTGCATGGCCTCGTCGTAGAGAGTCGGGACGTTGTGGTCCGCGGTGTTCAGGTCCGACGACACGATCGCGAAGAACACTCCCTGCCGGTAGGCGTGCTCGAATGCCTTCCGGGCGAACCGCGAGTTGAACAGCGCGCCGACGGCCCCCTCGACGACCTCGATGTCGTTGTCGGCCGCGTACAGCACTGCCTGCGCGAAGTTGTTCGTGTCGACCACGAAGGTGTCCCAGACCCGCATCGGGACGACCTGGCACTCGGGGCACACGCCCGTTCCTCCGGAGCCCTCGTTCGTCTGCTGCCCGGCCTCCTCGGCGCGGCCCGAGCCGTGGTTGTTCGCGCTCGAGTAGCTCGACGCGTCGTACGGGTTGTTGTCGTCGTCGAAGAAGTCCCAGCCGGCGATGTCGTCCTCGAACCCGTTGCCGTCGCCGTCGTCATCGTCGCTGAACACCGCGATCAGGTCGCTGGCGTCCAGGTGGGAGTCGGCCCCCGGCTCGTCCACGGTGCCGCTCGTGGCGCCCACCCGCGGGTCGTTGGCGTAGTCGTCGACGTTGAACGCGCCGTCCGAGTTGCAGTCGTACTGGCCGCAGGTGCTGACGCCGTTCTGCGGCAGCGGCAGCTCACCGCGGTTCAGCGCCACCTTCTTGCGCAGCGATCCCTTGTCCCACCGGATGCCGGTGTCGAGGATCGCGACCTGCACGCTGGGTGCGCCGATCGAGTACTTCCAGGCCCGGTCCGCCGACACGCCCGACACCTGACCCAGCGGGTTGCGGCCGGCCAGGGTGTTCTGCGCGGAGAGCCGCTGGGTGTGCGGATCGGTCGGGTTGAGGTAGAGGGCGCTGAGCTGGGACCCGTTGGGCGCGAACCCGAAGCGCTCGATCTGCTGGTCGAACACGTTCGTGCAGGACACGCCCTGCGCGTCGTCGGGCTCGCAGCGGTCGAACTCCGGGTCGTTCGGCGTGTTGAGGCGCACGCTCTCGGCGGGATTCGTGCCCGGGAAAGCGCCCAGCGCAGGCGGCGCGGCGACCAGGACCAGCAGCAACGCGGCAAGCGCCGTGCGCCGCATGGTTGATCGATCCGACTGTCTGCGTCTGCTGCGACCGGCCGTGGCTCTCTCCCCTCAGGTCCCCCGGTGCGGGAGGACCGTACCACGGAAGCCCCGGCCAGGACCGAAAAAGTGCAAGTTCTGGCAGCGCGCTTCGTTAGGGGGAAACGGGCCCGAGCGGAGCCCGTGAAGTCGAAGCCAAGGGAGGGTTCATGGAACACGCCAGGATGGCACCGGTCAACCGATCCCGGAGCACGGCGTGAGCACCGCCACCGTTGCTCCACGCCCGGATTCTGCGCAGTACCGAGGCGCCGATTCTCACCTGTTCGAGCGCAGCGCCGGCGGAGACGCACACGCGCGCGACGAGCTGGTCTCCCGCTTCCTGCCGATGGCGCGGCGGCTGGCGCTCCGCTACCGGCGCCGCGGCGAGCCGGCCGACGACCTCGTGCAGGTCGCGAGCCTGGGCCTGGTGAAGGCCGTCGAGCGCTTCGATCACCGTCGCGGGGCCCCGTTTCCGAGCTACGCGATCCCCACGATCGACGGCGAGCTGAAGCGTTTCCTGCGCGACACGAGCTGGGCGGCGCACGTGCCCCAGCGCATGCGCGAGCGCGTGTTCGAGGTGGAGCGCGCGACCGAGCGCCTGCGCCGCACGCTGGGGCGCTCGCCGACCTCTGCCGAGGTGGCCGAGCACATGGGTGTCGAGGTCACCGAAGTGCTGGAGGCGGGCGAGGCAGCCACGGCTTACGGGGCACTCTCGCTCGATGCACCGGCGCACGGCGAGGACGACCTGTCCCGCGCCGACGGCCTCGGTGCCGAGGAGGCCCGCTACGACCTGGTCGAGTACGGGGCGATGCTAGCTCCCGCGATCCGCGCGCTGCCCGCGCGGCAGCGGGTCATCCTGCATCTCCGGTTCACCGAGGACATGACCCAGTCGGAGATCGCCCACGTGATGGGGATCTCGCAGATGCACGTGTCCCGCATGCTGCGCCAGACCCTGGCGCGCCTGCGCGAGGTGGCGCGGGTGCGCGCCGCCGCCTAGCACCTGGGCCGATCGACCGATGGGCGGGGGTCGCGGGGTGTCGTAAGCCGACGCGGGGCGGTGACACCGTGACCGCCTATGCCTATGATGGGCGCGATGGGCACCTCTGATTCGCCCGCTCGGGTGACGCGTCGGCGTGCGCCGGACCGCTCGTGAGCGACGCTTCCCAAAAGGGCGGCGCGGGCGGGCCCGACCCCAAGTCCGGCGCCAACAACGACAGCGGCGAGAAGCGGCCGCAGAGCGCCAACACCCGTGAGGACCGGCGCCTGCTGATCCGTTATCACGAAGAAGGGGACATGCAGGCCCGCGAGGAGCTGGTCGAGCGATTCCTGCCCTTGGCCCGCCAGCTCGCGCGCCGCTATCAGCGCCAGAACGAGCCGCTCGACGACCTGTTGCAGGTGGCGAGCATGGGACTGGTGAAGGCCATCGACCGCTTCGACCCCGAACGGGGGACTGCGTTCTCGACCTATGCGGTGCCGACGATCCTCGGAGAGCTGAAGCGGTACTTCCGCGACTCCGGCTGGGCCGTGCACGTGCCGCGCGGCATGCAGGAGCGGGTGATGAAGCTCGACCAGGCGTCGCAGGAGCTGCACCGCCGGCTGGGGCGCTCGCCTTCGGCGGGCGAGCTGGCGGCGGAGCTCGACCTCAGCTCGGAGGAGGTGCTGGAGGCGATGGAGGCGGCCTCGGCCTACGACGCGATCTCGCTCGAGGAGCAGCGCAGCGAGTCCTCCGACCCGCAGGAGCCGACGTACGCCGACTCGCTGGGCTCGGAGGAGGAGCGCTACGAGCTCGTGGAGTACGGAGCGACGATCGCTCCGACCATGAAAGCGCTCAGCGAGCGGGAGCGGCTGATCCTCCACCTGCGGTTCGTCGAGGACCTCACGCAATCCGAGATCGCCGAGCGCATCGGCGTCTCCCAGATGCACGTGTCGCGCCTGATCCGGCGTGCGCTCGCGCGCCTGCGCGCCGTGGCACGCGAACGAGACCTGTAGATGGCGGCGCGTCCGGGACGGGCGCGTGAGCTCGACCGGCTCGCCGCCGAGGTCTCCGCCTGCCGCCTGTGCCCGCGCCTGGTCGAATGGCGGGAGGCCGTCGCGGCCGACCCGCCGCTGCGCTACCGCGGCGAGCGTTACTGGGCGCGGCCGGTCCCCGGGTTCGGCGACCCCGGTGCGTTCCTGTTCGTGGTCGGCCTCGCGCCCGCCGCGCACGGCGGCAACCGCACCGGGCGCGTGTTCACCGGTGACCGGTCGGGCGACTGGCTGTTCGCCGCGCTGCACCGGGCGGGCTTCGCGAACCAGCCCACCTCGGTGCATCCCGGCGACGGCCTGCGGCTGACCGGCGCCTACGTCTCCGCCGCCGTCAAGTGTGCGCCGCCGGCGAACAAGCCCACGCCCGCGGAGCGCGACACGTGCTTCCCGTACCTGGTGCGCGAGCTCGAGCTGCTGCAGCGCGTCCGGGTGCTGGTCGCCCTGGGGAAGTTCGCTTGGGACGGAGCACTGGCGGTCCTGCGACGCGCCGGGCACGAGGTCCCGCGGCCCAAGCCCGCCTTCGGCCACGGCGCGGAGATCGTCGTCGGCCCCTACACGCTGGTCGGGTGCTTCCACCCCAGCCAGCAGAACACGTTCACGGGCAAGCTCACCGAGGACATGATCGACGCAGTGTTCGCACGCGCGCGGGAGCTCGGAGGCTGACGCCGCCTACGTCGAGTGCGTCGCTCCCGGCGCGAGCACGACGACCTTCGAGCTGGTCTTCGCCTCCACGTCGGCCTTGAATGCGTCCGCGTCGGTCTCGATCGGCGGGAACGTGTTGTAGTGGCACGGGATCACCGTGCCGGCGCGGATCAGCTCGGCGGCCACGACGGCGTCGTGGCGGTCCATCGTGTAGTGCCCGCCGATCGGGATCAGCGCCACGTCGACCGGAGTGCGCTCCGCGATCAGGCGCAGGTCGCCGAACAGGCACGTGTCGCCGAGGTGGTAGATCGTCTTGCCCCCGATGTTGATGACGAGGCCGCTCGCGTAGGTGACGGTGCCGTCCGGCGTGGTGGAGCTGTGGAACGCCTGGACCAGCTTCACCCATCCCCAGTCGAAAGCCACCGTGCCGCCCAGGTTCGGATCGGAGACGCTCTCGACGCCCTGCTCGCCCAGCCATCCGATCGTCTCGACGAGGGACAGGCAGTGCGCGCCGGTTCGCTTCGCGACCGCGGCGGCATCGGCCAGGTGGTCGACGTGTGCGTGCGTGACGAGGATGTGCGTGGGGTTGACGTCCTCTGCGGTGACGAGCGCGGCAGGGTTGTTGGGCTTCAGGAACGGGTCGACGAGGACGCGCGCGTCGCCGTCGACCAGCTCGAAGGTCGAGTGACCGATGTAGTTGATGTCCATGTGAGCCTCCGGTGTGTGAAGCGGGGAGTGCGCAGCCTAGCCAAGCTCGCGCGCCAGCTCCCAGCCGACCGCGACCCCGACGAGCATGCCGATGCGCGTCTCTTCCGCGAGCAGCGTGCGGATGTGGATGAGGCGCTCCGCCTCGTCCTCGATCGCCGCCACGGTCGCAAGCTGCTGCTCGTGCGGCGAGTCGAACCAGCCGCCCTCCGCGAGCGCGGTCGCGAGGATCTGCTGGAGCTGCGGCGCCGCCGTGGCGACGCGCCGCTCGATCTCGCGGAAGCGCTCGGGATCGGTGAGCGCCTCGAGCGCGGCGCTCAACTGCTCATCGGTGAAGCGTTCGGGCATTGCCAGGAATAATGCCCGCATGGCCCTGGACAGTCCCGTCCGCCTGACCGATCTGTCGCACGGAGCGGGCTGCGCCTGCAAGATCGGCCCGGGCCAGCTGCGCGATGTGCTGGCGCAGCTGCCGGCCCAGGTCGACCCGGCGCTGCTGGTCGGCTCCGAGACGTGCGACGACGCGGGCGTGTACCGGATCAGCGAAGAGATGGCGCTCGTGCAGACGGTCGACTTCTTCACGCCGATCGTCGACGACCCGCGCGACTTCGGGCGAATCGCGGCCGCCAACGCGCTGTCGGACGTGTACGCGATGGGCGCTCAGCCGCTCACCGCGCTGAACCTGGTTGCGTACTCGGTCGACTCGCTCGGGCCCGGGATCCTCGCCGCGATCCTCGAGGGCGGCGCGGAGGTGGCGGCGGAGGCGGGCGTGCCGATCGTCGGCGGCCACTCCATCGACGACCCGGAGCCCAAGTACGGCATGGCGGTGACCGGCGTGGTGCATCCGCGCCAGGTCGTGCGCAATTCGACCGGGAAGCCGGGTGACGTGCTCTTCCTGACCAAGCCGATCGGCGGGGGCGCAGTGACGACCGCCGCGAAGCGCGGGATGGCGGACGACGAAATCGTACGCCGCTGCACGCGCGTGATGACGACGTTGAACGCGGCCGCCGCGCAGGCCGCGACCGCCGTCGGCGCGAGCGCGATGACGGACGTGACCGGCTTCGGCCTGCTGGGGCACCTGCACGAGCTGGCACACGCCGGAGGCAGCGCCGCGCGGGTCGAGGCAGACGCCGTGCCGGCCATCGAGGGCGCGCTCGAGCTGCTCGCCGCCGGGGCGCTGGCCGGCGGCAGCCGCCGCAACCGCGAGTGGCTGGAGCCACAGGTCAACTTCGCGGCACCGGTGCCGGAGCACGTCCGCGCACTGCTGTGCGATGCGATGACGTCGGGCGGCCTGCTGGTGGCCACCCCGCCGGCGCGCGCGGCGGAGATGGAGCGGGCCCTGGCGGACGCCGCGCCGCAGAGCGCACGGATCGGGACGCTGCAGAAGGGCCCCGCCGGCCGCATCGCGGTGGTGTAGCACCGCGATCCGGCCGAGAATCGCCGAGCTGTGGTGCATAGGGGTCGCTATGCGACCCCTATCGACCACGGTGGCGTGCAGCGGATCGTCGACTACTACGCGCGCTTCGGCAGGAGGAAGCCGGCCACGACGCCCACTGCCGCGCCGGCGATCCCGGCCCACACGTCGGCCGTGATCTCGAGCAGCGGCATCAGGAAGAGCACGGCGCCGATGGCGAACACGCCGAACAGGTCCGTCTCGGTGTCCTCGCCCTCCCGCCGGTCGCGGAGGTCACGGACCGCCCACGCGGCGAGCACGCTCAGCGCGGCGGCGTTGCCTCCCATCGCGAGCGGCACGGTCTCGGCTTCGCTCGCCAGGTACATGCCGGCCGCGCCCCCGCCCAGGAAGAGCAGCAGCAGCACGGGCACGCCGTAGCGGCGCTCGATGCTCGTGCCGAAGATCGCCATCGCGAGCGAGACGGCGAACAGGTAACCGACGTTCTCGTACACGAAGTTCGCCGCGCCCAGCCGCCACCAGTCGCCGTTCAGCGGGCCGATGATCGCTCCGAGGTCGAACAGGGTCACGCTGCTGGTGGCAGCGGCGATGTACAGGGCGGCGCTCGCCAGCACCACCGTGATCGTGAGGTACGGGCGGCCGGCCGACAGCCATGCGAGCGAGCGCTCCTCCTTCGGCTTGCGCGCAAACCGGCGGCGGCGTCTCTTCGCCGGCGCCAGCTCGGCGCTCTCGGCGTCCGGCCGCAGCTTCGGGGCCCGCTTGCGCAGGCGCTGGCCGCAATACGGGCACTCCGTGATGTACGGACTCACCTCTGAGCCGCAGTTCTTGCAGACGACGTTGAGGTCCACCTGCTCCGCCACGTCTCAAAAGATAGCCAGGGGAGGGAAGTTGCTGGGCCGTCCGGCCCCTAATGGGACGCAGCGGCGCGTGGCTCCTCGACCGGCCACCCCTGGCGGGCCCAGGTGCCGACGCCGCCGTCGACCACATGCAGGACCGAGCGGGCCCCGTGGCGGCGCAGCAGGCTCGCGGCCACCCCGCTGCGCTGGCCTGAGCTGCAGATCACGGCCACCGGCCGCTCGGCATCGATCCCTGCGGGGATGCCGCGCACGTCGTGGTAAGGGGTCAGGATCGAGCCCGGGATGTGGGATTCGTCCCACTCGGCCTGCTCGCGCACGTCCAGGACCTGGAGCTCCGGCTCGCGCTCCATGCGGGCGTGCAGGGCGGGCACGTCGATGCGCTCGATCCGCCCGGTGCTGCGTTTCTCCTCCCGCCAGCTGGTCATGCCGCCGGCGAGGTAGCCGCCGATCCGGGTGATGCCGACCGCCGCGGCGAGCTGCGCCGCGTGCACGCCGTCCTCGTCGTCGCGCCCGACCATCACGACGTCCTGGTCGCGGTCGGCGAGCCAGGCCAGCTTCGTGCCGAACCCCGCCTGCACGGCCGGGATCGAGACGGAGTCCGGCAGGTGCGCCTCGTCGAACTGGAGCGCGGTGCGCACGTCGACCACCAGCGCACCTTCCGTGCGCTTCTGCTCGACCTGGCGGGGCGTGAGGGGATGTGCCTCCACGTCCTCCCGCAACAAGGGACCGCGGTTGATGTCCACGACGGCCTGGAAGTTGGGCGGCTGTGGAGGGAGCGACGCGGTCGCGCGCTCGACGAAGCGGTCCTCGTCGGGCTCCTGGAGCAGGTCGTTGTGGCGCCGCTCGAACCCGATCGTCGAGGAGACCTTCATGTCCATGCCCGGGCCTCCGCACAGCGAGCCGCCGAGATGGCCCGGCCAGACCTCGACACTCTCGTCCAGCGCCAGCAGCCGGGCGTGCAGGGACCGGAAGATCGCCCGGGCGCCCTCCTCCTTCTCGACGGCCAGGTCCGGCCGCGCGATGTCGCCCACGAACAGCGTGTCGCCGGTCAGGACGGCCCACGGCTCGCTTCCGCGCGCGGTGTCGGTGAGCGCGAACGCGGTGTGCTCCGGCCGGTGGCCCGGTGTGTGCAGCGCTCGCACCAGCACTGCGCCGAGCTGCAGCTCCCACCCGTCGTCGAACGGTTCGTGATCGTAGGCCGGCTGGGCGCTGCGGTGGATGTGGATGGTCGCTCCGGTGGCGGCGGCGAGCCGGCCGTGGCCCGAAACGTGATCGGCGTGGTTGTGCGTCTCGAGGATGTGCTCGATCGAGACGCTCATGTAGCGCGCCAGGTGCAGGTACTCGCCGATCTCCAGCTTGGGGTCGACCACCGCGGCCACGCCTGCATCCTCGTCCCCGATCAGGTAGGAAGCGCAGCCGAGGTCGTCGTGGGTTATCTGGCGGAAGATCACCGGCTCGAACCGTTTATACCGGAGCCCGCCCGGCGCCCCCATAGGGAAGCGGCCGCGCGAGGCGGCCGCTTTGGGGCCTCCCCCGTGGGGGAGGGCATATGTGCGGCCAGAAGGCTATGGGGCCAGTGTGAGACGAAACTGAGAACAAGAATGAGAGGTCGTGCGATGCAGCGGATCGGACCACAGGACGGCGCGCGGGCGGACTTCCCCAGCCTGCGCACGAGATACATCCTCCGGGGCGAGGACACCGGCGGCCAGTTTGCCCTGATCGAGCACGAGATCCCGCCGCGCGGTTTGGCCGCGCCGCTCCACAAGCACGCGCGCGAGGACGAGTACTCCTATGTGCTCAGCGGGCAGGTGGGCGTGAAGATCGGGGACGAGGTGGCCGTTGCCGGTCCCGGCGAGCTGGTGGCGAAGCCGCGCGGGATCTGGCACTCGTTCTGGAACGCGGGCGACGAGACCGCCCGCCTGCTGGAGCTGATCTCGCCTGCCGGGTTCGAGCAGTACTTCGAAGAGATGGCGCCGCACCTGGCCGGCGAGGGCCCACCCGACCTCGAGGCGCTGGGCGAGATCCGGGGCCGCTACGGGTTGGAGATGGACATGGACTCCGTCGAGTCGCTGCTGCAGGAGCACGGCCTGCGGCGGTGACGCGGCCCCGCGTTGCTAGGCGGGGCTGCCGCCGCGGATGCCCGCAGCGGTCGCCTCGACCAGCGCGCGCACGAGCGCGGCCATGTCGCGGTTCGCGCGCCACTCCGCGAGCTGGCGGTCGGCGCCCGTGCCCCCCTTGGCGAGATCGAGGATCCCCTCCAGCTCGGCCTCCGCTCCGAGCTCGCGGGCGTGCGGGCGCAGCCGCGCCACCAGCCGGCGTGCCAGCTCGGCGGTCGGCACGCGTTTCGAGGAGGGGAGGTCGATCAGCTCGCCGTGCACGCCGTAGCGCGCGGCCAGCCACTTGTTCTCCTCCAGCAGCTCGGCCGGGAACGTGCCCAGCGCCTCGCCGGCGTCGAAGTGCTCGCACAGCTCCTTCGCCATCGCCTGGATCAGCGCGGTGATCGCGATCGTGTGCTCGAGCCTCGTCTGGGCGTCGCACGAGCGGATCTCGACCGTCCCCAGGTTGGGATGCGGCCGCACGTCCCACCACAGATACGTGTAGTCCGGGATCGCGCCCGCCGTGACCATGAACTCGATGCGCTCGCAGTACTCGTCCCAGCCCTCGAACCGCGGTGGGATCCCGACGCGCGGCAGCAGGCGGAAGAGCGGCGTGCGCGACGACATCCAGCTTGTCGCCTGGCCGCGCCAGAAGGGCGAGTTGGTGGACAGCGCGAGCAGGATGGGGAGGTGGACGCGCATGCCGTTGGCGACGTGGATCGCCTTGTCGGCGTCGTCGATGCCGACGTGCACGTGCAGTCCGAACAAGAGCTCCTGGCGCACGACGAACCCGAGCGCTGCGACGAGCTCCTCATAGCGCTCGCGCTGCACGATGCGCTGGTCCTCCCACATGGCGAACGGGTGGGTGGCCGCCGAGCCGATCGTGAGGCCCTTGGTCTCGGCCGTCTCGCGCACGCGCCGGCGCAGGTCCTCCAGCTGCCCCGCCGCCTCGCCCGCGTTGCGGCACACGTCGGTTGCGATCTCCAGGACCGACTGGAGCAGCTCCGGCTTCACGCTGCCCTCGGTCTCCCACGGGATCGCCTCGATCATCTCCTCGATCGCCGAGACGAGCTCCATCGAGCCGGGGTCGACGATCATCAACTCCTCCTCGACCCCGAGGGTGAACGCCGGCCCTGTGAATCGATGCTCCATGGCGCGGGGATCGACCGGAAGCGGGCGGCCCCGAGCGGGAGAATATCCGGCGCTTCGCGCCTGCGGCGCTCGCTGAAACATCTAGGGCTTCGCCCACCTAAAGTCCTGTGCTTCGCGCCTGCGGCGCTCGCTGAAACATCTATCCCTCAGGCCTATACTGGCCGGGTCGCAGCGGCAACGACCAGGAAGGAACTGATGGCGGTAAGCGTTGGAAAGATCGAGCTTGGGACCGAGCAAAGCTCCCTGTTGGCCACCCTCTCACCCGGCAAGCGCACCCGCCTGCGGCGGCTGCTCTACGACTACGGGCCCGGGGACGGGACGCTCCTGTTCCTCCCGATCGACCAGGGCATCGAGCACGGCCCGCGCGACTTCTTCCCGAACCCCGCCTCGAAGGACCCCGAGTACCAGTTCCGCCTCGCGGCCGAGGCCGGCTACTCGGCCATCGCCTGTGGATACGGGATGGCGAGCAAGTACTACCCGGCGTACGCGGGCCAGGTCCCGCTGCTGCTGAAGCTCAACTCGAAGACCGACATCCCGCCTGCCGACGAGGCCTTCTCCGCCTGCAACGCGACCGTCGAGGACGGCGTGCGCCTGGGCGCCGACGCGATCGGATACACCCTCTACGTCGGCTCCCCCCGCCAGGAGGAGGACTTCGCCCAGCTCGGCCAGATCCGCGCCGACTGCGACCGCTACGGGCTGCCCCTCGTGATCTGGGCCTACCCCCGCGGCCGCGACATCGACAAGAAGGGCGGGCGCGACTCGTTCTTCGCGATCGACTACGCGGCCCGCGTCGCGATGGAGATGGGCGCCGACGTGGTGAAGCTGAACATGCCGAAGCTGAACCCCGACAAGGACAAGGAAGCGCCCGCTCCCTACAACGAGCTCGAGGTCACGCAGGAGGAGGCGATCCGCCAGTGCGTCGAGTCGGCGGGCAAGGCGCTCGTGGTGTTGTCGGGCGGCTCCAAGATCGACGACGACAAGCTGCTGGCGCAGACGCGCATGATCATGGAGGCCGGCGGCTCCGGCGTGATCTTCGGCCGCAACGTGTGGCAGCGCGAGTGGAACGACGCGGTCCGCGTCATCGACCAGATCAAGGAGTCCTTGACCAAGTCGCGCACGCGCATCCCCTGACCGGGGCGCGCGCGGCTACCAGGTCCCGCTGGACTGGGCGGAGCAGCCGCCCCGCGGCGCGCTGCCGGTGGTGCACGTGCGGGTCCGCGCTCCATTGGAAGCGCGGGAGATCGTGAACGTCGCGGCGCCGGCGTCGCGGTCCGCCGTGACCGTGACCTCGTAGGTGTTGGTGGTCGAGCTGACGGCCAGGCGCGAGCCGGCGTCGTTCAGGGACGGCTCGATGTCCTGCAGCTCAGCGAGCGAGCAGGTCGCATAGGACCCGCCGTTGGTGGCGGTCCGGCACGCTTCGAACGCTCTTGCCGCAGTCGCCGCAGTGGACTTCGCATCGACGTCGTGGCCCTTGTCCTGCTGCGCGATGAAGGAGGGAATCGCGATCGCTGCGAGGATCCCGATGATCAGGATGACGACGAGCAGCTCCACCAATGTGAAGCCGTCGTCCTGACGGGCACGGAGTATCCGTTGGCTGGACATGGTCGCGGATTGGGGGCTGTGCGGGAGGAAGCGTGCGTGAAGCGGCTCCCCTGCGACGAGCTATCGACGCACGCCCGGTTTCCTTGAGATGGCTGGTCAGCTCGGTGCGGCTGCGGTGCTCAGAGCGGCTGACGCCCGGCAAATCCGGCGTCCGGATCGTGCCACCACTCCACGCTGTCCTCGCCCGGCCGCCAGCACAGGTAGACCTCGTCGCCATCGCGGATCGAGGGGAAGTCGATCAGGCCGCTCTGCGGGTCGCGCAGCACGACGTCGACCGCCTGCAGCTCGCTCACGGCGGTCAGCAGCGCGAGCGTCGCGGCGGCCGCCGGCCTGCCCGGATAACCGCCGCCGAGGTCCGCGTCGAGCTCCTCCAGCGCGCGGGTCGACTCCGGCGTTACGAGCTCAGCGAGTGCGTCTCGGATGCGCACGAGCCGCTCCGACACCCAGGGCAGGGCCGCGTTCGCCTGCTCGACGGAGTAGTGACGTACGTGCCGGGTGCTGCCCGTGCGCTCGTCCATCTTGTGCTACTCGATCTGCAGCGGCGGGGCCTGCGCCGGCTGCTGCGCCGCGGGGGTCTCTGGGCGGGCGGGCTGCTCGACGCCGAGCGTCTCCGCAAGCTCACCCGACTCGAACATCTCGGTGACGATGTCGCAGCCGCCGACCAGCTCGCCGTTCACGAACAGCTGCGGGATCGTCGGCCAGCCGGACAGCCCGGAGAGCTCCTCGCGAATGCGCGGGTCCGGGAGGATGTCCATCGCCGAGTAGTCGGCGCCGGACGCGTTCAGGATCTGGGTGACGCGCGCGGAGAACCCGCAGCGCGGCGCGTCGGGAGTGCCCTTCATGAAGAGCATCACGTGCTCCTCTTCGATGGCGCGCTTCAGCTCCGCGCGAATCTCTTCGTTGTTCATCTCGCACCTTCCGTTCGCTGTTCAGAGCCCACGTCATTCCCGGCTAAGGGAGTCGTGCGCTGTTCAGAGCTCCCGTCATTCCCGGCTGCTTCAGAGCTCCCGTCATTCCCGGCTAAGGGAATCGTGCGCTGTTCAGAGCTCCCGTCATTCCCGACTGCTTCAGAGCTCCCGTCATTCCCGCCTAAGGGAATGACGGTTTTTATAGAGAGGGCGTGGATGGGCCCCCCGATCTCGCCTTCGAATATGGAGTAGACGAGCTTGTGCTGCTCCAGCCTGGACAGGCCCGCGAAGCCGTCGTAGACGACCTCGGCCCGCAGGTGGTCGCCGCCGCCGGTCAGGTCGGTCACGTCAGCGGTGGACCCGGGCAGCGCCTGCTCGATCCGCTCCTTCACTTCCTCGAGAGGAGGCATGCCCTCAGTGTAGACAGGCGTCAGATGCGGAAGACCGGCACGAGCCGCTTCTCGTGCTCGGCGTCGATCCGCGCCACGACCTCGATCTGCTCCTCGAGGCCCGAGCCGCGCAGCTTGGTCGCGAGCAGCTCGTCCACCTGGAAGATGCCGGACGAGTTGTTCATGTCGATCTCGATCCGCACGGCCTTCTCCTCTCCCGCCTCGATCTTGACGGCCTCGATCGCCGCCGCAGAGAGCGAGTGGATGTTCGGCCGCCCGGACTCGAACGGCAGCCGTGAGCGGCCTTCGGCCATGTCCAGCGCGTCGGCGACGCGCACGATCCCGGCCTCGACGGTGAACGGATCGCCGCGGCGGCGGTGGGCGATGATCGCGTGCATCGCCTCGGCGGCGAGCACCGACCGCTCCGGCTCGTCGTAGGCGCCGGCGAGCAGCGTTTCCAGCTTGTCGGCCGCCAGGAACAGGCTGTACGCCTCGTGGTCGGTGCGGTGGATCGACATTCCCACGTCATGCAGCAGGCAACCGGCTGCGATCACGACCTCCGCGTCCTGGGCGCGCATGCCGTGAATGCGGACCGTGTCGGGCTCGAGGCCCCGCCGGTGCAGCAGCCGGAACAGCCGCAGCGCGATGTTGGTCACGATCTGGATGTGGATCCAGGAGTGGTCGGACATGCCGAGCCGGTTCGCGTTGGCCTGTGCGACGTGCCACCACGCCTTCAGCTGCTCGTCGGAGTTGGCGGCGCCCAGGAAGTCCTCGAGGCAGCGGTTGCCACGCGTGGGGACCTTGATGCGCATCGACTCGACGGCATCGCGCACAGTGGTCGACCTCGGTCGCGCCATGCGCCAAAGTTATTCGGCTGCCCGGCGGCTACGGCCGGGGCGGCGTGGTGCTACTCGGGACCGCCCGCCGCCGGAGGCGCGAGCGGGTCGGCGTGGTCGCCACCGGGCTTCTCACGCGCGATGTATTCCTCGAGGGTCATCGGGAAGTCGCGCACGCGCTCGGCCACGTCGAGCAGCTCGGTCATCGTGGCCTCCTCCTCGACCTGCTCCTTCAGGAACCACTGCACGAACTGCTCGCTGAGATAGTCGCCCTCCTCGCGGGCGACGGCGAACAGCTCGCTGATCTGCGCGCTGACGGTGCGCTCCTGCTCGAGCGCCATCTTGATCGGAGCGATGTGGTCGGTCCAGGAGGTGGTCGGCGCGCCGATCTCGCGCAGCCGCACGGGCGCGTCGGTGTCGAGCAGATACTTGATCATCATCATCGCGTGGCCGCGCTCCTCGACCGCCTGCGCGTAGAAAAAGCGCGCCAGCTGCGGGAGGGTCTGGGACTCGTAGTGGGCGGCGATCGCGACGTACTGATGAGACGCCGCGAGCTCGTTCGCGACCTGGTCGTTCAGTGCCTGTACGAAGCGTTCAGCGGGCATTCGTCTCCTTGGTCGAAGTTCGCCTGGAGCGTACAGAACGAAAGAGGGGCCCGATCGGCCCCTGTTCGAATCTGAAGTCTGTCTCTCTGTATCTAGTAGCGGTAACCCATCGTGTCCCCCGTGTGGTCGTCGATTACGACCACCAGACGGGGGTGAGAGCCGAGAATCGCCGCGCTGTGGTGCATAGGGGTCGCTATGCGACCCCAATCGACCACGGTGGCTCGAAACGAGGGGATCACCGCCCGGGCGGAGCAGCGCGCACGTGGGTGCGGTTCAGCGCGTCCGGCGCTGCGGCGCCCGTCAGGACCATCGCGAGCTCGATCTCCTCGCGCAGCAGCTCCAGCACCTCGCGGGCGCCCTGTTCGCCGCGGGCCGCGAGGCCCCACAGTGGAGCGCGCCCGGCGAGCACCGCCCGCGCGCCCAGGGCAAGCGCCTTGACGACGTCGGCGCCGCGGCGGATCCCGCCGTCGACCAGCACCTCGATGCGTCCCTCCACGGCGTCGGCGACTTCCGGCAGCGCGTCGATCGTGGCCGTGGCGCCGTCGAGCTGGCGTCCCCCGTGGTTCGAGACGACGACGCCGGCGGCGCCGTGGTCGACCGCGAGCGCCGCGTCCTCTGCCGTCAGGATGCCCTTCACGAGCACCGGCAGGTTGCAGTCGGAGACCAGCTCCTCGAGGTCGTCCCAGGTGACCGCCGGATCCATCAGGGAGAACATGTCGGCGGGAGTGCCGCCGGTGGGCTTGCCGGCCGCCGCCGCGAAGCTCGGCACGGTCACCTCCGCCGGGATCACGAAGCCCGTGCGCAGGTCGCGCTCGCGGCGTCCCAGCCGGGGCACGTCCACGGTCAGCGCGATCGCCTCGAAGCCCGCCTCCTCGGCCTGCTCGATCAATGCGCGAGTGACACCGCGGTCCCTGAAGATGTAAAGCTGGAACCAGCGCCGCGCGCCCGGTGCCGCGGCCGCGATCTCGGCCGGCGTCGCGGTGGCGAGGGTCGAGAGCACCATCACCGTTCCGGCGGCCGCAGCGGCGCGCGCCATGCCGGGCTCCCCGTCGGGATGGGCCATCCGCTGGAAGGCCACCGGCGCCACCACCAGCGGCATCGAGACCTCCGCGCCCAGCACCGTGGCAGCCGTCGTGGCGGCGCTCACGTCGACGAGCGCCCGCGGCCGCAGCTGCCACCGGCGGTAGGCGGCCACGTTGTCGTCGAGTGTCCGCTCGTCGCCCGCCCCCCCGGCGAAATACCCATATGCGCCCGGCTCGAGCCGCTCCCGCGCGATCCGCTCGTAGTCGGCGACGTTGCACGGCTCGACCGGCAGCCCCTCGACCGCCGCTGCCGCCTGATCCAAACCGCCCGCCACGTCAGGGAACATAACGAGCGTGAGCACGGGGCAGCCTGGGGAACGAGAGCGCGCCATCGGCCTGCTCGTGATCGGACTGGTCCTCGCGCTGGCGACGCCCTTCCTGCTGCCCACGGGGCTGGGCGCGATCGTGGTCAGCGTGATGCTCGTGCGGCGCGGCTACAACAACTTCGCGCTGATCGTGCTGCTGCCCGCGGTCTTCGCCCTGGTGTTCGTCACTCTCACTCTGTTCGAGTGAGGCTTCGCCGCTCCCACATCTGCAGCGCGCCGAGGTCGCGGTACCCGAGCTTGGCGTAGACCGGATAGCCCATCTTGGTCGCCTGCAGGCTCGTCGTGACGGCGCCGCGGTCGCGGGCCTCGTGCAGCGCGAGCGCCATCAGGCGGGTGGCCAGCCCGCGGCCCTGTGCCTCGGGCGCAGTTGCGACGAACAGGATGCAGGCATCGCCGCCGTGGTCATGGGTTCCGACGACGCTCGCGGCCTTCCCGTCGACGCGCGCGACGTGCAGCGTGACGCCCGGCAGGCTCCTCAGCGCCAGCGACATGTCGGGCGCGGTCCCGTAGGCGGCGTCGTTCAGCTCGGCCATCTGCGACACGGACGGAGCGGGGTCGAGGTCGAGGTCGTGAGGGCGCGGTGCGGCGAGGTGACGCAGCTCCATCGACATGGCCGCCGGGTCGGCGTCGAGTCGGTGCCCCGCGTCTGCCAGCAGCGTGATGGCGCGCCGGTCGGCCTCCGGCGTCCACACGGTCCAGGCATTCACGCCGGCTTCCTCGTAGACCTCGGCCAGGCGGGGCAGGGCTCGCTCGAGGTCCTCCGGGGTGTCGTACGCGACGGAGTTGGGGACCGAGCGATGGGGCGTGGCCGGCACCACGGCCGCGACCACTCCTGCCAGCTCGACCACGCGCGCGCCCGGCGAGGCGCCTCCCATCAGGCGGCAGAACTCGCGCAGGTTCGCGTGCATGCGCGCAAAGAGCTCGGAGTCGTCCACGGCAGGCGGCACTCTAGATGCGTGGCCCGTGACCCGGCGGGGCGGGAGAAACCTTCAAGTCCCGCCCGCCTGGCGTCGATGAGAAGGGGGAGTCGTCCCGGCGACGACCAGGGCCACGCGATGACACCTGTCTACATAGCTGCGGGCGCCGTGCTGCTCCTCGTCCTGTGGGGAGTCCTCACCTACAACGCGCTCGTGCGGTCGCGGAACCGGGTCGACCAGGCCTGGAGCGGCGTGGACGTGCAGCTCAAGCGGCGCCGCGACCTGGTGCAGAACCTGTTCACGGTGGTCGAGGCCTCCGCCGCTCATGAGCGCGAGACTCTCACCGAGCTGGCCGACGCGCGCACGGATGCCGTGGCGGCGAGCAGCCGGGTGTGGCGCGAGAGATGCGAACGCCGCCTGACCGGCGCGCTCGTGGCGCTGGCCGTGGCCGTCGAGGCGTACCCCGAGCTGCGCACCTCCGACGCCTACCAGGAGCTGCAGCGCCAGCTCGCCGGCGTCGAGGACGACATCGTGGGCGCGCGCCGCATCTTCAACTCGAACGTGCAGCGGTTCAACGATCTCGTGCAGACGTTCCCCGCGTCGTTCGTTGCGCGATTCGGCTCCTTCACACCCCGCCAGTACTTCGACGTCGAGACGTCGGCCGAGCGCGCCGTGCCGGACGCGGCGACACAGCCGCCGGCCGAGAACAGGTTCGCCGGCGGCGCTGCCGCCGCATGACGGCAACACCCGCGCCGCCGCGCGTCGACGCGGACTCGACGCGCCGCGTGCACCTGCGCCGCATGCTGCGCGGCCGCGGAGTCGTCTACACGCTGGCGGTCGGCGCTGTCGCCGCGCTTGTGTTCGGAGCCTGGCTCGGAAAGCCGCTCGTGATGCTGGGCGGCCCGCTGCTCGTCGCGGTGCTGGTCCTGGCCGGCTGCTTCCTGCTCGCCGACCGGCGCTCCGAGACCGAGTTCTTCCTCAGCTTCGCCCGCGCGCGCGGGCTCACGTACGTCGGGCGGACCGAGCTGCTGCAGCTGACGCCGCTGCTGGGGGCCGGCGACCGGCGCGAATGCCTGCACTGGATGCAGGGCCCGCTCGGGGAGAGCCTGCCGCAGTGCGGCCTGGGCCACTACCTGTTCCACGTGCGCCGGGGATCGGGTCGCAGCGAGAGCTGGACGTCGCACGACTTCACGATCTGCGTGGTCGACATCGAGGCGGGGATCGCCATGTACCCGGGTGTGTTCGTGGCCCGCCGGGCCGGGCTGGTGGACCGGCTCGGCAGCGGGCGGTGGCTGGACACGGACCGCTGCCGCCGGGTGGAGCTCGAGAGCGAAGCCCTCTACGAGCGGTCCGAGCTGTGGGTCGACCGCTCGCAGGACGACGTGCGCCTGCTGCGGCTCTTGTCGCCGGCGTTCGTCGCCTGGCTGGCGGAGCATCCGCTGCACCCGTGCTTCGAGTACCGCGCCGGCACACTGGTGGTCTATCTGGAGCGCCGGCTCGAGGACGCCGGCCGCCTCGGGTGGCTGCTCGACGCGACCGCCGAGATCACCCAGCGCTTCCTGGCCGAGGTCGCCGAGCACAGCCGCGCCGCCTGATCGCAGAGCGCTTGTAGTCTCAACCCGATGGAGGCGTTCAGCGCTCGAGCGGTTGCCGAGTCGCAGCCGGGCGCGGCGGCGGCGCGTGAGATCGAGGTCGCCGGCCTCGCGCACGTCGCCACCGTGTCGTTCCTGGCATCGCGAGCGATCCCGTCGATCGGGTTCTGGGTCGCGCTTGCCGGCGGGGTGGCGCTCGCGCGCGCAGGGGCCCGCCGCGGCCTGCGGTGGGGCTACGGGGCGAGCTTCGCGGCCATGCTGCAGACGGTGGCGATCATCGGCCCCGCGCGGCTGACGGTGCCGCTGACGCAGGCGATCACCGCGCCGCTGCTCGGCGTGCTGCACGCGCGGGGAGCGCCGGTCGCGTGGCAGATGCTCGTCTGCGGGACGTTGAGGATGCTTCAGAACGGGCTCACCGCGGCGTTCGCGATCGTCGTGCTGACCGGAGTCGACGCGTACACGGAGTTCTACGACCGGATCGCGAGGCTGGTCCCGCTCCTGCCCGAGGGTGGCACCGCGGCAGTCATCGCGACGGTCGCGAGCCTGCTCGCCTGGGCGGTGTTCGCAAGCGTGGTGCAGGTGCTCGTGTACCGCCGCGGGCTGCTGTCCTGGCCCACCGGGGAGGACCCGCTGCACGTGCACCCGCACGATGACGTCAACGATTTTCCCGAGCGCGGCCGCTATGACCCGCGGGCGGTGGTGCTGAGCGCGGCGATCGCTTTCGGGCTGCTCCTGGCGAGCATTTCCTGGCCGGTTCTGGCCGCGGTCGCCGCGTGGCTCTGCATCGCGGCGCTCACCGCGCGCGGTGACCGGTCGGTCGTGCCGGCCGGCGCGGGGCTGGCGGCGGTCCTCACGTTCGCGGTCTTCCTCGCGACGATGGTCGGCGGGCTGGGCATCGAAGAGGCGCTTGCCCGCGCCACGCGCGCCGGGCTCCTGGTGCTGGTCGCGACCTGGTTGCGCGCGGCCGCCGGCGCGGTCGGGCTCCGCGAGGTCTCGCGGCGCGGCCTCGGCCGCCTGCGGCGCGTGCCCTCCGCACGGGAAGCGGCGCTGGTGATGGACGACCTCGGCACCGGGCGGCAGCTGTGGTCGGCGGCACGCTCGGTGCTGGACGCGCTGGGCTCCGTCGAGCGCCGCCCGGTCCCGATCCTCGACGCGGTGCTCGGCTGGGTGGCCGCGGAGTCCCGCCGCTTCCGCCCGGACGCCGCCGAGCCGCCGCTGCGCCTGCGCTTTCGTGCGGTGGACGCCGCGCTCGTGGCGCTGGCGGTCGCGCCCGGGGCGGCGTTGTTCGCCTGACGCGCCGCGGCCGCGATCGACAGGTCGACAATCGAGGTGAGAGCGCTTGTGGTCGTACAGCAACCCCATCTGCAATCACCTGGGTCGGGAGCGGACCTCGCCATGGCGCCCACGGCACGCGGACCGCGCCGGCGCCCGCGGCACGCCGCGCCTACCGGCTGCGCCAGAAGCTCGTCAGCCGCGCGGCGCCCATCTTGTTCAACCCGATGTGGATGTGGTCGAAGTGCGCGATCGTGGGATCGACGCGGCGCCTGCGCTTGCCGCGCTTCGAGTAGCAGGCGGAGTAGCGCTGCGCGGTCATCGCTCCCGACCACCAGGCGCGGCAGTCCCAGATGATTTCCTGCACGCCCATGCGTCGCGCCAGCGCGTGCGGGTTCCCCACGCGGTCGGGAGCGAGGAGCGTGCGGATCAGGCGGTCGCCCGCGCGGCGGTCGGCCGGGTTGCGGGCGTCCAGGTGCCAGTCGACGGCGCGCCCCTCGGCGTGGAGCGAGTAGTTGCCGCGGCCCAGCTTCGAGCAGCGCATGATCCCCCACGTCTCGCCCGCGGCGTGCGCGCCCAGCCAGCGCTGCAGCGACAGGGTGCCGGCCTTGGGGCTCTTCACGCAGCGGCGCGCGTGGTCGTAGCGGTAGTCCTCGATCGGCGCAGTCGCGAGCCGGTTCGCGGGATTGCGCTCCACGGGCCGGAACACGGTCGGGAACGCCACCGCGACCGCGGGCACGAGGGCGAGCAGGACCGTTGCGATTGCACATGCGGGGCGGCGCATCTCGGTGCTCTCGACACGAAATCGGCCCGTTCGAAGCGGTCGCGGACGCGAACGGACAGATGTCTTGCTGACGACGTCTGCGATTGAGCCCGGGACTGACGGGTACCCTGCCCCGGGATGGATGCCAATGCCCTCGACCACGTGGCGCTCTGGGTCGCCGATCGCGACCGGCTGGCCGACTTCGCATACGCCCATCTCGGGATGCACGAGATCGAGCGCACCGAGGACTTCACGCTGGTCGGATCGGACGCCCGTCGCGGCAAGCTCACTCTGTTCGCGGCCGAAGGGCCGCGGGATCCAGGGGCGCTGATGCGCGTGGTGCTGCGCGTCCGCGACATCGATGACGCGCTGGCGCGGCTGCCGGCGGATCTCGAGGTGACCCGCACGCCCAACGGTCTCGCCACCTTCGAGGCGCCGGAGGGACTCGGCCTCGGCTTCGCGCCCGACCCGGACGCCGAGGTCGACTACGACATCGATCACGTCGTGCTGCGGGTGGCCGACCCTGCGGCGAGCGCGGAGAGCTTTGCGACGCTGGGGTTTGCATCCGACGGCAACCGGCTGCAGGTGGGCGACAAGTGGATGGTCCTGACGCCCGGGAGCCCCGAGCCCACGGACCGGCCGCTCCTGAACCACATCGCACTGCTGGTCGACTCGGGCAAGGACCAGCTCGAGGAGGCGGAGCGCCGCGGCCTCGACGTGGCCGAGGTGAGGGACGCCGCGAACACGTACGCGGTGTTCGTGTGGGGGCCGGACCGCATCAAGCTCGAGTACGTCGAGCACAAGCCAGGCTTCGCGCTCGTCTAGTGGCCCGCACGTTCGCCTGGCGATGACGCGCTTCGGGAAGGGCCATTAGGCACGACCTCGTCGTCGCGGGCGCCGGCATGGCGGGGCTCGCCGCCGCGGCGCACGCCACGCAGCGAGGCGCAAGCGTCTTGCTGCTGGAGAAGGGAGACCGGCCGGGCGGGTCGATGCTCCTCTCCAGCGGGGTGGTGTGGCGACACCGTGAGTTCGACGACTTCCGCCGGGAGTGCCCCGGCGGCGACCCGGCCCTCCAGCGCGCGGTCTTCGAACGGCTCGACTCGGACCTCGCTTGGATGGAGTCGCTCGGCGCGCAGCCGCTCCAGCGCGAGACCGGAAACCCGCTCACCAGCGGAGCCCGGTTCGACACGCGCCAGCTGGCCGCCGCCCTGGTGCGCGCCGCCGGGGTGGGCGTGCAGCTCGGCCGTCCGCTCGAGGAGCTGCCGCGCGACGCCCCAGTGGTGCTCGCGAGCGGGGGTTTCCACGCCGCTCCGGAGCTCATCGCGCGCCACATCACTCCGCGGGCCGGGGAGCTGATGCTGCGCGGTGCGCCGTGGAGCACGGGCGACGGCCTGCGCCTCGCCCTCGCGGCCGGCGGTGCGCAGTCGGAGGGGATGGACGAGTTCTACGGTCGCAACATGCCCGCGCCGCCGGCGCGCGTCGCGGAGGCCGACTTCGTGCGGCTCGCCCAGCTCTACGCGACGCACGCGACGGTGCGCAACCGGGGCGGCGAGACCTACCGGCCCCACACCTGGTCGGAGATCGACGTGGTGCAGTGGACCGCGCGCCAGCCCGCCGCGCGAGCCTGGTACGAGGTGACCGCCGAACAGCGCGAGGTGCGCGTCCGCGACCGGACCGTGGGTGAGATGATCGACGCCGGCCTGGCCGCGGGTGCCCCCGGCGACAGGCGCGGCGGGATCACCCGGATCGAGGTGGTCGCCGGCATCACCACGACGCTCGGCGGCCTGCGGATCGACACCCGCGCGCAGGTCGCGCCCGGCGTCTACGCGGCCGGCGCCGATGCCGGCGGGATCGCCACCGGAGGGTATGCAAGCGGCCTGGCGGCGGCGCTGGTGTTCGGGCGCATCGCCGCCGAATCGGCCCTCTCACAGTAGGTTCCGCGACCGTGCAGGACGGCTTCAACAACTCGGAACCGCTCACCCTCGGCTTGGAGGAGGAGCTGCTGCTGGTCGACGCGGACACCCACGAGCTCGCGCATGTGGCCGAGCAGGTCCTGGCTGCCGTCGAGCTTCCCGAGGCGCTGGCCGCTCACGAGGCGTTTGCCTCGGAGATCGAGCTGCGCACGCCTGTGTCCCGCGCCGTGACGGCGGCCGCCGGGGCGCTCGACTCCGCACGCTCCGCCGCGCGCGCGGCGGGGGCGACGCTGATGGCGGCCGGCCTGCACCCCGCCGCCCGCTGGGGCGACGTGCGCATGACCGACAAGCCGCGCTATCGCTCGCTCGATCAAACGATGCGCAGCCTGATCAGGCGCACGCCCGAGTGCGCGCTGCACGTGCACGTCGGCGCGCCCGACGCGGAGGCGGCCATCAAGATGCTGAACGGGTTGCGACTGCACCTGCCGCTGCTCCAGGGGCTGAGCGCGAACAGCCCGTACTGGTTCGGTGAGGACTCCGGCCTCGCGAGCGCGCGCTTTGCGATCGTGCGCGCCTATCCGCGCCGCGGCGTGCCGCGCTTCTTCCACGACTGGTCGGAATATGCTGAGACGGTCCAGGCCACGGGGGAAGCTGGGGAGTTCGACGATTACACCTTCATATGGTGGGACACCCGCATTCACCCGCGGCTCGGCACGGTCGAGGTGCGTGAGATGGACGTGCAGTCATCGCTGGAGGACGCCGCCGCGCTGGCCGCGCTCGTCCAGGCGCTGGCGAAGCAGGCCCTGGAGTCGCCGCCGGCCGACCCCCTGCCCGCAGAGGCCGTCGGCGAGTCGAGCTTTCGCGCGAGCCGTGACGGGCTCGACGCCACGATCCGGCACGACGGCCGCATGCGTCCCCTGCGCGACGTGGCCCGCTCCACGGTGGAGTCGGTCGCGGGACATGCCCGCGAGCTCGGCGCCGAGGATGCGCTGGCCGGCGTGGAGCGGATCCTGAGCGAGGGCGGCGGCGCGGCCCGCCAGCGCGCCGCGGCGCAACGCGGCGGCCTGCCCGAGCTGCTCGCGCAGCTCGTGCGCGACACGGAGGCACGTGCATGGCCGACCTGATCCTGGGACCGATGCTGCGCTACCTCGACGAGACCAGCGCGACCGTATGGGTCGAGACCGACGCGCCCTGCGAGGTCGACGTGCTGGGCCGCCGTGAGCACACCTTCTGTGCGGAGGGCCATCACTACGCCATCGTCCCGATCACGGGGCTGGAGCCGGGGGAGACGTACCCGTACGAGGTCGCTCTCGACGGCCAGCGCCGCTGGCCCCGGGAGGACTCGGAGCTGCCGCCCTGCGCGATTCGCACCATCCACCCCGAGCGGCCGCTGAAGATCGTGTTCGGATCGTGCCGCGTCGCCGTCCCGCACGAGGAGCCCTGGAACCTGAGCCGCGACGAGGACGAGCGCGGGCGGGAGGTCGATGCGCTGTATGCGCTGGCGCTGCGGATGATCGAGAACGACCCGTCGAAGTGGCCGCACCTGCTGCTCTCGGTCGGCGATCAGGTCTACGTGGACGAGGATGCGCCCGCGACGCGCGAGTTCATCCGCTCGCGCCGCGATGTCAGCCTGGCTCCGGGCGAAGAGGTAGCGGACTTCGAGGAGTACACACACCTCTACAAGGAGTCGTGGGGATCCGACATGATCCGGTGGCTGTTCTCCACCGTCGGCGTCGCGATGATCTTCGACGACCACGACGTCCACGACGACTGGAACACGTCGCTCGCTTGGGTCGAGGAGATGCGGGCCAAGCCATGGTGGGACGAGCGGATCGAGAGCGCGCTGTCCTCGTACTGGATCTACCAGCACATCGGCAACCTGTCGCCGTCCGAGCTCGCCGAGGACGAGCTGCTGGAGCAGGTGAAGGGCGCGGGCGACGCCGGCCCGCTGCTGCGCGACTTCGCGCAGCGCGCCGATCACGCCAATGAGGGCAGCCGGTGGAGCTTCTGTCGCGATCTCGGCCGGGTGCGGCTGTGCGTGTTCGACTCCCGCGAGGGACGCACCCTGGACGAGCGGCCGCGCAAGATCATCGACGACCAGGAGTGGGAGTGGATCACGCGTCACGCCGACGGCGACTTCGACCACTACATATTCGCGGACACCCTGCCGCTGCTGCTGGTGCCGGCACTGCACCACGTGGAAGCGTGGAACGAGGCGGTGTGCGCGGGCGCCTGGGGGAAGCGACTGGCCGGACTCGGCGAGCGCATCCGCAGGGCACTCGACCTCGAGCACTGGGCCGCGTTCAACGAGTCGTTCCGGCGGATGGTGCGGCTGATCGGCGAGGTCGGCTCCGGCCGCCGCGGGCGCCCGCCCGCGACGATCATCGCGATCGGCGGCGACGTGCACCACGCGTACCTGGCCGAGGTCGCATACCCGCCCGAGCAAGGCGTGCAGAGCGCTGTCTACCAGCTGGTCTGCTCACCGTTTCGCAACGCTCTGAACGCGAAGGAGAGGGCGGTGGTGCGCAACGCGGCGCGCCGCGGCGCCGAACCGCTGGCGCGCGTGCTGGCCCGGACCGCGGGCGTGCCCGATCCGGAGATCTCGTGGCGGCTGGCCCAGTCGCCGACCTTCGACAACCAGTTCGCGACGCTCGAGCTGGACGGCCGCAGCGCCGTGTTCCGCATCGAGCGCACCGAGCGTGACGAAGCCGACAACCGCAGCATCGCGACGTCGCTCGAGCGACGCCTTGCCTGACGACATGTCCGGCCGGCCGGTCCCGTTCCTCGACCTCGACCGCCAGCACGCGGAGATGCGGGCCGAGCTGCTGGCCGCGTTCGAGCGGGTGACGAACGCGAGCGCGTTCATCCTCGGCGAGGAGGTGGAGCGCTTCGAGGAGGAGTTCGCCACGTACTGTGGCGTAGGGCACTGCGTCGGGATCGCGTCCGGGACGGCTGCGCTCACCATCTCGCTGCTCGCGGCGGGGATCGGGGACGGCGACGAGGTGATCGTGCCCGCGCACACGTTCATCGCGAGCGCGCTCGGGATCGTGCACGCGGGCGCGGTGCCCGTGTTGTGCGACGTCGAGGACGGCACGGGCCTGATCGACGTCGCCGCAGCGGAGGCCGCGACCACCGACCGCACCGCGGCGATACTCGCCGTGCACCTGTACGGGCAGCTGTGCGACATGGCTGCGCTGCGCGCACTGGCGGAGCGCCGCGGACTGATGCTGTTCGAGGACGCGGCCCAGGCGCACGGCGCGCGCCGGGACGGCGCGCGCGCGGGGGCGCACGGGACCGCCGCCGCCTTCAGCTTCTATCCGAGCAAGAACCTCGGGGCGCTCGGCGACGCGGGTGCGATCACCACCGCCGACGCCGAGCTTGCCGCCCGTGCCCGGCGCCTGCGCGACCTCGGCCAGCGCGAGCGGGGCGAGCACGTCGACCTCGGATTCAATGAGCGGCTCGACGGCCTGCAGGCGGCCTTTCTGCGGGTCAAGCTCCCCCGGCTCGACGAGTGGAATGCCCAGCGCCGGATGCGCGCGGCGACCTACGCCGAGTTGCTCGACGGTGCGGTGCGGGTCCTCGAGGTCGGCGATCCCGAGGGCTGTGCCTATCACCTGTTCCCCGTCAGGGCATGGGACCGCGACGGACTTCGGCGTCGCCTGGCCGCCGCCGGCGTCGAGACCGGCGTCCACTACTCGCGCCCGCTTCAGGGGCATCACTCGCTCCGCGAGCGGTGCATCGTGACCGGCGACCTGGCGAACTCCGGCGCATGGGCCGCCGAGGAGCTGTCGCTGCCCCTTTATCCCGGGCTGTCGGAGGCCGACATCGAGCGGATCTCCGCAGTCTGCAGGGAGCATTCCGCCGTCCGGTGAGCGCCGGCTTGGCACCCCGTTGGGCTTGGCAGGCTTTGCGCGCAACTGATACTTTGAAGCCCAGATCCGCGAATTACGCAGTGGGGGCGTGGTAGGGATGCTTCAGGTTGGGATGGTGGGCCTTGGCTATTGGGGGCCGAGTCTGCTGAGAGCGCTGTTCGATCTCCCCAATGTGCAGGTCAAGTGGATCTGCGATCGTGACCCGGAGCGCCTCGCTCGTTACGAGCGCCGCTACCCCGGGGTCATGTCGACCCTGCGCATCGACGACGTGCTCGAGGACGACGCCGTCGACGCGGTCGTGATCGCGACCCCCGTCTACACGCACTTCTACCTGGCCTCGCGCGCCCTGCACGCGGGGAAGCACGCCTTCGTCGAGAAGCCGCTCGCGGCCTCCTCGCGCGAGGCGGACGAGCTCGTGCGGGTGGCAGAGTCGAAGGGGCTCGCGCTGATGTGCGGCCACACCTTCATCTACAGCCCGGCGGTCAGGGCCGTCCGGACGATGCTGGAGCAGGGCGAGCTCGGCGAGCTGTTCTTCGTCTCGTCGAGCCGCGTCAACCTCGGCCTGCACCAGCAGGACATCAGCGTGATCTGGGACCTCGGGCCGCACGACTTCTCGATGCTCCTCTACTGGTTCGACGAGATGCCGGAGAAGGTGCGCGCGGTCGGGCGCGACTCCATCGTGAAGGGGATCTCCGACGTGGCGTTCGTGACGCTCGACTTCCCCTCCGGCCTGCTCGCGAACGTGGAGCTGAGCTGGCTTGCGCCCAGCAAGCTGCGCCGGACGGTCATCGTGGGAAGCGAGCGGATGGTCGTGTACGACGACGGGAGCACCGAGCCGATCAAGGTCTTCAACCACGGCGTCGTGTACCAGGACCCGGAGACCTTCGGGGAGTACCACCTGTCTTACCGGACCGGTGACATCGTCTCTCCGAAGATCGACGCGGCCGAGCCCATCCTGCTCGAGCTCTCGGACTTCGTGGCGGCCGTCGAGGCCCGTGAAGCGCCGCTCGGCCATCTGGACCTGGCCCGTAATGTCGCGCGGTTGACCGAGGCGGCGGAGGAATCACTGCGCACCGGCGGGGACGTCTCGCTGCGAGGCAGGACCCGCTTCGCCGAGCTCATCGAACCGCGCGGTGAGTAGCCCCCGCCCGCTGCGGAAGGACTTCACGGCAGCTCCGCCGGTATCGGAGCGCATCTTCGAGCGCTGGCACCGCCATGGCGGCGCGCTGCCCCAGAACGCCGTCGCCTCCCAGTTCGGCCGCCGCGACTACCTGATCCGGCGCCTGTTGGCGGTGGCGGACGCGCTCAGCGTGCTCCTCGCCGTGCTCGCCATGGTGCTCGTCTCCGGGCGGGCCGGGACCACTCATCTGCTGTGGGGCCTGCTGCTCGTGCCGGTCTGGATGGGCCTGTTCGCGGTGTACGGGCTCTACAACCGCGACATCAAGCGCATCAGTCACTCCACCGTTGACGACATCCCCTGGATCCTGCACGCCGTCCTGGTCGCTTGCCTCTTGACCTGGGTCTACTTCAACCTGCTCCACATACCCAAGCTCGTCTTCTCGGACGTGCTGGTGCTCGGCGGCATCGCGACCCTGGCGATGCTCCTGCTGCGCTCGCTCACGCGGGGTCTCGCGATCCGCGCGCTCGGGCCCGAGAAGGTCCTGTTCATCGGCGACCACCCGATGGAGTTCCTGATGAACAAGATGGTCGCCCACCCCGAGTACGGGTTGCAGCCCGTCGGCGTGGTGCACGCGTCCACCGACAGCCTCGATCAGGCCATCGAGGTCTTCGACGCGGACCGGATCGTGCTGTGCGAGCCGGACCTCGAGGAGCACGAGCTGCTGGCCCTGATCCATCGCTGCCGGGAGCTGTCGCTGAAGGTCAGCGTGCTGCCGCAGCTGTTCAGCGCGCTGGGCCCGTCAGTGGAGGTCGACGACGTCGAGGGCGTGACCGTGCTCGGCATCAACCCCCCGGTGCTGTCCCGGTCGTCGCGCTACCTGAAGCGCGCGTTCGACATCACCGGCTCCGCGGTGGTGCTGGTGCTCTGCGCTCCGTTCGCGGCACTGGTGGCGGTGGCGATCAAGCTCGACTCCCGCGGGCCGGTGTTCTTCAAGCAGCAGCGCATCGGGAGAGGCGGCCGGCCGTTCTGCCTCTTCAAGTTCAGGACGATGGTCGTGGGCGCCGAGCAGCAGACCGCGGAGCTGTTCGAGGGCAGCGAGGACGCGAACTGGCTCAAGCTCGACCACGATCCGCGGATCACGCGCGTGGGGCGCGTGCTGCGACACGCCAGCCTCGACGAGCTGCCCCAGTTCTGGAACATCCTCAAGGGTGAGATGAGCCTCGTCGGGCCGCGTCCCCTGATCGAGTCGGAGGACTGCCAGATCGCGGGCTGGGGCCGCAGCCGGCTCGAGCTGACCCCCGGCCTGACCGGCCTGTGGCAGGTGCTGGGCCGGACCAACATCCCCTTCGAGGAGATGGTCAAGCTCGACTACATGTACGTGACCAACTGGTCCCTGTGGGCGGACGTCCGCCTGCTGCTGCGCACGTTCCCCACGGTGGTCACGCGCCGCGGCGCGAACTAGCGCCCTTGGTCGCGCCACCGCGGTCGATCGGGGTCGCATAGCGACCCCTAAGCACCACCGCAGGCCCGATCCGGCTCTGAAGGCGGCGTCTCCCCGACCTGATTTTTTTTCACCCGAGGGAAGAAAACCCGTGCCTCCCCCGTCTGGTGGTCGTAATCGACGACCACACGGGGGACACAATGGGTTACCGCCACTAGATACAGACAGAGACTCAGATTCGAAAAGGGGCCGCAAGGGCCCCTCTTTCGTTCAGGTCGCCTGCGCGCTCGCCAGCGCCGCGAGCGTGGCTTCCGTCGTGTCGAGGTGGGACGGCTCCGGTGCCGCGCGGCCTGCCAGCACCTCCCGCAGCCACTTGAACTGCGCGGCGTGGCCCTTGTCCTGCGACCGCGTGCGCTTCGTGTTTCGGCGGCGGCCAACGAATGTCGTGAGCGAGCGGTAGTCGTCGAGCACCGCGGCGCGGTTGCCGGCGTGGGCTTCGACGTACTCCTTGCCGGTGCCGGCCGTGCCCGACCCGTAGAGGATCGTCGCCAGCGAGCGGTCCGGGAACTCCATCGTGACCGTGAACCGCTCGGCGGCCGCCACGGGCAGGCCGCGCTCCGGCGCGGCGACACACGTCACGCGGTCGGGCGCCGCGCCCGCCAGCCAGCAGGCGAAGTCCACGAAGTGGCAGCCCTCGCCGAGCAGGCGGCCGCCGCCGTCGTCGAGGTCGTTCATCCAGTGGTCGCGGGGCAGCGGGTCCGCGTTCACGCGGTACAGGAGGTTGAAGGGCTGCCCCGCGGCTGCGATGTGGTCTCGCAGCGCGATCGCGAGCGGCGCGTGGCGGCGGTTGAAGCCGGCCACGAGCGGCTGCCCGGATGCGGCGACGGCAGCCCGCAGCTCCTCGAGCTCCGCGCCGGTCAGGCAGAGGGGCTTCTCGACGAACACGGCCTTGCCCAGCTGAAGCCCGGCCACGGCCAGCGCCGCGTGGGAGGCGTGGCGCGTCGCGATCACGAGTAGGCCGGCACCCTGATCGGCGAGGGCTTCCTCGACTCCCACGGCGCGCCGGAAGCCGAAGCGGTCGGCTGCCGCGCGGGCGGACAGCCCGGTCGCGCTGGCGACCGACGAAAGGGAGAAGCCGGCCCGGGCCAGGCCCGGGATCAGGATGCGCTGGGCGTAGCTGCCGGCCCCGACCACCGTCGCCACCTCGCGGCTCGCGGCGGCGGGCGGCACGGCGCGCGGCTCCGCCGGCGCCGGCACGGGCGTCTCGTCGTACGCCAGCAGGATTCCGAGCGGAGAGCTCTCCTGCTCGACCAGCGTGTCGTACGCGGCCGGCGCCTCCTCGACCCGGACCCGCTCGCTGACCAGCGCGTCGACGTTCAGCTTGCCGGTCGCGATCAGCTGCACGAACGCCTCCATGTTGCGCCGCTCGGTCCACCGCACGTACGCGATCGGGTAGTCGAGCCCGCGCTCCTCGTACGCGCGGTCGTAGCGGCCCGGCCCGTACGAGCGGGACAAACGCAGCTCGATCTCCTTGTCGTAGTAGGCCGCCCGCGGGACGTTCATCCCGACGTCGCCGACCACCACGACCCGGCCCCGGTCGCGGCACAGCAGCGCAGCAAGCTCCACCGGATCGTCGGACGACGTGGCGGCCGTGACGATCACGGCGTCGCAGTCCCGCGCGCCCGCCGGCAGCGCATCGGAGGGCAGCCCGGCGCGGGGAATTGCGTGCTCCGCGGAACCGGCCTGCCGCGCGCGCTCGACCAGCTCCTCGGAGAGGTCGATGCCGACCACCTCGCAGCCGGCTGCGCGCAGCAGCTGTCCGGTGAGCTGGCCCACCAGGCCGAGGCCGATCACGGCCACGCGCTCGCCCAGCCGGACGTCCGCCTGGCGCACGCCGTGCATCGCGATGCTGCCCACGGTCGCGAATGCGCCCTGCTCGAAGGTCACGCCCTGCGGCAGCCGCACGCACAGGTTGCCGGGCACGTGCACGACGTCCGCGTGCACGGCGTACCCGCCGCCGCCGCATGCCACGCGGTCCCCGGGAGCGAGGTCCTGCACCCGGGCACCGACGGACATCACCACACCGGCAGCCGAGTACCCGAGCGACGCCGGCTGGTCGAGCCGGGTCCGGACCGCGTCGACAGTTGCCTTCACGCCGTCGCGGCGCGCCTTGTCGACCACCTGCCGCACCTGGTCGGGACGCGCGCGCGCCTTGCCCACCAGCGACTTGCGCCCGGTCTCGACCTTGTTCCGCTCGGTGCCGGCGCTCAACAGGCTGGAGCGGACGTCCACGAGCACGCCCTCCGGGCCGAGCGCGGGCAGCGGGACGTCGAGGACCTCGATCCCGCCGTCGCGCAGGCGCTGGGAGACCTGCTTCATGCGACGCGCCCGAGGACCGGCGCGCGCCCGCTGGCGGGACGGTCGAGGAACTCCTGCTGCCACAGCTCGAGCGTCAGCAGCGTCCAGATCCGCAGCGCGTTGTCCGTGCGGCCGGCGTCGTTGTCGGCGATCAGCCGCCTGACTGCGACGGGGTCGAACAGGCCGCGCGCCGCCACCCGCTCGGGAGACAGGAGGTCGTCGATCATCGGCCGCAGGTCGCCGACCAGCCATGAGCGCAGCGGCGCGCCGAAGCCAGCCTTCATCCGCCGGATCACGTAGCGCGGCAGGACCGGGTCCATGCTGCGCTTGAAGATGTACTTGCGCACCAGCCGGTGGAGCTTCAGGTCGGCCGGGATGCGCCCCGACAGCGCGACCAGCTCGTCGTCGAGCAGGGGCACGCGGACCTCGGTGGACGCGGCCATGCTCATCTTGTCCGTGTAGGAGAGGTTGAGGCACGGCAGGAAGGTCTTGAGGTCGACGTAGAGCAGGCGGTTGAGCCAGTGCTCGCCGGACACGCGGTCGAAGTAGTCGCGGTGGCGGCGGTATGGGTCGTGGCCGGCCAGCTCGCCGCGCAGGTCCGGGTCGAGCAGCTCGTCCAGCTCGCTCCGCTTGTAGTAGGAGCAGTACGTGAGGTAGCGCTGCTCGAGCTCGGCATCCAAGCCGCGCGCCAGCTTCAGCAGGTTGCGGCGCGGCCCGCGCAGCCGCCCGGGCCGCCCGAGCGAGACGTGTGCGTCGATGGCGCCCGCCAGCCGCGCGCGCGCGGACCGCGGCAGCGGGTCGAGCCAGCGGCTCAGCCGGGCCGCCAGGTGGCGCGGGTAGCCGGCGAAGATCTCGTCGCCGCCGACCCCGCTCAGCATCACCGTGAGCCGCTCGCGCGCGGCGGAGCAGATGAGGTACGTGGAGATCGCGGCCGGATCCGCCACCGGCTCGTCCATGTGCCACACGACCTTCGGCAGCAGGTCCACGATCGCCGGCTGCAGCGTCTCCTCGTGGTAGTCCACGCCGAAGTCGCGTCCCACCCGGCGCGCGAACCGCACGTCGTCCGGGACGATCTCCGCGCCCATGTCCTCCTGCCGGAACCCGACCGTATAAGTGGTGACGTCGTCGGTCGCGGTCTTCATCGACGCCACCACGGCGCTCGAGTCGAGCCCACCGCTGAGGAAGCTGCCGAGCGGGACGTCCGACAGCATCTGCCTGCGGACGGAGTCGCCCACGCAGTCGCGCACGAGACCGGCCCATTCGCGCATCGGGCGCTCCTCGGGCTCGAAGCGCATGTCCCACCACTGCCGGATGTCGAGCCGGCCGTCACGGAAGGTCGCGCAGTGCCCGGGCGGCAGCTTGAACACGCCCTCGAACACGGTGTCCGGGTCGGGCACCCACAGGAACGTGAGGTAGTCGGCCAGCGCGTCGCGGCGGATCGAGCGGTGGGGCAGGACCGGCAGCAGCGCCTTGATCTCGGAGGCGAAGCAGAACGTGTCGTTCGCGGAGGTGTAATAGAGGGGCTTGACCCCCAGCCGGTCACGCGCGAGGAACAGCTCGCGCCGCTCGTCGTCCCAGATCGCAAACGCGTAGATCCCGTTCAGGCGCTCGAGCATCGCGGGGCCGTGCTGGGCGTAGAGCGCCAGCATCACCTCGGTGTCGCACTCGGTCCGGAACCGGTGGCCCTGCCGCTCGAGCTCCGATCGCAGGGCGCGGAAGTTGTACAGCTCGCCGTTGTAGGTGATCCACCAGCGCCCGTCGCCGTAGGACATCGGCTGGGCCCCGCGGGGGGTGGGGTCGATGATGCTGAGCCGCCGGTGTCCCAGCCCGGCGCCCGGCATGCCGTCGCGGGGTGCGAAGCACTGCTCGCCCTCCCCGTCGGGCCCGCGGTGGGCGATCGCGTCGCTCATCGATCGCACGAGGTCGGCGTCGCCGTGCCCGACGAAGCCGCATATGCCGCACATCCCTAGTTCCTCATCCGTGTAAAGCCCAACACCCCATGAGAATCTATTGGAGGGCCGACACGGGCGCTCGCTTTCCGGCCGGTCGCCTGCCTGCGGGCCCCGAGGACCCCGCGCCGACCGGGAAAATTGCTGGTAAGGTCGGAAATGTCCACGTTCGTGCATGTGACCAGGGGGGACGTGGCAGCCGGGAGGTAGCGGCACAAGTTTGAAGGCGTCGCGCGCATCAGCTTTAAGTGATTACGTTCAGGTCCTGCGCCGTGATGCGTGGATCGTCGCTGCGACGACCGCGCTGGTAGCGCTGGCCGCGATCGTCTTCTCGCTGTTCCAGGAGGAGCGCTACGAGTCGCGCGCCGAGGCGTTCCTGCTGAACACGACCAGCCTGCCGGCCAGCTTCCGCTACGAGCAGACCCTCAGGGACATCGACCCGGAGCGGATCGGCCACACCCAGGCCAGGATCGCCCGAGTGCCCGCCGTGGCGCGACAGGCCCTCCGTGAGGCGGGCTTCACCGACCGGACCGCCGATGACCTGCTCGACAACTCGACTGTCTCGCAGCCGCCCGACACCGACCTCCTGCGCTTCACGGTCAATGACGGCGACCCGGCGGTGGCGAAGCGTCTGGCGACCGCCTACGCGACGGCCTATGCGGACTTCCGGCGCCAGCTCGACACGACCGCGCTCGCTTCTGCGCGCCGCCAGATAGCGCGCCGCCTGCCGAACCTCGATCCTGGCTCCGGCTTCTTCTTCCAGCTGCGCTTGGAGGTCCAGCGCCTGCGGACCGCAGAAGAGCTGCAGAGCGCCAACGCCAGCGTCGTCAGAGAGGGCACCGATGCGGAACAGGTGCAGCCAAAGCCGGTCCGCAACGGCATCCTCGGCGGGATGCTCGGCTTTCTGCTGGGCGTCGCACTGGTGGTCACACGCGAGGGACTGAACACCCGCGTGCGGTCCTCCGAGGAGGTCGAGGACATCCTCGGCCTGCCGATGATCGGCCGGGTGCCGAAGCCCAGCCGCCGCCAGGAGGCCCGCGGCCTCGCGATGCTCGACTCGCCCGACGCGCCGGAGGCCGAGTCCTACCGCATGATCGCGACCAACCTCGGCTTCGTGAACCTCGACCGGGGCGCCAAGTCCATCATGGTCACCAGCGCTGTCGACGGGGAGGGCAAGTCCACCACCGTCGCGAACCTGGCGATCGCGCTGGCGCGCGCGGGCAGCCGGGTGGCGCTGATCGACTTCGACCTCAAGCGGCCCTCGCTCGACCGGCTCTTCGACCTCGACGTGGCCCAGTTCGGCGTGGGAGTCACGGGCGTCGCGCTCGGGCAGATCTCGCTGGACGACGCCTTGATCCGCATCCCGGTCTCGGATGTGGGGCCGGCCGGCAGCCTCGACGTGCTGCTCACCGGCCAGGAGCCGCCCGACAGCGTGCAGTTCGTCGCCTCGCAGAGGGTGACCGACCTGCTGGCGCGGCTGACCGCGCGCTACGACATCGTCCTGGTCGATGCGGCGCCCATGGTGCAGGCCAGCGATGCGGTCGCGCTGGGCGCCAAGGTGGACGCCGTGATCGCGATCGCGGGCCTGTCACACGTGCGGCGCGGAACGCTCGAGGACCTGAACCGGATCCTCGATAGCACGCCGGTCGCCAAGCTCGGCTTCGTCCTCACCGGTGTCCCGATGGACGATGCCTACAGGTACGCCTATCCACCGTCCGGCCCGCAGTCGAACGGGTCCGGGCTCCCCGGCCGGCGGCGGCAGCCAGCCGGTCAAACGAGGAACTAGCCCCGCCCACGCACGGCATGACCGCGTCCGCTGCGCGCAGGGTGGAATCCCGGACGGCACCGGCGGACTGGCGCCCGGCCGACCTGGTCCACGCGCTCGCGCAGCTGCCGGACGGCGTTTCGCTCCGGCTCGAGTCGGCAGGGCACGACTCCCTCCGCCTGCTTGCGCGCGCCTATGGCATCGAGGACCGGCTGGAGCTGGGGGGCAAGCACGGCCCGCCGGACTGGCGCTTCGAAGGAGCGTCCAGCGCCGGCGCAGCAGGGGACACGATGGCGGAGCTCGTCGAGTCGCTGTGGCCGGAGGACGCCGGGCCATCGGCTGCAGCGCGGGACGACCGCTGCCTCGCCGGCCACCGGGTCGCGCTCGTGACGAACATCCCCACGCACTACCGCGTGCCGCTCTTCAACGGTGTCGCCCGGCGGGCCGCGCGCGCGGGCGCCGAGCTGCGCGTGTTCTTCCTCGGCCAGCCCCCACGCGCCCAGCCCTGGCTCGCGCCGGAGGATGAGCTCGAGTCCGACCACGAGTACGTGGCGAGCGCCGCGCTGCCGCGCTGGCTCCCGCTGTCATCCCGGGTCGATCGGGTGCGCCCGCCGCGCGTCCCGAGCGGGCTCGGGCGCAGGCTGCGGGCGTTCGCGCCGTCGATGGTGGTGTCGGGCGGGTTCTCCTTCGCGAGCATCGCGGCCCGGAGACATGCGGCGCGGAGCCGCATCCCGTTCGGCCTGTGGAGCGGTGACGTCGCACACCAGCTGCACAACCGGTCCTATCCCGCCGTCAGGACGCGCCAGCGCGAATGGCTTGCGCGCAAGGCCGACTTCGGCATCGCCTACGGCTGGCTGGCGGCCCGCTACCTGACGGACCTGGCGCCGGGGCTGCCCACCGTGATCGCGCGCAACACGTCCGTGGCCGGCGCCGCCGACCACCCCGCGGGCGGGAGCGGCGACGGGCTCGACCTGCTGGCCGTGGCAGACCTCTCGGTGCCGGAGAAGGGCCTCGAGACCGTGCTCGAGGCGATGGCCCTGGTGCCCGACCCCGGGGTGCGCCTCAACGTGATCGGCCCCCAGCCGCCGGAGCACCTCGGGCGCCTGGCAGCCCGCGACGAGCGCATCGCCTTCCTCGGGCCGCGGTCGCACTCCGAGGTCACGGCGGCGTTCGCGCGCAGCGATGCGTTCGTGTTCCCCTCGCGGATGGACATCTTCGGCCTGGCGCTGCTGGAGGCGATGGCCGCCGGCCTCCCGGCCATCTCGTCGCCGGTCCCGGGTTCCGTCGCCGACCTCGCCGTTCCCGGGCGGAACTGCCTGATGGCCGCGGCGCGAGACCCCCGCTCGTGGGCCGAGGCGATCGAGGCGCTGGCAGGGAGCCCAGGCTTGCGGGCCTCCGTCGGCGCGGCGGCGCAGAGCACGGTCCGGCGGCGCTGGACGATGGCGCACGGGGTCGAGGGCATGATGGCGGGCCTGCGCCTGGGCGCACTGCGCGCCGGGAGGCAGGCATGACGGGCGAGCGCGTCGCGACGGCACGCCGCGAGGCGGGCCTCAGCCAGAAGGAGCTGGCCGAGCGGCTCGGCGTCTCGCTGTGGGACGTCGAGCGCATCGAGGACGGCCAGCAGGACGCGGTCGCGCGCCTGGACGAGCTGGCGCGGGCCACCGGGAAGCCGCGCGCGTGGTTCGGCACGGGCGAAGCCCCTGCGGCGGAGTCGAACGGCGCCGAGCCGGTCACCCGGACCGACCGGGCAGGCGTGGTGCTCGTGCTGTCGGCGGTCGCGATCCTGGTCTGCGTCCGGTTCTTCACCGAGGTGTACAAGATCGTCCCCCGGGCGGCCAACTTCCTCGACATACCGATCTTCATCGCGCTCGTGCTGGGCGCGCTGCTGCTCCCGGCCGTCCGGTCCCGCATGGACACCCGGCACGCCTTCATCTTCGTGTTCCCCGCGCTGCTGGTCCTGGTGGCGTGTGCGCTGGCGACGCTCGTCAATCCCACTCGCGTGGCGCTGCCGCCCGCGCTCGTGTTCATCTACGGCTACCTCGCGCCGATCGGCATCTACCTCGCCACGTACCGCATCTGGCCGGCAGGTTCGGCGCTGTCGCTCTCGCGGCTGTTCGTGGTGCTCGCCCTGATCCAGCTGGTCGTCGTCGTGGCCGTCGACGTGCCGCGGTTCATCCCGACCCAGGACCCCGACCTGATCAGCGGCACCTTCGGCACGAACGCCTACCAGCTCGTGTACTTCCTGATCCTCACGGGCGCGCTGCTCGCCGGGATCTTCACCTTCGAGCCGGACCGGCGGGTGGCGAAGTACGTGCCGTTCCTGTTCATCGCGATCCTCGCGACGATCTTCCTCGCGCAGTACCGCGCCCTGATCCTCACGACCGCCGCCGCGCTCGTGCTGATCGGGTTGCTGCTCGGCAGGTTCCGCGCGCGCGGCGTGTTGATCGGTTTCGCCGTGCTGGCCACGTTCGTCGTGACGCTGTCGTTCACCGCGCGCTCCCTGCCGTACCTGGGGCTGGGGCCGGCGGTCAAGGCCTTCACCGCCGATCCGGGCCAGATCGTGACGGAGCGCGTGCGCGGGCTGGATCACCTGGCGCACCTCTTCACGGACCACCCGCGCTACATGTTCACGGGCACCGGGCCCGGCACGTATTCGAGCCGCGCCTGGCAGACGTTCGCCCAGGCGGACAGCACGAACCCGTCGAACGTGGCGGGCCGGTATGCGCTCGCGCTGACCGGCGGGGAGGTGTACGGGACGGACGTGTCCGACGAGTACGTGCTGCCGCAGGCCAGCAACCCGCAGGTGTTCCAGGGCTCCTACGCACTGAAGGTCCCGTTCTCCGACTACACCTCGCTGCTGGCGGAAATCGGGTTCTTCGGGTTCTGCGCGATGGTGTTCATCTACCTGGCGGCGATGGTGCGCGCCGGCCGGCTGACACTTGCGCTGCGGCGCGTGGCAGTTCGCGGGGATCCGCTGCCGGCGATGGCGCTCGCCAGCACGGTCGGCTTCTTCGTGCTCCTGCAGATGGGCATCCTGCAGAGCTGGCTGGAGGTGACGCGCCTGACGTTCCCCACGTGGATCCTGCTGGCGGTCGTGACGAAGGAGTACCACGCCCGCTTCGCCTCTGACCACGCCGAGACGTGACCGGGCGCCTGCGGGGAGCGCTCGTCCGCAACTCGGCGTGGGCGGTCGCCTCCTCGGCGGTGATCGCGCTGGCGATCCTTGCCGAGACGATCATCCTGGCGCGCTACCTGGAGCCGGAGGAGCTCGGCGTCCTGCTCCTGGTGATCGCCTTCCCGGAGGCCGTGCAGCAGTTGCTCGACTTCCGGATCAAGGACGCGATGACGAAGTACCTGTCCGAGTTCCTCACCCACGACCGCCCCGCGCATGCCGTGGCACTGGTGAAGATGCTCTGGGTGATCGACGTGGCGGTCGGCGCGCTCGCCCTTGCGATCGTCCTGGCGACGGCGGGCCTGGCGTCGAACCTGTTCGTCGACGACCCGGATGCCAGCCGGCTGATGAGCATCTACGCGATCGGGATGTTCTTCGCGTGCCTCGACTCTGCAGCGGGGTCGGTGCTGCGGGTGATGGATCGCTTCGGCCTGGCCTTCGCGGCCGGCACGTCGGGCATCGCCGGCCGGTTGAGCCTGGTCGTGCTGGTCGTGGCACTGGGCGGCGGGCTGGAGGCGATCGTGTGGGCGCGGGTGGGCGGAGAGGTCCTGCTGGCGCTGCTGCAGGGCGCAGCCAGCTTCGCGGTGCTGCTCCCGCTGCTGCGCCGGCAGGGGAGGGCTCCGATCGCGGTGCTGGGAGAGCGGCGTCGCGAGATCCGCAGCTTCCTGTTCCACACGAACCTCACCGGCGTGGCGCGGATGGCCTCGGCCAAGCTCGACACCTTGCTCGTGGGCGCGCTCGCCTCGCCGGCGATCGTCAGCTTCTACAAGCTCGGCATGCAGTTCGGCAAGGCGCCCGCGCTCGCCACCGACGCCCTGCACGTCGCCCTGTTCCCCTCGTTCGCGCGCGACTTCGCGCAGGGCCGCATGCGCCAGATCCGCGATACGGCGCGCACCGCCAGTGTGCTGGTCGCAGCGATCATGCTGCCCGTGCTCGTACTCGGAGGGCTCTTCGGCGAAGAGCTGATCGTGGCGCTCGCGGGTGACGCCTTCCGCGACGCCGCGACGCCGATGTTCCTGTGCCTCCTGGGGATCACGCCGTTCGTGGTGTTCTTCTGGGTGCCCCCGCTACTGCTCACGACCGGCCATTCGGGCGTCCTGCTGAGGACCGTGATCGCAGGCGTGGTCGTGCAGCTCGTGGCGCTCGTGCTCCTGGTCCCAGGGCTCGATGCCTCGGGCGCGGCGCTCGGGTTCGCCCTCGGGAGCACCCTCAGCGTCGGCCTCGGCCTCGGCTACGTGCTGCGCGAGCGCTTGTTGAGCGCCGACGGCGCCACGGCTCAACCGCCGACCGCGGTGAGCCACTCCGCCAGCCGCTGATCGGCCAGCTCCTGCGTGTAGTCGGACTCCCAGCGCACCCGCGCCGCGTCGCCGATGCGCGCCCGGAGGGTTTCGTCCTCGAGCAGGCGCAGCACCTGGCCGGCCAGTCGCGTGGGATCGGCGCTCTCCACCACGAAGGCGTCCTCGCCGTCCCTCAGGCCGAGGTTGTAGGTGGCGTGGCCGGTGGCCACGATCGGAAGGCCCCGGCAGAGCGCCTCCAGCACAGCGCGGGGCTGGCCCTCGTTCTCCCGGGCGGGGAACATCAGGACGGCGGAGGACTGCAGCAGCTCCTCCTTCGCCCGCCCGCTGACCGGGGCCATGAACCGGATCCGGCCCGCGGCCGCCTCGGCGCGTGGACGCAGGTCGCGCTCGAGCTGCGGGTCGAGCCACTCGCCCGCGAACAGCACCTCGGCGCCGGGATGCTCGCGCGTCACGATCAGCGCCGCCTCGATCGCCTCCGCGATGCCCTTTCCCCGGAGGAAGTTGCCGAAGAACAGCACGCGCTCCTCGTGCCGCGTGACCGCCACGGGCTCGAAGTCCGGCGTGCCGTTCGACACGACCGCGACGCGCTCGGGCGGCACGAGGCCTTTCAGGGTCGGCTGCAGCCGGGGCCCCAGCACCGCCACGCCCGCCGCCCGGCGCAGAGTCGTGCGCACCCACCAGCGTGCGAGCCGGCCGCGCGCGTCGTAGAACTCGCGGAACCAGCTGTTGCCGATGTGCACGGCGACCTTCCATCGGGCCAGCGCGGCCGCGTGGATGAACAGCGAGTCGCGCAGGAACGCTCCGATGAACGTGGACACCGGCACGTACACGACCCCCCGCCCGCCGCGCAGCCGGCCCACGAGCTGCCCCAGGTTCCTCAGCCCCAGGACGACGTTCGCGAGATCCCAGCGCTCCATCGTCGAGAGCGGGCGGCGATCGCTCGTGTCGATATGCTCGACGTCGAAGCGATCGCGCAGCCGGTCGTTGTCGAGGGCGAGGCGAGTCGAGACTGCCACTCCGTGAATCGGTGGAGGCAGCGGGCCGATCACGATCAGCCGGGTCTTTCGTCTCTCAGCCCGCGTGTGAGCCATGTCCCCTGATCTGAAGCCCCAGAAAGAGAGTTCGCAAATCCGAGCGCGCCCGCTCGACGGCGCAGCCGCCGCCGGATCGGGAAGGGTACTGCGCGTGCTGCATCTCCTGTGGAGCGGGGGCACCGGAGGACTGGAACGCGCCGTCTACCAGCTCGTGCGCGAGCAGCTCGCGGGGAACAACGTCTCACCCTCCGTGCTCTTTCCCGGGCCGGGAGGGCCCTACTACGACCGGCTGCTGGAGCTTGGATGCCCGGTGCAGGCGCTCGGCCTGCGGCGTGCGTGGTCGCCGCGGCAGCTGACCACGGCCCGGCGCGCGATGCGCGGCTTCGACGTGCACCACTTCCACGCGGCCGAGCCGCTGTTGATGGCGGCCAGCGCCGCCTGTCCCGGCGTCGCCCGCGTGTACACGCACCGGGGCGGCTCCATGGACCGCGCGTTCAGGCGGCAGGCCCGCTTCCGGCTCACCGGACCGCTGCTGCGCCGGTCCTTCCACGCGTTCTCGGGCAACACCGCGCACGGCGCGCGCTCCGGCGCCGACCTGCTGGGCATCGACCGCGACAGGTTCCGTGTCACCTACAACGGGATCGAGTTCTCGCTGCTCGAGCCGGCGCGCCCGCCGCAGGAGGTGCGCGCGGAGCTGGGCCTCGCGACGGAGTTCGTGTTCGGCACCGCGGCGATCCTCAAGGGGTGGAAGCGCGTCGAGCGGCTGGTGCGCGCGCTCCCGGCCCTGCGGGACACGGGCCCGGTGCGGCTCGTGGTGGTGGGCGACGGCCCGGAGCGGCCGCGGCTGACCGCGCTGGCCCGCGAGCTGGGCGTCGAGTCCGACGTGATCTTCACGGGCCTCCAGCAGCACGTGGCCGACTACCTGCAGGTGATGGACGTCTTCTGCCTGCCCTCCTCCGGCCGGGAGTCGTTCGGGAACGCGGCCACGGAGGCCATGGCGCTGGGCGTGCCGCCGGTGGTGTTCTCCGACAGCCCGGGGCTGGCGGAGCACATCGAGCACGAGCAGACCGGCTTCATCGTCGCCACCCAGGCCGAGCTGGAGTCACTGCTGCGCCGGCTGATCGCCGAACCCGAGACCCGCCTGGCGGTGGGGGGCCGGGCGCGCGCCGCGATCCGCGAGCGGTACACGCTGGCCCGCTCCGCGACCGCATACGAGGAGCTGTACGAGGCGGCCCTCGCCCGCCGGGACGGACGGTGAGCGCCGCCCGCTTCGGGATCCGCGAGCGGTCCTGCGTCGCGCTCGGCGGCATCTGCCGCCGGGTGTTCGGCTTCGCTGCGCCCCACGACATCCGCGACGAGCGGACGCGCGAGGAGTCGTTCCAGCGCGCGGTGCGGAGAGGCGCCGACTTCGGCCGCTGGTTTCGCCGCCCCTTCGACGTCCGCGACAAGCGGGTCCTCGAGATCGGCTGCGGTCACGGCGGCATGCAGCTGGCGCTGACCCGCGCGGGCGCGAAGGAGACGGTCGGCATCGACGTGGACGCCGCCGCGATCGGGTTCGCGGAGCAGCGGTTGCGCGACGAGCCGCAGGTGAAGGTGTCGGTGGGCGACGCGCAGGAGATTCCGGCCGAGGACTCCTCCTTCGACGTGGTCGTGAGCAGCGCCGCCTTCGAGCACGTGCACGACGTCGAGGCGATGCTGCGCGAGATCGAGCGGGTGCTGCGCCCGGGCGGTTTCCTGTACGCGCAGTTCTCGCCCACGTGGTGGCACTACAACGGGCCGCACCTGATCAAGTGCGTGTCGGTGCCGTGGGCGCACGTGCTCTTCTCGGACCGGACGCTCCTGAACGTGCTGGAGCACTACCGCGCGGAGGAGCGGTTCCCGCGGTCGTACCTCGACGAGAAGATCGAGGACTTCCAGCGGATGGGACGTCTCAGCCTGCGCAAGTTCCGGCGGGCGGTGGGCCGGACGCGCCTCGAGCCGCTGCAGATCGAAGCGCGGTCACCGCGGCGCTGGAAGGACGCGCTCGGCCGCGTGCCGGTGCTCGAAGAGGTCGTGGGCGGTACGGCGGTCGCCGTGTTGCGCAAGTCCTGAAGGGTGCGCACGGCCGGCCGCAGCGAGCCGTCGAGTCGAGGTGATTGCGCTCGAGGTCGTACTACGACCCCAGCTGCTCTCACCTGGGATCACCTCGCGGTCTGCATCCACTCCCACTGCCGGCGCAAGCCCTCGTGCCAGTCCGTCTCGGGCGCCAGTCCGAGCCGCTCGCGCGCGAGCGTCGAGTCGGCGCACGTGTCGCGCACGTCGCCCGACTGCCGGGCGTCGTAGCGCACGTCGAGCTTGCGGCCGGAGAGCTCCTCGATCACGTGCAGCGCCTCGTTCACGCTCACCTGTGCGCCGCCGCCCACGTTGATCACGAGGCCCGCGACGTCCGGCGCCTCGGCGGCGGCCAGGGTGGCCCGCACCACGTCCTCGACGAAGGTGAAGTCGCGCGTCTGCAGCCCGTCGCCGAACACCGTCACGGGACCGCCGTTCAGCGCCGCGCGGCAGAACGCATGGAACGCCATGTCCGGGCGCTGGCGCGGGCCGTAGGCGGAGAAGTAGCGCAGGATGACGGCGTCCACGCCGTGGTTGCCGTGGTACATCTGGCACAGGTGCTCCGCCGCGAGCTTCGTCACCCCGTACGGCGAATAGGGCTGCGGCAGGACCGTCTCCGGCGTCGGGAAGCGCTCCGCCTGCCCGTACACGGAGGAGGACGAGGCGAACACGAAGCGCTTGTCCGGCCAGTCCTTCGCGGCCTCGAGCAGCTCCTGCGTCGCGAGGATGTTGTTCCGGACGTAGGTCTCGAAGCGCCCGCCCCAGCTGGCCCGCACGCCGGGCTCGGCCGCGAGGTGGAACGTGACATCCACCTCCGACACCAGGTCGTGGACGTCGCCGCGCGCCAGGTCGATGGGGACGAACTGGAACCCGCGGTGGTCCATCGCGCCGGCCAGGTTGTCGAGCTTCTGCGGCCGCGCGTAGTTGTCGTTGAAGCAGTCGACGCCCACCACGTCCTGTCCCCGCTCGAGGAGGGCCTCGGTCAGGTTCGACCCGATGAAGCCCGCGCAACCCGTCACAAGTGCTCGCATGGTGGGCGAGTATTTCAGGCGGGTGCGGCCAGCACGTCGGCGATGCGCTCCGCCGCGTGCCCGTCCCACAGCGGCGGGACCTGCGCCGGCTTGCGCTCGCCGCGAACCAGGCCGGGGATCTCGGCGATGCGCTCGGGCTTCAGCCCGAGCACGGTGTTGGTGCCGTGCGTGACGGTCACAGGCCGCTCGGTCGTGTCGCGCAGGGTGAAGCACGGCACACCCAGGAACGTCGTCTCCTCCTGCACGCCGCCGGAGTCCGTCAGCACCGCCGCCGCATCCGCCTCGAGCGAGAGGAAGTCGAGGTAGCCGACCGGGTCGACCAGCTGCACCTGCGGGGCGATCCCCTGCGGATCGAGGCCGCGCCGCGTGCGCGGGTGCACGGGGAACAGCACGGGCAGCTCGGCGGCGACCCGCTCCAGGCTTGCCATCACGTCGCGCAGCCGCGGGCCGTCGACGAGGTTCGGCCGGTGCAGCGTGACCAGCATGTACTTGCCGCGCGCGAGCCCGAACCGCTGCGCCGCCGCGCGCGCGCGGAAGTGCTGCTCGGCGGCCACCAGGGCGTCGATCATGGTGTTGCCCACGAAGTGCATGCGCTCGTCGCCGATGCCCTCGCGGCGCAGGTTCCCGATCGCCTCCTCGCTGTGCAGGAACAGGTGGTCCGAGAACTGGTCGGTGACGATCCGGTTGATCTCCTCCGGCATCGTGCGGTCGAAGCTGCGCAGCCCCGACTCGACGTGGGCGAGCGGGATGCCGAGCTTCACCGCCACGAGCGCCGCGGCCATGGTCGAGTTCACGTCGCCGGGGACGATCAGGAGGTCGGGCCGCTCCTGCTCCAGCAGCGGCGCGAGGCGTTCCATCACGCGGGCGGTCTGGACGGCATGGCTCCCTGACCCGACGCCCAGCGCGTGGTCCGGCTCCGGGACCCGCAGCTCGTCCAGGAAGACGTCCGACATCATGCGGTCGTAGTGCTGCCCGGTGTGCACGACGACGTGGTTCGCGGCAGGCATCCGGTCCCGCAGGGCGGCGATCACCGGGGCCATCTTCACGACATTCGGCCGGGTTCCGAGCACGTAGGAGATCCGCATTCGCGGCAGCCTATCCGTGGCGATCCGCAGCCCCGCGCCCATAGATATTGCAGGGATAACGGCTGGGCAGTAGGCTTTATGCGTTCGCAGGGGGGCAGTTTCGACTTGGCATTGCTGAAAAGGCAGAGGAATAAGGCACGGAAGGCCGCACCGGATTCGGGCGAGCCTCAGCAGACAGACACGCCGGATACCAACGGGACCGCGCCCGCGCCCGCGCTTGCGGAGCCGGCGGCGATCACGGCGCCGATGCTGAGCCCGGCGCCCGAGGCCGAGGAGGCCGCCGTCGAGGAGGCCGCCGCCGAGGAGGCCGCGGCCGAGCAGCCCGCGGCCCAGCAGCCCGTGGCCGAGCAGCCCGTGGCCGAGCAGCCCGCACCCCAGGAGGCCGTGGGCCCGCCCGCCCAGGAGCACGGGGCCGCGGACACGACCGAGACTCCCGCCGCTGCCGCGCCGGAAGCCGCTCCGGAGCCGACCCCGGCGCCCGCCGAGCCCGCCGCCCCCACCGCGGCCGCCGCGCCCGAGGAGGCGATCGTCAGCGAGACGCTCCCGGTCGCGCTGGAGCCCGAGCTGCGCAGGATCATCGACACCGCGGTCGCCCGGGTCGCGTCGATCGAGCTGGAGGCGATCCGCGAGTCGCGCAAGCTCACGCAGCGCTCCGAGGAGGAGGGCCGCGAGGCTCTGAAGCTCGCGCTCGACCGCTCCTTCCAGCTCGTGAACAGCTTCGAGCTCTTGACCGTCACGGTCGCGGGCATGGTCTCGGCGCTGCGCGTCGAGCTCGACTCCGCGATGGCCGCGCTCCACCAGGTGGACGACCCTTACGCGCACCTGACCGCCGAACAGAAGCGCCAGGCCGAGCACGCGCTGTCGGCGCCCGCGGGGGCGGCGCTCGAGGCGGATGCGGAGCAGCAGGCCGAGCAGCCGGCCGCCGAGGAGGCCTCGCAGCCGGAGCCCGAGGCGGACACGACCGTGCAGGGCATGAACGGCGACGGCCCCGAGATCCACACCGAGCCCAGTCCCGAGATCGCCGAGATGTTCCGCGAGCAGATCATCAACATGAAGAACAGCGGCAAGACCAGGGAGGAAGCGGAGCGCACCCTCCTGCGGTTCAACCTCGGGCGCCGGTTCATCGGAATGCTGGACGAGGTCTACTCCGGCGACACGGCCGAGTTCACGCCCCCGGCGGGCGCGCAGCGCGGGCGCTTCGTGCGCCGCTTCTTCTCGCGCAGCTAGCCGGGCACCGGAGCTTCGTCCGCAACGAGAAGAGGCCTCCACCCGGAGGCCCCCTCACGATGCGGTTGAGGACCGGCCTTACCGCGTGGGGTCCTGCTCCACCTCGCCGCGCCAGGCGCCGCTCTCGGCGCCGCGCGTCTCGATCAGCTGCTTGAAGCGCTCGAGGTCGCCCTTCACCCGGCGCTTGACGAAGCCGAGCTTGTCCCCGGCCTGCTCGACGAAGCCCTCCGGCTCCACGTCCAGCTGCAGCATCACGCGCGACTGCGCGTCCCCGGTGCGGTGGAAGGTCACGACGCCCGCATGCTGGGTGCCGCCGGTGCTCTTCCAGGCGACCCGCTCGTCCGGGCGCTGCTCGGTGATCTCCGCGTCCCACTCGCGGGACTGCCCGGCGACGTCCGCCTTCCAGTGCAGGTGCGTGTCGTCGGTCTGGCGGACCTCCTCGACGCCCTCCATGAACTGCGGGAACTCCTCGAATTGGGTCCACTGGTTGTAGGCGGTGCGCACCGGCACCTGGACCTCGACTGACTCCTCTATGGTCGACATGTCGCTGTCTCCTCTCTGGTTGCTCCTGTTCGGCTACCCAGGGCCGTGCTCGCCAAACGGGCGTGGTCAGCGTGGTGGCCGCAGACGTCCCGCCTACCGTTACGATCTCCCTGCATGGACGAAGGCCACGCGATCTCGTACAAGCTCCTGGAGCGCGGCACCGCGGTCCAGTCCGCCGACGCGGTACCCCTGGGCAAGGTTGAGCGGGTGCTCGAGAACCCGCGGGAGCACATCTTCGACGGGATCGTGATCACGACCCAGCAGGGGCTGCGATTCGTCGACGCCCCGGAGGTGGGGCGCATCGCCGAGCACCTCGTGACGCTCACGATCGACGCGGAAGAGGCTGCCGGGCTGCCCGAGCCCGACCCGGGTGCGCCGGAGTTCCGCGCCAACACCTCGGCCGGCAGGCTGTCGCGGCTGTTCGGCGGCGCCTGGCGGAAGCGTTAGCCGCCCCACGGGGCGAAGCAGGCAAAGAAAAGGCCCGCACCGAAGTGCGGGCCTTTTCGGAATCGCCTCCGCTTCCGGATCAGCTCCGGAGGCCGCGCGGGGTCAGGTCAGACCTCCACGCACTGGCCCCGGGGCCTGGCGAACGTATTGCCGGTGGCCACGACGGGCTCCTCGTTGCCGAAGCACTCGAGCTCGTCGCCGCCGGTGTTGTCGGTGATGGTCTTCTCCACCGGACCCGCGTTGTCGTAGACCTCCAGGTCGTCGGACACCGTGTTCCCGCTGACGATGAACTCGACGTCGGTGGTGTTGCGCCGCAGGTCGAGGTCACCGTCGCTGATCGTGTTGCCGGCGCACTCCACGCCCGGGTCGCTCGACCCGACGAGGATGTCCAGCCCGCTGCGGTAGACCTGCACATCACCCTTGGTGAAGGTGTTGCCGCAGATCTGCACGACCTCGGTGGTGCCGTCGACGAAGAGGCCGCGGCCGATGGTGGCGCCGAAGAAGAACACCTGGGCGGTGTTGTGCGCCTTCACGTCCCCTCCGACCGTCGACTCGAGGTCGATGAACAGCGTGAGTGCATCGTGTGCCCGGACCTTGCCGCCGATCTCCGTCGCGAGTGCCTGGAAGTAAGCGCCTTCCCCGACCGTGACGTTCTCGCTGACGACGGACCTGAGCATGAAGCACGTCTGGTTCGCGGGCACGACGACCTCATCGACGTCTTCGTTGAGGGCGTCGCCTTCGCAGGTCAGCACCAGACGGCACTGGCCCTCGCGCTCGTTCCAGCCCGTGTTGCCGCTCGCGTTGACGGGCTCCTCGTTGCCGAAGCACTCGAGCTCGTCGCCACCCGTGTTGTCGGTGATCGTCTTCTCCACCGGACCCAGGTTGTGCAGGACCTCGAGGTCGTCGGAGACGGTGTTGCCGCTGACGATGAACTCCACGTCGGTGGTGTTCCGCCGCAGCTCCAGGTCACCGTCGCCGAGCGTGTTGCCGGCGCACTCCACGAGCGGGTCGCTCGACCCGACGAGGATGTCCAGGCCGCTGCGCAGCACCTGCACGTCACCCTTGGTGAACGTGGTGCCGCAGATCTGCACGACCTCGGTGGTGCCGTCGACGTAGAGGCCGCGGCCGATGGTCGCGTTGAACACGAACACCTGCGCGGACCCGAACGACTTGACGTCGCGCCCGATGGTCGACTCGTTGTCGATGAACAACGTGCCGGCCCCGGTCGCCCGGACCTTGCCGGTGATGTCCGTGTTGGTCGCCTGGAAGTACGCGCCCTCCAGCACCGTCACGTTCCCCTCGACGGTCGAGTCCGTGAGCACGCAGACCGCGTTGGCCGGGACGATCACTTCGTCGACGGTCACGCCGTTGACGTCCGCCTCACAGGTGAGGACGACGCGGCACTGGCCCTTCTTCTCGTTCCAGCCCGTGTTGCCGGTGGCCGAGACAGGCTCCTCGTTGCCGTAGCACTCGAGATCGTCGCCGCCGGTGTTGTCCTCGATGGTCTTCTCGACGGGACCCTTGTTCTTGAAGACCTCCAGGTCGTCGCCCACGGTGTTGCCGCGCACCACGAACTCGATGTCCGTGAAGTTGCGCTCGAGCTCGATGTCCCCGTTCGTGAGGGTGTTGCCGGCACAGTCCGCAACGGGGTCGCCGACCAGGATGTCGGTGCCGCTGTCGGTGACCCGGATATCGCCGTTCGATACCAGGTTGCCGCAGATCTGGACCACGGCGGTGGCGTCATCCACCTCGATGCCCCGAGCGATCTGTGCGTTGAAGATGTAGACCTCGGGAGTGTCGTCGGCGCTCACATAACGCCCGACGGTGGACTCCGAGTCGATGAACAGGGCCAGCGAGTCATCGGCCCGCACCTTGCCGGCGATGTCGGTGTTGGTCGCCTGGAAGTACGCGTTCCTCTTCACGGTGACGTCGCCGGCGACGGTCGAGTCGATCAGCGTGCACGACCCGTCACGCGGGACGGTCACGTTGTCGTACGTTCCTCCGGTGACTGTCTCGTTACATTCGAAAGTCGCCGCTCCCGCGGGTGACGCCATGGCGGTCATCGCGACCAGCGTCAACCCGAGGCCAAGTAGCAGCTTATGCATGTTGCTCCTTCCTTCCCTGGGGTCCCCCTGCCCAGCCCGGGTCACACTGGACAGCGCTCCCGGCCCTGAGTCGGTGTCCATGCTAACGCCTGGAAGCACCCGCGGCTACGGGGTTTCGGGGCTTGATGAGCGACCGCTCAGGAGTCGCTGTAGCGCTGGACCCACTCGGAATACGGGACGATCCCCGCAGCCGGCCGGGACGGCTCCTCGAGCATCGCCAGGTACTCCAGGAGGTGGCCGTCGGGATCGTGGAAGTAGACGGCCGCGGCGGGCATCCAGGCGAGCACGTCGGGCTCGGACGTCTCCGCTCCGAAGAACGACAGCGGCGTGACCCCCGCGGCCCGCAGGCGGGCCGGTGCGGCGAGGGCGTCCTCGAGGGCCACGTCGAAGGCGATGTGCAGCCGCATGCTGTTGACCGACGACCCGATACCCCACAGGCCCAGCATCGAGCGGCCCGGGTCGCCGACCCACAGGAAGGCGGCGTTGCGCTCCGGCAGCTCGAGCGCGACGGGAAACCCCACGACATCGCGGTAGAACTCGGTCGCGCGCGGGACGTCGGCGACGGTCAGGTGCGTCTCGAAGAGGCCGCGCACGGGGGTGGGACCCTCCCTGGACATGGCGAAAACCTATTACCGCCGGCGCGTCGCCGTGGGTCGACCATCTGGCGGGCAGACCGCGTCACCGCTGCCGCCTGCGTGTTCGTCAGTGTGTGGGCGTGGACGACGGCGCGACGCGCAGGGCCTTCCTCGTGGGCGGAGCCGTGGGCGCCGCCGGACTTGCGCTCGGCGCGCGCAGCCCCGGCGCCTTCGCTGCGCCGCGGGACGCCGCGGCCCGTGCGGCGGTCGTGGGCACCCCGCCGCTGAGCAACGCCGGGTACTGGGAGTTCGCGGACTGGCTGCAGCCGGCGATGGACCGGCTGTGGAGCGACTCGCAGAATGTGTACACGAACGACACGCGCCTGAACGCCTCGGCCCTGGCCACGCACGCGATCGCGGCGTACGAAGGGCATGGCGGCGCCGCGCGGCGCGACGAGCGCGCGCGTCTGCTCACCGCGCGGCTGTGCGAGCAGCCGCCTCTGCGCCTGCCGCGCGACGGGCGGCCGACGCGCCACTCCAACCCCCGCTCCGAGACACAGCTCCACGCGCCGGGATGGGTCAGCAACATGGGCCGCCGGGACAGCGCGATGCACCTGTCCGTGGACCCGAAGGTGGCGCGCGCCCTGTATTACGCCTGGCGGGCGCGCGCGCAGCTGGGGCTGTCGGACGAGCTGGTCGCGCGGATGGTGAGGGCGGTCCGGAGCGTCGCGGCGTCGCCGTTCTTCCGCTATCCGAACGTGCGCCTCAACCAGATCAACTTCTCGGCCGAGCTGCACGCCTGCGCGGTCAGCATGACCGGGGACCCGACGCTGCTGCGCCGCGACTACCGGCAGCAGCTGGTGCGCTTCCTGCGCGGAGCGAAGCGCTCCGTGCGCCCTTGGCGGATCCCGAACCTGGGCCCGAGCTACAGCTTCCACCGCAACCCCTTCCAGCGCGCGGGCGCAAACCAGAACATCGAGTCGACGGAGTACGCGAACATCGTGCTCGACGCGATCTACTACTACGAGCAGGCGCGGCGCGAGGGGATGACTCCCCTTTCGGAGGGACACGCTCGCACCCTGCGTGCGTTCGTCGCGCGGGCGCTGCCCGCGTACTGGACGCACAGCGGCTACGTCAACTGGGACACGGGCCTGTACCTCTACCGGTGGCACCTCTCACGCTACTGGGCGTGGTGCTGCCAGGGGCTGCTGGCGATCGCGACGTCGCAGAACTTCGTCGACGCCGACCAGCGCAAGTGGGCGAAGCACATCTTCGACCGCTCCCTGGCGCTGTACGAGCGCTACACCGAGCGCTGGGACGACGACCGCCGCGAGCCGGGCTCCAGCCTCTATGGCGTCACCACCAAGTTCAGCGAGGGCCTGCACTTCGAGCTGGCGCGGTTCCAGGCGCTGGCGGCCGAGGCGGTGCTCCGCGGGCTCGGCGACAAGCCCGCCGAGGAGCCGCCCCCGCTGTACGCGTTCGACCCCTCGATCGGACGCCTGACGATCACGACGCCCACCTACAACACTGCGCTCGTCGCTGTCAGCAACGGCGCCTTCCCGTACGGCGGCATCGACATGGCCCGCTGGTTCGACTCGAGCCAGCGCGTGATCTCCCACATCGGCGGCCGGGCGCCCGCGGGGTTCGGGATCGTGGTCCGGGCGCCCAACGGGGGCATCGTCTCGGCATCACAGCGCCCGCGCTCCGTCCGCCGGCCGGGCCGGCGCCCGATCATCCTCACGCAGTCGCCCCGGGGCGCGATCCGGACGGGCGCGCGGTATCCGCGCTCCCCCTATGCGGGGCGCTTCGACGTGATCGAGGCGAGCGGCTTCGCGGAGCGGGCCGGGGTCCGCTTCCGCTCCCTGTACCGCTTTGCCACCGACCACATCCACGTGTCATGGCAGGTCACACGCGCACGCTCCGACTCTCTGTCCGCGGAGGCCCTCTTCCCGAGCTGGGAGGAGCAGGCGCAGGTCAGCGCCGTCCTCGCCGATCGCACCGTACAGCTCGTGCGCGTCCCCGGCGGCAGCACCCAGGTCGACCTCGCGGCGGTGCGCTACTTCTTCATCGACGGCGGCGAGGGCGGGTACGTGGTGCTCCCGAGGGGCTTTCCGCCCGGCTCGGTCGCGCGGCTGCTGTTCCCGTCCCCGCAGAGCTCGAATCCCCGGCCGGGGCCGAGCCTGTCGCTGCGGATCGCGCCGGCGAGCCGCTGGCACGATCTCCTGCTGCGGGTCGCGATGGCTCCGGCGCGTACCGCCGCAGAGGCGGCTGCCGCAGCGGCGCGGATCTGAGGTTGGGGGCTCACTTCGACTCCCACAGCGCCAGCTGGCCGCCGGCCGGCTCCGTCACGACGCTGCGCCGCCCGGCCGGGCCCTCGCGCGGCTCCAGCAGCACGGCGGCGCCCAGTTCCCGCGCCCGGTCCGTGGCCTCCTGGATGTCCCGCACCTCGACGTAGGGCAGCCACGCAGAGGGACGCGCCCCGCACTCCACGATGCCCCCGCCCACGCCGTTGCCCAGGTCCATCGTCAGGTAGGAGCCGAAGTCGAAGACCACCTCGTCGAACCGGGCCCCGAGCAGGGCGGCGTAGAAGGCACGCGCCCGCGGAAGATCGCCTGTGTGCAGCTCCAGATGGACGACGCGTCCGCCCTTGCTTCGCTTCATTGCTGACCTTTGGACCGGCGGCCGCGCCCAAAGTAATCTCAGGCGGTCATGCCGCTGTCGCAGGGCGCCCTGCTCCAAGCCGCCCGCTCGGGCGATGAACACGCCTTCCGGCGCCTGGTGGAGCCGCACCGGCGGGAGCTGCATGCCCACTGCTACCGCATGCTCGGTTCGGTGCAGGACGCCGAGGACGCGTTGCAGGATGCGCTGCTGCGGGCCTGGCGCGCGCTGCCCGGCTTCCAGGAGCGCAGCTCCCTGCGCTCCTGGCTCTACAAGATCGCCACCAACACCTCCCTGGATGCGATCGCGCGGCGCCCGCAGCGCGTGCTGCCGATCGACTACGGGCCGCCGTCCGACCCCCACGACGGCGTCGGCGCGCCGCTCGTGGAGTCGGTGTGGATCGAGCCGTACCCGGACGAGACCTTCGACATCGGGGACCGGATGCTCGGGCCGGAGGCTCGCTACGAGCAGCGCGAGAGCGTCGAGCTGGCGTTCATCGCGGCGCTGCAGCATCTCCCGGCCGCCCAGCGCGCCGTGCTGATCCTGCGCGAGGTGCTGGGCTTCTCGGCCAAGGAGGTGGCGGAGCAGCTGGACACGACCGTCCAATCCGTCAACAGCTCGCTCCAGCGGGCCCGCAAGGCAGCGGACGAGAAGCTCCCCGACCAGAGCCAGCAGGCCACGCTGCGGGCGCTCGGCGACGAGCAGATGAGCGAGCTGGTCGAGACCTACATGCGCGCCTGGGAGGCGGGCGACGCGGACACGATCGTCGCGATGCTGACCGAGGACGCGACGCTCGCGATGCCGCCGATGCCGACCTGGTTCCAGGGCCGCGCCGGCGTCGCCGGCTTCCTCACCGAGCTGGCCTTCGCCGGTCAGGAACGCCGCCGTCAGCTGGTGTCGTTCGCGGGCGAGGAGCGCAGGATGCGGCTGGTCCCGACGCGCGCCAACGGGCAGCCCGCGTTCGGGGCCTACTACTGGAACGACGAAGCCGGGGCCTACATCCCGCGGGCGCTCCAGGTGCTGACCTTCCGGGAGGGGCGGATCGCGGACATCACCGGGTTCGCGGACCCCGCGATGATGGCGCCGTTCGGCCTGCCGGAGCGGCTCGAGGCGGCGCCCGCGCGATGAGTTCGCGGGTGGGCGGCGGTCGTATGTGACATGAGCGTGATCGCACACATCTCCGGCGTGCCCGTGGAGGAGCTGCTGCCCCTGGCCTACGGCGCGGGGGCCATGTGGACGGCCGCGTGGGCGCTGGCCGCGCGCCGGAGGAGGCGCAGGCGTTAGGGCTTCGGCGCCCACGAAAGAGGGGCCCTTGCGGCCCCTTTTCGAATCTGAGTCTCTGTCTTGTATCTAGTGGCGGTAACCCATTGTGTCCCCCGTGTGGTCGTTGATTACGACCACCAGACGGGGGAGGCCCGGGTTTTCTTCCCTACGACTCGAAAAAAACCAGGTCGGTACGCAGACGCCGCCTCCAGAGCCGAATCGGGCCTACGGTGGTGCATAGGGGCCGCTATGCGACCCCTATCGACCGCGGTGGCCGGAAACGGCCGCGCTGCGTCAGCGCAGCTCGCCGGCCAGCAGGTCCATCACCAGCACGTCCCGCCATTCGCCTGAGATCCGCTCGGCCTGCCGCATCACCCCGACGGGCCGGAAGCCGACCCGCTCGTAGCAGCGGATCGCGCGCGAATTGCCGGCTGCCGGGCCGATCAGCGCGCGGTGATGCCCGCGCTCGTCGAACAGGTGCCGCAGGGCGGTGCGGAGGGCGTCGGCGCCGAGGCCCCGCCCCTGCAGGGATGCGGCGATGAAGATGTCGAGCTCGACGGATCGGTAGTCCGGATCGGGCTCCTCGGTGGCAAGCACCAGCCCCGCGGGCTCCCCGTCCACCTCCACCACCCAGCCGCTGGCCCGGGGCGCGCTGACCTCCATCCGGATGTCGCCCTCGTCGTTGTCGCCCCACCAATGCGAGACCGCGGGATCGGCGGCGAGCGCGGCGAGTGCCGCGATGTCGGAGTCCGACACCGGGCGCAGCCGGACCCGGCCACCCTGCAACTCGACCGCCATGCTCGATTACGTTACGACGACCTGCCGGCGATTTGACGTGCCGGATCCCAGCGACCCCCGGAGGAATTGCATGGCAACCGACTACGACGTGATCCTGATCGGCGGCGGGGCCCCATCCGAGCACTGCGCCAACGAGCTCGCCGAAGGGGGCCGGCGCGTCGCGATCGTGGAACGCGAGCTGGTCGGGGGCGAGTGCTCCTACTGGGCCTGCATGCCGTCGAAGACGCTGTTGCGCCCGGGGGAGGTGCTGGCAGACGCCCGTCGCGTACCCGGCGTCCGCGCGGCAGTGACGGGGGAGCTGGACACGGCCGAGGTGCTGGAGTGGCGCGACTACATGGTGTCGAGCTACGACGACGCGGGCCAGCTGAAGTGGACGAAGGAGGCCGGCATCGACGTGATCAAGGGCACGGGCCGCATCGCCGGCACGGGCCGGGTCGCCGTCGGGGACGACACCTATTCGACCGAGCACATCGTGGTCGCGACCGGCTCGGAGCCGGTGATCCCGCCGATCGACGGCCTGCAGGAGCTGGAGGGCCTGTGGACCAACCGCGAGGCCACCGGGATGGAGTCCGTGCCCGCGCGGCTGGTGGTGCTGGGCGGCGGTCCCGTGGGAGTCGAGATGTCGCAGGTCGTCGCGCGCCTGGGTGGCTCGGTGGCGCTCGTCGAGACCAGCGACCATGTGCTGAACAAGGAGCCGAAGGCGGTGGGCGACGTCCTGCGCAAGGCGCTGGAGGAGGACGGCATCGAGGTCCATTGCGGCGCGAGGGCCACGGCCGCCCGCGCGCACGGCGATGGTTACGAGGTCGAGCTGGAGGGCGGCGCCGTCCTGCGCGGCGACAAGCTCCTGGTGGCGACCGGGCGCAAGCCGCGGGGCGACGGCGTGGGCCTGGAGACCCTCGGCATCGAGACGGAGCAAGGCGCGGTCAAGGTCGACGACCGCATGTCGGCGGGCGACAACGTATGGGCGATCGGCGACGTGACGAACATCTGGCCGCTCACGCACGTGGGCAAGTACCAGGGACGCATCGCGGCCGCCAACATCCTCGGGCGCACCGCGCGTGCCAACTACGAGGCCGTCCCGCGCGTGGTGTTCACCGATCCGCAGGCGGCGTCGGTGGGGGAGCCGGAAGGGGAGCACAGCGTGACCGTGCCGGTCGGCAGTCTTCCGCGCATGTCGACCTACTATCGCGACTACGACGGCGGCGGGTTCCTGACGCTGGTCACCGACGGGGAGCGCATCATCGGCGCCTACGCCGTCGGCCCGGAGGCGGGCGAGTGGCTCGGGCAGGCGACGCTGGCGATCCGCGCGCGCGTGCCGCTCGACGTCTTCAAGGACACGATCCAGCCGTTCCCGACCTTCTCGGAGATCTACCTGAACGCGATGCAGCAGCTCACGCAGACCCCGACGGCCGCCTGACCCACCGATGCGCGCGTCCGTCCTGTTGCTCCTGGCGCTGCTCGCGATCGGCCTCGCCGCCTGCGACGAAGGATCGCGCAAGGCCGCCACGCCGGCGGCGGTTGCTCCCGGGGAGCCGGACGAGTCTCCCGAAAGCATGCTCGCGGAGGCGATCGAGTGGCGGCGTTCGACCGCGGTCGGCCGGACCAACCGCGGCCGGCTCCTGAACGGAGTCCAGCTGCCCTCCGAGGGCGAGCACTTCTTCACCTGGGATCCGATCCACGACCGCACGCCCAACCGTCCCTGGCGCAGGCACGCGACCGACCGGATGATCCGCGTGCTGCTCGGCGTGCTGGCCGAGTTCCGCGCGGCCAACCCGGGCGCGCCGCGGATCGGCATCGGCGATCTCTCGCGCCCGCAGGGCGGGAACTTCGGCGAGCGGTATGGGCCGCCGGGGCACGCCTCGCACCAGAACGGCCTCGACGCGGACGTCTATTACCCGCGCCGCGACCGGCAGGAGCGCGGCCCGGCGAACGTCGGCCAGGTGGACCGGGCGCTGGCGCAGGACCTGGTCGACCGGTTCGTGCGCTCCGGCGCCAGGTTCGTGTTCGTGGGCCTGCGGGTGGGGCTGCGCGGGCCCCGGCGCGTCGTGCAGGCGATCCCGCTGCACGACAACCACCTGCACGTGCGGATCCGCTAGGCGAGCGGCGACCTCGCGCAACCGCAACCCGCTCGCGCCTCGAGCGCGAGCGGCTATTTCTCCATCGACTCCATATCGAGAGATACGGAGTTGATGCAGTAGCGCTGGCCGGTCGGGTTGGGCCCGTCGTCGAACACGTGCCCGAGGTGCCCGCCGCAGCGCGCGCACACGACCTCCGTGCGCGTCATGCCGTGGCTCGTGTCGGGCCGCAGCTCGACCGCTTCGGCCGTGGCGGGCTCGTAGAAGCTCGGCCAGCCGGTGCCGGAGTCGAACTTCGTGTCCGAGCTGAACAGCTCGTTGCCGCAGGCGGCACAGCGATACATGCCGTCTTCCTTGCTGTACGTGTACTTGCCCGTGAAGGGCGGCTCCGTCCCCTGGCGGCGCAGGATCTCGAACTGCTCGGGGGTCAGCTCGCGCTGCCACTCCTCTTCGGTCTTGGTGATCTTCGTCGTCACTGGAAGCACCTCCCGTAAGGGTTCGGTTCCCGACGGTATCAGCCGAGCTGCACGAGCTCGAACTCGATCGCGTCACCGTCGATCCGGGCGACTCCCATCGAGTGGTGGGGGGCGCGGCGGCGCTCGGTCGGGCTGCCCGGGTTGAAGATCTGGAAGCCGCCGTCGCGCTCGTGCAGCGGAATGTGCGAGTGACCGAAGACCACGGCGTCGGCGTCCGGAAAGTGCCGTCGCATCCGCGCCAGGCGGCCGGCCGCCGGCCCCGCGTCGTGGATCATCGCCAGGCGAACCCCCTCCAGCTCCAGCTCGGTCTCGGCGGGGAGCCGGTCGCGCAGCTCCCAGCCGTCCATGTTGCCCGTGATCGCGCGCACCGGCGGGCCGACGGCCTCGAGCTCTGCCAGCGCCTCGAGGCTCATGATGTCGCCCGCGTGCACGACCAGGTCCGCGCCGCGGATCAGCTCGACGCAGCGCTCCGGCAGCCGGCGCCGCCCGCCCGCCGCCATGTGCGTGTCGGAGATCACGGCGACCAGCATGGACGGCTCACTCCTCCACGGGGAGGCGCAGCCGCAGGCGCGCCCCGCCGCCCTGCGCCTGCTCGGCGACCACCGTCCCGCCGTGCCACTCGGCCACCTGGCGCACGATCGCCAGGCCGAGGCCCGAGCCCGGCAGCCCCCGCGCCGCGGCGGCCCGGTAGAAGCGGTCGAAGACGTAGGGGAGGTCGGCCTCGTCGATGCCCGGCCCGTGATCGCGCACCGACACCTCGCCGTCGCGCACGCGCACCTCGATCTGGCCGCCGGACGGGCTCCACTTCGCGGCGTTGTCCAGCAGGTTCGTGACGGCGCGGTCGAGGCGGGCCGGGACTCCCTGCACGAGGGAGGGGCTCAGCTCGGTGAAGAACACCTTGTCGGGCGCGTGGCGCCGGGCGCGCTCGACTGCGTCCTCGACCAGCATGTCGAGCCGCACGTCCTCCGCGACCAATGCCGGCTCGTCGCCGCGTGCGAGGTCGACGAGGTCGGACACGAGCACCGTCAGCTCGCCGAGCTGTGCGACCACGTCCTCCAGCAGGCGCTTGCGGTCCTCGGCGGGCAGCGCGTCGGATGACAGGACCTCGATGTTCGTGCGCAGGCTGGTGAGCGGCGTGCGCAGCTCGTGGGATGCATCCGCCACGAGCTGGCGCTGCGAGGCCTGGGAGGAGGCGAGCGCCTCCAGCATCGTGTTGAAGCTCGCGCCCAGCCGGCTGAGCTCGTCGGTCCGGTCGGCGCGGATGCGGCGCGACAGGTCGCGCGTGCGCGCCACGTGCTCGGCGGCGTCGGTGAGCTGCTTCACGGGAGTGAGCGCCGCCCGCGCCACCAGCAGCCCGAGCCAGACCGCCAGCCCGACCCCGCCGAGGCCCACCAGCACGAGCGCGAACGTCAGGTCGCGCAGCGTGCGGTCCACTTCCTCCAGGGGTCGCACAGCCTGGACCGCGTCGCCCGTCGGCACCGGCGCCGTGTACACACGGGCGTGCACGCCGCCGATGGTCGCGTCGGTGAAGAAGGCGTCCCGCTCCCCCGCCGCCACCTCGAGCACGCGGTCGTCGATGGGGAGCCGGATCCGGCTGCCGCGCGGTCGCACGACGGACCCGTTCGGCCGCACGACCTGGGCGTACGCGTCGCGGCTGCCGAGCTGGCCCGGCGGGAGCACGAGCACGTTCTGGCCGGGGACGGTCCCGGGCAGCAGCAGCTCGGCCGGCACGGAGATCCGGTTGACCGTCTCCTTCAGGCTGCGGTCGACCTCGCCGCGCAGCTCGCTGCGCACGATCTGGAAGGTGATCGCCGAGGCGAGCACCACCGCGATCGCCACCGCGGCGGCCGAGAGCAACGCGAGGCGCTGGCGAAACGACGATGCGGCGACGCGGTCACGCAGGCGGGTGCCCGGCCCGGGCGCCGTTTCTCGCAGCCCGAGACTCATTCCTCGCGCAGCACGTAGCCGACGCCGCGGACCGTGTGCAGCAGGCGCGGCTCGCCGCCGGCCTCGGTCTTGCGGCGCAGGTAGCTGACGTAGACCTCCAGGGAGTTCGAGCCGGGACCGAAGTCGTAGCCCCACACGCGATCGAAGATCACCGGCCGCGTGAGCACCTGGCGCGGGTGCAGCAGGAAGAGCTCCAGCAGCGCGAACTCGGTGCGGGTCAGCTCCACCAGGCGGTCGCCGCGCTTCACCTGGTGCGACACGGGGTCGAGCTCGAGATCGGCGAAGTGCAGTGTCTGTCCCCCCGCCCCCGCGCCGGAGCGCCGCAGCAGCGCGCGGAGCCGGGCGAGCAGCTCGTCGAGCGCGAACGGCTTCACCACGTAGTCGTCGGCGCCGGCGTCGAGGCCGGCCACGCGATCCGACACGGTGTCACGCGCCGTCAGCATCAGCACCGGGGTCCGGTCGCCCAGGGACCGCATCCGGCGGCACACCTCGAGCCCGTCGACGTTGGGCATCATCACGTCGAGCACGACGGCATCGGGCCCGTCGGCGGAGATGGCGTCGAGAGCCTCGGCGCCGTCCGCCGCGAGGCCGATCTCGTACCCCTCCAGCCGCAGCGCCCGCTCGAGCGAGTCGCGCACCGCGGGCTCGTCGTCCACCACGAGGATCTTCACGCTCCCAGTGTGACGCGCATAGCTGAGAATCGGCTAAAGGTGCCCTGCAATACCCGTGTAGGGCGGCCAGGAAAGGTCAAGGCACCGGGCCGGGCTACCGATACCGCCCGTAATGGCCAATCTGGTCAGATTCTCTCTTTCGACCGCTGCGATCGTGCTCGCGACCGCGCCGGTCGCCCATGCCCAGACCGTTACCCCCTCGGGAGGGATCTCCGCCGGCGACATCGCCGGGTCGGGCGTCTCCCTGGAGGCCGACCCCCAAAAAGGCGCCTCGCTCGGCGTGGACGCCGGTGAGACCGGTGGGGTCACCGTCGGTGCTGGGCCACAGGGCGTGCAGCTGAACCTCAAGCAAGGGGTCGCGAACATCCCGGGCACGACGCGGACGCCGGCGCGGCAGGCACCGGAGACTCCCTCCACCGTCGATACGCCGGTCCGGAGTCCCTCCCGGCCGGGCGGCGAGACCGGTCCGGCTGGCCCCACCGCTGGAACCTTCACCGTCACCGGCGGCGAGGAAGCGACGCCTTCCCGCACCAGCGGCGGGGAGGACGCACGCGCCGGCTCGCGCGACCGGCGCGCGGATGCGAGGCCTGCCGCCGAGCGTCGCACGCCCGGTGTCGCCCCGGTGATCGATCTGATCGAGAAGGTCCCGGCCGCGGTGTGGGCCGCGCTGGCCGCTCTCGGGCTGATCGCGCTCGGCCTGTGGACGATGTGGGTCCGCGGCCGGCGCCGGCTGGAGCGCAACGCCTGGGTCGATTCCGAGAGCCCGGAGATGAACGTCGTCGCCTTCGAGACCTTCCTGGCGCAGGAGTGGGCTCGCTCCGAGCGCTACCGCCGCCCGCTGGGGCTGCTGCTGCTCGAGCTCGAGGAGTCCACTTCCGACGGCGGCCGCCGCCCGCTGACGAGCCGCTACCGCAGCGAGGCGCAGGATGCGATCACCGCGCAGGCGCGCGAGGCGGACACGGTCGCGCAGCTCTCTTCCTCCCGGTTCGCAGTGATCTGCCCGGAGGCCTCTCTGGGCTCGGTCGAGACGCTGGCACGCGCGCTCGAGCACTCGCTCGAGGCGGCGCGCATCCACGTGCGCGTCGGCACGGCAGGCAAGCAGGAATCCGATCGCGGCCCGGCCGACCTGGTCGCGCGCGCGGCGGTCGGCATCGACGACCAGCCCACCTGGGCGACGCCGGTGATCACGCCGCCGGCGACGGCGCCCGAGCAGCAGCCCGTACCGGCCTAGATCGCGGCACGCCCTAGGGCAGGGCGGCGAACAGGCGCGGGTCGTTCGTGATCACGCCGGTCACGCCCAGCGTCTTCAGCTCGCGGATGCGCGGCGCCTCGTCCACGGTCCACACGTAGAGGTCGCCGCCGGCCGCCGTCACCGACTCGACCAGGGCGGGAGTGACCAGGCGCCAGTGCGCCATCACGGCATCGCACAGCCCGGCCCGCAGCGCCTCGCCGGCCTGGCGCGGGAACACGCGCCTCATCACGCTGAGGAAGACGAGGGCCGGGAGCTTCATCAGCACGGAGGTGGTGTAGTCGCGCCGCGCCCGTGGGACCGACCATCCGATGCGGAGGCCGCGGTCGTAGGCGCGCAGGCGCGCGAGGCTCTCCTTGTATGTCGAAGACACCAGCGCCCGGTCACGGAGGCCGGCCGCGACGAGCGCGTCGACCACCCGGGTCTCGTAGCCCGGGAGCTTGAGGTCCACGATGAACTCGATGCCGGCGAAGCGCTCGGACGCGAGGTGCGAGAAGCCGTCCTCGATGCTGAGCGCCTGCCGCTCGGCCGCGTCCTCGTAGTCGTGGGCCAAGATCAGCAGGCCGTCGGGCCTGGTGGGAAGCACGTCCAGCTCGATCATGTCGACGCCGTGCGCAAGCGCCGCGTCGAAGCTCGCAAGCGTGTTGCCGGGCTCGATCAGGTCCGCTCCCTTGTGGCCGATTCGCAGCATGTCCTATCTATGATGGCCGATCGGGAGCTTGGGGCTGTTAATAGACTGCGAATCCATGGCGAACCTCATACACACCTGTTACCGCATCACGGACATCGATCGCTCGGTCGATTTCTACAAAGCGCTCGGTTTCGAAGAGGTCGGCCGCATCCCGATCCGGGACGAGGCGGTCAACGTCTTCATGAACCTGCCCGGGGACGGCGACATGCCGCGGCTCGAGCTCACCCACAACTTCGGCGTCGATTCCTACGACATAGGTACGGGTTACGGGCACATCGCGATCACCGCCGAGGACCTCGACGGCACCCTGGACCGGTTGGGCGAGCAGGGCATCGAGCCGGAGAAGCCGCCGTACACGGTGCGCGAAGGCGGCTCGCGCCTGTGCTTCGTGCGCGACCCGGACGGCTACCGCGTCGAGCTGATCGAGAAGCCGAGCAGCTAGGACCCGGGAGGCGCGTCCGCCGGCTTGCGGGCGGCTTCGAGCGCGTCCTCCAGCTCGCGATACCCGGTCACGTGCACGACGCGGCCGTCGCGTACCGTCCATACGTGGGCGCCGTAGTACTCGAGGTCCACCCCGGCCTTTGAACGCAGCAAGTGGCGCACCCACGCCACGACGCGGTCCCCCACCGGGATCAGCTCGACGGGCTCGAACTCGTTCCGCTCGTAAGCCTCCAAAATGCCGGCCCACCAGCGCGCGAGGCCCTCGTACCCGCGGTAGGCGGCTTTGTCGGGAAAGTCCGCCCGCTCCTCGACCACGATCTCGGGATCCCACAGCTCCTCCGTCCTGGCGGCGGGCGTGCCGGCCTCGCGACCGGACCCGAGGCGGTTGGCGAATTCGTACACGCGCCTCACGACATCGACGTCGTCAGCTGCCATCAGCCCACCTCCGGGCCGGAAGCTACTCGCCCTCGGCCTCGCCCGCCGCGTGCTGCAGGCTGTCGCCGAACACGGGCGCCAGCAGCTGGTCCACCGGGACGTGGTCGTCGGTCAGCTCGACCGGGTCCTTCTCGGTGAGGAACGGCTGTAGCCGGTCGGGCCCGACGATCGTGTCGAGGCGCGGCAGCGGCCGATTCGACGCCACCACCACGAAGGTCGCGCGCTCGCCCTGCACAGCCTGGCCGGGGACCGTCATCAGCCCGACGTTGCGGAACGTGTCGTCGAGCGTTGCGATGAACGAGCGCAGGAAGTCGTAGTCCTTGCCGTCGACGACGTTCACGAGGTAGATGCCGCGGTCCGACAGGTGGTCCGCCACGTCCTCGTTGAACTCCTTGGTGGTGAGGTGGTAGGGCACCGCGATGTCGTTGAACGCGTCGCCCAGGACGAGGTCGAAGCGCTCGTCGGCCGGCCGTTCGTTCAGCTCGAGCCGCGCGTCCTCGTGCTGGATCTCGATCTCGGGCGAGTCGCGCAGGCCCAGGCGCTCGCGCACCACGTTCGTCACTTCGGGGTCGATCTCCGCGACGACCGTCCGGGCGTCGTAGTTCGCAGCCAGATAGCGCGGGAACGAATAGGCACCGCCGCCGATCTGAAAGGAGCTGATCGCGCTGCCTTTCCGGAAGGCCTCCTCCGTGACCTGCTGGTAGAGCTTCTCGTACGGATAGATCAGCTCCGCGGGGTTCTGGAGGTTCACGATGCCGTGGATGAGCAGGTCGAGCCGCAGCTCGCGGTTCTCGCCGGTCGCATCGGGCTGCACGTCGATGCAGTAGTAGTTGCTCTCCTTCACGCACTTGCTCTCCGCGCTGATCGCCAGGCCGAGCGCCGCCACCAGGACGACGGCCGGGACGATCGCCACCGCGGGGCTGCGCCGGACGGCCGCTGCGACCCTGCTCCGGTCGGTCAGGTAGGGATGGCTGAGCGCCGCCAGGAGGAGCAGCAGCACGACGACGCCGGCGACGATCGAGCGGGTCCCGAACCACGAGATCAGCGCGAAGCCCGTGAGGAAGACGCCCAGGATGCTGCCCGCCGTTGCGGCGGCCTGGATGCGGCCCACCACGCGGCCGGTCGCATCGAGGGAGCTCAGCGAGAGCTTCACGATCATCGGCGTCGGAGTGCCGAGCATCACCGACGGGAGGAAGAACATCAGCGTGGTGACCCACAGCACCTGCAGGATCGCCGACCAGGAGCTGGGCGCCGCGAACGCATCCACGTCGCGCGCGAAGAAGAGGATCAGCGCCGTCGCGGCCGCGCACCCGAGGTACAGCATCGACAGCGTCGTGCGACCCGGGCGCGTGTCGGCGATGCGGCCGCCGATCCAGTTCCCCAGCGCCAGTCCCGCGAGCACGACGCCGATCACGGAGGTCCACGTGTAGAGCGAAACCCCGACGTTCGGGGCGATGATCCGGCCCGCGACGAGCTCGATCACGAGCAGCGACCCGCTCCCGAGGAATGCGAACACCTCGGGGAACGGCAGCGGCCTCAGGTCTCCACCCGTGGCGGAGGGGCCTCTGGGGATGGTGTCGCCGTCGGTGGGCAAGCGCGCGCGGACCCTAACCGAACCGCACGAGCGATACTGCGCCTCGTGCCGCCCGCCTCGCGCCTAGTCGCCTGCTTCGTGATCGGTGCGGTGCTCGGCACGCTCCTCGACGGGCTGCACCTGCTGGGCGACGTGCTGTCCTACGAGCACGAGGCCTTCGGCGACTGGGCGTGGTTCGTGCCGCTCGAGTTCGGGCTGGCCGGCGTCGCAGCCGGGATCGCCGTCCCCTGGATAGAGCGCGCCGCCGGGCCGGGGTCGCCGCCGCGGTTCGGGCCCGGGCTCAGGATCGGGGAGGTCGCGCTCTTCACCGGGTTGTACGGGGCGACGGCAGTTTGGGACGGGGACGGCGCCGTTTGGCTGCTGGCGGCGCTGACCGCCGTCATCCTGGCGCGCCTGTGGCTGTGGGCCGTGCCGGGCGACTGGGCCTACGCGGCGGCCGGTGCGGTCCTGGGCCCGCTCGGCGAGATCCTGATCTCGGCCACCGGGGCCTTCGACTACGCGAATCCCGACTTCGCCGGGATCCCGATGTGGCTGCCCGCCCTGTGGGCAAACGGCGGCCTCCTGATCAGGCGGCTCTTGCTACCGATCGTTGCCGCCCCCATCGGAGAACCAAGTGGGTACGGCGACAGGGCTCCGCCCGCGCAGCGCCCCGCGGTTTGAGCCACCGCGGTCGATCGGGGTCGCATAGCGGCCCCTGTGCGCCACCGTAGGCCCGATTCGGCTCGTCTCCGTACCGACCTGATTTTTTTCCCCCGAGGGAAGAAAACCCGGGCCTCCCCCGTCTGGTGGTCGTAATCAACGACCACACGGGGGACACAATGGGTTACCGCCACTAGATACAGACAGAGACTCAGATTCGAAAAGGGGCCGCAAGGGCCCCTCTTTCGTAATGCAGTGGTGCATTCGGTCCGGATCGCGGGCCAAATCGACCACGGTGGCCCCACCTTTCGGGTTGCTACCCGTCGCGCAACAGCGCCAGCCCGCCGAGCACGCCCACGTAGGCGGTGCCGTCGGGCGCCAGGGTGACCGGTGCCCAGTTGTTGTTGAAGCCGAGGCCCGTGCCGGCGAGCTGCTTGTACACCGTGTGGCCGGTGCGGTAGTCGATCGCGGTGAAGTACCAGGCGTCGGTCGTGTTCGCAAGCGGCGGCTTCGTGTACGCATAGACGAGCCCGGTCGCGAGGGACAGCTTGGGCACCACGGACGGCCCGCGCTCCGCGTTGCGCCACACGGTCGTGCACCCGCTGCCGTCGGCGTTGATGTCCACGCGCTCGAAGCCGGGCTCCGTGCTCTTGCCGTCCATCGTCGCCGTCAGCCCCGAGTAGCCGTAGTTGTTCTCGACGATGATCGAGCGCCCGGCCGTGATCAGCGAGTTGTCCGTGGCGCCTGCCCCCGGCGCGAACACCGGCTGCGCGCAGACGAGTCGCGAGCCGCTCACCGTCTTGGCCCGCTTGTAGACGACCACCTGCATCGGGTCCGCGTTGTCCGCGATCGCCACGTAGTCGGAGCCGATCACGTCCGGGGTGGTCCCCGACCCCGGCCCGGACTGGCCGGGCTTGTGGATGCCGGAGTTGGGATACACCTCGCGCCAGCTGATCACGGGCTCCCCGTCGGGGCTGGCGTCGAACCGGTACAGCGCCACGTCGGTGACGATGTACACGCCGCCCGTCTCGTCCACCGAAAACGAGTTCGTGATCGGCTCGCCGGTGTCGAAGGTGAAGACGTTGCCCGAATCGGGATCGATGGTGCCGACCACTCCCTGCTGCGAGGCGAACCACAGCCGGCCGGACCAGTCCGGCAGGACCGACATCAGCTTGTCGTCGACTGCGGTCACGCTGCTCACGTCGTAGTCGCGCTTCAGCTCGAACCCCGGTCCCAGCGGTCCCGACGTCTCGCCCACGATCCAGATGTGCCGGTGACTGGTCGGGATCACGGCCCGGTCGAGGTGGTCGAGGTAGAAGTAGCCGCCGCCCGAGAAGTCGTTGAACGGGTTGCCCCCGGTGGGCGCGCGGGGCGGCAGCGGGAACTCCGCGAGCTTGTCGAGCGTGTGCGGGTCGAACATCACGAGGCGCGGCCGCTCGAGTCCCACGCAGATCGACACGATCCGGCCCGCGGCATCGAATGTCACCGACGCGCATTCCGCGGCGTGGAAGGTGGACAGCCGCTCCATGTCGCGTCCCAGCGGGCCCGGGAACTTGTAGGCGCCCGACATGTACGCGTCGTTGTGGATGTTGCTGCGCCCGTTGCGCGCCATGAAGGGATGGCGCGGGGGCAGGGGAAGCGCCTTCGGGCGCGGTTGCGCCGGGGTCCCGATGAACGCCGGGGTCTCGCCGGCCTCCGGGCCCTCGGGTATCGGCAGCGGCGGGACGGGCGCGCCCACGGCCGGCTGCACGGTCACAGCCATCGCCACCGCGACTAGCAATCCGAGTGTTGAAGTCCGACGCCTCACCCCGAAAACCAACCCCCTCCCGGCCCTGACGACCGGAGAGCCGGTAGTGAACGCATGTTTACCCGCCCCGCCGGCAGGCAAACCCGCAAGCCGGCGGTCACGGCATTGCATGCCGCAGGCGACCGGCGCCGGGCCGCGAACCCATGGCTAGATTGCCCGCCAGGGGGAGAAACTCCGCGGGCGCGCTCGATCGAGATGCCCCGCGAACGGCTCTAGGAGGATTCATGTCCAGCAATAGACAGGATGACCGCGCCTGGAATGACGCGGTCGACCGCTACGTCGCAACGGCGCAGCGCCCGCGCCGGCCGCGCACGAACAACGGGCGCTACGTACTCGCCAGCGCATTCCTGCTCGTCCTGGCGGTCTCTCCCTTCGCGGTCGGCGCCACCGGCAGCGTCATCCGGGAGGGGAAGCGCAACCCCGGCAGCGGATCTGCCACACGCGAGACGGAGCTGATCTCGCGGTCGAAGACCTACGGGACGCGTCAGTCCAACGTGCTGAGCGGCAACGGCGGCGGGGCGATCTACGGGTGCCGCTCGAACCCCTCGCGTGAGGCCTGCATCCGGTCGAACAACCTGTCCGAGGGGCGGGCGTTCGAGTTCGAGACCGACGGCGCAGAAGGCGGCCGCATCGAGACCAAGACCGAGACGGGCCGGCCGTTCACGACGAACGCCACGGGCGTGGCCACGGGTCTGAACGCCGATCGCGTCGACGGCATGCATGCGGCGAAGGTCGACTTCCGCGCGCCGATCAACACGCCGGCGACCCGCCTGCTGGAGCTCGGCGGCCTGGTCCTGACCGCGGCCTGCGGTCCCGGGCCCGACCTCGACGTGCGGGCCACGACGACCGTTGCGCACTCGGCGCTGCACGTGTCGTGGAACAAGGACCCGGGGAACGTGCCGTTCTACCGGCAGGACAACGACCTGAACCCGAACGAGAGCTTCTCGCTGCTCGCGCAGAACGATGACGGCTCGCAGGGCACGGTCGTCTACACGAGTCCCGCGGGTGTGAGCACGTCGGTCACCTTCCTGGGCGAAGAGGCGGACGCGTTCGGCGCCACAGCCGCGTGCGCGTTCACCGGCACCGCGATGGCGGGCTGACCGGCCCCGGATAGGCAATTGCACGGAGGGCGGGAGCATGCGTGCTCCTGCCCTCCGCTCTTAGAGTTCGGGCCGTGGCGACCACCCGGCCCCTGACTCCCCAGCTGCGCGCGCTGCTCGCGGGATTCGCCGGGCTCGCGCTGATCGCGGGGTTCCTGCTCTTCCCGCTCGCGGAGGAGACCGACCGCTTCTTCTCCTGGACGATCCAGCCACCGCTGACCGCGGCCTTCCTCGGCGCGGCGTACTGGGCGGCGTTCATCCTGATCGGCTGGAGCGCGCGGCGCGCGACTTGGGAGGAGGTCGTGCCGGCGCTGGTCCCCGTGACGGTGATCGCGGTCGGCCTGCTCGCCGCGACCCTGATCCACCTCGACAAGTTCGACCTGGACTCCCTGTTCGGGTGGTTCTGGCTGGCGGTCTACTGCATCGTCCCGGTGGCGCTCGCCGTCCTGGTCCGGCAGCAGCTGGCGGTGCCGCCGCAACCGGGCGCGGCAGCGACTACGCCGATCCCGGGCCTGCTGCGCGTGACGCTCGCCGCGCAGGGTCTCGTGATGGCCGCGATCGGAGTGGTGCTGTGGGTGTCCCCGTCGAGCGCCGACACCGTGTGGCCGTGGCTCCTGACGCCCTTGACCGGCCGCGCGGTCGGCACGTTCCTGATCGGCTTCGCCGCCGCTGCGGCGTTCGCGGCGGTGGACAACCGGGTCGAGCGGCTGCGCGGCGCGGCCTACGCGTACGCGGCGCTGGGCGCGCTCGAGCTGCTGGCCGCGCTGATCTTCGGTGAGCACTTCGACGACGGCGAGCAGGGCATCTACATCACGTTCGCCGCGTCGGTGATGCTCGTCGGGCTGGCCGGGTCAGCCCTCGTGCGCGGCGCGCAGCGCGGCTAACGCCGACTCGCGGTCGTAGTAGGCGTCCACGCGCACGCCCCGTCCCTCGCGCATCACCCACAGGTGGGCGTAGCGGGACTGGACGTCGATGCCGCTCCCCCGGCCGCTCGCCGTCAGCCGGATGAACAGCAGCACGCAGTCGTCCTCCGCGTGGACCTCCTCGATCTGCTGCTCGAACTCGTCCCACGAGTCGAGGAAGCTCTCGAGGAAGTTGCGGATCGTCTCGCGGCCCTCGTAGCTGCCGGCCTCGGGCATGTCGGAGTGCTCGACCCACTTGGCGTCGCGGTCGAGGACCGCCATCGTGCCGTCGATGTCACGCCGGTTGAGGGCCTCGTAGGAGCCTCTTATCTGGTCTACCGGATTCGCCATCCACACCCGTTGGCTAGGTGGTCTTGACGATCACCACCGAGCAGGGCGCCTTGTGCGAGACGCTGTTGGGAACACTACCGAGCACGCGTCGCTGCATGCCCTTGTTGCCCACCACGAGCAGGTCTGCCCCGTGCGCCTCCGCGATGTCGCACAGGACGTCGGCGGGATCCCCCTCGCGGGCCTCGGTGACGGTCTGGATGCCGCGCTTCTTGGCCCGGTCCGCGGCCGTGTTGAGGGTTGCGTCCACCTCCTGGGTGGGGTTGATCGACCACTGGATGTCTTCCGGGGCCTCCCGCTGGTCCCGCCGGACCTTGTCCTCGCTGACCGGGCGGTAAGAGCTGCAGATCACCACCGTGGCGCCGAACTTCTCGGCCACGTCGAACGCGAAGTCGACTGCTTTCTCGGCGGTGTCTGAGCCGTCGGTGCCGACGGCGACTTTCTCGATCATTCGCCTTCTCCTCCTCGCCGCGGGGGGTTCGATTGTGGCGCGGTTATGATGCCCTCCCCGAGGACGTGGAGGAGTATTTGCGTTTCCCGGTCTGGTTGCAAGCTTTGGTGGTCCTATCGGTCGTCGGATTGATCGTGGTGCTGGGCGTCACGAGCGTGGTCGACGGCTGGGAGGACTGGGTGGTCCTGGGCGGCATCCTGATCGCGGTGTCAGGCGTCGCGGTCGCGGTGAACAACCGCCGCTACCCCACCCGCAAGCGCACCTTTACCAAGGACTCCGAAAGCCGGTGGTAGGCGCGCCCGCTGTGGCGCTCTCGGGTCAGGCAGTCCGGAAGGCGACGCTTGACGACGTTCCGCGGCTCGCCGACGCGCTCGCGCGGGCGTTCGACGGCGATCCTCCGATGCGGTGGTTCCTGTCGGATTCCGAAACGCGCGTCGCCCGCGCGCGCCGGCTGTTCGAGGTGATGCTGCGCCGGGTCCACCTGACCCGCGACTACTGCTACACGACGAGCGACGTCGTGGGCGGCGCGCTGTGGGTGCCGCCCGGGACATGGCGGCTCGGTGTGGTCGACCAGGTGGTGCTCCTGCCCGGCATGGTCCGCGTGTTCGGCCGCGGGCTCGCGCGTGCGCAGCGCGGCCTGACCGTCATGGAGTCGGGCCACCCGAAGACTCCGCACTACTACCTGGACTCGCTCGGCGTCGAGCCGGAGTGGCAGGGGAAGGGCCTCGGCTCCGCGCTGATGCTCCCGGTGCTCGAGCGCTGCGACATCGAGCGGATGCCCGCCTACCTCAACGCCGGCTCCGCGCGCAGCCGCGACCTCTACCTGCGGCACGGGTTCGAGGTCACCGAGGAGTTCGCGCTGCCCGAGGACGGCCCGCCGCTGTGGCGGATGTGGCGCGAGCCGGGGTAGGCGGAGCCGCCGAAAAAGCCGCTACGAGCGAATAAACACAAGCTTTCCGCGCTTTTCCGTCCCCGCGCTTGCTTAAATCCCGCGCACTCGTCGCCGAGTCCGCGGTCGCCCAGAGCGTCGCGGAGCGGGGGACCCATTGGTCGTCGAAGTCTGGCGGCCGGGGGCTAATCGGCCACATCGGTGGCCGACGCGCAACCCGATCCGAGCAGGTGAAGGAGCGCGAGCCCGTCAGCTCACCTCGTAGGCGGCAATCGAAAACGCCGGCCCCTGGCCGCGAAAATCCGAATGACCAGACGTCGATCCGTGCATGCCGCCGCACGCCTTGGCGCAGCCTCTGTGCTGTGCATCTTGCTGTGCGCCTGGCTCCCCTCCGCCGCCCCGGCGGCCCGCGTGAGCTTCTTCGGCTCCAGCGGCAAGGACCGGATGCGCGGTAACGCGCTCCCCAACACGATGTGGGGCGGGCGGTCCGCAGACCGGCTGTTCGCGCTGGGCGGCAACGACACGCTGCGCGGGGGGACGGGGCGCGACATGCTCGGCGGGGGCAGCGGAGCGGACTCGATCATGGGTGACGAGGCGCGCGACCGCCTGTTCGGCCAGGGCGGAGACGACCGCATCGAGGGCGGCACCGCGGGCGACCGGATGCGCGGGGGCAGCGGGAACGACCTGATCGTGGGCGACTCCGGCGACGACCGCATGCGCGGAGGGCCCGGCGACGACACGCTGGCCGGCGGCTTCGGGCGCGATCGTGCCTACGGCGGTCCCGGCAACGACGTGATCGACGGCGGGCAGGCGGGCGACCTCGTGGCGGGCGGCGGCGGCAACGACCGGTTGAACGGCGGCAGCGCCGAGGACCGGATCCGGGGCGGCCCGGGCGACGACGAGCTCGTCGGCTGGAGCGGCCGCGACGCGATCTGGGCGGGCCCGGGCAACGACGTCGTGAACGCAGTCGAGCCCGAGGGGCCGCTGTCCGAATCCGTGATCTTCTGCGGCGAGGGCTACGACACGGTCTACGTGGACCGCCGCGACCTGCGCGCCACGCGGTTCCGGGATTGCGAGATGGTGGCTCAGGGTCCCCTGCCGGCGCCGGCCGACCCGCACCAGGGCCTCCGGGCGATCGGCGGGCGCGCGGCCGACTCGCTGGGCGGGAGCGACCTGAACGACACGCTGCTGGGCGGATCGGGAGACGACACCTTCCAGGGCTACGCCGGCGACGACGTGATCTGGGGCGACCACGTGCCCGGCTCGAGCGGGTCGGACCAGGTGAGCGCCGGCCCCGGCAACGACGTCGTGTTCGGCAACAACGAGCCCGACCACCTGCAGGGCGACGATGGCCACGACCGCATCTCGGGTGGCCGCGGCGCCGACGTCGTCGACGGCGGCCCGGGCAACGACGAGCTGCGACCGGACACCGGGCGCGACCGCGTGTTCGGCGGCGACGGCGACGACACCGTGCACGCCTTCGGCGGAGGCAAGCGCGACTGGATCGACTGCGGCGGCGGCATCGACACGGCATTCGTGGACCGCGGCGACCAAGCGGTGAACTGCGAAACCGTGCGCCGCGAGTAACGCTTCCTCCACGTTCCCGACGCCCACGTGACACGCCGCGCGCCACGATGTGCGGGTGACAGCATCTGAGGTCGTACTACCGCCCCAGGCGCTCTCACCTGACCATCCCGACGTCAGGTTGGCGGAGTTGGCGGCACATCAGCACGGGGTGGTGCATCGCGACCAGCTCGTGGCCATCGGTGTGAGCACTGCAGCGATCAAGCACCGCGTAGCGGTGCGGCGGCTCCGGCGTGTTGACGAGTGCGTCTATGCAATCGGGCACCGGCTGACCGCGCAGGGTCGTTGCATGTCAGCGGTCCTCGGGTCGGCGCGCGGCGCGGTGTTGAGCCATCGGTCCGCGGCCGCGGCGTGGGACCTGCGGCAATGGCCGGCCGGACCGGTGGAAGTGACGGTGCCGCGCCTTGGCGCCCGGTCGCGGCCGGGCGTCGTCGTCCACGGGACCAGACATCTGGACCAGGACGAGCTGACAGTCAGGGACGGCATCCCATGTACCACCGTCGCCCGGACCCTGGTCGACTTGGCGGCAGTCGCGCTTCCTCGCGAGATGAAACGCGCCTTGGAACAGTCCCTGGTCCTGCACCTCTATGACGGGAGGGCGATGGAGGCCGTCCTGTCGAGGTCGAACGGGCGCCGCGGAGTCAAGGTGCTGCGCCGCCTGCTCACCGATCTGCACGAGCCCGCTCCTACGAATCGCGAGCTCGAGAGGCGGCTCCTCGACCTGATCCGCGACGCGAACCTGCCGCTCCCAGCCGTCAATGCCCACATCGGCGAGCACCAGGTCGACTTCCACTGGCCGGAGCACAGGCTCGTCGTCGAGACCGATGGGCACACGTATCACTCGAACCCGATCGCGCTTGCCCGGGACCGCCGCCGCGACCTCGATCTCGAGTTGAGCGGCTGGCATGTGCTGCGTCTGGGTTGGCGGCAGGTCGTCCACGAGCCGGGGCGTGTCAAGTCTCTGCTCGCTGTCCGCCTGACGGCCAGGTGAGAGCATCTGAGGTCGTACTACCGCCCCAGGCGCTCTCACCTCGCGTTTGGTGCCGGGGGCGCGGCGCGCCGGCTACGGCGTCACGACCAGCGAATGCGCCCCCGCGGTCATGTTGAGGCTCAGCACGATGCCCTCGGCGGTCTGCTGCACCGGCACCGGCAGCCCGTCCAGCGTCGCCGTCACGGCCGGGAAGTCGCCCTTCAGCGTGAGTGCGAACGCGCCCGGGCCCGTCGCCACGGTCAGCGCCGCGGTCAGCACCTCGTCCGGGTCGAGGCCCATCCGCGCGGTGTCGAACGTCGCCGCGCTCAGATTCGTGAACGTGGCCTCGAAGCGGTTCTGCGGGGTGATCGCGCTTCCCGGCAGCCGGTTGACGCCCTGCACGGTCGCCGGGAGCGGCGGTCCCGGGAAGACGGTCGTCACCGGCTGCGTGGTGCCGCGCGCGCGGCCGTGGCCGAGCGTGTACGCGTCGACCTGCCCCGACGCGGACTCGCACGACGCTCCGGGCGCGCAGGCGTCGCCCGGTGTTCGCACCGTCAGGCCGTCCACCCAGTAGGCGCCGTCGAACCGCAGCCCGTGCTGCGGCAGGTCCATCGACGGGTATCGCTTGTAGCGGACCTGGTCCGGGGAGAGGTCGCGCTCCGGGTGCTGGTCCAGGAAGTCCCGCGTGTGGGCCCACTCGTCGGCGAGGATCAGCGCGAAGTGGTCGGACGAGGGGAAGAAGTAGAAGAGGTGTGGGTTGCCGGCATCGCGGAACGCCTGCGCCTGCTGGAGCGGTCCCGCCGGCGGAACCAGCTCGTCGACTCCACCGTTGTTGATCTCGAACGGCAGGTTGAGCCCGTTCACGACGATGTTGTTCGTCTGCCCGGCGACGTCGTAGTCACTTGGCGGCTGCGGCGGCAGCGGTGGCTGCCACAGCTGGTACGCGGGCGGGCCCACGTAGGGGTTCGCGGCCGCGAAGCGGTCCGGCATCAGGAGCCCCATGCGGTACGTCATGTAGCCGCCCATCGAGTAACCGCCGATCGAGGTGCGGTCCTCGTCCACCGTGTAGTGGGCGCGCAGGTCGTCCCACGCCTCGAGCACGTCCTTGAAGCCGGAGTCGATGTACCACGTGTCCATGCCGCGCGCGAGCGGCGTGAACACGATGCTCGAGCGCTCGTCGCCGAGCTGGTTGAAGAGGTTCGGTGACACGGCCTGGTACTCGTTGTGGTTCACGTCCAGGGAGTGGCCGTTGAGCAACAGCGCCGCGGGCGTAGCCGGCGTGTAGTCGTCGGGCAGGTAAAGGCCATACGGCTGGTGGCGGGAGAGGAACTGCGGGTCGGGGCTGCCGCCGGGCGCCGGGCCCGACGCGGGCTTCAGGTTGATCCCCTCGCCGAAGCTCTGGGTGGAGCGGAAGATCCGGTTGTAGAAGCGGCCCGGTGCCGGGGCATACGACTCCGTGGCGGTGCCCTCCAGCTGGGACAGCCGCACCTGCCGGCCGAGGCCGGTGACGCTGCGGTCGGCGAGCAGCCGCGACTGCTTCTCCTCGCCCCAGTGGCTGCCCACCACGCGAGTCCATTCCTCCTGAGGGTCGAACGCCACATCGAATGCGGCCGTGCCACCGCCGCCCAGCAGGCCGCCGCCCGGCTGTGTCGCGGTCGCCGACCCCGACGGCACCTGCAGGTAGCCGCCGCTCGGCGGATCGGCGAGGCCGCTGATCGCGTACAGCGTCACGGTGCGACCGCGCACGTAGGGGATGTGGCGCCACGGCACGGTCACCTCGATCGCGTTCTCGGCCAGGTTCACGATCTGCTTGCGAAGGCGCTCCCGGCGCCCGCGCCGGTCGGTGATCCAGCCGCCGGTGCCCCAGAACGTGATGAACGTGTCCGCCTCGGAAGAGTCGATCCCCGCGCCGTCGGGCCAGCCCGAGCCCTCGCGCGCAAGCCCGGTGTCGATGCCGAGCGTGACCGCGGCGGCGTCGGGCTCCTTCATGGTCTGCAGGAACGCGGCGATGTGGAGGCCCCTCCCGCTCGCGGAGATCCGCAGCTGGCGCAGGTCCGCGGCGTTGTAGCCGTAGCGCGCCGAGTTGGTCGGATACCGGTAGTCCCCGCGCGTGGGGGCGAGCGCCCCGCGGAACACGGGCATGTCGGAGATGCCGTTGAGGTCCGCGCCATAGTCGTCGTAGAGCCAGTCGTCGTAGATCAGCTCGCCCTTCGAGACACGCGACTCGCCGGAGAGCATCGTCGCGTCGCCGCGCCAGTCCGAGAGCTGGCCGTCCGCAGGATGCGGGCCGGCGGCTGAGGCCGCGGGAAAGACTGCGGCGAGCATCGCGAACGCGATCGCCGTGCGAAGCGCCGCCTGCCCGAAGCTCATCTTCCGTCCTCCCCCTCGATCGTCGTCAGACGCGTGTCCGCTACGGTGGCCCGATGGCCGCCGAGCCGAACGCCGCGGATTCTCGCACCCGCAGGTGGCCCGCGCCAACCCCCAGGCAGAAACGCCTCACGCTGATCGCCTGCATCACGGGATCGGCGGTCGTCTTCATCGACGGCACAGTAGTGAATGTCGCGCTCCCGGCGATCCGGGAGGACATGGACGCCGGTCTCGCCTCGCAGCAGTGGGTCGTCGAGGGATACCTGCTGACGCTGGCCTCGCTGATCCTGATCGGCGGATCGCTCAGCGACCTGTTCGGCCGCCGCCGCGTGTTCGCGCTCGGAACCGCCCTGTTCGGCGTGACGTCGCTGATGTGCGCAGTCGCTCCCACGGACGAGCTGCTGGTCGCGGCCCGGATCCTGCAGGGCGCCGCCGGTGCGCTCCTGGTGCCGAGCACCCTCGCCACGATCATGGCCGTCTTCCCGGAGGATGAGCGGGGCCGCGCGATCGGCACGTGGACCGCGTGGAGCGGCATCTCCACCGTGGTCGGCCCGCTCGCCGGCGGCATCCTCGTCGACGCCGCGTCGTGGCGATGGGTCTTCGCCATCGGCCTGATCCCGATCGCGGTCACCCTCTACCTGGTGCTGCGCGAGCTGCCCGCGTGCATCGACGCGCGCGCCGAAGCGCATCCCCACGTCGACTGGAGCGGCGCCGCTCTGTGCGTGCTCGGCCTGGCCGGGCCGGTCTTCGCCCTGATCGAGCAACCCTCGCGCGGATGGGACGACCCGCTCGTGATCGGATCACTGGTCGGAGGTCTGGCATTGCTGGCCGCGTTTTTGTGGCACGAGCACCGCACGCCGCATCCGATGATGCCCCTCGAGCTGTTTCGCCGGCACAACTTCGCCGTCGGCAACGTCGCGACGCTGCTGATCTACGGGGGGCTTGGAGCGGCGATGTTCTTCATCGTCCTGTTCCTGCAGGAGACCGCCGGCTACAGCGCCCTGGAAGCAGGTCTCGGGTTGCTCCCCAGCACGCTGATCTTGTTCTTCCTGTCCGGCCGGGTGGGCGCGCTCGCCGACCGGTTCGGGCCGCGCCTCTTCATGACTGCGGGGCCCATCGTGTCAGGAGTCGGGCTCGGGCTGCTGATGTTCGCCGACGCCACCGCCGACTACGTGACCGAGATCCTGCCCGGGGTCACGCTGTTCGGGCTTGGCCTGGCGCTGATGGTGGCGCCGCTGACGGCCACGGTGCTCGGTGACGCAGACCAACGGCACGCGGGCATCGCGTCCGGAGTGAACAACGCCGTCGCACGCGTGGCGGGGCTGCTTGCGATAGCGGTGGTTGGAGCCGGGGTGTCCGCGCAGTTCGTGTCGGAAGTGGAGGATCGGCTCACGGACCGTCCGCTGCCCGCGGCCGCTGCCGAGGCCGTCGAAGACGCAAAGGCCCGTCCGCTCACGACCAGCTCCGCGGACGACGCTCCCCCGGCCAACCGCCCCGAGCTGCGAGGAGCATTCGAGGATGCGTCGGTCAGCGCGTTCCACGTCAGCATGGGACTGTCCGCGGCGCTGATGGTCGCCGGCGGGCTGGTCTCGGCGGCGGGCATTCGCAACCCGCGCCGGAAGGTGGCTGCCGCGGAGTGCCCGGGCGGCGCCATCTGCGGCGCGAGCGAAGACGTGGGCCACGCGGACCTCGATGCGGCACCGGAGCCGGAGCCCGTCGCGGTCCGGTAAGCGCCCGTCCGCATCTAGTCCACCAGCGCGCCGCAGCTCACGTTCACGGTGGCCGCGGTCATCGTGCGGGCGCGGTCGGAGGCGGCGAGTGCGGCGGCGTTGCCCACGTCCTCGAGGGTCGCCGCGCGGCCCAGCAGCGTGCTCTGCTCCATCGCCTCCACGATCGCATCGCGGCCCTCGAACTCCTGCGGGAGCGACTCCGGCACGCCGCCGGTGCGCAGCGTCACGGTGCGCACCCCATGGCGCCCGAGCTCGGCGCCGAGCTGCCGGCGCATGGACTCCTGGGCCTCGAAGGCGACCTGGGTGCCGCCCAGGTGGTAGTCGCGCATCGGATCGCCGGAGCCGCCGAACACGAGGATCACACCCGAGCCCTGCGGGATCATGTGACGTGCGGCCGCCCGGGTGGTCAGGAACATCGTGCGCACGGCGGTCTCGACCGGCGCCAGATAGTCGCCGGCCGCCATCTCCGCCATCGGGACCCCGTGGGTGTGGGGGTGGGTGATCAGGTTGAAGGAGATGTCCAGGCCGCCGGCCTGTGCAGCCACCGCGTCGGCGTGCTCGTCCACCGCCCGCTCGTCGAGCGCGTCGACCTGCGCGGTCTCGGCCGCTCCTCCCGCGGCGCGGATGTCGCCCGCCACGGCGTCCAGGGTGGCGGGGGTTCGACCCGCGAGAAAGACTCTCGCTCCCTCGCGCGCAAAGGCGCGGGCGACGGCACCGCCGATCGAGCCGCCGCCTCCGTAGATCACGGCGCTCTTGTCCTCGAGCAACATCTCGTACCTCCTGCTTGCGGGTTCAGGTAACAGACCGTGCTCGGCCCCGGCACTCATCGCTCGTCGAAGTCCACGGCCACCGGGAGCGCGTTCGCACGCCAGTCGTCGAGGCTCCCGCCGTAGCGCGGCGAGTACTTCTCGAACAGCAGCCGTCGCGCCAGCGCGTCCTCCTCGGGGTCGTCCACGATGCGGGCCTCACCGGGCAGCTGCTGGTCGGCTATCCGCACCGTCACGGCGGGGTCCGCCCTCAGGTTCTTGACCCAGTCGGCCCGCTCCCGGCCGCCCGCCAGCATGTAGAGGCTGCCGTGCAGCCCGAACCAGATCTCGATCTCGCGCGGCCGGCCGGTGACCCGTCCGGTGGTGGTCAGGTAGCAGTAGTCCTCGCCGGCGAGCGCCGGGTCGAATCCCATGTCCGCGAGCGTACAAGCGATCCGTTTTGCCTTTCCGCAGGTGCGGGTAGGCGAACGAGCATGGACCCGTACGGGGAGGCGACCAGAGAGACCGAGCTCGACTTCGGGCAGCGCGAGGTGGTGCTGCGGGCCGATCTCGACCGGCAGGGCGCCGGGGACTGCATCTGGACGTCCGTGCGCTTCTTGATGCACGGACCGCGATCGCCGCGACCGGGTGAGGTGGTCGTCCTCGTGGACGTGGAGGACGGCACGTGCCTCGGGCGCGTGGTGTCCGTTGCCGGCTGGGAGGTCTGCGTGCGTCCCGACTGGCGCACGTGGAGCGGCGCGGGCAGCCGGCCCGCGGGCGCCTAGGGGACGAAGACTCCCGGCCGCAGGAACGCAGCGCCGGCGGGGTCCCGCACCTCGGCTGCGACGAGCTCCCAGACGGCACGTGCGCCCTCGCGCGCAGCGCCCGGCGCGAGCGCGTCGACCGACGTGCCGACCGCGCAGTCGCCGCCCTCCGGTCCCGCGGTCGCGGCGCAGGCGAGCGGGACGTCGAGCGGCAGGTCCGCGACCGTCGCGGAGTCGGCGCCGGTGCCGTTCCAGCGGTCCGTCACGCGGAGGGTGAAGCGCGCGGTGAGCGCGCCCGTGAAGTCAGTCAGCGCCGCCTCGTGCCGGACGTCCGTGACGCCCGCGGTGATGCCGACGTCTGCCTCGTCGGCCGCGGTCTGCGCGCTGCCCGGGCGCACTGCGAGCCGGGCGAACGCGGTCGAGCGGACCGCGACGCCGTTCGCATCGGGGGTCCCGACCGTCAGGGCGGCCGACTCGCGCGCCGGCGGCGCGCACGAGCCGAAGGCGAGCGGAGGCCCGTGCACGTGGCCGGGCGTCGTGCACGCGCGATGTGCCGGGACCAGCGAAAGCTGCAGCTGCGGGGCGCCCTTGGGCCGCGCGTACCCCTGCGACTCGACCCAGATCGGGCTCGAGACCGCCTCGATCGCCGACTCGCGCTGGACCTGCAGCCGGTAGCGGCCGGGGCCGGCGCTCGGGAACGGGAACGCGAAGTCGTCGGCGGTGACCGGCGCGGCGAGCAGCGGCAGCCCGTCCTTCAGCACGAACAGGGTGTACGCGCCCGGCCGCGTGGCGCCCGGGCCCGCCCCGATCACGCGCGCGGTGAACTCGACGCCCGCGCCGCGGATGACGTCCCCCATGATCGCCGGCGGCTCGCCGGAGCCCGGCACCTCGGCCTCGAACCGCAGGTCGGGCCCGTCGGTCCCGAACGGCTTCACGTACGTGTGACGCGCCTGCACTCCGCGCTGGATCGCGTCCTCGGACAGCTCGTCCGCGTACACCATCGTGGTCGCCTGCCCGATCGGCGCCTGCGTGACCGGGTCCGGGGTGCGCCCGGCGTTGTGGGAGTCGCTCGAGCCGACCGCCCCGATCAGGTTGCGGTTCTGGCCGCCGTCGTCGATCGCTTCCTCCCAGAACTGGATCGCGAGCGGCGTGAACGGGTTTGGCCCCGGCTGCGGGTCCTCCTTCAGGCCGGCCGGGCCGGTCGCGATCTCGATCGCATCCACCCGCCCGTAGTCGCTGTCGGCGGCCGCGTAGTCCCATGGGCATCCGCGGCACAGGAAGTCGAAGCCCGGCACCTCCGAGGGGAAGATGCGCGGATGGTTGATCTGGGTGAAGCCGCCGCCGCCCCGGATGCCCTCCCACAGCGCGCTCGCCGGGCGGGCCGCGCGGCGCAACGTGAGCGCGCCTGACGTGTCGCGCTCGTACACCGGGCCCGTGCGGTGGTCGACGTAGCGCAGGCTGTGGTGGTTGTTCGCGTGTCCGAGGTAGGTGATGATCTCGCTCGAGCGGACGATCAGCTTGCCCGGATGGTCCGCCTGGTGGCGCCCGATCTCACCCCACGCCGTGTCGGTCACGTAGTCGGACAGAGTCACGAAGTCCAGGCCCGCGCCATCCTGCGCGCGCGACCTGAAGGCGTAGTCGAACGTCTCGGTCATGGTCGCGTCGCCGAGCGACGAGTGCTCCGCGTGCACGTGGAAGTCGCCCGCGTACCAACCCGGGTCGGCGCGGGCGGGGGTCGTGTCATAGGGCGCGGGCGCATACGGGTCGCTCTCCCACAGCGGGTCGTCGCTGAGGTCGATCTCGACGCGCCAGGCGACGCGACCGTCCATGTCGCCCTCGGCCTGGGAGGCAACCGCGGCGACACCCAGCTCGACCGCCCACTCCCCGGCGGGGATCGGCCCCGGCCGGAAGCCCCGCGTCGTGTGCCCGCGGCGGTGCAGGCGCGGATTCGCCAGATAGTCGGCCTCGCTCGAGAACCCGTTGCGCGAGACGGTCACGTCGGGATGGCTGGAGCCACCCCAGCCGCGGAACTCGGGCTCGCTCCATTGCGCAGTGGGCGCCGCGCGCGACTGCCACAGGCCGAGGTCGAGCACGTGCTTGATGCGGGCGTTGGTGGGCGCCTCGGGCTGGTCGTGGCAGTAGCGCACGCGTACGGCCGTGGTCCCCGCCGGAACCTCGAACGGCAGCATCACGTAGGAGCGCTCGAGCGACGTGTCGAACTCGCCCGTGATCACGCGGTGCGGCTGGAGCGTGGCGTCGGCTGCGCCCGCGCAGGAGGCCGGCGCGGCTGCCGCGACCGGATGATGGGCGGCCGCGCTCCCGGGGGCGCATGCGGCCGCCAGCAGGCAGGCGGCCAGCGCGGCGCACGCGCGTGCAGCCCGGCGGCTCAGCACTCGATCCCTCCCCATCGCCACTTGGAGCGGGAGTCTAGTGGGGCCTCACCGGCCGGTCGGGAAACTGAACGGCGGGTCTGGCGCGCTCTGCGCCGGACGGGTTACACTCGGCCTTCCAGGGGTCCCAAGCAGGAGGGGTGATGTTCAGATTCGCGGCCAGGACACGGGCTGTTTTGTGTGCCGTCTCCGTCGTTGCGCTCGGCGCCGTTGCGCCGGCCGCGCCGGCGCAGACCGCGCCCGACTTCTCGAAGGCGGGTGAGGCGTTCAACGTGCTGCCCCCGGGTCAGGCCGGCACGTTCCCGGTCACTCCGAACTCGTCCGACCAGCTTCCGCTCTACGACGGGCTCACGCCGAAGCGCAACCAGGTGTCGATGGCGGACCTGCCGCAGTTCTTCAAGGCGAACGTGTTCGGGCTCGGCGGCCTGCCGGTGCAGGGCACGCCGCTCACGTTCCCGGCGCGTCCCGGGCTGACCATCACGCGCGACAGCTTCGGCGTCCCCCACATCACCGCGAGCAATCGCGACGACGTGATGTACGGGTTCGGCTGGGTGACTGCTGCGGACCGCACGCTGCTGATGGACCAGCTGCGCAATCCGGGCCGCGCGGCGGTCCTCGATGCCCCTGGCATCAACGCGTTCCAGCTGGCCCAGACGTTCACTCCTTTCAACCCCTCGCAGCAGACCGAGGACTACATCGCGAAGCAGGTCGACCTCGTGATGGCGCAGCCCGGCGGGCAGCGGATCATCGACGACGTCGACAACTACCTCGAGGGGATCAACGACCAGCGGGCATCGGTCGGGAACACCGGTCGTCCCTGGACCCGCAACGACGTCGTCGCCGTGGCTGCGCTGATCGGCGCTGTCTTCGGGAAGGGCGGCGGTGACGAGGCGCGCCGGTCGCAGATCCTCTCCGCACTCCAGGACAGGCTCGGGGTGCGCCAGGGCCGCCAGGTCTGGGAGGACCTGCGCCAGCAGAACAACGCCGAGACCTCGGTCACGCTCGACAGGCAGTTCCGGCTCACGCACCCGCGGCCGAACGGGAAGGGCAACGCGCAGATCGACGCGGCCAGCCTCGACACGAGTGCCGCCAGGGCGTCGGCCACCGCGCAATCCGCCCAGCAGTCCGCAAGCAACGCGCTGCTGATCGGGGCGCAGCGCTCCGCCTCGGGGCACCCGTTCTTCGTCGCGGGGCCGCAGGTGGGCTACTTCTACCCGCAGCTGCTGTTCGAGGTCGACGTGCACGGCGGCGGCATCGACGCCCGCGGCGTGAACTTCCCCGGCTCGGGTCCGTACGTGGAGCTCGGCCGCGGGCAGGACTATTCGTGGAGCGCCACCTCGTCCGGCACCGACATCATCGACATCTTCGTCGAGGAGCTGTGCGGCGACGACACGCACTACCGCTTCGAGGGCAAGTGCATCGCGATGACGGTGTTCGACGCCGGGCGCGTGGGCGCCGGCGCCGGCACGCCGGTCATCTTCAACGAGACGGTGCACGGCCCCGTGATCGGTTACGCGACCGTCGACGGTGAGCGCGTTGCGCTGTCGTCGGCGCGCTCGACGCGCAACCGCGAGGTCGTGAGCGCGTTCGGCTTCGCCGAGCTGAACGACAACACGGTGCACGACGCGGAGAGCTTCTACGACGCCGCGAACAAGATCGAGTTCACGTTCAACTGGTTCTACGCGGACAAGGACGACGCCGCGATGTTCTCGAGCGGCCGGATCCCGGTGCGCCACCCGCAGGTGGACCTCGGGCTTCCGACCAAGGGCACCGGCAAGTACGAGTGGCGCGGTTTCATCTCCCAGAACAAGCACCCGCACGGCACCGCGCCGGCCGACGGCACGCTCTCCAACTGGAACAACAAGCCCGCGCCGGGATGGCAGTCGGCCGACAGCCAATGGGACTACGGGTCGGTGCATCGCAACGACCTGCTGGAGTCCGCTGCCCGCAGCTACCCGGTGCACACGCTGGCAACGACCGTCGCTGCCATGAACTATGCGGCCACGCAGGACCTGCGCATCGCGCAGGCCTTCCGCGGCATCGGACCGGTGCTGCGGTCCGGCGCCGCCCCGAGCGCCCGCGCGCAGCAGATGTTCGACCTGTTGATCGACTGGCGAGACGAGGGATCGAGCCGTCTCGACGTCGACCTCGACGGCAAGATCGACCATCCGGGGGCGGCGATCATGGACAAGGCGTGGCCGAAGTTCGCCGACGCGGTGATGGCGCCGGTGATGGGCTCGGAGCTGGACGATCTCGCCAGCATCATGGGCCGCGACAACCGCGCCAACAACCAGGGATCGGCCTATCAGACAGGCTGGTACGGCTACGTCGAGAAGGACCTGCGGCGGCTCGCGGGCCGGCCCGTCACGGATCCCTACCAGACGCAGTTCTGCGGGCAGGGAGTGCTGAGCGTCTGCCGGACCGCGTTGTGGGCGGCGCTGGAGCAGGCGGGCGCCGAGCTGGAGGCGGAGCAATCGAACGCGGACCCGAGCACGTGGAGGGCGAACGCGACGGCCGAGCGGATTGTCTTCTTCCCCGGCATCCTGCCGGCCACGATGCGCTGGACCAACCGGCCGACGTTCCAGCAGGCGATCACCTACGACGCGCATCGTTAGACCCTTACGGCGCGCGGCCGGGGCGCTGCCGGTGCGGCGTCCCGGCGCCTGTACGATCGGCGCGTGCAGGAGATAGGGGAGCTAGACCTGCTGGCAGCGCAGCTTCCGGAGGGGATGCGCCTGCCGGAGCCGGACGACGACCTGCTGCAGGGGCGGGCGGAATGGCTGTTCGAGCGCGACGGCGGCCGTCGCGTCCTGGCGCAGATGCGCGGCGACCTGATGCTGTCGCGCAAGGCCGCGCTGAGGTGGCTGTTCGTGCTCGAGTCGCGCATCGCGTGGCTCGGCGAGCGCGGCATCCCGTACGTGTTCGGTGTCGCGCCCTGCAAGACCGCGGTGCTCGCCGAGCACCTCCCCCTCGGCGTCGTCCTGTTCCCGCGGCGCCCCGTGAACCAGCTGCAGCACCGGATCGCCGAGGACGAGTCGTTCGCCGAGGTCGTCTATCCGGTGGACGAACTGCGCGCGGAGAGCGCCGCGCGGCCGACGTTCTCGGCACATGACAGCCGCTGGAACTCGAACGGCGCGTTCGTGGGCTATCGCCGCCTGCTGGCCGCGATCCCCCCGTCGATCGATGTGCGGCGCCTGGCCCGCGGGGACATCGGCTTCGGCCAGCGGCCGGCGCACGGCGACCTGGGCCACAAGCTCGACGCCGCGCAGAAGCGCCCCGCCCTGGTGGGCGCGCCGCACCCGCGCGCGGCGCGCCTGGTGTCCGACAACCGGGTGGAGGGGGAGGGGCGCATGCTGGTCACCCACTGCGAGCCCGCTCCGCCGGCGACCTGCCTGTTCTTCGGCGACTGGGCCGCCTACCGCTTGCTCACGTACATGTCGGAGAGCTTCCGGCGCATGGTGTTCGTCCACCTGCACGCGCTCGACCACGAGCTGGTCGAGGAGGAACGGCCCGACGTCGTGGTCGGCCTCGCCGACGAGGCCGGCCTGATCGACGTGCCGGCCGACATGGAGGCGCCGCGCGCGCGGGAGCTGGCCGCGCGCAAGCTCTCGGCCGGCCGCGGGTCCATGCCCGGGCTGGCGCCGCTGTGGGGCCAGTCGTCCGCGGAGACCGTCGTGGCGGCGGCGCCCGCGACGTAGCGATGGAGGTCAGCGCGGCAAGCCTCGCCGGCGACGTCGCCGAGCGCGAGGAGCTGAAGGTCGTCGAGGGCAAGGAGGGATGGCTGTTCCTGACCCACGACACCAATCACGTGATGCACCAGCACACGGGCCGCCTGAGGTTCACCCAGCGCCAGCTCGAGGACTGGCGGCGAGTGCTGGAGACGCGGGTCGCGTGGCTCGGCCGCAGGCAGATCCCATACCTCTTCGTCGTCCCCCCGAACCCGCACGCCGTGTATCCCGAATATCTGCCCGACGACGTCGTGACCGTCGCGGAGCGGCCGGTGCTCCAGCTGATCCGGCATCTCGACGAGCAGGGGTCGCAGGCGCGCATCGTCTATCCGCTCGAGGAGCTGGTGGCGCACAAGGAGCACGACCTCGTCTACATCAAGACCGACTCCCACTGGAACGAGCTGGGCGCGTTCATCGCCTACGAGCGGCTGATGCGCGAGGTGTCGCGCGTGATGCCGGTGCGCGAGATCCGCCGCGAGCAGCTCTTCGTCAGCCGCAGCGAGCAGCCCGGAGACCTCGGCGGGAAGATGCAGCCGGTGCGCTCCTCGACGCAGGTCTTCGTGGACGTTCGCGGATGGAAGGCGCACTACGCGCTCGACAACAGGGTGCGCGTGACCGGGCGACGCATCGAGTACCGCTGCCGGCTGGCTCCCGACGTGACCTGCCTCGTGCACGGCGACTCGTTCGTGGAGAAGGTCCTGCACGTGCTGGCCGAGAGCTTTGGCCGCACCATCTTCTGCCAGATGCCGAGCCTCGACTTCCAGGTCGTACGGCAGGTGCGCCCGGATGTGGTGATCGGGATGCAGAACGAGCGGTTCCTCCTGGAGGTCCCGTACGACTCCACGGCCCCCACCCAGGCAGAGCTGGCTGCGGCAAAGCAGGTGGAGGGCAAGGTGTACGGCCCCCGCACGCACACTGCGACCCCGCGCGTCGACAGCTTCGACTAGGAGGGCCCGGCGCTACGGGACGAAGAGGCCCTGACGGGCGAAGACGGTGTTGCCGGGCGTGCCGGTGTCGCCGTCCGGCCCGCCGTCCAGCACTTCGAACTGCGCCGTCTCCCAGATGCCGCGCACACCCTCGTCCACGACACCCGGCATGACCGCGTCGAGTGTCGTCGTGACGTTGCAGGTGGAGCCCACGGCGGGATCCGGCGTCACGCCGCACGCAGCGTCGACGGGCACCTGCAGGTCCTGGACGGTGCCGGACTCGTCGAGCGCGGTCCCGTTGGCGCGGTCGGTGATCCGCAGGGTGCCGCGCAGCTGGACCTCGCCCGCGTAGTCCGCCAGCGCCGGCCGGGTGCGCACGTCGGTGAGCGACAGGACGACGCTGACGTCTGCCTCGTCCTCCGGGGTGCCCGGCAGCCCGGCGATCGCGCCGACCTTCACGTTGCCGGCCGAGCTCGCGGCCTCGCCGTTGGCATCCGGCGTGCCGACGGTGAGCTGGGAGGACGACTGGGCGGGCGGGTCGCAGGACGGGTGCACCAGGGGCGGGCCGTGGGTGCGGTTCGGGCTCGCGCAGGCCGCGAACGCGGGCACCAGGGAGACCCGCGTCGGCACGGTGACCTTGGGGCGCGGGTAGGCGTCGTTCAGCACCGTCAGGACGAGCTCCGGCCGCCGGTTGACGGTGGCCGACTCGCGGGAGTGGAAGTTGACGCCGTCGTTGGTCGTCTGCGCGAGCCGGAAGCTGACCTCGCCCTCGGTCGTGACGCCGGGTGTCACGTCCCATTCGGTCACGGCGTCCACGGGGATCGCGCCCACGTCGGAGAGGGCAGCGCCGGTCGGCGCCGGTTTGTTGTTCCAGTTGATCGAGGCCTCACCCCAGCCGTTCGACGTCGGGTACGCGGCGGGGCCGTCCGCGGTGTCCCCTCCCGGCGAGGCGGAGGCGAGTCGCAGCTTCGCGCTCACGACCTTGCCGGTCAGGCCGTCGACGATGAAACGCAGATAGGTCTCGGCATCGGGATCGGCGCCCGCATCCGTGCGCAGGGTCGGGGAAGTGCCGAAGTTCGTCGCCGGGCTCGATTGCTCGACGCGCGCATCGGCGCTGGGAGTGAACGTCAGGGTCGTGGTCCCCGGGGCGCGGGGCGCGAACCGAGCCGTGTAGGTGGTGTTGGCCGTCGGCCTCACGGTGTGGGTCTGCGGCTGTCCGTCGGACCAGGCCGAGAACTCGTGCGTCACGTTGTTCCTGACCTGGGGCGACGGCGCCGTCAGCGTGTTGAGCGAGTTCTCGATCACCGTGGCGGTGAGGGGCGCGGTGCCAGTGGCGCCGGCGAGCGACACCGTCAAGCCCGGCGGGTCGCTGGCCGCGGTCGCGGAGACGGTGCGGGGGTCGAGCTGGCGCGACACCGTGGTCGTGTTGTTGTGCGAGTCGGTCGCCGTGAGCTTCAGCTCCAGGCTCGATGGATACTCGTGATCGGGTGCGACGAAGCTGCCGCTGCCCGTGTTCTCGAAGCCCTGCACGGAGTGCTCGTGGCAGTTCCCCGGCGACGTGCAGTGGTCCAGGATCAGCTGCCAGTCGAGCGCCGTGCCGGGCAGCGTGCCGTCCTCGGCGTCGGTGGCCGAGCCGGTGAACGCGATCGTCTGGCCCACGCCCCAGGTCGTGCCCGCGGCCGGCGAGTTGATCGTGGGGGTCGGAGGGCCTCCGCCCGCTGTGATCGTCACCGTGTCCTCGTCGAACGCGCCGCTGGGATCGGTGACCCGCAGCGTGACGGTGTAGGTGCCCGCGGACGTGTACTGGAAGGTCGGTGAGACGCTGGTCGAGTCGTCGAGCTGGCCGTCGTCGTCGAGGTCCCACGCGTAGCCGAGCGTGTCGCCCGGGTCGGGATCGCTCGAGCCGGCACCGCTGAAGCTCACCTGCAGCGGCACGGGCCCGGACTGCGGAGTGGCCGTCGCCAAGGCGGTCGGCGGGTCGTTCCCGGGGCCGCCAGCGAAGCTGATCCGCCGCACGTTGCCGCTCACGATGTCGGGGTAGAAGAGCTCCCCGTTGGGGCCGAACTCGAGGTCCACCGGGAAGTCGGCGGCCTGTGCGAAAGGCTGCCGCGTCGCCGGGTCGGGCAGGCCGTTCGCGTCGGCCCGCAGGACCCAGATGCACTCGCGCGAGTGGTCGGAGAAGAACAGCGCGCCGTCATAGGTGTCGGGGAACGTGCCCGCCGCCGGCGCGAACGCGATGCCGGAGAGGGCGGAGCCCTGCTGCTCCTGGCAGTTCTCGCCCGTCACGATCTCCTGGCCGTGCCGGTATCCCCAGTACAGCGGAGTCGCGCCGCCCGTGCTGTACAGGCTCTCGCACAGATCGAGGTCGAGGGTGCTGATCGGGCTGTGCGTGCTGTTGATCGGCGTGCCGCTCGAGTTGATGCCGCCCTCGTAACAGGGCCAGCCGAAGTTGCGCGGGCCGCCGAAGGGAGTGGTGACGCGATCGATCTCCTCCCACTGGCCCTGGCCCACGTCGCCGACCCAGACGTCGCCGAAGCCGGGCCGGATCGCAAGGCGGAAGGGATTGCGGAGCCCGAACGCGAGCATGCGGCGCTCGTTCGCGTTGGTGCTGGTGAAGAGCGGGTTGCCGGGGACCCCCGCGCCCGTGTCCGGGTCGATGCGGATCACCGCGCCGCTCAGCCCCAGTGGATCGCCCGTGGAGCGGAAGTCCTGCGAGCGCAGCTTGCCGCCCTCCGCGTCGGGGGGCGACATCGGCCCGCCGACGCCGCCCGGCGGGTCGCCGCACGGGTTGTTCGGATTGCCGCCCTGCCCGTAGTCGGTGAACGAGAAGCTCGCGCCCTCGCCGCCGGAGAAGTAGAGGTAGCCGTCCGCGCCGAACTCGAGCCCGCCGCCCGAGTGGCTCGGGTACTGCTGGCACCAGTCCTCGACCAGGACCTGCTCGGCGCCGGTCATCGTCTCGCCGCTCACCTGCAGTCGTGAGACCCGGCCGCTCACCAGGCACCCGTCCTGGGTGCCGCCCGGGCACGGGTCGGAGGTCTGGTTCGGCGCGCCCCAGGTCGGCGCGGTGCCACCGATCGCGGCGTCGTGGACGTAGTACACGTACACGTACGGATCCGTGGGGAAGTTGGGGTCCACGACGATGCTCATCAGGCCGCGGTCGAAGTAGTTGTGGACCTTGGTGCGCAGGTCGGCGAACTGCGTTGCGGTCGTGTCGCCGAGGTTCGTGTACGTCTTGATGATCCCGCTCTTCTCCGCCACGAAGACCCGGCCGTTGGGCGCGAAGTCGATCGCGATCGGCTCGGCCAGGCCCGTGAACGCCGTCGACTGCTGGAAGCCCGCGGGCAGCGTCACGGCGTGCGCGACGCCGGCGCCGGTCAGTGCGAGCGCGGCGGCGAGGAGGAGCGGGGCAGCGCGCAGCGCGGCCCGCGAACGGCGGCGAAATCCCTTTTGCATGACTCCCTGCGCCGGTCCTGGGGAGGACCGGGGGCAGGTGAGAGCACTGGAGGTCGTAGTACGACCCCGAACGCACTCACCTGTCCTTTTCGGACGGTCGGCGAATCCAACCGGCCGAGGGTAGCACCGCTGGCGCCCCCCGGGGCTCAAGGAACGAACAGGCCGGACGTCGCAAATACCGTGTTTCCGGGAGTGCTCACGTCGCCGTCCGGCCCGCCGTCGAGCACGTCGATCGCCGCCAGCTGCCAGACGCCGCGCGCGCCCTCGTCGACGATGCCCGGGGTCACCGCGTCGAAGGTGGTCGCGACGGCGCAGTCGCTTCCGGAGGCAGGGCTGAGCGTGACCGCGCACGGCACCGTGACCGGCAGCGGGAAGTCTTGGACGGTCGTGGTCCCGGCCGCCGCGCTCTCACGGTCGGTGAGGCGCAGCGTGGGGCGGAGCTGCAGGTTGCCGGTGTAGTCGGTGTGCAGGCCCGAGGCCTCCCGCACGTCGGTCAGCTGCAGCGTGACCGTGACATCCGCGTCGTCCGCGGGGGTGGCCGGGTCGCCCGGCCTGGCCTTGAGCTGTGCCACGCCCGTCGAGTTCGCCGAATAGCCGTTGGCGTCGGGCGTGCCGACCGTGAGCGCGGGAGACTGCGCAGCCGGCGGCGCGCACGACGGGTGCGCGAGCGGTGGGCCGTGAACGCGGTTCGGCTGCGTGCACTGGGTGAACGCGGGCACCAGCGACACCCGCACCCCGGTGGCCGAGCGCGGTCGCGGATACGCATCGTTCGTCACCGCGACCACCAGCTCCGGCCGCAGCGGGACGTTGGAGAACTCGCGGGAGCGGAAGGCGACACCGTCGTCGCTCGTGTTCGCGAGCTGGAAGTTGTAGGTGCCGTCTGCCTGGACGAGGCTCGTGACGTCCCACTCGATCCACTCACCCTGGGCGATCGGCCCGGTGTCGGCGATCACGCCGGTGGTGGCGGCGGGCCGGTTCTGCCACGTGATCCCGTTCTCGGTCCAGGCGTTGCCGGTGCCGCGCAGCTCGGGGCCGTCGACCGTCTCGCCCGCGGAGCGCAGCCGCAGCTTCGCGCTGGTCACCTTCCCGGCGACGCCGCCCACGACGAACCGCAGGTAGCTCTGTTCGACGGGCGAGTTGTCGGTGCGCAGCTGGTCGAACGTCCCGCTGTTGGTCGTCGGGCTGCTCTGCTGGACCATCGCGTCTGCCGCCGCCAGGAACGCAAGCGTGGTGCCACCCGGCGCGTGCGGCGCGTAGCGCGCCGTGCGTGAAGTGTTCCCGGCGGGCATCGTGATGTCGTGCGTCTGGGGCTGGCCGTCGGACCACGACGAGAACCGCTGGGTCGTCTCCCCGGAGACGTGCTGTGCGGCGGCCGAGATCGTGACGGACGAGGCGACGATCGCCGGGCGGGTCAGCGGTGCGGTGCCGGTCACGCCGTCGGCGGACACCGTGGCGCCGGCCGGCGTCGAGCTGAGCGTCAGGTCTGCCGTGCGCGGGTCGATGCGGCGCGTGCGGGTCTCGGTCTCGCCGCCCGAGTCGGTGGCGGTGAGCCGGATCTCGATGTGTGCGGGGAGGTCGGCATCGGGCGCGGTGAACGACCCGCCCGCGGCATCGGGCACCGACGCGAGCGGGGTCTCCTGGCAGTCGCCGGGAGTGGTGCAGCGCACCAGCACGACATCCCAGTCGAGCGCGCTCGCCGGCAGCGACCCGCCCCCGGCGTCCGTCGCGGACCCGGAGAACGAGATGACCTCCCCGGTGGCCCACGTCGTGCCGGCGGCGGGAGTGTCGATCGACCCCACCGGCCCGCCGCCCACGGTGATCGTGACGGTGTCCGTGGCCGTGGCCCCGGAGGTGTCGGTCACGCGCAGGGTGACGGTGTACGTGCCCCCCTCGAGGTACGTGTGGGTCGGCGCCGCCGCGGTCGAGTCGCCGAACTGGCCGTCGCCGTCCAGGTCCCATTCGTAGATCAGCAGGTCGCCGGAGTCGGGATCGCTCGATCCGCCCGCGTCGAACGTCACGGTCAGCGGGCTGTTCCCCGTGATCGTGTCGGCCTGGGCGTCCGCGGTCGGTGCCTGGTTCGAGGCGTTGCCGTTCCACTCGATGCGCTGGACCGCCTCGGCGGCCTGGTCCACGTAGAGCAGGTCGCCGTCCGGGCCGACCTCGATGTCGATCGCCCGCGGGAGCTGCTGCCCGAACGGGATCACGCGCCCGCGATCGGGTACGCCGTCGGGGCCGGGGAGCATCGCCCACATGCAGTTGCGCAGGCGGTCGGCGAAGAACAGCGCGTTGCGGTAGGCGGCGGGGAACGAGCCCGCGGCCGGATAGAAGTTGAGGCCGCCGATCTGATTGCCGGCCGGCTCCCCGCTGCCGGGGTCCTCCTCGCAATCCTCGCCCGGCACGACCGGGGCCTCGTGGTCGTAGCCCCAGTAAGGAGCGGCGGTCGCGCTGCCGGCCGCGTACAGGTCCTCGCAGATGTTCAGGTCCTGGTCGTTGCTGCGCGGCCGGATGCGCGCGTACGGCACGCCGTTCGCGTCCAGGCCGCCCTCGTAGCACGGCCAGCCGAAGTTGCGCACGGGATCGCTGGGGTCGGGCACGCGGTCGAGCTCCTCCCAGTACCCGCCGCCGCGGTCCGCCACCCACGCGTCGTTGGTGCCCGGCCTGATCGCAAGCCGCACCGGGTTCCTGAAGCCGTGCGCGAGCATGCGGCGCGCGTTCGGCTCCGGGCTCGCGGACATCGGGTTCCCGGGCGCGCCTTCGCCCGTGGCGGGATCGATGCGGATCAGCGACCCGTTCAATCCCAGCGGGTCGCCCGGCGTGCGCAGGTCCTGGGCGCGCAGCCTGCCGCCCTCCGCGGTCGGCGGCGACATCGGCCCGCCCACCGGGCTGGGAGGGTCGCCGCACGGGTTCATCGGATTCCCCAGCTGGCCGTAGTCGAATATCTCCCACCGCGCGCCGTCCCCGCCCGAGACGTACAGGTAGCCGTCGGCGCCGAACTCGATCCCGCCGCCCGGGTGGTACTGGAACTGCTGGCACCAGTCGTTGACCAGCACCTGCTCGGGTCCGTCCTGCTGCTCGCCCGCCACGCGCAGCCGCGACACGCGCTGGGAGACGATGCAGTTCACCTCGTCCGTGTCGCCGGGGCACTGGTCGACCGTTTGGCCAGGATTGCCGAACGTGGGCGCCGTGCCCCCGATCGGCGCGTCGAGCGTGTAGTAGACGTAGACATAGGGCTCGGCGGGGTAGGCGGGATCGATCGCGAGCCCGAGCAGGCCGCGGCTGGAGAAGTTGTGCACCTGGGTGCGCAGGTCGGCAAACGTGGTCGGGCTGGGGTCCGCGAGGTCGTCGAAGGTCTGGATCGTCCCGCCCTTCTCAGCCACGAACACGCGCCCGTTGGGAGCGACCTCCGCGTCCATCGGGTCGTTCAGCCCCGCGATCGCGGTGCTCTGCTGGAAGCCCGGCGGCAGGGTCAGCGCACGCGCGTGACCCGGGAAGGCCGTGAGCATCGCGGCGCAGGCCGCGAGGACCGTGATCCGGATGGCGCGCGAGCGGAGGGGTGACCCGGCCGCCGCGCGGGCGGTTGAGTTGGTTTCGTGCAGCAGTCGTCCTTCGGCCCCCGCTCGTCCCTGAGGTGAGAGGCCTGGTCGTGGCGAATCCAGCGCGCCGAGCCTAGCAGCAGCCGACCCCCCCAAACAGAACGTTTCAGCGTCGCGTGCCGGCACACATCCGTGCGGGGGAACCACTTCCTCGCGGCTGCCCCGGACAAACCTCGCCACGAGGTCGATCAGGCCGGCGCGGGGGCGCCGGTGTCACGACGATGACGCCTGCGGCCGTCCCTACGGGACGAACAGCCCGGGCCGCGCGAACACCGTGTTGTCCGGCGTCGCGACGTTCCCGTCCGGACCTGCGTCCTCGAGCGCGACCGCGCCCAGCTGCCAGACCGCCCGCGCGCCCTCGTCGACCGTGCCCGGGTTGAGGGCGTCGAGCGTCGTGCTGACGGAGCAGGCGGCTCCCACGCCGGCCGGGGTGGCCGCGCACGGGACCGCGATCGGCAGTGACACGTCGGTGATCGTGGACGTGCCGTCGGCCCGGTCCGTGACGCGGGTCGTCGTCCGCGCCAGGAGGCTGCCGGTGTAGTCGGCCAGGTCGGAGCGGCGGCGCACGTCCGTGATCGAGACCTGCACCCGCACGTCGGCTTCGTCGGCCGGCGTCGAGGCAGCGCCGGTCACGACGTTGAAGGTCGCGGAGCCGATCGAGCCCGTGGAGGCCCCGTTGGCATCCGAGGTGCCGACCGTCAGCTGGCCGGACTCCAGGGCAGGCGGGTTGCAGGACGGGTGTGCCAGCGGCGGCCCGTGCATCCGGTTGGCGTTCGTGCACTGGCGGTAGGCGGGCACGAGCGCGAAGCGGGCCGCGGCTGCGCCCCGCGGCCGCACGTAGGCGTCATTGACGACCGTCACGACCAGCTGTGGCCGCAGCGTCTGGTTCGCGGCCTCCCGCGAGTGGAAGGTGACGCCGTCGTCGCCGGTCGGGGTGAGGCGCAGGTTGACCGGCAGGTCGCCGGTCACGGCCGCGGTCACATCCCACTCCACCCACTGCTGAGCCTCGATCCCGCTCACCTGCGCGATCGGCGCGGGCGCGAAGGCCGGCTGGTTGCTCCACTTGATCCCCGTCTCGGTCCACCCTCCGCCGGCGGTGTGCACCGCGACGCCGTGAATCGTGTTGCCGGTCGAGCGCAGCCGCAGCTTCGCGGCGACCACCCGGCCGGTGAGGCCGTCGACGCCGAAGCGCAGGTAGCTGTCGATGTCCTCGGCGCCGCCGGTGGCCTGGTCCAGGCGCAGCGAGTTCGAAGCGCCGAAGTTGGTGTCCGGGCTCGGTTGCTCGACCCGCGCGTCGGCCTCGGCGGCAAACGTCAGGGCGCGGGTTCCGGTCGCGATGGGGGAGAGGGTGGCGTGGAAGGCCGCACCGGCGGCGGGCATGTCGAACGCCCGCGCGCGCGGCTGTCCGTCGGACCAGGAGGAGAATCGATGCGTCGTGTTCCCCAGCGTCTGCTGGGTCGCGGCCGTGAGGGTGTTGCGGGAGCCGGCGACGATCTGCCTGGTGGCCGGAGTCACCACAGGAATGTCGTTGAGGATCACCGCGGCGCCGGCCGGGTCCGCTGTGAGGGCGAGTGTCGCGACCTGGGGCTCGAGGCGGATCGTGTCCGTGTGCGCCTCACCGCCCGAGTCCGTCGCCGTGAGCCGGATCTCGAGCTGTGCGGGTTCCGGGTGCTGAGGCGCGGTGACCGATCCGCCGGCGCTGTCCTCGAACGTGCCGAGCACGTGGTCGTGGCAGTCGCCGGGGGCGGCGCAATGCACCAGCGCCACTCGCCAGTCGAGCGCCGCGTCCGGCAGCGTGCCGTCCTCCGCGTCGGTGCCGGAGCCGGAGAACGCGATCGTGTCCCCGGCCTTCCACGTCGTGGCGGGGGCGGGCGTGTCGATCGACGCGACCGGGCCGCTCGTGACCGTCACGGTAAGCGTGTCGGTGTGCGTGGCGCCGGACGTGTCGGTCACGCGCAGCGCCACTTCATACGCGCCACCGTGCAGATACGTGTGCTGCGGGCGCACGGTCGTGGAGTCGTCGAACTCTCCGTCGCCGTCGAGGTCCCACGCGTAAGTCAGGAGGTCGCCCGGATCCGCGTCGCTGGAGCCGCCGCCGTCGAACGTGACGGTCAGCGGCCGGTCGCCCGCCACCGTGTCCGCGGCAGCGACCGCCGCCGGTGCCCGGTTTCCGGCGTTCCCGGTCCACCGGATGCGCTTCACGTTGGAGGCGTCGTCGTCGACCCACAGCAGATCGCCGCCGGGCGCGATCTCGATGTCGAACGCGCCCGACGCGGCCTGGGCGAACGGCACGACCCTGCCCCGCTGGGGCAGCCCATCCGGGCCCGGGAGCATCGCCCACATGCACTTGCGCAGGTCGTCGCCGAAGAACAGCGCACCGCGGTAGGCGGCGGGAAAGCTGCCCTCGGAGGGATAGAAGGAGATGCCCCAGATCTTGCCGCCGGGCTCGTTCGCGCTCTCGTCGATCGAGCAGTCCTCGCCCGGGACGATCTCCCGCTCGTGGTCGTAGGCCCAGTACGGCGCGGCCGTCGCGTTGCCCTCGGCGTAGATCCCCTCGCAGATCGCAAGGTCCTGGTCGTCGCTGCGCGGCCGCACGCGCGGATAGGGGAAGCCGTTCGCGTCGAGCCCGCCCTCGTAGCACGGCCACCCGAAGTTGCGGATCGGGTCGCCCGGCTGCGGCACGCGGTTGATCTCCTCCCAGTAGCCGCCGCCCCAGTCGCCCAGCCACACGTCGTTGGTGCCGGGCCGGATCGCGAGACGGGCCGAGTTGCGCAGGCCGTGGGCGAGCATGCGGCGCTCGTTCGGGTCCGCGCTGATCGCGCGCGGGTTGCCGGGCGCTCCCGCGCCGGTAGCGGGATCGATCCGGATCAGGGAGCCGGCCAGGCCGAGCGGGTCGCCGCTCGTGCGCAGGTCCTGCGAGCGCAGCCGCCCGCCCTCGGCGAGCGGTGCGACCATCGGGTCACCGACGGCGCCCGGCGGGTCGCCGCACGCGTTGGACGGGTTGCCGAGCTGCCCGTAGTCCCAGGTTCCCCAGCGCGCCCCGTCGCCGCTCGACACGTACAGGAAGCCGTCGGCGCCGAACTCGATCCCTCCCCCGGGGTGGTAGGCGAACTGCTGGCACCAGTCGTTGACCAGCACCTGCTCGGGGCCGTCCATGCGCTCGCCGGAGTACCGCAGGCGCGAGACGCGCGCGGACACGACGCAGTTGACCTCGTCGAGGCTGCCGGGGCAGGGATCCTCCGTCTGTCCCGCGACACCGAAGACGGGGGGCGTCCCGCCGATCGGCGCGTCGAGGGTGTAGTAGACATAGACGTAGGGATTGACGGGAAAGCCCGGATCGACCGCCAGTCCCAGGAGCCCGCGGTTCGAATAGTTGTGCACCTGCGTGCGCAGGTCGGCGAACACGGTCGCGGACGTGTCGGAGAGAGTCGTGTACGTCTTGACGATCCCGCTCTTCTCGGCGACGAAGACGCGCCCGTTCGGCGCGATCTCCACGTCCATCGGGCGCTCGAGATTGCCGATCGCCTTGGTCTGCTCGAAGCCCGGGGGCAGGACCACGGCGGACGCCGGAGCGGCCGCGAGCAGCGCAAGGCAGAGCAGCGCCATGGCGACGCCGGCACGAGCGATCGTCGTGTGCTTCCCCCGGAGCAAGGCCCTCCCTGGCCGCGAGTACAGGCTATTTCCACGGTACCAGCGGGTTTGCCGCGCGGCGACCCGGATTGGCGCCGCTTTCGCCCGGTCAGGTGAGAGCAAACGAGGCTCCTGTACGACCTCATCTGCTCTCACCTGGGAGGTGGGGACGGCGGCGCGGCTACGCGCGCGCGACCGGCCCGCCGCGGGCGAAGTCCGCGTCGCTGAGGCGCGCGATCGCGGCCGCCACGGCGGCGCCGCCGGCCAGCAGCACGGCGGACGCGACGATGAAGTAGGCGTTGCTGATCACGACCGTCTCGACCGCCGCCATCAGCCCGCCCAGCGCGAGCAGCCCTCCGGCCCACCCCGGGACGGCGCCTTGGCGCGCGGCGCCGATCGCGAGCGCCACGAAGCCGGCGATGAACGCCAGCGTGGGCAGGTAGTAGACCAGCGACCACTCCGACTGCTGCACCTCGTGCAACGCGGTCTCGGCCGTCGCCGCATCCGCACCCGGGCGGCCGGACACCTCGCCCAGCACTCCCCAAGTGAAGCCGTCGAGAGTGACCACCGCGGCGAACGACATCAGCCCGACGACGCCGAGGGCGCCGGCGACCAGGCCGAACGTGGGCCTCCGCCGCCGGACGAGGAAGGCCAGCCCCAGGACCGCGGCCGCGAACAAGATGATCGCCACGAAGCCGAGCGCATGCGCCAGCTGCCAGCGGTCGGCGTGGGCCGCGATCTCGCGCAGCTGCTCGGCCTCGTTGCCGCGCTCGTACTCCTTCGGGTGCAGGATGTTGTCGATCAGCAGGAGCGCGGGGGCGATCACCAGCGCGGCGGCGGTCGCGCGGCGGTAGAGCCCCACCTCGGGGACCGTCACGCCGGTCACGACATCAGCTCTTCCAGGTTGCCCGGCTGGAGGCGGTGCTTCGCGACGTCGTCGGGCGCCGATGACTGCGCGACCTGGATCAGCGTCCCGTGCGACTTGGACGGGCGCAGGAACGCCTCCTTCCAGTTCGGGTCGTCGAGCTGCTTGTCCACGAGCTCCATGCCGAGCCCTTCGAGATGCGCGATGGCGGCATGGATGTCGTCCGTCTTGAACGTGATGTGGTGCATGCCCTCGCCGTGCTTCTCGAGGAAGCGCGACAGGAAGCCCTCGCCGAGCGGCTCCAGCAGCTCGACCTTGCCGCCGCCGGGATACCGGAACTGCACCCAGCGCCAGGTGTCCGCGACGTCCCCGCCCATCAGGTACTCGCCGCCGAGCCCGTCGCGATACAGCTTCAACGCGGGCTTGATGGCGTGCACGGCGACCGCCACGTGATCGAGCTCCAGCCTCACGCGCCGGGACACCCCCGCGCCGTGCCGCGCCACGGCAGGCGCACGATGCGCTGCGCGTCGTTGTTGCCCTCGAAGTTCTCCCACACGTGATTCTTCGGGTCGGCGCGGTGCACGTACGCGAAGCACCCGCGCAGGCCCGTGACGTCGATCCACTGCTGGTAGTACGGCGACGGATACACGTCCGACCAGCCCACCGACGTGCCCAGCGTGACCTCCCGCTTGGTGGAGTCCTGGCTGCAGCCGGGGAAGACGCGTCCGCGGGGCGAGCGCTTCGAGGCCGAGGTCCGCTTGAGGTCGCGCAGGCAGTAGTGCACCTTGGGCCCCGTGCGCACGAGCTGGTTGCGCGTGCCGTCGGGGTTCAGCGACCAGAGCTCGAACCGCGCGGCGTCCTGCCATTTCCAGTAGTGGCCCTGTCCCTCCACGTACTTGAAGTAGAGGCGCGCGCCCGTGCGCTCGATCAGGCGGGTGCCGTCCTGCCTGTAGATGTGCTGGCGCGCGTTCATCGTGCGCGCGCCGCTGCGCCGGCCCCGCAGCATGATCGGTCCTTCTCCCCTGCTCTTGAGGTTGTTCTCGGCGCGCAGCACGACCCGCCCCTCGTAGCGGTCCAGGGTGAGATTCGCCGGCGTCCCCATCTGGATGTCGGGGCAGCGCAGGCGCCCCGCGTGGGGCCCGGTGCAGGGGTTGGGCTCGTCCCCGTTGGCGGAGGCGCTGCCCCGCGGCGTGCCCGCCACGTCGCCCGACAGGAGCAGTGATGCCGCCAGGGCGACCAGCGGGGCAAGGGCGAAGCGGCGCAGCGGCAAGGTCCGCGGAAGGGTAGCGGCAGGCCTCCCGCGGGGCGGCTAGCCCGCGGTGCCGGAGTCGAGCAGCGCCGCCACCGTGTCGCGGCGGTAGTCGAAGATGCGGCGCAGGTCACGGCGCACGAAAGCGACGTGCGCGAGCGCACCCAGCGGACCGTACGGGATCGCGTAACGCACCTCGTCGGTCACCAGCGTGCCGCCCTCGACGGGCGCGAAGGTGTGCGTGTGCTGCCAGAGGGCATACGGCCCGCGCACCTGGAAGTCGGTGAAGCGGCCCGGCGGCTCCCACTCGTCGATCGCCGTCGTCCACCGGATCGGAAACCGGTGCAGTATCAGCGAGTACTCGAGGCGCGCACCCGCCGTCAGCTTGTCCGGGCGCGGGTCGAGGATCCGGAAGCGCAGCCACGGGGGCGTGATGCGCTCGAGGTTCTCGATCTCCCCGAAGAAGCGGAACGTCTGGTCGACGTCGAGAGGGACGCGCTGCTCGCGCTCCAGCAGATGAACCTTCATGGAGCGGGGACTATGCCGCTCTCGCGAGCGGCACGTAGCGCAGCCGCGCGGGCATGAACGGGATCACGACGCGCTTCACGTACTCGGCGCCGCCCGACACCAGTGCCTGCCGGACCCACGCAGGCGGCACCGGGCTAAACCCGTATTCGCGCCGGATCCGCTCGGGGAGCAGCGCCACCGTGACGAAGTTCACCGCCTCGACGAGCGGGCGCGCGGCGATCGGCACCGGCGGCTCCAGCACGATCTCGCGCGCACGCGTGCGCGCCCAGTCCGAGACGTGCAGCGCGTCGCCCGCCAGCATCTCTTCGCCGTACGCGCGCAGGTCGTGAATGCTCGCGGGCATGTCCCCGGGGCGCAGGCCGAAGAGGCGGCCGACCACCTTGTAGTCGTCCCAGAAGGCGCTCTGCTCCTCCTCGCCGAGCGCTCCCACGTACTTGCGGTACACGACGATCGCGCTGTCCACCAGGCTGTAGAGCACCCACAGCAGCAGCGCGGGGTCGTCGGCGCGATACGGCGTCCCGGCCTCGTAGCGCCCGGCCGGCCGCGCGAGCTTCCCGTTCACGCGCCGGTGCATCGCGCGCACGCGGCGCGTCACCCGGTCGGCATCGGCGCGGGATCCGAACGTGACCGCGCCCATCACCTCGGCCGTGCGCGCGAGGCGCTCGTAGGGCTCCTCGAGGGCGGAGGAGTGGGCCAGCAGGCCGGAGACCGCCAGCGGGTGCGCGGCCTGCATCAGCAGCGCGCGGGGGCCGGCGAGCACCATCGCGCGCTCGCGGTAGACGCGGCGGATCGCCGACGTGTCGGTGAAGTAGTCGTTCACGTGCCCGTGAACGGTACGCGCCCCCGGCCCAGGAGGGGGCACACCGCGCGGCACGCTGACAGGGCGCTGCTAGGCCACGGCCTCCTGGACCCGGACCTGCATGCCCGTGTCCGTCAGGTATTCCTCGAGCGCGTCGACGCAACGCGGGTCGAACTGCTGCCCCGCGTGGCGGCGGAGCTCCTGCAGCGCCTCTTCCTGCGACTGGGCCGACCGGTAGGGGCGGTCGCTCGTGATGGCGTCGAACGCGTCGGCGACCAGCAGGATGCGGGACGCGAGCGGGATCTTCTCCCCGGCCAGCCCGCTCGGGTAGCCGGAGCCGTCGTAGTGCTCGTGCGAGTGGCGGACCCAGTCGGCGATCGCGCCCAGTCCCTCCACGCGGTTGATCAGCTCCGCGCCCGTCTCGGGGTGGCGCTTGACCTCCTCGAACTCGAGCGGGTCGAGCGACTCGGGCTTCTGCAAGATGCGGTCGGGGAGGACGACCTTGCCGATGTCGTGCAGCATCGCCGCGATCCTGATGTGCGCGAGGTCGGGCCCTGACCAGCCCAGGCGCTCCGCCGTGCCGGCGGCGTACCGCGCGACGATCGTGGAATGCTCGACCGGCGTCGCCATGCGCGCGTCGACGGCGCGCGCGAGCGTCGCGGCCCAGGTCAGCTCACGGCGGCCGGCGGCGAAGTGCTCGGCGTCGCCGTGCTTGCTCGCATACAGCTGCCGGTCGGCGTGGCGCTGGAGCTCCTCGGCGTCGGCGCCGTGGATGGGGAAGCACGCGGTGCCGGTCGAGACCGCGACCCGCTCGGACAGCAGCTTGCGGGCGCGCGTCGCCACGTGCTCGGCGGCGCTTTCGGTCGCACCGGGCGTGAGGATCGCGAACTCGTCACCGCCAAGCCTCCCGATCGAGTCGACCGGGCGCACGGCGCGGCGCAGCCCGTCCACGACCCAGCACAGGAGCTCGTCGCCGGCGGCGTGGCCGTTCATGTCGTTGACCGCCTTGAAGTTGTCGAGGTCCAGCAGCACGAGGGCCAGCGACTCGCCGTCGCGCTCTGCGCGCACGAGCTCGGCCTCCATCCGCTCCTCCAGCCCGCGCCGGTTGAGGCAGCCCGTCAGCGGGTCCGACCGGGACATGCGCACCAGGCCGTCGCGCTGGCGATCGTGGTTCTGCGCCTGCCATGCGCAGAGGATCGCCGCCATTGCGAGCGCCGCGGCGATGAAGGCCACCTGCGTCGGATCCGGATGCCCGTAGAGGTCGCCCACGACGACGAACGCGATCATGTCCAGCGCGCCCACGAACACGAAGAGGCGCAGCGGGTAGAAGACCGCCGCAAACACCATGGGCAGGAAGAAGATGTAGGTGAGCGGGCTGGTCGCGCCTTCGTCCGCAGCGACCGCGATCGCGATCAGCGCGATCACTAGCGAGCTCCAGGTGAGGAAGAAGGTGTCGGAGTAACGGCTGCGGATGAGCCGCTCCATCGGCAGCAGCTGGATCACCCCGGCGCTCACGAAGCCGGCCGCGAACATCGTCAGGATCAGGCCACGGTGCGGCTCGTCCCAGGTCGCGGCGACGTAGGCGAGGCCCGCGGCGCTGGCCGCGTAGGACAGGAAGACCCCCGCCCTGACCATCTCGCGGCGAAGGTGTTCGTCCGACCCCTCGACGGTCCCTGTCGAGTCCGTTGCCCTCACTCCACTCAGGATCGGCTCAAGAGCCAGGATCCCTTAATTAGCGGGGCTTTCCCGGAATTTCGTGTCCTACTTCCGCTGCTCCATGCGGCGGCGGTTGCGCCTCCGCGCGAGCCCGCTGCCCGCGACCGCGGCAAGCAGGATCAGGCCGACCCCGGCCCAGATCGGCACGTCCCCGCCGCCGTCCCCGCCGCCGTCGTCGGACTCCTGTGGCTGGGGCTGGGCCTGCGCGTCCGGCTCGGGCTCCACCGGCTCGGGCGCCGGCTCGCGCGCCGCGGTCAGCCTCAGCTTCGGCGCCGGCTCGCTCGTCCCCTCGGGGCCGAGCCAGCGCACGATCTCGCCGCTGTCGTACACCTGGAGCACCTTGAAGACGAGCGTCGCGCCCTCGCGGCGCGGCAGGCCGACGCGTAACCGGAAGCGCCCGCGCTGTTCGCCGGTCAGCTCGCGCCCGCGGGGCGCGGTGAGCGTTGCCCGCCGCACCTGCGCGCCCTGGCGGCGAGTCGTCAGGCGCCAGCCGCGCAGGGCGTCGCCCTGCGCGGACGTCACCCCAGGCGGCATCTGGATCACGATCCGCCTGGTCGCGGCGTCGGGGCGCTCGTTCGGCACCTCGAACGTGAGCCGCGCCTCGTCGCCCGCGGGCGCGCGTGCCGGCTTGATCTCGACGTGAGCGGATGCCGCGGCGGCCGGAAGGAGCAGGGCCGCAGCCACGAGCGCGAGGCGAATCACCGCACGTCCGCCACGAGCTGCTTGTTCGTGCCGGTCACCCGGCACCGGCGCGCCTGCTGGACCTCGTCTTCCGATGCCGCGACGTGCGCGTGCGGGGGAAAGCCCTGCTCGAGGGCGAACGGCCACGGCTGTGTTCCCTTCACGATCGACTTGCCCTCGGCATCGGTGCACTCGACCTCGACGGTCGACCGCGCGTTCGTCACCTCCACGCTGGGGTCGTCGACGGTGACGAGCAGCTCGGGCTCACCGTTCACTCCCACCGAGCGCTCGACGTAGAAGGTCTCCTTGTCCTCTCCGCTGCCGCCGGAGGTGGCCGCCCAGATCGCCAGCGGAGTGATCACCAGCGCCGCGAGCAGCAGGAGGGGCGCATAGCGCCTGAACTCGAACTTGCGCACGGCCGCAACCCTAGCGCCGCCCGGGCCTCAGGAATGCGGTGACCGCGGCGCGCGGCCGCGGTCACCGCTCCAGGCTCCCCGGCCGCGTTCATCCCGGGGATGAGGCGGCCGCCGGCGCGGGAGCCGAAGACGAGCCGGTGCGCCACTTCTACACCGGTGGGCAGCGGCGGTCAAGGTGGTCTTCGCCGGGCGGCGGCGCGCATGAGGCGCGGCAAGCGCAGCCGCCGGGCTCCTGCGGGCCGGGCGGCGCGGATAGAATCGCGCCGCTGGCAGGCAAATTCGTCCCATGGGGACGGCGTCGGCGGCAGCGTTGAGCATGTCTGAAGAGAGCCAAATCCGGTTCGTTCGCCGCATCTGGGAGGCGATTCGTGAAGGCGGTATCGAGGCCGGGCTGGAGCTCACCCCCGGGGTCGAGTGGCGCCCGCACGCGGCCGGCGGCCAGGTGCTGACCAGCGAAGAGGCGCTCAAGTTCTTCGCCGAGTTCCAGGGCGAGCGCGAGCTGCTCGAGGTGCTGCCGTACTCCTACCACTCCCAAGGCAACCTCGTGCTGGCGTCCGGCAGCTTCCGCCTCAGCGGCCCGGGCCGCATCTCCGAGTTCCAGATCCACTGGGTGTACGAGTTCGAGGGCGACCGCCTGCGCCGTGCGGCGTCCTATCCCACCCGAGCCGAGGCGCTGGAGGCGATGGGCGTCGACGAGCTTTGACGCCTCACGTCCACGCGCGCTGGCCCGCGCTGCAAGCCACGCTGCCCCACAGCCCGCTGGGCACCGGCCCCTCGCCGGTGCGACGGCTCACGGCCCTGCCCGCCGGCACCGGCGGTGAGGTCTGGGTCAAGGACGACGGCGCTTACGGCTCGATCTACGGCGGCAACAAGGTCCGCAAGCTGGAGTGGATCCTGCCGGACGTCGCGGCCCGCGGGCGGCGCACGATCGTGACGGTCGGCGCGCTCGGCACCAACCACGGCCTGGCGACCGCCCTGTACGCGCGTGAGCACGGGCTGCGGTGTGCGGTCGCGCTCGTCGACCAGCCGGTCGACGAGCACGTAGAGCGGCAGCTGGCCCGGCTCGAGCGGTCCGGGGCGCACCTCTACAGGACGCGGGGCACGGTTGGCACGTACGCGGCCGCGCCGTGGATCCTGCTGCGCCACTCCGACCTGCGGCGCCTGCGGCCGCCCTACTTCCTGCGGGTGGGCGGCTCGACCCCGGTCGGCTGTCTCGGCTTCGTGGAGGCGGCGTTCGAGCTGGCGGAGCAGGTGCGCGACGGGGCGCTGCCCGAGCCGTCGCACGTCGTGGTGGCGCTCGGCTCGGGCGGCACGGCGGCGGGGCTGGCGGCGGGCCTGCGCCTCGCCGGCCTGCGCACGAGAGTCGTCGGGATCGTGGTGAACGACAGGACGCCCGTGGGCGCGGACGTGGTGGCGAAGCTGGCCAACCGCACGCTGGACCTCCTGCGCCGCCGGGGCGCGGACGTCGGTGGCCTCGAGATCGGCTCCGCGGACCTCGACGCAGAGACCGCTTGGCTCGGCCCGGGCTACGGGCACGCCACCCCGGAGGCCGAGCGCACCCGTGCGGATGCCGCGACGCGGGAGGGACTGTCGCTGGACCCCGTCTACACCGCGAAGGCGATGACGGGGCTGCTTGCGTTGCGCGCGCAGGGAAGGCTCGGCACCGCGCCGGTGCTCTTCTGGCAGACGCACGACACGCTGGCCGCGGCGTAGCCCTAGATCGAAGGCGGCGGCTCGGGCAGGGGCGGGCCGGGATCCGGGCTCGGAGTCGGCGGCGCCGGGTCGGGCGGCGTGGGCGCGGGGCCCGGGTCCGGCAGCGGCGGGCCGGGGCGCGGCGGAGGCCGCTCCGCGACGCCCGCGGGCGGCTGGGGCTCGGGCACCGCAGGCGGGCTCGGCTCCGGCGTCGGCGGCGGTGTCGGCTCGGGAACCGGCTGCGGCGTGGGCTCCGGGATCGGCGGCGGGCTCGGCTCCGGCACGACGGCGGGGCCCGGCACCGACGGCGGCACGGGCTCGGTCTCCGTCTCGAGTCTGGTCACGGTCATCCGCGTTGGGTACCCGGTGTCAGGCCTCCACGAACCGTGCGAGCGCAGCCTTGCCTCCCGGCGCGACCGGATCGCCGTGCGCGAGCACCAGCGCCTCGAAGTCGTACTGAAGCAGGTTGCGCAGCGCCTCCACGAGGCCGCGCTTCACGCCCTCCGGGTCGTCGCCGAGGTAACCGTCCGGCACGAAGCCGAGGCCGCTGCCGGGCCAGTTTCCCACGGCATCGGCCAGCGCCATTGCGCCGTCGCCGTGCTGGATGTGCAGCGCCGTCTCCTCGGGGCAGATGACACCGACCGCGCGCGCGAAGACCCCGTTCGCGACCTCGTCGCCGAAGGCGAAGCCCTCCACCTCCGGGCCGCCCTCGAATTCGTGCAGCCCGGCCTCGTGGCACAGCACCGGACAGCCATCCAGCGCGGCCGAGAAGCGCTCGCTGTGCCGGTGGTGGTGGCGGTTGGTGAGCAGTATGCGGTCCACCCCGCGGTCGGCGAACCAGGCCAGGCCCACGTCCTCCGGGAGCATCGGGTCGATCAGGGCCCGCGAGGGCTGGACGTAGTAGGAGCTGACCCGGTCGCGGATGCGCTCGTGGAAGGCGGTCCAGTGCCAGATGCCGGGGGCGATCTCCTCCAAGGCGGGCCAGCGTAGCGCGCTCCCGAATTCGACGAGAACCGTCAGGAAACCGACGGAGCAGCCGATATGGCACTGCATGGAGCAGGTGTTGCGCCACCGCGGGCTGTCCTTCCTGGCGTTGACTGCCGCCTGCGCGTCGCTGCCCCTGGCGATCGTCCACTTCTTCGGGGAAAGCACGTACTACCCGCCGAGCTGGGTCCACTTCGCCTTCATCGCCGTCGGCGCCTCGATCGCTGCGGCCGCGGCGATCGCCCTCACGGTTGCCGGCGCCCGCCGCAACGACGGCCGCACCGTGCTGCTCGGCACCGCGTTCACGGTCATGACCGCGCTGCTGGCGGTCCACGGCTTCGCCACCCCCGGCATCCTGGTCGGGGAGACCGGCGTGATTTCCGTCGCCGGCGCCGCGGTCCTGCCGGTGGGCGCCGCCTTGCTGGCCCTCTCCGCGCTTCCGTCGCTGCAACGCCCGCATGCGGTGCGCCGCCTGCTCGTGCTGCAGGCCGTGCTGGTGACGGCCGTCCTGTCCTTCGGGCTCGTCGGCCTGCTCGCCCCCGATGCGCTACCCGCGGTTCCGGAGGCCGGCAGCACTCCGGCAGTGATCTTGCTGGTCGCGGGGTTCGCGTTCTTCGCCTGGCCCGCCGTGCGCGCGGTCCGCACCTTCGTGCTGACCCGCCGCCTGGCGGACCTGTCCGTCGTGGTCGGGATCACGTGGCTGGCCGTCGCGCTCTACCCGCAGTTGATGATGAATTACGGCGAGATCGGCTGGTGGGCCGGGCACGGGCTCGAGCTGGTCGGTGTCGTCCTCGTCGGCGCGCCGGTCGCGCTCGACGTCTGGCGCACCACGCAGTCGCGCCCGCTCGTCGGCGACCTGCAGGCGGCGGAGCTCGTCCGGGCGGAGGAAACGTTCCTGGGCGCCCGCATCCGCGCGCTGATGGAGCGGCTCGCCGAGAAGGACGCCTACACCGAGGGCCACACTCGCCGCGTCGCGATGCTCTCGGTCCAGGTCGGCGAGGAGCTCGGCCTCTCCGCGGGCAGGTTGCGGAGCCTCGCGATCGGCGGGCTGCTCCACGACATCGGAAAGCTCTCGGTTCCCGACGAGATCCTGAAGAAGCCGGGACCGCTGGAGCCGGACGAGTACGACGTGATCCGCACGCACACGGTGCGCGGCGCGGAGCTCGTGATGGAGCTGGGCGGCTTCCGCGACGACGTGCGCCGGATGGTGCTCGGGCACCACGAGCGCCTCGACGGCTCCGGCTACCCGCACGGCCGCAGCGGCCAGGACATCGACCTCGAGACCCGCTTGCTCGCCTGCTGCGACGTGTACGACGCGCTGTGCTCGACGCGGGTCTACCGCGACGCTTGGAGCCACGAGCAGGCGCTGGACCTGCTGCGCGCCGAAGCCGGGCACACCCTCGACGCGCGGTGCGTCGCGGCGCTCGAGCGCGTGCTGGAGCAGATGCCGCAGCCGGCTGTGCCGGTGCTCGCGGTCGCCTAGCGGCCCCTCCGGCCGCCGCCCCCGCCTCCCGCGAGCCGCTCGGCGAGGCGATTCATGCCGAAGCCCCGCGCCGCCTCGGCGCCGCCTGCGAAGTCGGTCGCGCGGTCGCGCGGGGGCTTCACCTCGACGCGGCGCAGCGTCGCGATCTCCTTGTATGCGCGCAACTCGTCGGCGCGGTCGCGCAGCGCGGCCGCCACGCGCGGCCGCTCCGCGGTGGGCTTCGCGATCGCGCCCTCCAGCGAGCCGTGGCGCTGCAGCAGGTCCGCGGCCGTCTTCTCCCCGACGCCGGGCGCGCCCGGGATGCCGTCCGACGGGTCGCCGCGCAGTGCGATGAAGTCGGGGACCAGCGCAGGCGGCACGCCGTACCGCCGCCGCACCTCCTGCTCGTCCACCGGCACCGCACCGCCCTTGCTGCCCGTCGTCAGGTACAGGACCGTGCAGTCCGGGCCGACGCACTGGAACATGTCGCGGTCGCCGGTGAGGATCAGCGTGCGACCGCCGGCCTCGCGCTCGGCGTGCGCGTAGGACCCCAGCACGTCGTCCGCCTCCAGGCCGGGGAAGCTGACCGACTCCCAGCCGAAGGCCGCGTACAGGTCGGGCGCGAGGTCGAACTGCCGGTCGATGTTCTCGTCCGCCTCGAGCTCGCGGCGGTCGGCGTGGTAGTCCGGGTAGAGCTCGACGCGGTAGTCGGCCGCATCCTGGCCAAACGCCATCACGACGGCGCGCGGGCTGTGCGCGGCGATCTCGTTCAGCATGATGTTGACGCTCCCCAGCAGCGCGTTGACCGGGTGCCCCTTGTCGTCCTTGATGCTGTCGGGCAGGGCGTAGTACGCGCGGAACAGCAGCGAGGGCGCGTCGACCACGAGGAGGGGGGAGCTGCCTGGCGGCACGTCGGCAGTATGCCGACCGGGCGCTTAGACCGGCGGCGGCCGGGTAGCACGATTGGATGATCCGCGATCTGATGCTGCTCCCGGGCGTGCCGCGCCGGCTGCTGGACGACATCGGCGAGATGAAGGAGCTGGTGCGGGAGCTGCTCGAGACCGAGCACGACCTCACGCGCACCTCGAAGTCGATGGGCGAGAAGCTGGACGTCGCGAACCGGCGGCTCGACCACGCGCTCGAAGAGCTGCGCGGCTTCAACGAGAAGCTCGACCGGCTCGACCGCCGGGTCGAGCACCTCGAATCCGAGATGACGCTGGTGCGCGCCGGCATGGAGGAGGTCACGCAGGCCGTGCCCGAGCTCGGCAAGGGCCCGCTCGAGAAGGCGAAGGACGCGCTCACCGGCGGCCCCGGGGCGTAGGCCCCGGCGCGGCTACGCGGCAGCCGGCCATGGTGAGAGCGTTTGGGGTCGTAGAGCGACCCCGGATGCAATCACCCGGGTTGGGCGGGGAAGCTGGTCACTCCGGGATGCGGGTTGGGCGGGGAAGCTGGTCACTCAGGGACGCGCGCGACGGTCACCAGGTACTCGCCCTCGGCCCTGAACGAGCCGTCGTCGTTGAGGTTGAACCCCCGGTACAGGTCGACGAGGTCCTGGCGCAGCGCTTCCCACTTGCCCTGCGGCTCGAGCGCCGCGCGCGCGAGCACCATCGGGCCCAGCGTGCGCTCGTTGTACTCCAGCCACGCCTCCGGTGACTCCGACTCGAACACGACGTTTCCGCGTTCGAACTCGAGGTCCACTCCATGCGGGCCGAACAGGTCGCGCATGTACTGCTCCTCACCCCACATCGTCGGGCGCTTCGCCTCCGGCGGCGGCGGGAGATGCTGCGCGACGGTCTTGAACATCTGGCCGTTGCCGCCCTCCGGCGTCCAGGCGGCGACTGCGATCGTCCCGCCCGGGCGCGTCACGCGCACCAGCTCGGCCGCGGCGATCTCGTGGCGGGGCGCGAACATCGTGCCGAACGTCGACAGCACGCGGTCGAACGAGCCGTCGGGATATGGCAGGTCCTCGGCGTCCCCCTCGACCCACTCGCACTCCACGCCGGCCGCGGTCGCCCGTTCGCGCGCGGCGTCCAGCAGCTCGGGCGTGAGGTCGAGCCCGGTCACCTTCGCGCCGAGCCCCGCGCACACGATCGCGACGTTGCCGCTGCCGGTGGCCACATCGAGCACGTCATGGCCGCTTTCGACGCCCGCCCGCTCGACGACGTGCTGCGCGGCCGACTGGATCCGCTGGGAGATCTCGGGGTAGTCCCCGGCGGCCCACATCGCCCGCTGCCCCTGCTTCATGCCTGCCACGTCGAGCGTCATGACTTCCTCCTCAATGTGATTTCGTCGGCGGTGCCCACCTCGGCGTGCATGTTGCGCTCCATCATCTCCAGGGACGCGTCCGCGAGGTGCTCGTAGATGTGCGCGACGGCGTCACGCGGCACCGAGACCTCGAAGTGCCCCACGTAGCCGTCGACGGCGCTGTACAGGATGCACTGCTCGGTGACCTGGCCCGTGAGGACGATCCGGCCGACACCCATGCTCTCGAGCAGGTACTCCAGCGCGGTCGAGTAGAACACGCTGTGACGCGTCTTCAGCACGAACGGGTCCGCGTCGCCCGGCAGCACCGGTTCGACCAGGTCCGGATGACGGCCTGCGAGCGCCCGCCGCGACAGCTCTTCCGCGTGCGTGCGCCAGTCGCCGTGGTTGTCGTTGACGTAGACGATGGGCGCGTCTTCGTCGCGGGCGCGCCCGATCAGGCGGACGATCTGCGGCACGGCAGCGCGCACGCTTTCCGCCAGGCGGTCGCCGTCCTCGTGGTCATACGTGTTCAGCATGTCGATCACGAGCAGGCAGGTGCGGTCACCGCGTTGCGGGTGCTCCGCCATCTACTTCTGCTGCTCCGAGCGCTCGCGCTCCTCCAGCTTCTCGCGCAGGTACTCGGACTTCTCCGCCCGTCGTGCGTGCGTCTTCGTGTCGTCCTCGGACTCCGCCTCGCGCGCACGGCGCTCTTCCTCTGCCTGCTTGCGCTCCTGCTCGGAGCGCAGGTCTTCGGTCTCGTCGCTCATGCAGCCGCCTCTGCCTGAGCCTATCGCGGCGCCACGGCAGGCGGCCCCGGGAGGATCCCGGGGCCGCCTGGGGGGAGAGTGGAGGAGTGCTCAGTCCTGCGGCGGGAGCAGCACCTTGTCGATCGCGTGGATCACGCCGTTGGATGCCTTCACGTCGGCCGTCACGACCCTCGCGTTGTTGACCTTCACGCCCTTCCTGGTGACGCGGATCTTCACCCGCTCGCCGTTGAGCGTCCTGACCGACGAGCGCTTGACCACCTTCCGCGCGGTGAGCTTGCCGCTCGCGACGTGGTAGAGGAGCACGGACTTCAGCTGCTCCGTGTCTGCTCCGAGTGCGGCCAGCGTGCTCTTCGGGACCTTGGCGAAGGCAGCGTCGGTCGGTGCGAACACCGTGAACCGGCCCTTGCCGTTCAGGGTCTCGACGAGGCCGGCCTGACCGAGCAGGGACACGAGCGTGTCGAACTGGTTCGAGCCCGCTGCGGTCTGGGCGATCGTCTGGCGCTTCGGCTTCTCGCTCTTGGCGCCGGAGCTGGCCGTTCCGGCCACCAGCCCGACCACCAGGGCGAGCGAGGCCAGGACCACCAGGAGGCGGCGGATTGACATGGACTTCATCGTGTGGCTCCTTTCAGATTGGACAAGCATTTGACAGCCCTCTACGCGCTCCCTCATGGCTTGGATCACTATTCCCAAGAAATTATTTGGGAGATGCTGTCCAAGGTTCGTCCTATACTGCGGCCATGGTCGAGAGGCGCGTGCGCATCGGCGAGCTGGCGCGGCGGACGGGGGTCAGCCCCGATCTGCTGCGCGCCTGGGAGCGCCGGTACGGCCTCCTGGCACCCGTCCGCTCGGACGGCAACTACCGCCTCTACACGCCCGCGGACGAGGCCCGCGTGAGTGCCATGAAGGCCCGCGTGGAGGCGGGCGTCCCGGCGGGCGAAGCGGCGCGCATCGTGCTCGCGGAGCCGGTCCTCCCGGGCGCGGCCGACTTCACCGCCGCCGCCGGTGCGCTGGGCACGGCCCTCGAGGACTTCGATGACGCCGGCTCGCATGCCGCGCTCGACGCCTTGCTGTCGGGATTCGGGTTCGAGACGGTCGCGCGGGAGGTGCTCCTCCCCTACCTGCGGCGCATCGGCGAGCGTTGGGAGCGGGGGGAAACCACGGTCGCCCAGGAGCACTTCGCCACCGTCGTGCTGCGCGGGCGCCTGCTGGGGCTGGCGCGCGGATGGGATCGCGGCACCGGCCCACGCGCGGTGCTCTCCTGCGCCCCGGGCGAGCTGCACGAGCTCGGCTTGATCCTGTTCGGCCTCGCGCTGCGCGGCCAGGGCTGGCGGATCACCTACCTCGGAGCCGACACGCCGCTCGACTCATTGACCGCCACCAGCCGGTCGCTGCAGCCGGCCGCCGTGGTCGTCGTTGCGCTCACGCGGGGGCGGCTGGAGGCCGTCCGCGCGGAGCTCGGCGTCCTCGCGGGCGAGGCGCCGCTATGGCTCGCGGGGGCGGGAGTCGACGCCGAGCTGGCCGAAGCGTGCGGCGCACGCCCGCTGCACGGTGACCCGGTGGCCGCCGCGGCCGAGCTGGCGGGCGCGGCGCTCCCCGTCTGATCAGCGCGGCGTCAGCCGCCCGGATGCTCGAGCGCGCGGCGGAGCGCGCCGGCGCTCATGGTCTCCGCTCCCAGCAAGCGCACGCGCTGGGCCAGGCGCCTGTCGGAGGTGGCGACTGCGAGCGTCTCGGGCGCGGCGTCGGCGGCCACCATGTCCACGATCACGTCGTCGGCGGCGTCCGGCCCGCGAGCCGGCGCGAACCGCACGTCGATCGCGGCGGCCTCGTCCGGCAGCGGGAACGGCTTCGAGTCGAGGACCACGGCGACCTCGTCTCCCGTCTGAGCCGCGTGCTCGGCGAGCACCTCGGTCAGCTCGGTCATGGCGCCGCGCCGGTCGCGCCACCAGCCCGTCGGGCGGGAGCCGATCACGTTCATGCCGTCCACGATCAGGCGGCGCGCCATGCGCGCATCATGCCCGCTCGCTGTCGTCCGCCGGCTGGAGGTCGATTCGCACGGTCATCAGCTCCGAGCCGACGACTCGCACCATCGTGTCGTTTGCCGGACGGCGCAGCTCCCGCATCCGGGCGTGTACGTCGTCGTCCGGGAGGACGTGCGCCATGCCCTCGCGCCACCGGCGCCCGACCTTCACCCGCACGCGCGGGTCCGCCTCGATGTTCCTGACGTAGTCCGCGTGACGGCCGTGCTCGGTCACGATCCAGAAGGTGTCGCCGCGCAGGCCGTTGCCGACCGGCACGCGGCGCGGCAGCCCGCTCTTCCGCCCTTTGGTCTCGAGCAGCGCGTGCGTGCGCGACAGCAGGCCGTGGTCCACGAGCCGGCGCACGACCGGATTGACCAGCCGCCTGGTGACCAGCTTGCTCAGCCGCCGCTTGCGGGAGCGGTCAGGCGGCGGCACTGATGCCGCGGGGCGGGCCCGCGACCCGCCGGCCCTGACCGGGTGCGGCGGCGCGCCCGCGATCGAGTCGCAGGGACCGGAAGAGCGGCCCGGGGCGCTCGGACATCTGGCATCCGCAGCGCGGGCACTCCTTCTGCTCCCGGTAGGCGATGCCGCCGTAGACGGTCAGGCGGCACCCCGGGCAGTGTATGTACGGCACTCCTGCGATTCCGAACTCCCCTCCCAAGGCACGTCGGGCGCGCGGAATAATACTGACTATCGGGTAAGTTTCAAGCCCGGGTGGACAACAGCGGGGCATCGCGGTTGTCCGGGCTGGCCAGACGCCGCTCAACCACGACCATCGCGTCCCGCGAGGGCACGAGGGTCACGTGGCGGCTCCGCTGCCGCTCCGGTGCCGGGTCCGGCGCCGTGAGGCGGACTTTCTCGAGCACCGCCCGCAGCACGGTCTTGACCTCCACCTGGGCGAACGCGGCACCGATGCAGCGCCGCACGCCGCCGCCGAACGGGATCCACGAGTACGCCGGTGGCTGGTCCTCGCCGAGGAAGCGCTCGGGCCGGAACTCCTGCGGCTCCGGGTAGAGGTCGGGCCGCAGCTGGACGAGCGCGATGGCCGGCACGACGATCGTCTCGGCCGGTATCGCCCAGCCGCCGATCTCGACGTCGCGCTTCGCGACGCGGGCCACGTCGATCACCACCGGGCGCACGCGCAGCGTCTCCTTGACCACCGCGTCGAGGTAGGGCTCGTCGTCGAGGTCGCCGAGCAGCCGCGCGAGCGCGTGCGGAGTGCGCAGCAAGCGCTCGAACGTCCAGGCGAGCGCCGTGGCGCTCGTCTCGTGTCCGGCGGTCAGCAGCGTGATCAGCTCGTCGCGCAGCTCCTCGTCGGTCATCGGGCTGCCGTCCTCGTGGCGGGCCTGCAACAGCAACGACAGCACGTCGTCGCGCTCCTCCATGTCCGGGTCGGCGCGCCGCAGGCGGATCTCCTCGTAGACGAGCGCGTCGACCGCGCGGCGCATGCGCTGGAAGCGCGCCCACGGGCTCCACGGCCCGAAGTTGTGGCGCATGAACGGCAGCCACATGACGACGCCGCTGGCCTCGGTGAGCTGCGGGAGCGTCGCGCGGAAGCGCGCCAGGCGGTCCTCGCCGCGGACTCCGAACACCGCCCGCAGGATCACCTCGAGCGTGATCGCCTGCATGCGCGGGCGCAGCGGCATCGGTGAGCCGGTCGGCCAGCGGTCGATCTCCCGCTCGGCGATGCCGGTGATCAGCTCGCGGTAGCGGCGCACCCGCTCACCGTGGAACGGCGGCAGGAGCAGCTTGCGTTGCCGCATGTGGTCGCCCTCGTCCAGCGTCAGCAGCGAGAACTTCCCGAGCGCGGGCTCGAGCACGCGCGCGTTCGCCTCTCCGGCGTGGAGCGCTCCCGGGTCGCCGGTGAAGATCTCCTTCACGGTGTCGGGTGCAGCGAAGTACGCCATCCGCCCGAAGCCGGGGAAGTTGATGCTGAACGCGTCGCCGTACCGGTGCCACTGCCGCTCGAGGAAGCCCACCGGGTCGCGAGTGAACTGCACGGCGTTGACGGCGCCGGGTGTCCTCGAGCCGGGTGGGAGAATCGCCACGGGAGGAGTTTTACACCAGGACCGGGAACCGCCTGACCACCTCGGAGCTCCAAGGGTAAGGGAGCGCGCGAGGCCGTGGCGACCCCGCGCCTCCCGCCCAGGTCTACGGCACGAAAACTCCCTGCGTTGCGAACAGGTCGTTGTCCGTCGTGTCGACGTCGCCGTCCGGACCGCCGTCCCAGACTTCGGCGCGGCCCAGCTCCCAGATCGTACGGTCGCCCTCGCGGACCAGGCCGGGGATCACGGCGTCAGCCGTCGTATTGAGCGAGCACGCGGCGCCGATCGTCGCGTCTCCGGTCGTGGCGCACTGCACCGGCACGTCCAGAGACGTGTCAGCGACGGTGCCCGGCTCGTTCTCGCCGGCGCCGTTGAAGCGGTCGGTCAACCTCAGCCCCGTCTTGACGAGCAGTTCGCCTGTGTAGTCGGACAGGTCGCCCGCGACCCGCACGTCGGTCAGCGACACGCCGACCGCGACGTCTGCTTCGTCCTCCGGAGTGCCCAGGTTCCCGGCGATGACACGGAAGCGCGTGAAACCGGCGAACTTCGCGGGGCTCTGGTTGGCGTCGGGGGTGCCGACGGTCAGGTTGCCCGATGCCGGTGCCGGCGGGTTGCACGAGGGCGAGTCGAGCGGCGGACCGTGCCGGCGGTTCGGG
>DASRIA010000018.1:0-41500 GCA_035650255.1 Solirubrobacterales bacterium
TGCGCCGCCTCGGCAAGAAGGTGCGGCGTAGTCACAACGCGGCCAAGATCGTCAACTCGAACGACCGCCGCCGGTCGATCAACATCTACGCGCGTCGCGGCGCCCCGGTGATCGCGACCAACGACGGCGTCATCAAGAAGATCGGCGTGAGCAAGAAGCTCGGCCGCTTCATCATCCTGCAGGACGTCTACGGCAACCGCTACACGTACGCGCACCTCGGCAAGGTCTCGAAGCGCTACCCGGTGCCGAAGAGCTTCGACAGCCAGCGGGCGCGTGACGAGTTCCGCGCCGCCAACGCGGGCCGGCAGGAGGACCTGCCCGAGCCCGAGGCTCCGGCCAGCGCCGGCAGCCAGCGGGAGCGGACGGGCTCGACGCCGGACGCCTCGCTCCAGAAGGCCTCCGACGCCCCGGCCACCGCGACCGGAGTCGCCGAGCAGGTCGAGCTCGAGAAGGAGCGCCTGTTCGCCGACCCGAGCCGCCCGGGCAACCGCGAGACCGCCGAGCAGACGGGCCAGCTCCTCGACGAGGCCGGCTTCGAGGTCTTCAAGGTCTACTTCTCGAAGGTCCTGAGGCTCAAGCCGTCTCAAGTGAAGCTGAAGACCCTCAAGAAGGGGTCGAAGGTCATCGGCGGCACGGTCCTGGGCCGCATCGGCAAGATCGAAGAGGGCCCCGGCTCCAAGCTCGGCCCGCACCTCAACTTCGCCATCCGGCCCGCCGGGCGCGGCGCGCCCCGGATCGACCCCAAGCCGATCCTGGACGGGTGGAAGCTGCTCGAGGCGACCGCGATCTACCGCGCGGTCGGCAAGAACGCGCTCGTGAACCAGGCCGGCATCGGCCAGGTCCTGCTGATGTCCAAGGAGGCGCTGACCCGCCGGGTCCTGGCGAACTCCGACATCGACCTCTACCCCTGCGGCCGCCTCGACATCCGCACGGGCCAGGTGGACCGCCGCGTGCTCGCCACGCTGGAGTTCCTGGCGGCGTCCGGGCTCCGTCCCACGGTCACCTCGCTCAAGTGCGGTCACGGCTACTACACGGCCGGGGGCAACGTCTCCAACCACAGCTCGGGCAACGCGGTCGACATCGCCAAGATCAACGACACGCCGATCCTCGGGAACCAGGGACGCGGGTCGATCACCGAGACCTCGCTGCGCAAGATCCTCACGCTCCAGGGCCTGATGCAGCCGACCGAGCTGATCTCCCTGATGGACCTCGGCGGGCCCAGCTTCGCGATGGGCGACCACGCCGATCACATCCACATCGGCTGGCGGCCGCTGCTGGGCGCGAACGCGAAGCTCGGCCGGGCGGCGCGCCGGATCCTGTCCGCCAACCAGTGGGACCGCTTCGTGGACCGCATCGCGGACATCCGCAACCCGGTCGTGCGCACCAAGCCGTCGAAGTACTCGATCAAGGTCAAGCGCAAGCGCTCGTCCGGCAAGCCGCGCTCTAGCCACGCCCACGTGGGCGAGTAGTCCCGCGACGGCGTCTTCCCGCCAGCTCTTCCGGTTCTGCCAGCTCGACTTCCCGTTCGGGCTCGGGCCCCCCGACGGACGCTACCTCGAGCGTAGCCCCGCCGGCGAGGACGTCGCGGTCGTCGTCTTCTCCGCGCTCCACGCTGAGCGCTCGTCGCGGCGGGGCCGCCGGCCCAGCCGGGTGCCGGCCGGCACCGTGCAGCCGGAGCCGGTGCCCATCACGCGCGTGACGGTGATCGCGGCGGAGCCCTTCGGGGACGACGGCGCGGCCCGCGACTGGCTCGACCGCTGCCGCGGCCGCGGCGAGGAGGGAGGCGACGAGATCGCCGAGGCGCTGGTGCACGTGAACCGCGCCGTCTCGGCCTACCGCGTGTCCGCCGCCGACCCGCACGCCCATGACGTGTCGCGAGACGAGGCCCTGCGGGTGCGCGTCGGGTACGGCAGCGGCCCGGCGCTCGTCGACGGCGCCTGGGAGGAGGCCGTGCTGATGCCGCCGCTGCACGGGCGCCCGCGCGTCCGGCGCAGGATGCTCGCGCCGGAGCAGGAGCTCGCCGGGATCCTCACCGGCCGCCGCGCGGCCGTGCAGCCGAGCGAGGAGCTGCTGCTGCGCGCGCGCCTCGACCTCGAGGCCGGCAGGATGATCGAGGCCGCCATGCAGGCGCGGGCGGCGGCAGAGGCGCTGCAGGCCGAGCTGGCCCGCGAGGGCGCCGCGGACCCCGGCCTCGGCACCCGCCTGGAGACCGCCACACATCTGTCGCGCGCGATCCACTCGGGCGAGCTCAGCGCGGAGGACGCCGGCCGGCTCGAGGCGCTCGTGACGGAGCTCGAACGCGCGGTGCGGCGCCGCCGTTACGCCGGCACGGACTGACCGGGACTCGCCGCCACGCGAGCCTCGAGCGTCTGGAGGATCGCAGCGAACCTGCGCTCCAGCCAGCGCCTGCCGCCGAGCGCCAGCAGCGCCCGGTCGAGGAACGATGCGCGCTCCACGTTTGCCTCCAGCCGCACCAGTGTGTCTTGGCCTGCGGGCCGCAGCGTCCAGCTCACGCGCGCGACCGTGCCCTCCCCCACCTCGGCGCTGCCCGACAGCCTCGTCGGCGCGTCTGCCTCCACGACGCGGGTGTGCGCCGCGCGCCAGATCCGGAAAGGACCGCACATGCGCACCACGCCGCCTTGCGCCGGCCCGCCGCCCGGAGGGCGCTCCAGGCTGACCACCTCGATGAACTGATCCGCGAGCTGCCAGTGCTGCTCGAGGTCCGCGAGGTAGGCGAAGATCGCCGGCGCCGGCGCCGCGATCTCGCGCTCCGCGGACGCGACGCGGCTCACAACAGCCGCAGCAGGGCCTCGAGCTCCTCCACCACGTCGCCGTCGAGGCGCACCTCGGCGTCTGCGTCGTAGGGCGTCGGTCCCTTGGTCACGATCGCCACCGCGCCGCCTGCGCTGCGCGTGACGCTCGGGAGGCCCGCGACGGGATAGACCTCGAGCGAGGTGCCGACGCAGAGCAGCAGATCGGCCCGTTCGCAGAGCGCGTGCGCCTCGAGCATCGCGGTCTCGGGCAGCATCTCGCCGAACAGCACGACGTCCGGCTTGACGTGGCCTCCGCAGGCACACCGCGCAATTCCCTCCGGATCGAACAGCGACTCGATGTCGTCGCGCGGGTAGGTGCGGCCGCAGGTCCAGCAGGACCCGGTGTCGATCGTGCCGTGCACCTCGACCACCTTGCGAGACCCGGCCTTGCGGTGCAGCGTGTCGATGTTCTGGGTCACGACCGCGTCGAGCATGCCCTGCTCCTCGAGCCGGGCGAGCGCGCGGTGCGCCGGGTTGGGCACCTTGTCGGAGAGCATCCCGAACCGCGGCCGGTAGTACGACCAGAAGCGGGCCGGGTCGTTCAGGAAGACGTCGATGTGCGCGACCTCCATCGGGTCGACCTTCTCCCACAGCCCGGTCCCCGGGGAGCGGAAGTCGGGGATCCCGGAGGGCACGGAGATTCCCGCCCCGGTCAGGGCGACCGTGCGGCCGGACTCGCGCAGGAGGGCTGCGAGCCGCTCAACGCCCGTCAACTGATTCACGAACCCTCGACCACCGGCCGTCGCGGCTAAGCGACGGCCGATTTGTTCTGCGGAAAGCTCACTTTCCCTGAAAGCGAGCTTTCCGCTTCTGAATGAAGGCGGAGATGCCCTCGCGCGCGTCTTCGGAGGCGAACGCGGCGGCGAAGCCCTGCTTCTCGGCCGCGATGCCCTCGTCCAGGTCGCCCTTGTGCGACACCGTCTTGATCTGCTCGATCGCGATCGGCGGCTGCGCCGCCAGCTTGCGCGCCCAGTTGAGGGCCGTGTCGAGCAGCTCGTGGTCCGGGACCACGGCGTGCGCGAGCCCGAGCCGATAGGCCTCCTCGGCCAGGATGGCGTCCCCGGTGAGGTTCATCTCGAGCGCCTTCGCCTCGCCGACGAGACGTGGCAGGCGCTGCGTGCCGCCGAAGCCGGGGATGATCCCCAGGTTGACCTCGGGCTGCCCGAAGGTCGCGGACTCCGCCGCCAGCCGGAAATCGCACGCCATGGCGAGCTCGCAGCCGCCGCCGAACGCGATGCTGTTGACAGCCGCGATCGTGGTGGTGCTCGACTGCTCCATCTCGCGCAGCATCGCGTGGCCCGAGTCCAGTAGGCCGGCGCCGCCCGAGGCGTCCATCTTCGTGAACTCCTTGATGTCGGCCCCGGCCGAGAACGTGAAGATGTTCGTCGACGCGATCACGACGGAACGGATCTGGGAGCTCTGGTTGCAGTGCTTCCAGACCTCGCCGAACTCGGTGATCACCTGCGGGCTGAGCGGGTTCGCGGGAGGCCGGTTCAGCCACACGATCGCGACCTCGCCGCGTGTCTCGAGCAGCACGGTCTCCTTCTGGTCGAAGTCCGCGTCCGGCTGCGGGTAGGGGAAGAAGCCCTGCCCGGTCTTCTTGCCGAGCCTCCCCTGCGCCACCAAGCGGCGCAGGATCGTGGGAGGCGTGAAGTTCTCGCCCCACTCGCGCTCGGCGTTCTCGAGTGCCACCAGCATCTCGTCCAGCCCGCGCTCGTCGGCCCGCGCGAACGGGCCCGGCAGGATGCCGGCGCCGGTCATCATGCCGGTCTCGATCTCGCGCAGGCTGGACACGCCCTCCTCCAGCACGAGGCACGACTCGAGGAAGGCCTTCAGCGTGAAGCGCTCCACGACGGGGCTGGTCTGTGTGGCAGTTGCTTGTTCCATGTCAGCTCCCGTTCTTGCCGTGGTCGTAGAAACCCTTGCCGGTCTTCTGGCCGAAGTTGCCGGAGGCCACCAGCTCCTTCATGTCGGACGAAACGTAGAAGCGGTCGCCGTATGAGTCGTGCAGGTGCTCCGCCACGTGCAGGACCGTGTCGAGTCCCAGCAGGTCGCTGAGGAAGAACGGCCCCATCGGCGTCACGCGCGACTCCGCGATCTCCTTGTCGATCTCCTGCGCGGTCAGCCCGGCCTCGTCCTTGTGGCGCCAGATCTCGCTGGCGGCCGAGTTCAGGATCCGGTTCACGACGAAGCCCGGGACCTCGCCGCAGCGAATGGGCATCTTGCGGATCTGCTGCACGAAGTTGATCGTGGCCTGAACGGTCTCGTCGGAGGTCTCCTCGCCTTCGACGACCTCGATCAGCCGCATCACCGACGCCGGGTAGAAGTAGTGAAAGCCGATCACCTTGTCGGGCCGCAGCGTCGCGTCACCCATCTCGGTGATCGACAGCGACGACGTGTTGCTCGACAGGATCGCGTGACCGGGCGTCGCAGCGTCGAGCTCTGCGAACACCTGCCGCTTGATCTCGATGCGCTCCGGGACCGCCTCGACCACGAAGTCCACGTCGCCGAAGCCGTCGTACGTCGTGGTGCCGGTGATCAGCCCGACCGTGTGCTCGAGCTGCTGCTGGGCCTGCTCCTCGGTCAGCTTCTCCTTCTTGACCAGGCCCTGGAGCTGGCCTTCGGTCACCTGGCGGGCCTTCGCGAGGCCCTGGTCCACGTACTTCTGGTCGACGTCCTTGAGGACGACCGGGAGGTCGGCGGCAGCCAGCGTCTGGGCGATCTCGCCGCCCATCGTCCCGGCGCCGACGACAGCGGTCTTGAACACGAACATGCTCGGGGCTCCTTGTCGAGTCGGGCGGAAAGCGCCGCCGAGTATATGGCGGCGCGGAGGCCGGGGCCCGCCGGTTACGAGAATGTGAACGGCTGTTCAGTAGCGGTTTGGCCGGAGGCGTCGCGGGAAATGCTCAACCCCAAGTGATGAAGCGTCGGATGGTTGCCTGCCTGTGCGTGCTGGCGGCTGCCCTCGCGACGCTGGGCCTCGCAGGCCCGGCGGCCGCGCAGGAGCCGCCCGGGCCGCTGCGCGTGTACGTGGTCGTGCTGGACGGCCTCAAGCCCCAGGAGGTCGGCGCGCTCACCCCCACCCTCAGCTCGCTCAAGAGCCAGGGCACGTGGTACGAGCAGGCGCGTGCGGTCTTCCCGTCGGAGACGCTGCCAAACCACGCGGCGATGATGACCGGCGTGCTGCCCAGCCGCAACGGCATCATCGGCAACCAGTACTGGTATCCCAACGAAGGCTCGGCCCAGCGGTTCTACATGGAAGAGCCCGAGCTCCTCGAGGCCGACACGCTCGTGACGCGGCTGGAGAACTCCTGCGGCGCCGCCATCTCGACGGCGACGGTGCAGTCGAAGGACTACCTGTACGGCCTCTTCCGTGGAGAGGCACCGCGCCCCGGCGACCCCAATCCGCAGCGCGAGGCCGACTTCCACTGGCAGGCGCCGTTCTACATCCCAGCCAGCGGGCACATCCCGGACACGTACACGATGGACGCGTTCCGCACCTGGATCCAGGAACAGCCCGCGACCCTGCCGCAGTTCGCGTTCGTGAATCTCGGCGACATCGACCGCGCGGGACACGCGGATGAGGTCGGCGGTGCCACGTCCGGACTCTCGACACCTGCCCGGCAAGGCGCCATCGAGGACACCGACCAGCAGTTGAGCATGCTGATCGACGACCTCCAGGCCTCGGGTGCGTGGGACGACACCGTCCTGATCCTCGCCTCGGACCACGGCATGGACTGGGGCCCGCAGAACCAGAACGTCGACATGCAGGGCGCGCTCACGGCAGCGGGCTACCAGGCCGACTACACGGGCAGTCCAGGTCCCCTGTCCGGCAGCGATGGTGACTTCGCGGTCGTCGGCGGAGGCGGGAGCGGCTCGGTCTACGTCGAGGACGACGACCGGATTGCCGAGATGGCGAGCCTCGTGAGCGACCTCGACGGCGTCGACTTCATCGCATCGCGGGACCCGATCCCGGGCGTGCCGACCGTGGGCTACGACCAGATCGGGCTCGACCACGCGAACAACGGCGACTTCACCGCATTCATGGAGCTGCACTGGCACGACGGCGACAGCGGCAACTTCCTGCCCGGCAACCACGGTCATCCGCCGACGCAGCATCAGACGCTGCTGGTGACGGGCGGTCACCCTGCCTTGCGCGCCACCGCGGCCAGCGTCGCCGGCGAGCAGGTCTACGACCCCGGCGTGAAGCTCTTCTCGAGGCCGGAGACAGGGCCCGGCAACCTCTCCATCGCGCCCACCGTCGCGGCGCTGTTCGGGATCGGCGAGCCGGCCGGCGGCTATGACGGGGCGCCGCTCGGCGAGCCGTTCGAGCCCCACGCATTGATGCCGCACCGGGCATGCGCGGCGGCGCACCCGGGCTACCCGCGGCCACGCGAGGCGCAGTCGGTGCGGCTGTCGCTGGTGCCCGCGTACAGGGAGTGCACCGAGCCCAACCGGCAGCACGGCCCGCCGCTGGCATATCCGTCGTGCGCACCCCCGCGGCGCGAGTCGGGCGACCTCACGCTGGGGACGCCCGATGCGAACGGGAGGGTCGCCCACTCCGACAGCTCGGTGCGCCTGGCGGTCACGGTGGGCAATCCGGTGACGCCCGCAGACGAAGCCGACGTGCGCATGCACGTCTCGGTGAACGACGTGCGCCGCGCGGCCGGGCTCTCCGACTACGCCGGTGACCTGCAGGCGGTCGCGAACGTGCGCATCACGGACCGGCGCAACGGCACCGAGCTGGACGAGCCGGCGACGGCGGTCGACATCCCCCTGCGGGCGACCGTGCCGTGCACGGAGACCGCGAGCGACGCGACCGGCGGGTCGTGCTCGCTCACCAGCAGCTTCGATGCCGTGCTGCCCGGCACGGTGCCGGAGGGAGCTCGTTCGGTCTGGGAGCTGGGCGCGCTCGAGGTGCTGGACGGCGGACCGGACGGCGACAGCGGGACGCAGCCAAACGCCGTCTTTGCGCGTCAGGGACTCTTCGTCCCGTAGATCTCCTGCTTGATCAGCGAGATGCTCTGCACGATCTGATCGAGGAACGGCTCCAGCGCGCTGCGCAGCCGCGCGTACTCCTCGCGCCCGCTGGCCGTGAGCGTGTACATCCGCCTGCTCCGCTTCTCGGGATGCTCCCAGCGGCCCTCGACGAAGCCGCCGCTCTCCAGCTCCCGCAGCAGCGGATACATCGTGTTCGGGTTCAGGCTGATCGCGCCCGAGGTGATCTCCTGGATCTGCTCGATCAGCTGGTTCCCGTAGGAGGCGCCGGACTCGGAGCGCGCGATCAGGTGCAGGACCATCAGGGTGAAGACGTCCCGGCGGCGCAGCTCGCCGCCGAACACGTCTGAGGGCCGGCCGCGCCGGACCTGGCCCACGACGTCCGCGGCACGCGCGGCCTTGCCCGCGGCGGCGCGGGCGGCTTCCGCCTGGCCCCTGGCCCGGCGCGGGTCTTTTTCGGGCTGTGTTGCGATGGCTCCCGGCCATTCTAGGGTCGGGGCGGGCCGCTCCCGCAGCCAGTCGGCGACGCGGCTACAGCGCCAGGGCGCGCAGCTCCTCGTAGAGCGCCCGGGCAGGCGCGGGCGCCGCCTCGACCGGCTCGGCGTGCCGCAGGTCGGGCGTGAAGAATCGCTCGGCAGCCGGGCCCTCCTGCAGGCCCAGCGCCCGCGCCGCCGCGAGCAGCTTGTCCGAGAGGACGCCGGGCTCCTCGTCGAAGCAGACGAGCGGGAAGGGTTGCCGCCGCAGCTCGGACAGCAGCGCTTCGTTGTACGCCTGCCACAGGGCCACCGCGTTCTCCGTGCTCATGCCGTTCCGGCGCTCCAGCGACCGCGCCACGCGCAGCGGATGGCGGAAGACGCCGACGCGTTCGAGGTCCGGGACCAGCTCCAGCCAGCCCCGCAGCGTCAGGAGCACGCGGGGGTCCTTGAAGCCCCACAGGGGGCGCCCGGCATGCTCGGCGAGCAGCGCGCGGGCGCGGTCCTCGTGCTCGGGGCGCCACGAGACGGCGCCCGGGGGCCGGTCCCACGCGCCGCCGCTCGCACGCAGCACCGCCTCGTTCAGCACGCGCATCTCGCGCGCCTCCCGGTTGCCCTTCGGGTTGTGGCGGTCCGCGGTGCTGACCTCGCCCAGGAACAGGCCGTGCTGCTCCAGCGAGCCGGTCAGCGCGCTGGTGCCGCTGCGGTGCATGCCGAGCACCGCGATCACGCGCCGGGGGCGGGCGCCGGATGGGACCGGCTGCGCCATGACGGCGCCTTTGAACGCCCGGGCTAGCTCGCGGCCGCGGTCGCCATCTCAGGCGTGTCCACGCGGCGCGGCATCAGCACCTCGCGCGCGATCACGAGCCGCTGGATCTGCGACGTGCCCTCGTACAGCTGCATGATCTTGGCGTCGCGCATGAGCTTCTCGACCGGGTACTCCTTGATGAACCCGTACCCGCCGTAGACCTGCACGGCGTCGGTCGCGATCTCCATCGCGGAGTCGGCGGCGAACCGCTTCGCGTGCGACGCGGCCAGCGTGTTGCGCTTGCCCTGGTCGAGCAGCGCGGCGGACTGCCACACGAGCAGGCGGCCGGCCTCGACCTTGGTCGCCATGTCGGCGATCATGAACTGGATCGCCTGGTGCATCGCGATCGGCACGCCGAACTGGACGCGCTCCTTGGAGTAGTCACGCGCGAACTCGAACGCGGCGCGGCCGATGCCGACCGCCATGGCGGCGACGCCGGGGCGCGTGCGGTCGAGGGTCATCATCGCGAGCTTGAAGCCGTGGTTCTCCTCCCCGAGGAGATTCTCCTCGGGGATCTCGACGTCCTCGAAGGTGATCTGCGCCGTGTCGGAGGCGCGCTGCCCGAGCTTGTCCTCCTTCTTGGCGACCGACACGCCCGGCGTGTCGCGCGGGACGACGAAAGCCGAGATGCCCTTGTGGCCCTTGTCGGGGTCGGTCTTGGCGTAGACCGTGTACCAGCTGGCATGCGAGCCGTTGGTGATGAAGACCTTGGAGCCGTTGATCACGTACTTGTCGCCCTGCTTGACGGCCCGCGTGCGCATGGATCCGACGTCCGACCCGGCCTCGGGCTCCGTGAGGCAGAAGGAGGCGAGCTTCGGCTCCTCCACCAGCATGCCGAGGAAGTGCTTCTTGATCTCCTCCGAGCCGCCGATCACCACGGGCGCGGACGCGAGGCCGTTGCACATCAGCGAGGTGCCGATCCCCGAGCAGCCCCAGCCGACCTCTTCCTCGATCAGGCACCCCTCGAGCGTGTGGAGGCCCGGGCCGCCGTACTCCTCCGGGATCTCGGCGTTCATGAGCCCGACCTCGTGAGCCTTCTCGATGATCTCCTGCGGCCAGGTGGCGTCCCGGTCGTAATCCCATGCAACCGGGCGGATTTCCTTCTCGGCGAAGTTGTGCGCCAGCTCGCGCAGGTCTTTCTGCTCGTCGGTAAGCGTGAGATCAACCACGTGAAAGGCTCCTTGTCGGACAGCGGGCTCGGGTCGCCGGCGGAGTTAAGGGGCCAGACGACTGATTGGTGAGTCAACATCGTACCGGACGGTCTCGCGGCCTCGTCTGCCGATGCGACACTGGAGACGTGGACTTCGGCACCGTCATCTGGATCGTGGTGCTGGTCGTGGCGCCGATCGCGGCGGTCCTCTTCGCCGGCGCCTTCGGCATCCTGGAGCAGCTCGGGCGCGGTGAGATGGCCATCGACGAGCGGCCTCCCCGGCCTGCCCCGGCGCCGAACAGCCCCGCCGCGGTGGCCGAGCGGGAGGCCGAGATCCGCCAGCTGGTGCAGGCCCGGCACGATCGTGGGGTGGCGCGCGGGGAGCCGCCGCTCGACGTGGACGCGGAGGTGGGCCGGCTGCTGGCGCTCGACCCCTCCGCCCAGCCCGAGGCGGACCAGCAGGACGCCGCCCTCAGGGAGGAGGTCCGCCAGCTCGTGGTAGCGCGCAACGAGCGGCGGGCCGCCCGCGGGGAGCCGGTGCTCGACGTGGAGGCGGAGGTGGATCGCCAGTTACGAGATCTGTCGTGATTGTTCAGTCGCGGGCGCTTTGGGTATATAACGCGCCTATGCCTTCCGAGAGTCACCCGCTGGAAGACGTGGTCACCCGCCCCGGTGTGTGGCTCAACCCGCAGACCGAGGTCCTGATCGTCGTCGACGACTCGGCCGAGATCGACGGCGAGATCTTCAACATGGAGGACTACGAGGGATCGGACTGGGTCGCGATCTCGGACGAGGTCCCGATCGACGAGGACCGCCGCGACGAGCTACTGCTGGCGTTCCAGACGCACTATCACCCCGGCGGCGCCCGCAGCGTCACCGCGACTGCGAACGAGCTCGACGACTCCGACGTCGACGAAGAAGACGACCAAGAGGTCGGTCGAGAGGACTAACCGCCGCTCACGCGAACGCGAACGCCAGCCCGACCACGACGTACACCGCCAGCAGCTGCAGCCCCTCGAACCAGTTCGACTCCCCGTCCGCGGTGATGCGGTCGGCGATCAGCACGGCGAGCACCACCGCCGCGAGCTCGAAGCCGTTGAACACCAGCGGCATCGGCTCGGGGCCGAACACGAACGACAGCAGCACGAGCACCGGGGCCACGAACAGCGCGATCTGGACGCTCGAGCCGACCGCGATGTTGACGGCCAGGTCCATCTTGTCCTTGGCGGCCACGAGCACGGCCACCCAGTGCTCGGCGGCATTACCGACTATGGCGACGACGATCGCGCCGATGAAGAACTCGCTCAGCCCGATCGACTCCGCCGCCTCGGAGATGGACCCGACCAGCACCTCGCTCATCACCCCCACCAGCACGCCCGCCACCGCGAGTGCGATCACGCTGCGGCGCACGGTCCAGCCGGCGGCGTGCTGCTCATAGGGCGGGTTGAACAGGTCGCGGTGCGTCCGCAGCGAGAAGATCAGCCCGCCGATGTAGGTGAGGATCAGGACGATCGCGACCGCTAGGCTCAGGTGCTCGACGGTGGAGTCGTACTCCACGAGGTCTTCGTTCACCGCCGGCAGCCGGCCCCCGGCGACCAGCTCATAGACCGCGGGCATGATCAGCGTGACCAGCGCCAGCAGGAGCATCGAGGACTGGGCGCTGGCCGCCGTGCGGTTGAACGTCTGCCGGTCACGCCTGAGCCCCCCGATGAACATGGACGCCCCCAGCACCAGCAGAATGTTCCCCATGATCGAGCCGATGATCGAAGCCTTGACCACCTCCTGGAGCCCTTCGATGAGCGCGAAGAACGCGATCACCAGCTCCGGGAAGTTGCCGAAGGTGACGTTCAGCAGGCCCCCGATGCCGGGCCCCGAGCGGGCGGCCAGCTCTTCGGTGGCCTTGCCCATCAGCGCAGCCGTCGGCACGATGCCAAGCGCCGCGGCGACGAAGATCGCGGTCGGCGTGGAATGCGTGAGCTCCAGCACGATCGCGGCCGGGATCAGCGGCACCAGCAGGTACGGCCAGCCGTCGGCGCTCAGCAGGAAGCGCCCGATGGAGGCCCGCTCGGAGGAGTGGCCCGTCGACATGGGGCCGGAAGTGTGCCGCATCGGGCGGCAGGCGTGACCGGAGGCCCGGGATGAGCGACATCCTGCCCGTGCTCGCCCTCGGCGGGGCGCTGGTCGTCTTCCTCTGGATCGACCTGAAGCTGTTTGCCCGCGGACGTGAGCCGAGCTTCCGCGAGGGCCTGCTCTGGTCGATCGGCTGGCTCGTCCTGAGCCTGCTGGCGGCGCTCGTCGTCCTGGCCTTCGAGGGGCCCGAGGACGCCATCACATACACCACGGTCTACCTGGTCGAGCGCTCGCTGTCGCTGGACAACCTGTTCGTCTTCCTACTGCTGTTCGCGTACTTCGGCGTGCCCATGGAGTACCGCGCGGGCTTGCTCTTCTGGGGCATCGTGGCTGCGCTGGCGCTACGGGGACTGGCGATCCTCGGCGGCGTCGCGCTGATCGAGCAGTTCCACTTCGTGATCTACATCCTCGGTGCGACCTTGCTCATCCTCGCCTACCGGATCTTCCGCGGGGTCGCCGAGAACGTCGACCCCGACAAGAACCTCTTCGTGCGACTTGTGCGCAAGGTGTTCCCCGTCACGGGCGAGTACCACGGCAAGCACTGGTTCGTGCGAATCCGCGGCCAGCGGCACGTGACACCGCTGTTCCTGTGCCTAGCGGCGATCGTCTTCGCCGACATCGCCTTTGCGATCGACTCCATCCCGGCCGCGTTCGGCATCACGCGCGACCCGCTCCTGATCTGGATGGGGAACGTGTTCGCGCTGCTGGGACTGCGCGCGCTGTTCGTGCTGATGGAGAGCCTGATCGTGCGGTTCCGCTACCTGGACGAGACGATCGCGATCGTGCTGGCGGTCGTCGCCGTCAAGCTCCTGATCGAGGACATCTACAAGGTGTCGCCGCTGGCCAACCTCGGCGCCGTGCTCGCCCTGCTGGCCGGCGGCATCGTGGCGTCGGTGATCGCCGACCGCCGGGATGCACGCCGGGGCAAGAGCCCGGACGAGGAAGGCCGTCAGGCTAGACTGAGGCCCAGTGAGAACCCGTAGCTTCGGCACGACCGGCCTGCGCTGTTCCGAGATCGGCTTCGGCACGTGGGCGCTCGGCTCCAACTGGTGGGGAGACGTGAGCCAGGACGACGGCGTCCGGCTGATCCACCGCGCGCTGGAGCTCGGCATCACGTTCTTCGACACGGGAGACGTGTACGGGAAGGGCAAGAACGAGGAGATCGTCGCCCGCGCGCTGTCCGGCGTCCCGCGCGACTCCGTCCAGCTCTCGACCAAATTCGGGTACGTGCTCGACGAGGGCCGCCAGGAGCACTCGCAGGGCGAACGCCCGCAGGACTGGTCGCCCGCGCACGCGCGCAGCTCGCTGGAGGCCAGCCTGCGCCGCCTGGACACCGACCACGTCGACCTCTACCAGCTCCACAACCCGCGCATGGACGCAATCGAGCGCGACGACCTGTTCGAGGAGCTGGAGCGGTTGAAGGACGAGGGCAAGCTGCGCCACTACGGCGTCGCGCTGGGCCCGGCGATCGGCTGGCGCGAAGAGGGCCTGCGCGCGCTCGAGGAGCACCGCATCACCTCCGTCCAGACCGTCTACAACGTGCTCGAGCAGGATCCCGGGCGGGACTTCCTGGCCGCCGCGGAGCGCAAGGGCGCCGGCGTGCTGGCGCGGGTCCCGACGTCAAGCGGCCTGCTCGAGGACAAGTACACGCTGGAGACGACTTTCCCGAAGCACGACCATCGCAGCCACCGCCCGCGGGAATGGCTCGTCGAGGGACTGCAGAAGGTGGAGCGCCTGCGCTTCCTGTGCGACGAGCACGGGATCACCATGGCGCAGGCAGCGCTGCGGTTCGTGCTCGCGCAGCCGGCGATCGCGTGCGTGCTGCCGACGGTGTCGAATGCGGAGGACCTCGAGGAGTGGGCCGCGGCGTCGGACGCTCCCGACCTCACCGCGGAGGACCTCGAACGGGTCTCCGAGCTCTACGAGCGGAACTTCGACGTCGAGCCGGTCAGCGCGTAACTGAAGCCGCTGCTACGGGACCAGGGCCTGGCACTGCTCGAGCGCCGCGGCGTCCGTGGCCTGCTGGACGCAGTTGATGTAGGAGCGCCTGGAGGGCTTGGCGGCCGGCCGGCTCTCGGAGGAGCCCGTCTCCGGTGCGGCCTTGTTCCCCGAGCCGCCCGGCTTCGCGGGGCTGGTCTTCGCCGGAGCGGGGTTCGGCGGGACGGTGGTCTCCTCTCCGCCCAGCCCGCGCGTGACGACGAACAGGCCCACGACGGCGAGTACGGCCACCGCGAGCAGCGGCGCGAGGCGCTGCATATCCGTGGGGAGGTTCACGTTCATGGTTCTCAGAACCCCTCGGCAGGCGGAGCCAGATCTTTAGCCGCGGCCGGCCCGCCGCGCGTGGACTTGCGCACCCCGGAGCCCGGATTCGCGATCAAGCGAAGGACGACGGAGCTCCCGGATTTCGCGACCAAGCGAAGGACCGCACCACGGAGCTCCCGGATTCGCGACCAAGCGAAGGACCGCACCACGGAGCTCCCGGATTCGCGACTCAGCGAAATCCGGTTTTCTCTACTCCTCGAGGATCGCGGCGCACTTCTCGATGTCCGCGGGCCGCTTGGCCTCGCCGAGACAGTCGAGATAGCGCTGGGAGCGCCTGCTGTCGAGGCCCGAGCTGCCGCCGCCCGAGCCGAGATCGCTCCCGCCGCCCGCACCGCCGCCGGACGAGCCGCCGCCCGAGGAACCGCCGCCCCCGGAGCCGCCGCCGGACGAGCCGCCGCTGTCGCCGGAGCCGCCCAGGCCGCCGAGCGATCCGAGGCCGAGCGTGCTCTGCAGCTCGGACAGCGGGCGCGCGTCGCTGGGCGGGTTGATCGTCTGCTCCTGGTTGACGTCCGCGATCTCGAGCGCCATCTTCACGTTGCCGCGCTCGACGCCCTGCGTGTCCTCGCGCAGCGCGCGCGGCACATCGAAGCCGAACTCGACCTCGATCCGGCGCAGGATCTTGTCCTCCTCGCCCGTCCACAGGTCGAAGCGCACGTCCTGGATGGCCTCCTCGAGCTGCTTCTTCTGGCGCTCGGTCAGGTCCTGCGGAAGCTGCTGGTTCTGCACGCCGAGGCTCGACGCGCGGCGCAGCACGTTGTCGAGGTCGTCGACGAACGCGGCCACGTTCACGTCGGCGGAGACGTGGATCGTCTTCGCGCCGCCGACGTCCTGCGTGCCCTCGTTCTTGGGGTTCTCGATCCAGTCGCGCGGGTTGATGCCGAGCTGCGCGAAGCTGAAGCTGTTGTCCTGGTTGTCACGCTTGGCGTCGCGCTCGATCTGGCGCTTGTACCGCCGGAACTGGTTGTCCGGCACGCGGTAGTCCGTCCCCTGGTAGCTGATGAAGGCGGCCTCGCCGGTGGTCAGCGCGCCGGCCGTGAACGTCTGCCCGCCGCCGCTCACGCTGAGATCCAGGTCAACTTCGGGAAGCGCGTCCTTGCCCCGGCTCTGGAAGGGCCCCGCGAGCTTGATCGTGACCGGGTCGTCGAGCTGCGCCGCGGCGCCGGTGCCCTCGAGCTGCGCCGTCACGCTCATGTCCAGCTTGCCGCTGTTGACGTTCTTGCGGCTGCTGAACGTCTCGTTGATGACCGTCGTCGCGTTCTCGTCGCTGCCGCTGCCGCCGTCACCGCCGCAGGCGGCAAGGCCGAGCACCGCGGCGAGGGTCGCCACCGGCAGGACAAGCCTGGAAGAGCGTCTGAGGCGGGAGAACAAGGAGATTCGTTTGGTTCGACGGCTTTTCGGTCCGCGCCTGCGCGTGCATCACACCGTGCAACCAGCGCTCAGCCCTCGACCGGCGGTCAACATACAGAAAGTGCCTCCTGCATGCGCCATTCGATACGTGCCCGCGGGCGGTTTCCGGCTACTCGCCGCCGCGCTGGCCGCCTGCGCGCTGGCCACAGGCGCCACGGCAGTTCCGGCCGGCGCTGCGCCCGACCCGGTGCGAGCGACGATCACGCGCGCCTTCGAGCGCGGCACCATCGACGAGGACCAGCGCTCCTCCTACCTGTCCACCTATTCCGCCGCACTGAGGACCCGGAAGTTCCTGTCCGGAGGCCGGCGCGCCGAGCTGACCTACGTCATCGACACGGTGCGCCGGTTCGCGCGGCAGCGCCGCCTGACCGCGCGCCTGGCGCCGATGTTCCTGATCCTCCAGCGCAACCGCGACTGGTGGGCCAAGGCGGGGCCGCCCGGGTCCGGCGCGCGCCTGCAGCTGGGCGGCAGCCGCGTGATCTTCCAGTACTTCCCCGGCAAGGGCCTGCAGCTGCATCCGCTCGCGAACTTCGGCAAGCTCAACGGCTACTGGCAGGGGAAGCGCAACACCGACCTGCGCTCGCTGGCGGACGACCTGGTCGAGCTCGCGGTGGAGCGCAACGGCTTCCTCACGTGGGAGTACTACTTCTCCTTCGGCGGAGGCTTGCCGCCGTGGATCTCGGGGATGGCACAGGGGACGGCGATGCAGGCGCTGGCGCGGGCCAGCAACCGCCTCGCCGACCCGGCCCTGCTGGAGGTCGCCGCGCGGGCCCGCGGGGCGTTCGACCTCAGCACCCCGAAGGGCGTGCGCGTGCCCCAGAGCGCGGGCGACTGGTACGCGCTGTACAGCTTCGACCCGCGGCTGTACGTGCTGAACGGCCACCTCCAGGCGGTCAACGGCATCCGCACCTACACGGAGTTCGCACCGGCTGACACGGCGGCGATCGAGCGCTTCAGGGCCGGCGACGTGGCGGCGCGGGAGCGCCTGCCGAGCTTCGACACCGGCGCCTGGTCGCTGTACTCGCGGCCATCGTGGAAGCCGGGCCCCGAGGCCAGCGTCAACTACCACACGCTCAACCGGGATTTCGCGCGCAACCTGTGCCGCGCGACGGAGGTGCCCGTGTACTGCGATGCGTCGGAGCACTTCACGCGGTACTTCAAGGAGGACCCGACCGTGGATCCGCACGGCGCCGTGCCCTCGCCCGCGGTGGCCGGCAGGGGCGTGCGGTTCCGCTTCAACCTCTCCAAGGTCGGGCGAGTGGGCATCGTCGTGCGCTACGGCGGCCGCGCGTACCTGTCGACGAGCGCGTCGTTCCCGCACGGTGAGCGCTACATCCGCTGGGTGCCGCCGCGCGTCACGAACGAGCGGACCTACACCTACACGCTGTTCGCGCGCGACCTGGTGGGCAACTCCGCGTCGGCCTCCGGCGAGGTGCGCGTGAAAGGCGCGCCCAAGCGCAAGGCCCGCGTCCGGTAGGCCTCAGCCGGCCGGCTCGGCGCCCACGCGCTCCGGAGCGCGGGCGCGCACGTACTCCTCGAGGTCCGCGAGCGAGAGCTCGAGGCGCGGGACGAGCACCAGGCGGTCGACGCCCAGCTCTCCGAACGCGCGCACGCTGTCCGGGCCGAGTCGCTCGGCCGGGCTGACCGTGATCGTGAAGCCGTCGAGGTCGCGGCCCGCGTTCGCCGCCGCTTCCCGCAGCGACGCGACCTGGCGCGCCGCCGCCTCGCGGTCCAGCAGGTAGCCGTACCACCCGTCGCCGTGCGCCACCGCCCGCCGGTGCGCGGCCGCGCTGTGTCCGCCGACCACGACGGGGAGCGGGCGCTGCAGCGGACGCGGGTGGGCATCGACTCCCTCGAACTCGACGTGGCGCCCGCTGAAAGCCGGTGCGTCCTCCTCCCACAGCGCGCGCATCGCCTGCAGGTACTCGTCGGCACGCGCGCCACGGCCCTCCATCGGCACGCCCACCGCGCTCATCTCGGGCTCCAGGTACCCGACCCCCATCCCGAACATGAGCCGCCCCCGGCTGACCACGTCGAGCGTCGCCAGCTGCTTTGCGAGCACCACCGGGTTGCGCTGCGGGAGGATCAGGATCCCGGTCGCGAGGCGCACGCGCTGCGTGACCCCGGCCATGAAGCCGAGCGCGACCAGCGGGTCGAGGATCGGGTAGTCCGGCTGGATCGGCGAAGGCGCGACCCACGGGCTCGGCGCGACCACGTGCTCCCCCATCCACAGCGAGTCGAAGCCGAGCGCCTCCGCCAGCGTGCCGATGCGCTCCGCCCCTTCGGCCGTCGCGCAAACGCCCATGTTGGTGGCGAACAGGCCGAGCGTCGGCATCAGCGCAACGGGCCGGCCTGCGCCACTTCGAAGCGGGTCACTGCGACCGGGCCGTCCGCGTACGTCGAGATCGCAGCACCGAACTCGCGCGTGTGCGGCGCCGCGAGATGCGCTGCCAGGGACTCCTGGTCCGCCCAGCGCTCGAACAGGAGAATGCGGTCGGGATCGTCGACCGCGATCCAGAAGCCGTACTCGTCGCAGCCCGGCTCGGCGGTGGTCGCCGCCTGCATCCGGGTGGCGGCGGCCAGCGCCTCGGCGCGCGTGTCCGGCCGCAACCGGGCGGAGGCCGTGACCAGGATCATTCCGGTGAGACTATCCGCCGGACGCGGAGCGGGCAGGAGCGTAGAATCGCGGCGAATGACACCCCGCACGATCCTCTACACCGGCAAGGGAGGGGTCGGCAAGACGAGCGTGGCGGCGGCCACCGCCCTTCAGGTGGCTCGGAGCGGCCTTCGCACCGTGATCATGTCGACCGATCCGGCGCACAGCCTGTCCGACTCGCTCGAGACCCGGCTGGGGTCGCTGCCCACCCCGGTCGCCCGCAACCTGTGGGGCCAGGAGGTCCAGGCGGAGGCCGAGCTCGAGCGCCACTGGAACGCCGTGCAGCGGTGGCTCGGCGGCCTGCTCTCGGACCGCGGCGTCGACCGCATACTGGCCGAGGAGCTGACCGTGCCCCCCGGGATGGACGAGATCTTCTCGCTGCTGCAGCTCAAGCGCCACCACGAGTCGGGCGAGTTCGACGTGATCGTCGTGGACTGCGCACCGACGGGCGAGACCCTGCGGCTGCTGTCGTTCCCGGAGGTCGCGCGGTGGTGGCTCGACAAGGTGTTCCCGTGGGAGAAGCGCCTCGTCACGGCGGCGCGGCCGATCGCACGCACGATGCTCGACCTGCCGCTGCCGGGAAAGGACGTGCTCTCGGAGGTGGAGCTGCTCGTCACCAACCTGATCGAGATGAGCGAGATCCTGCGCGACCGGTCCCACTCCTCCATCCGCCTCGTGATGAACCCCGACCGCATGGTGATCAAGGAGGCGCAGCGAACGTTCACGTACCTGAACCTGTACGGGTACCTGACCGACGCGGTGGTCGTGAACCGCGTCTTCCCCGCGGACGTCGACGACGGGTACTTCGCCGCGTGGCGGGCGGTGCAGCAGGAGCAGCTCGAATTCGTCGAGCAGGCCTTCGACCCCGTGCCCGTCCTGCGGGCGCCGTTCTTCGAGCAGGAGGTGCTCGGCAACCAGATGCTCGGGCGCCTGTGCGATGCCGTGTTCGAGGAGCACGAGCCGCAGGAGGTGCTGTATCGCGACCTCAGCCAGGAGCTCGTGATGGACGGCGACAGCGCCGAGCTGCGGCTGCGGGTCCCGTTCGTCGAGAAGGCGGAGATCGACCTGAAGAAGATCGGGCTGGAGCTGGTCGTGCGCGTCGGCGGCCACAAGCGCAACATCGTGCTGCCCTCCGCACTCGCGTCCTTCCGCCCGCGCGAGGCGAAGCTCGAGGGCGGCTCCCTGCGGATCCGGTTCGCGCGCCAGGAGCCACCTGCCCAGCATCCCTCGATGCCCGCTCGGGAGGCCGTGTGACCAGTCCCATCCCGGACGACCCGTTCTCCGGCCTCGGCGACATCCCGCACGACCCGTTCTCCTCCTGGGAGGACCGGCCGCCCCCGGGAGGCGGACAGCCGCCCGGCGGCGGCGCACGCGTCGAGCACCAGTGCGTCGCCTTCTGCCCCATCTGCCGCGGCGCGGACGTGCTGCGGGCTGCCGCGCCGCCCGAGTTCCAGGAGCACTGGCAGGCGCTGCAGCGCGAGGGCCTGCTGGCGGCCCGCGCGCTGATCGACCACTACATCCGCCACCTGGAATCGCAGCGCGCCGGCGCGGCGCCGGTCGAGGACATACCGATTGAGTGACGCGGAGTCCCGCGGGTTCCGGGCCGCGGTCGCCCGTGGCGCCCGCAGCCTCCCGCCCGAGGAGCGGCTCGCGGGGTTCGCCGCGCTCGGGATTCTCGCGAGCCTGTTCCTGCCCTGGTGGCGCGACCCGCTCACGGGCCTCTCGTACTGGGCCGTGAACCGGTTCACGTTCATCGAGCTCGCACTGATGCTTGCCGCCGGGTCCGTGCTGCTCCTGCTGTACGGCCGGGCCGAGGGCCGCGGCTTCCACCTGCCGCTCGCGGACGGCACGCTGATCGCGGGAGCGGGAGTCTGGTGCTGCGTGCTCGTGATCGCACGAATCATCGATCCGCCCGCGCGCGTGATCGCCGACCGCACGCTGGACTACGACCTGCGCTGGGGCTTCCTGGTGGCCTTCGCGGCCGCAGTGCTCCTGGCGGTCGCGGGCGTGCGCGCGCGACGGCGCTTCCACCACGGGCAGGGCGAGGCGCTGGCAGCGGACGTGGACGCGGAGACCGCGCATGCCTGGGGCGAAGCCCCCGATCCGCGCTGAGACCGGTCCCTAGCGGAGACGCACGGCGCGCGTCGTGCTGAGGCGGTTCCCGGCCAGGTCGGCGGCCCGGGTCCGCAGCTCGAGCCGCAGGGATTCGGGGCGACCGCGCCGCGCGGCGCGGTTGAGGCGGCGGGCGGCGCTGCGGCCGAGACGCACGACCACGACCTTCCGGCGCGCCGACGCGAGCCGCGCGTATGCGCTGCCGACCCGCTTGCGCGACTCGCCCGTGATGATGCCGAGCCGGCGGGCGGTGCTGCGCGCGACGAACGTGTCGAGGCGCACGACACATGCTTCGGAGCAGCGCACGACGGTCTTCAGACCGCGGCGGATGACGGTGCGCAGGCGCCTCGACCCGGTCAGCGCGACGACCACCCGTGGGGGGACGCGGTCGGTCTGGTCGGCCGCGGGGGGTGCGGCGGAAGGCGGCGGCGGTGCGGGCAGCGGCACGCCCAGGCTCTGGCGCACGTTCAGACGGCCACCGGTGACCGTCTTTCCGGCGAACGCCGGCTTCGGCTCCACGCCCGCAAGCAGCGCATGGCGCAGGGCGGCGACGCTCACGCCCCCGAAGTGGGAGTGGAGCAACGCCGCGGCGCCCGCCACGTGCGGGGTGGCCATCGAGGTGCCGCTTGCGTACTGGTGGCCGCCTCCCGGCCACGCGCTGAGGATGTTGCGGCCGGGGGCCGCGAGGTCGACCGTCGTCGCGCCGTAGTTCGAGAAGCTGGCCATTCCGTCCCGGTTGGTGCTCGCAGCGACGCAGACGATGTTGGCGAGGTTGTAGCTGCACGGGTAGTGCGGATTGGTCTCGTTGCTTTCGCCGTCGTTGCCCGCCGCGACCACGAACAGGGTGTTCGGGAGGTTGCGCAGCGTGTCGTACTCCGTGAAGGAGAAGCCGGGCGCGCCGAGGCTGGCGTTGACGATCGGAGCGCCCCGCGCGGCGGCGTACGCATACGCGTCCACGACGTCCGCGACGGTTCCGTCGCCGTCCTCGTCGAGTGCGCGCAGCGCCATCACCCGCGCCTGCCAGCTCACCCCTGTTACGCCCTGGCCGTCGTTGCCGCGGGCCGCCACCGTGCCGGCGACGTGCGTGCCGTGACCGTTCTCGTCGTCCGGGTCGCCGTCCTGCGACACCCAGTCCCAGCCGCGGAAGTCATCGACGTATCCGTTGTGGTCGTCGTCGGTGCCGTTGGTCTCCTTGCCGGCGCCGCTCTCGCCCGGGTTACGCCACTCCTGGGGCGCGAGGTCGGGGTGACCGGCGTCGACGCCGCTGTCCACGACCGCGACCACCGTCCCCGGGCTCCCGGTCGTGACGTCCCACGCTTCCGGAGCGTCGATGTCGGCATCCGCGGTGCCCGCCGTCCCGCTGATCGTCTGACCCGTGTTGTGCAGCCCCCACAGCAGCCCGAAGTAAGGGTCGTTCGGCGTCGCGTCCAGGCTGCGCACGAAGTTCGGCTCGGCGTAGAGCACCCCCTGCGAGCGCTCGAGCGCGGCCCGTTCCCCCGCGACATCGCCGTCGGGCACCCGCACCAGCTGCAGCCCGGGCAGCGGCAGCCCCCGCTCCACCGGGGTGCCGGCAGCCTGCCGCACGTCCGCCCGGTCGCTCGCAGGCAGCGCCGGATCGAACCGCACGAGCAGTTCGCCGGGCGCGGCGGGCGCGGCCGCGACGGTGGCAGGTGAAATCGTGGCGGCGCAGGCAGCAGCCAGCGCCCACCTCAGCAGGCGTCCTTGCCTCATACCTATGTAGTCGCCTTCCTGGGCCTCCCTGAACCCCCCACATCCGTCCAGTGGACGGTTAGGCAGGCGATCTCGGGCAATCCTCTGGATGTCGCACCGCCGCCGCGACCACCCCCGATTCGACACGGAGGTCGAACTTGAAACGCTTCACGAGGCTCTGTACGCCCGTGGCGCTGGCGGCGCTGCTGGCAGTGCCTGCGCAAGCGCAGGCCGAGGTACCGCACACCGTCCAGCCCGGCGAGACGCTCTGGTCGATCGCCGCGGCAAGCAACTTCACAACACGGGCCCTGGCGGCCGCCAACGGGCTGCCCGAGGACGCCCAGGTCGTCGCAGGGACGACCATCCAGATCCCATCGGAGGCGGAGGCCGCCGTCGCGCTCGGCACCGCCGCGCCGCAGGGGGCGGCGGCGCCCGGAGAGCCGGCACCCGAGACCCCGGCACCCGCGACCAGCGCGCCGCGGGTGCTGGGCGCATACACGGTCGTCGCCGGCGACACCCTGTCCGGGATCGCAGCGGCGAACGGAGTCTCGCTGGGCCAGCTCGCGTGGATGAACGGGCTCGACCCCGAGCAGCCCTTGATCGTCGGGACGGCGCTCAAGCTGCCGACGGCGGCACCGGAGGCGCAGGCCGCGCCGGCGACCACGGCCGAGCCGCCGGTGGTCCCGGACGCCGCTCCCAATCCGGTGCCGGCCACCGTGACGGCGCCGCAGATCGGCGAGGTCGCGTCCGGGCACGGCGTCTCCCCCTCCCTGGCGGCGGCAGTCGCCTGGCAGGAGAGCGGCTTCCAGAACGGAGTGGTGTCCTCCGCCAACGCGCGCGGCGTGATGCAGATCCTGCCGGGCACGTGGAGCTGGATCCAGGACCGGCTCGCCGGCGGGCGGCTCGACCCGAACTCCGCGGTCGACAACGTCCACGCCGGGGTGATGTACCTGCGCCAGCTGCTCGCCGACGCGGGCGGCGACGAGGCGGGCGCGCTGGCCGCGTACTACCAGGGTGCCGCCTCTGTGCGTCAGCTCGGGATGCTGCCCGACACGCAGCGCTACGTGGCGAACGTGACGGCCCTGAAGTCGCGATTCGGGGGTTAGGAGAGTTGGGGAGAGACACCGTGCGGTCAGGAGCGCTGCTCGCCCTCGCGCTCCTGGCCGCCGCGCCGGCAGCGGCCCACGCGGCGGGCAGCGCGGAGGTCGCGGCGCTGCAGGTGGCGCTGCGCGGCGCCGGCTTCTACGACAACACGATCGACGGCGTGGCCGGAGCCGGCACGCGCACGGCGGTGCGCCGGTTCCAGGAGCGCAAGGGGCTCGGCGTCGATGGCGTGGCCGGCGATGCGACCAGGGAGGCCCTCGGCAGGCGCGGGCGGCCCGCGTACGGGAGCCGCACGATCCGCCGCGGTGACTCGGGGTGGGACGTCGCGGCGCTGCAGTTCCGGCTCGCCTGGCACGGCTTTCCCTCCGGCAGCATCGACGGCGGCTACGGGAGTCACGCCGAGGCCGCGGTGCGCCGCTTCCAGGCGCACGCCGGGCTGACTCCCGACGGCACCGCGGGCCCCCGGACGCTGCGGCTCCTGCGAGGTGCGATCCCGCGTTCGCCGATCTGGCTGAAGCACCCGGTCGGCGGGCGGATCGGAGACCGCTTCGGCCCGCGCGGCAACCGCTTCCACACAGGGCTCGATTACCCGGCCGCCTCCGGCACGGTGGTCGCGGCCGCGGGGCGCGGGACGGTCGTCTTCTCCGGCTGGGACACCGGCGGGTACGGGAACACCGTCGTCATCGAGCATCCCCTGGGCGTGCGGTCGCTCTACGCGCACCTATCGCGCATCGGCGTCAACAAGGGCAGCTCGGTGTCGGCGGGCGACACGATCGGCCGCGTGGGGTCGACCGGAGTGTCGACCGGACCGCACCTGCACTTCGAGCTGCGCATGCGCGGCGCGGCGGTGGATCCGATGACGGCGCTGCAGCGCTGACGCGTTGCTCCGGAAAACCAAGTAGGTAGGGGAGGCGGTTTGCGCGAGGGGCGAACTTTCCCCCGTGCGTTCCGACAGGTGGAACTCAGGAGGGAAAGTTGGCGCTGCGCCGGGCGGGCGCGGCACGTCGACGACTCCCTCACCCACCTGGTTGTCGGATCCTGCCGCCGGCCTAGTTCGAGATGCTCAACGCAATCGGCAGGATCAGCGTCGCGCAGAACACGATCGCGATGCCGAAGGCGACGAGCACGCGCGATCCGTACAGGTGGCCGAGCACGCCGATCCCGAAGCCGGCGCCGAACAGCGCGATGAACGGCCACGGCGACGTCTCGAACGCCGGCGTCGACTGTGCGATCGCGTCGAGGGTCGCGAAAAGGGCGGCCGGAACCACGCAAGTATCATCCCAGCCATGTCCGAGGCGCCGCAGACGGCCGGCTCCACCTCGCTGGACGAGGTCCGTGCGGGGCTGACCGGGGCGGGCTACCTGCCCGACGAGGCCGCGGCGCTGGTCTCCTTCCTCGCGCACCAGCTCGGCAAGCCGGTGCTGGTCGAGGGGCCCGCGGGCGTCGGCAAGACGGAGCTCGCCAAGGCGCTGTCGCGCTGGACGCAGCGGCGGCTCGTGCGGCTGCAGTGCTACGAGGGCCTCGACGAGGCCAAGGCGCTGTACGAGTGGAACTACCGCAAGCAGCTCCTGCGCATCCAGACCGAAGCCGCGGGCACTGCATGGCAGGACGTGCAGGAGGACATCTTCTCCGAGGACTTCCTGATGGCGCGGCCCCTCCTGACGGCGATCTCGACGGAGGAGCCGGTCGTGCTGCTGATCGACGAGATCGACAAGACCGACCAGGAGTTCGAGGCGATGCTGCTCGAGGTCCTGTCCGACTTCCAGATCTCGATACCGGAGCTGGGTGTGGTCGAGGCGACGACCCGGCCGCTCGTGCTGCTCACCTCGAACAACACGCGCGAGCTGACGGAAGCGCTGAAGCGACGCTGCCTCTACCTGTGGCTCGACTACCCGGACGCCGAGCGCGAGCTCGAGATCGTGCGGCTGCACGTGCCGGACCTGCCGGAGACGATCATGCGCCGGCTGATCGAGATCGTCCACATGGTGCGCAAGCTCGACCTGAAGAAGCCACCCTCGATCGCGGAGTCGATCGACTGGGCGCGCGCCTTGATCCTGCTGGGCGCGACCGACATCGACCGCTCGGTGTTCGAGCGCACGATGAGCATCATCGTGAAGCACCGCACGGACCTCGACGTGGTGGCCGAGCGGGTGGGAGTGAAGCTCGACGATGGAATCCTCGGCAAGGCCGAACGCGGGTAACCGCGGCGCGATCTACGGGGGGCTGCCGGAGGGCGTGCCGCCCGGGCTGGCGCCCCAGCTCGTGCGCTTCTGCGAGGAGCTGCGCGAAGAGGGCGTGAAGATCGGCACGGCCGAGCTGCTGGACTCGTTCGACGCGCTCGGCCACGTCAGCTGGACCGACCGCGAGGACTTCCGCGAGACGCTGGCCGCGACGCTCGCCAAGTCGCAGGAGGACCGCCGCGTGTTCGAGCTGGTCTTCGACCGGTTCTTCTTCCGGGCGGTGGAGGCCGAGGCCGTCGAGAAGGGACTCAAGGAGACGCGCTTCCAAGGCGGGGAGCGAATCGACCTCGACGACCTGCGCCAGCAGATCCAGGCCGCGATCCGGGCGGGCAACGACGGGGAGATGAGCGACCTCGCGCGCCTCGCCGTGGCGGCCTTCGGCGGCCAGGGCGAGACCTCAGGCGTGATCGGCGTGGACGTGCAGCGCATCCGGCGCACCCTCGAGCTGCGGCAGCAGGGCCGCGACGCGCAGGCGGATGGCGAGGGACTCGACCGCGACAACCTGCGCCGCTTCGAGGCGATGCTGCGGCGCGAGCTCGAGCGCTCGCTGATCCACCGCACCGAGAGCCTGCCCCCCTCCAAGCCGCTGGCCGAGTTCGACCGCGCGCTGCCCGGCGGTCCGCTCCAGGACCTGGCGCAGGTGCACCGGGTCGTCGCCCAGATGAAGCGCCGCCTGGCGACGTCGGGGCACGAAGCGCGCGGCCGTCGCCGCAGCCAGGTCGTCGACGTGCGCCGCACCATGCGCGCCTCGCTCGAGACGGGCGGAGTGCCGCTGCGGCTGCGCTACCGGCCGAAGCGCCCGCGCCGCCCCGAGATCTACGTCCTCTGCGACGTCTCCACTTCCGTCACGAGCGCCAGCGTCTTCTTCCTGTCGGTGCTGCACGCGCTCCACGACGCGTTCCGCAAGCTGCGCAGCTTCGCCTTCGTGGAGCGGATCGACGAGGTGACAGACATCTTCGAGCGCGAGCGGAGCTTCCGTGCCGTTTCGCAGCGCATCGCGCGCGAGGCGGGCGTAGCGGACGTGTCCGGCTACACCGACTACGGCCGGGTGTGGCGCGAGTTCCTCGTGCGGGCGGGCGACGACCTCGACCCGCGCTCCACCGTGATCGTGCTCGGCGACGCCCGCACCAACGGCCGCGAGCCGCACGCGCCCTTGTTCGGCCACGTCGCCGAACGCGCCGGCCGCACGTTCTGGCTCAACCCGGAGCCGCGCCTGTACTGGAACTACGGCGACTCGGTGATGGCCGCCTACGAGCCCTACTGCGACGGCGTGTTCGAGTGCTGGACCACGAAGCAGCTGGAGCAGTTCGTGAACGTGATCGCGGGCCGCCCCGAGCTGCCCTCCTGACAGAACCGATCGTCTAGACTCGGCGGAGCATTCAGGGGGGCTCGCGGGCAAGCGGGCTGAGATAGCGCCTGAGGCATCAACCTCCCGGCGCTGACCCTTCGAACCTGTGGGGTAATCCCCGCGAAGGGAGCGGAAGCCAGATGCCTTTGAAGGCTCCCGAGAGGGAGTCGCGAGCCACCATCAGCCGCCCGGCGGCGGTCGCGGTGCGCGCGCTCTCCAAGACCTTTCCCGGGCGCGACGGCGCGGTCGAGGCGCTCGACCGCGTGTCGTTCGAGGCGAAAGCAGGCGAGGCGCTGGGCCTCGTCGGCCCGTCGGGCTGCGGGAAGTCCACGCTGCTGGAGGTGATCGCCGGCCTCGAGCCTGCGACCGGCGGGGAGGTCACGGTGCGCGGGAAGTGCGTCCTGATGCCCCAGCGCGACCTCCTGCTGCCGTGGCGCACCGCGCTCGACAACGCGGCCCTCGCGCCCCAGCTCCAGGGCGCCTCGCGGACCGCTGCGCGCCGCCGCGCGAACGCGCTGTTCGAGCGCTTCGGCATCGCGGACTTCGCGCGCGCCCGGCCGTCGGAGCTGTCCGGGGGCATGCGCCAGCGCGTCGCGTTCGCGCGCACCCTGCTCGCCGACCGGCCCGTGCTGCTGCTGGACGAGCCCTTCGCCTCGCTCGACTCGATCACGCGGGCCGAGCTGCAGGAGTGGCTCCTCGCGGCGCTCGTCCAGGAACCGCGCACCACCGTCCTCGTCACCCACGACATCGAGGAGGCGCTGTTCCTCTGCGACCGCGTGCTCGTGATGTCCCGCCGTCCCGGCACGATCGCGGCGGAGCTCGAGCCGGCGCTCGACCGCACCGCCCCGCGGACCGAGGTCGTGACCTCGGCGGAGTTCTCCCGCCTGCGCCTGCGCGCGCTGGAGGCGCTGGCGTGAGGCGCGTGATCCACGACTGGGGCCCGCCGCTCGCGCTGCTGGCGCTGGTGCTGGCCGCTTGGGAGGCGGCGGCGCGCCTCGGATGGGTCGAGGACTACCTGCTGCCCGCCCCGACCGAGGTGGCGCGCGCGCTGGTCGAGGATCGCGACGTGCTGTTCGCCGACGCCTGGGTGACGGCACAGGAGGTGCTGCTCGGCTTCGGGCTCGCGCTGGCAGCAGGTGTCGGAGTGGCCGTGCTGCTCCACCTCTCCCCTATGCTGCGCCGCGCCCTCTACCCGATCGTGGTCGCCTCGCAGGCGGTGCCTGTGATCGTGATTGCGCCGATCCTCGTGATTTGGTTCGGGTTCGGCATGGGCCCCAAACTGATGGTCATCGCCTTGATCTGCTTCTTCCCGATCACCGTGAACACGCTCGACGGGCTGCGCGCCGTGGACCGCGACCAGATCCGGATGCTGCGCACCCTCGGCGCCGGGCGCTGGGACACGTTCCGCAGGCTCGAGCTGCCGTCGGCGCTCCCCTACCTGTTCTCGGGCGCGAAGATCGCGGTCGCGGTCGCCGTGATTGGCGCCGTGTTCGGGGAGCTGGTCGGGTCCGACGCAGGCCTCGGCCACGTGATCCAGGTCGGGACGGCCCAGCTGCTGACCGCACGGGTGTTCGCGGCGGTGCTGCTCCTGGCCGCGATGGCGATCGCCCTGTTTGCGCTGGTGGCCGCGATCGAGCGGCGCGCCGTCCCGTGGGCGCACGGGGAGAGGACGCGCGGATGAGACGGGTGCTGGTCGCCCTGGCGGTCGCGCTGGCCTGCGCGGGGCTGGCCGCCTGCGGCGAGAAGGAGGAGAACGTCGGCGGCAGCGTGCAGGTGCGCCAGCTCGACGTGACGCTCGACTGGTTCGCCAACCCGGACCACGTGGCGATCTACGAGGCGCAGAACCAGGGCTACCTCCGCGACGTGGGCCTCGACGTGCGCCTGCGCGTGCCCTCGGATCCCGCGGCGCCGATCAAGCAGGTCGCGGCGGGGCGCACCGACCTCGCCGTGTCCTATGAGCCCGAGGTGCTGCTGGCCCGCGAGCAGGGCCTGCCGGTGGTGGCCGTCGCCGCGCTCGTGCAACGGCCCCTGACGTCGCTGATCGCCACCGGGAAGTCGGGTGTCCGGTCCGTGCGCGACCTGCGCGGCAAGCGCGTCGGGACGGCGGGCATCCCCTACCAGGAGGCCTATCTGAAGACGATCCTGAAACGGGCCGACGTGCCCGAGTCATCGGTCAAGGTGACGAACGTGGGCGCCAGCCTGCTGCCGGCCATGCTGTCCGGGAAGGTCGACGCGACGCTGGCCGCGTTCTGGAACGTCGAGGGCGTGGAGCTGCGCCAGCGCCGCCAGCGGCCCTGGATCGTGCCCGTGAACCGGCTGGGCGTCCCGGACTACGACGAGCTGGTGCTGGTCGCGAACTCGGACAAGCTGGACGACCTGCGCGACGACGTCCGCCTGTTCATCTCGGCGGTCGGCCGTGGCGCGCAGGCAGCCCGCCGCGACCCGGCCACCGCGAGCCGCAACCTGATCGACGCGAACCCGGACCTGCGCGAGCGCACGACGCGCGCGAGCGTGCGGCTCACGATCCCGGCCCTGTTCCCGGAGAAGCGCGACCGGCCGTTCGGCTACCTGGATCCCGTCGAATGGCGCAACTACGGCGGCTGGATGGTCGACAACGGCCTGCTCGAGGACCTGCCCGACATCGAGGCCGCGACCACCAACGACCTGCTGCCGGGCGAAGGGCTCTAGCCGAGACGTCACCGGGGGGTGGGGCGGCGGCCCGTCGACCTCGGCACGGCCGCCGTCCCATCTGTCCCGTTCCCCGTGCAGCGCCTCCCTGGTGTGCGTCGTCACGCATTGAATCCGCGCAGCGAGGCGCGCGTGTGACCGGACCGTGAAGATGCCGTTGCGAGGGTGCTAACGGCCCAGCAGGTGCACGTCCACGAGGAACGAGCGGGTGCCGACCACGGAGCGGCGCAGCTCCTTGCGGCCCCGGCGGCTGAGCCTCATCCGCCGGCGGCGGCGCAGCACTCGCGCCAGGCTGACGACGACCGCGCTCGCGGTCAGGCCGCCCGCCGCAAGAGCCACGGAGCCGCGCGGCAGCGGCAGGGCCAGCACCAGCTTGCGCGGGCCCTCGAGGGCCCGCGGGGGCCCGGCGACGGGCACCGGGGGGTTGCTGAGCCCCCCGTTCTGGCTCGGGTCGGCTGACATGGAGGCGCCAGTGTAGAGGCCGCCCTAGATGTTCCTATTCGGCGAGACCCTCCACGGTCTCCCAGGCGTGGTCCTCGTCCGCCCCGGTCGCAGCCAGTTCCTTCTCGTAGATCCGGTAGCGCCGCACGATCTTCCCGCCCATCCCCTCCATCGCCCGGTTCATGGCGTCGTTCGTCTCGAGGATCCAGCCCATCTCGCCCCACCAGATCTTCTTCTGCTCGGGGTCCGCCTCGGCGAGGTGTTCGACGTAGAGGGCGGCCGCGATGCCGAGGTCCTGGTACTCGGGCTTCACCCCCAGCGCCAGCACGCGGCAGGCGTCGATCTTGCGCCGGTGCCAGAGGAACTTGGCCCAGCCGATCGGCAGCAGCCGCCCGTTCATGTGCCGGAGGCACTGGTTGACGTCGGGGAGCGTGAGCGCCGCGCCCAGCACCTCCCCGTCGCGCTCGGCGATCCAGGTCCAGTTCTCATCGAGGATCGGGCGCAGGTTCTTCGTGTACCAGCGCGCCTCCGCCTCGTCGAGCGGCACGAAGGCCCAGTTGTGGGCCCAAGCCTTGTTGTAGACCTCGAGGAAGGAGGCGATCTCCGACTCCAGGTCCTTCCGCCGCATGTGGCGGACCGTGACGCCGTGCTCGCCGGTCACCTTCTTCGCCGTCGCGTGGATCAGCGGGTGGAACCCGCCCTTGTCCTCGACCTTGTCGAGGCGCAGCTCCCACATGTAGAGGTCCATGGCCTTGCCCAGGCCCCAGCCCTCCAGCAGCGCCGGGTAGTACGTGTGGTGCCATCCCTCCAGGATCAGCGGGCGGCGGTCGTGCCCTTCGATCAGCAGGCCGCACTCGTCGTTGGTCGTGAAGTCCATCGGCCCCACCATCCGGTCGCGGCCCCGGTCCCGCAGCCATTCCTGCGCGGCGTCGAGCAGCGCGCCGGCCGCCTCGGGGTCGTCCTCGCACTCGAAGAAGCCGAACATCCCCCAGTCGTTGCCCTGGAACTCGTTGAAGTGGCGGTCGATGTGGGCGCTGATGCGGCCCACGGGCTGCCCGTCGCGCCAGGCCACGAAGAACTCCGCCTCCGCATGGCCGAAGAAGGGGTTCTTGCGGCGGTCGAGGAAGGCCCGCCGCTCTGCCACGAGCGGGGGGATCCAGTTCGGCTCGTTACGATAGAGCCGCATCGGGAGCTTGATGAAGCGCGTGAGATCACGCCGCGATGCGACCGGCTTGATCTCGACCGACACGCGCGGCAACCTAGCGCAATGGCCAACACGCCGACGATCCCGGATCTCTTCGAGAAAGCGCGCGACCACGAACGTCGCGAGCTGATCGACTTCGCCCGCGAGCACGATCTCCTCCCCTATTTCCGCCAGGTGGAGTCCGAGGCGGGCCCCGTGGTGACGATGGAGGGCTCAGAGCGCCTGATGCTGGGCTCCAACAACTACCTGGGCCTGACCGGCGACCCCCGCGTGAAGGCCGCGGCCCGCGACGCCCTGGAGCGCTACGGGACGGCTCTCACGGGATCGCGCCTCATGAACGGGACGATTCCCCTCCACCAGGAGCTGGAGGAGGAGCTGGCCGCGTGGATGGGGACGGAGGCCGCGCTCGTGTTCACGACGGGCTATCAGGCCAACGTCGGGTGCCTGTCGGCCATCCTCGGCGCCGGCGACACCGTGATCGCCGACTCCGGCGACCACGCCTCGATCCTGGACGGCTGCAAGATGTCGGGCGCCCGCCTGCGCCCGTTCCGCCACCAGCGGCTCGACAAGCTCGAGCGGATGCTGGATCGCGCCGGGAGCGACGGCGGCGGCGTCCTGGTGGTGGTCGACGGCGTCTACTCGATGGAGGGCGACATCTGCGACGTCAACGCGGTCGCCGACCTCTGCCGCGCCCACGGCGCCCGGCTGATGGTCGACGAGGCTCACGGCGTGGGCGTGCTGGGCGCGCGCGGCACCGGCGCCTGCGAGCTGCACGGGGCCGAGGACCGCGTCGACCTGCGGATGGGGACCTTCTCCAAGTCCCTGGCGAGCTGCGGCGGCTACATCGCCGGCCCGGCGGAAGTGGTCGACTACCTGCGGATCGCGTCCCGGGCCTTCCTCTTCACCGCCGCGGCGGTCCCGGCGGCGACGGCGGCCGCGCTGGAGGCCGTGCGGATCTGCCGCTCCGACGAGGGGCCGGAGCTCTTCCGGCGGGTGATCGAGAACGGGGAGTACCTGCACCGCGGGCTGAAGGAGCTGGGCTACCGCGTCGTCGAGCCCAGCCTGCTGGCGGACGGCACCGAGGTGATCACCCCGATCGTCCCCGTCGTGATCGGCGACGACGTCCCCACCGCCACGCTCTGGAAGGCGCTCTGGGACGCCGGCATGTACACGAACGTCGCGCTCTACCCCGCGGTGCCCCTGGGCGGGTCCCTGATCCGCACGAGCGTGATGGCCACGCACGAGCGGGAGCACCTGGACCGCGCGCTCGAGATCTTCGCCTCGGTCAGGGACCAGCTGCCGGCGGATCGAGCCCCAGACCCGCAATAGACTGCGCCCGTGCGCGCGGTCGCGATCGCAGAGGACCGGACCCTCCAGCCCACGACGCTGGAGGAGCGCGCACTGGGGCCGGCCGAGGCCCGGGTCGCAGTGGCGTTCTGCGGCATCTGCGGCTCCGACCTGCACCTGCGGCACTCCCCCGCCGTCGCGGCCGGCTCGGTGATGGGCCACGAGTTCTCCGGCAGGATCAGCGAGCTGGGCGAGGCGGTGGAGGGGTTCTCCGTCGGGGACCGGGTGGCCGTCTACCCGTTCGCGTCCTGTGGCGAGTGCCCGAACTGCCTGCGGGGCGACTTCCACGTCTGCGCCAACGCAGCCGTCACGGGCCTCGGCCTGGGCATGAACCCGGGCGGCTATGCCGAGTCGGTGGTCGTGGAGGCCTCCATGCTGGTCCCCCTGCCCGACGAGCTCTCGCTGGAGCACGGCGCCCTGGTCGAGCCGCTTGCGGTCGGCCTGCACGCCATCGACCTGGGCGAGGCGCAGGCGGGCGACGCGTGCGTGGTGATCGGAGCCGGCCCGATCGGGGTCGTGACGGCCCTCGGCCTGAGGGCCCGCGGCATCGACCGGGTGGTGGTCGTCGAGAAGAACGACCTGCGCCAGGAGCGCATGCGCGACCTGGGGTTCGAAGCCGTCGGGCTCGACGACGTCCACATGCGCGTGATCGAGGCACTGGGCGGCGAGCTGCCCGACGTCGTGTTCGAGTGCGCCGGCAACCCCGCCGCTCCGCAGCTGGCGACGGAGCTGGTGCGCTCGAAGGGAGTGATCGTGCTGCTCGGCGTGCTCGAAGAGCCGGTCGAGATCTCGCAGCTCGTGTTGATCGTCAAGGAAGCGCAGATGCGCGCCGCGTTCGCCTACACGCGCAAGGACTTCGACGACGCGGTGCAACTGCTCGCCGCCGGGATCGTGCCCGCCGACAGCCTGATCACCGGCACCGCGCCGCTCGAACGCGCGCAGGAGATGTTCGACCGGCTCGAGAGCCCGGCTACCCGAGACGTGAAGATCCTCCTTACGCCCGGCGACTGAGACGGTTCCTCACAAGGCTGCTTGAGCGTCGGGGCGAATCGCGCGGTGCACGCGCGCCGGGCTCGAAATGCGGGGGGTTTGCAGGAGAAAGACGTACCCCTCAACATTGTCCAAAATTGGACAAACGATTACGACTATAAAAACCCCGCTCCTAGCGACCGGGCCAGTTAACGAAATGTTGACCGGCGTGCGGCATCCGTTACCTTTCTCGCCGACCGGAACGCAGTCCCCCCAAGCGGGCCGCGTCTCCAGAGTGAGGAGACCAGCGAGCAGGGGAGGAACTTCGCCTCGCCGTGTCGGGCGAAGGGGGACAGTCGCGAACCGGATACCCCGATTCCCTGAACTTCTCTGCCCACCCTGGGAGGTGCGATGGACGCTGCCGTAACGTCTGGTCCACAACACATGCTGGCGCTCGAGCGAGCCAACCGTGTGCGGCTTGCACGAGCAGCACTGAAGCGCAAGATCGCGGCCGGCCGGGTCGAGGCCGCCGAAGTCGTCCTCTCGTGCCCCTGGGAGGTCGAGAGCATGACTGTCAGCGAGTTGTTGATGAGCCAGAAGCGGTGGGGGCGCACGAGGTGCCGTAAGTTCCTGCAGGCGATCAGCCTGCTGGAGAGCAAGACGGTCGGCAGCCTCACCGAGCGCCAGCGTGTGACGCTGGCTGCGCTCCTCACGACGAAGGCCCAGACCTCTCGCGCAACACAGCGAGCGGCGTAGAGCAGCCCGCAGGGGGGAGTTATTTCTTAGTAGCTCACGTTCAGCGGGATGGGGCTCGACCCGCTGAAGCCGAAGAACCAGACGAAGAAACCGATCACCGCCACGACGGCGCTCGCGACCATCACGTGTTCGAGCGCCGTCGTCGCGTTTGGAGGCAGGTGAAAGCCGCGAGCCTCCTGCAGCTCCACGTGCTTGCGGTTCAGCCACCCGAGCAGCGACACGAGCGCCGCGATCGTGAGGAGCATCCCGATCATCATGGCTCCGATCGCCGCCGCCAACGAGCTCGAGCCCTGAACCTGGGACCCGACCCAGAGCCAGACGACCGGCACGCCGACCCACAGGACCAGGCTGCCCATGAACATGATCGCCACCAGCAGGGCCGCGCTCTCGAAGGCCGGCAGCAGTCGGCGGGCGCGTTCCATCAGCGAAAGCCGATGCCCCCGGACTTGCGCTTGAACAGCTCCCTGAAGGCGTAGAACGCGATCCCGAACACGACCACCCCGATCAGCAGGTTGAGCCCAAACAGGCTGCTCGGCAGCAGGAAGTAGCCGGCTGCCAGCGCGAGGACCGTGACAGCGCCCGCCAGGACGGTCGTATGGGACCGAAAGCCCGCCACGTGCTCCCGGACCGACAGCTCGAGCCCGGCCAGGGAGGCCAGCGTGAGGCCGCACGCGATCAGCACGGCTCCGCGCGCTTCGCCGACGACGAAGCCGGTGATCAGCAGGATCAGGCCGATCAGCACCACCAGCTCGACCAGCGGGAACCGGCCCCACGGCGCGGGCGGGCGCTCCCGGGGAGCCCGTCGCGACGGGCGCGGCGCCGCGGGCTGCGCGACCCGGCCGGCATCGGCCTTCCTGCCCGGAGCCGTGTAGTTCGGGCTCCGGCGCTTGCGGCCCTTAGCTGCCACCGGCGGGAACGGGGTCACGGGGCCGGGCCCGCGCCCCTGTAGTCATGGACAGCCCGAGGAGATCTTCACGCGCCACCAGCCCATCAGCATGCCGAGCAGGCCGAAGCGCGGGCGGGCGTGCCAGTGCTTGCAGCCCGGCTCCCCGATGTCGTCGTTGGAGATGCGGACCCATTTGAACCGCCGCGGCTCGGCGAGCATCTCCTCGATCCGCTCCCGGTTCTGTGTCTCGACGTAGCCCCGGTCGCGCAGGGTGCGGCGCGTCACCTCGAGGCGGTCGGCAAGTGCGTCGCGCAGCACCTCGAGCTCGCCGATCGAGAGGAGCCGCGGTCCTCCAGGCGCCGGCACGTCCCATGCGAGACCCTGGCGCGGGTGCGCGGCGGTGAAGAGCGCCGACAGGTCGCGCTCGAGCCGGGCGATCTGCTGCCGCAAGGTGCGTCTCGCCGCGGCCTCGTCTACGTCTCTGCGCAGCAGCGAGGTCCTGTGCTCACCACCGTCTGAGATATGGCTGTGCACCAGCTCAGGCACGAGTTCCTCTCTCCCGAAGCGTGCGGGAAAGTCTACCAACGGCCCTGGCGCCCGCCGGGGATCCGGGGCGTCAGGAGCTCGTGAGGATGTCGCTGCAAATCCACATCGCCTCCTCCACGCTGATGTCCGGGACGCCGGGCACCTGAACGGCACCCAGGGCCATCCTGCGGGTGTCCGGCGAGACACCGCGGCCCGGGGCGGTGTCGCCGAAGATCAGGCCGATGGCGCGCTGCTCGTCGGCGATCACCAGCGTGCCCCCCGGCAGCTCCAGCCCGTCGCCGCCGAGCCGCTCTCCCGGCACCGACACGCGCAGCCCGAGATCTCCCTGCACCTGAGCGGCGTCGAACGCTCGCACGTACACGCCGGTCTCGACCAGCGCGACGGTGATCGCGTCGTCGACGGTGTTCCGGCTCTTGAAGCGCCCGGCTCGCATGCGCTCGAGCATCGCCGCTTCGGCCGGCGGTCGGATGTCCTCGGGGTCGATGCCGATCTGGCGGAAGAAGATGCGGTACGCCGAGGCGATCGGTTCCCGGCGCTGGGCCAGGGCCCGGCCGCCGTGGGTGATGTCGGAGAGGTGCTTGAGCCGCTGCTTCACCCCCGCCGGGCTGCGCCGGGACTGTGCGGCCACCTCTGCGACCGCGATTCCCAGGCCGCTGAACTCCGTCCGCAGGGCCGGCTCCACCCATCCACGCCGCAGCGGCGCCTCAGCTTCCACGACGCTCCCTGATGCGTGCTCCGTCCCGCCGCTCGCGGGCGGTCGCCTCCAGCCGGCGGACGCGAGCCACCAGCTCGGACTCGCTCAACTCGCCGAGCGCCTTGCTCGCCAGGACGCCGCCGGGATATGCGAAGAACGTGGTCGGTCCCACGCCCACGGAGTAGAGCAGCCCGACGGCCCCGTCGCGGTCCACGGCCATGGGGAACCCCCACCCGTTCTTCTGCACCGATTTGCGCGCCTCGTCGAGCGAATTGCGGATGTCGACCCCGACGAACGCGACGTCCGGGAAGCGCTCCCGGATGCGCTCCACGGAATCAAGCACGGGCTCGCAATGGCCGCCGCACTTGCTGAACCATGCCACCAGCACGAGCGGGCGATCGAAGTAGTCGCAGATGCGGATGGCGTCGCGCACCCGGATCTTGCAGGCCTGCTTCGAGTCGACGTTGGAATCCGCCTCGACGGTCCCGGTGGCCGACGGAGCGGCGAAGGCGGGCAGGCGGCGGCCCTCCTCCAGGCCGACCGGCCCCGGATTGTCGGTGGACAGCGAGTTGACCCCGGCGAACACGATCAGGCCGAGGAACAGCACTCCCACGGCGACCGAGTAGGGCCGGGCCGCGCTGCGCGCCTTCTCCGCCTCGGCCTCGCGTTCCTGGCCGTCGTCGAAGAGGGGATCGCGGTCCGTGGCCATCACTTGCGTGATGGTACGACCCGCCGCAGGGCGCCTGCCGTCCTGCGCAGCGCCGCCGGCGTGCCGCGCAGCGCGCGCCGCCCGGCGCTCACGCCGCCGCGCAGGGACCGCCCGCCGGACCGTGCCAGGGACGCGAGCTCCGCGCGCGAGCGGGGCACGCGCAGCGGCCCGCGCTGCTCCGCCCAGATCAGAGCGGCCGGCAGCGCCACCATGACGCCCAGCAGCGCGGCCGAGAGGTTCACGACGGTCACGGCGCCGAAGTCCCGCAGCATGGGGAAGCCGCTCACCAGCAGCGCGGCAAAGCCGGCGATAGCGGTCACCCCCGACGCCAGAACCGCGGCGCCGGTGCGCTCGTAGGTGCGCGTGAGCGCCGGGACCGGCTCGAGCCCCGCGGCACGCTCCGAGCGATAGCGCGCCGACAGGATCACCGCGAACTCGGTCGAGATCGCGATCACCAGCGCGCCGAGTGTCGCGGACATCGGGTTGAGCGGTATCTGGAGCACGAACAGGAGCAGTGAGGACCAACCCGTCGCGAGCGCGATGGGGACGAGCGGCACGGCGGCGGCCTCCAGGCGCCGGTAGGCCGCCAGCAGCACGAGGAACACCGCGGCGAGCCCGGCCAGGGTGAGCCACCAGCGGCTCGCCTCGAGGTCGCCATGGGCGTCCGCGGCGAGCACGGGCAGGCCGGCGACCTCCGCCTCCACGCCGCGCGGTGGATCGAGCCGCGCGCGCATGTCGTCGACAAGCTCCTTCTGCTTGTCCAGCGGCATGGAGCGGATGCCGAACGCGATGTTCGCGGTGCGGCGGTCCGCGGTGATCACGTTCTGCGAGAAGTAGCGGGGAAGCGCCTCGATCACCTGCTCGACCTGGCGTGCACTCTGGCGCCCGGATCCAAACAGGTTGGTGAGCGACAGCGCCGGGCACAGGTCTGCCGCGGAGCACGGTCGCCGCGAGCTGAACCCGTGCCGGCGCAGGACTTCCGCCTGATAGGTGGTCATCCAACGCACGACGTCGGGGTCGAGCAGGCGCTCCGACCGCACGAGCACGTTCACGTCACCGGACGTACCGGCCTCCCGCTGGAGGGTCTTCAGGTCCCGCACCTCCCGCTGGTCGCCCGGCACCAGGCGCGTGATCTCGGACACGGTCTCGACCTGAGTCCCCGCAACCCATCCGAGCACGGCGATGAGCAAGGCAATCCGCAATACGCGGCCGGGACGTCTCACCGCCACGCTGAAAGCACTTCCACCCCATCTCTTGACAAGGGGGGGAACGAGCTTCGCCTCTGCGATCAACCCCCGCGTCCCGTCCCTCACGAATTTCAAGAAAGGAGCGATCCACCGGGCGGGTGGCACGGCCCGTGCCCGTCCGGTGAACCTGCCGGACCGGGCGGGTGTGGGCCGGGACAGGACCCGCCTGCGCCGCGGCATGCGGATCCTGGAGAACCAGGTAGGCAGGGAGGGGAGGCGCCCGCGCATCCTGTTGCGCAGTTCCTTGATGCGCAGGTCTCCCGCCAGCACCGCGAATCCCGCCGTCAGCGTCACCAGGAACGCCAGCACGATCCCGAGCACCAGGAGCGCTCCGAACCCGCGCACCATCGGCACCGGCGACAGCAGCAACACCAGGAATCCGGCGGCCGTAGCGGCCCCGGCAGTCGCAATCACCGGTCCTCCCCGTCGCGCCGCTTCCTCCGCGGACCCCTCCTCGCGGAACCGCGACTGGAACTGGATCGCGTAGTCCACCGCGAGCCCGATCAGCACCGGAACCACGGCAATCGAAGCGATCGTGAGGGAGGCACCCGCGAGCGACATCGCTCCGAACGTGAGCGCTGCGGCCGCAAGCGCCAGCGCGAGCGGCAGCATCCGGTACCGGGTCCGGAACACGAGCGCCAGCGTCAGCGCCATCACGATTGCGACGACGAGCAGCAACAGGCCGAGCTCGTCAGCGATGCTTTCCGCCACCCCTTCGGCGACCACGGGGACGCCCGACACGACATAGCTCCCGAACTGCAGCTCGAACGCCTTGGCTCCGACCGCTTCGCGCACCATCGCGATCGCCTCGCGGCGCTCGTCATCCGACAGGCCGGGCCGCAGGCGCGCCTGGATCACCGCCGCATCCGGCCCGGGGAAGAGATATGCGAACCGCGGTTTCGGGGTCTCCGCGCCGAGGCTCGGCTCGAATACGAGGCGCAGCACGAAGTCCGGGTTGTTGAGGGCCGGCGCGCTGCTGAGCCCGTAGCGCGCCGCCAGCTCGAGGGCGCGCTGCGAGTACTTGGCGCTCACGAGCGCGCGGGCCGAGTCCGCCAGCCGGTCCTGCTCGGACTTCGGCAGCCCGCGCGCCGCCGCGATCCGGCGCGCCGCCCGGGCCGCCCGGTCGGCCTCGGCTTCCTGGCGGGACCGGTCGAAGTTGATCCGGTCGAGGACCTGCCCGGCAGCTTCGTTGATGAACGTTCCGGGCCCGTACACGACCTGGACCGGCCGTTTCTCCGCGAACTCGCGGCACACGCCGGCCGGCGCACGGGCGCCGCGCGGCCGGTTGCCCGACAAGCAGCCCTCCAGGCTCAGCATGCGACCCACGTCCTGCGTCAGCAGCATGCCGGTGAGGCGGCCGCGCACGAGCACGACGATCGGCTCGTCGCCGAACTTGCGGTACAGGTCCTCCGTTGCCTGCGCGGCGTCGCCTTCCCGGTCCACGAAGGTCGACGGGGACGCGCTCGGGTCCAGCCGCAGGGCCAGCAGGGCGGCCAGCAGCGAGAGCACCACGACCGCGCCCACCACCAGCCGGGCACGGCGCACGGAGAACGACGTCAGCCGGCCCAACAGCGTGCCGACGTCAAGATTGGACCAGCGCCTCATCCGCTCGGAGATGAGGGTAGGGAAGTGGCGCTACTCGAGGGTCACTCCATGCCGAGCGGGCCCGCCGAGTCGCCCGCCAGGAACTGCCGCACGAACTGGTTGTCCGACTGGAACAGGTCCTCGCGCAGGCCCGCCTCGACGATCTTGCCGCGCCACAGGATGGCCATGAACTCCGGCGTCCGGCGGGCGGAGGCGATGTCGTGCGTGATCACCACGTAGGTGCCGCCGTTCTCCGAGTGGACCTCCTTGATGAGGTCGCAGAGAAGCGCCGTGCGCACCGGGTCGAGGCCGGAGTCCGGCTCGTCGAAGAGGACGATCGCCGGGTCGAGCACGAGTGCGCGGGCGAAGCCGGCGCGCTTGCGCATGCCGCCCGACAGCTCGTTCGGCATCTTCTCCTCGGCACCGCCGAGGCCCACCTCGCGCAGGCGCCGGGAGACGATCTCGCGGATCTCGTCCTCACCCTTCTCCGTGTGCTGGCGCAGCGGGAAGGCCACGTTGTCGTAGAGGTTCATGGACCCGAACAGCGCGCCGTCCTGGAACAGGACGCCGAACTTCTTGCGCATCTCGAAGAGCTCGTCGTCGGTCATGTCCGGCACGGAGCGGCCGTTCACCAGGACGTCGCCCTCGTCTGGGTAGAGCAGGCCGACCATGTGCTTGATGCAGACGGACTTGCCGGTGCCGGAGGGGCCGAGGATCATCGTGATCATCCCGTTCGGGATGCCGAGGTTGAGGCCATCGAGGACCGTGTTGCGGCCGAACCGCTTCACCACGTCGATGAACTCGACCGTGTCCTCACGGCCGTGATCGCGGATCGTGCCGTGGTAGGCGAACTTCTCGGAAGGGTCGGCGCCCTCGCGCACGCCCTCCCTGATGTTGATCTCTTCTCCGGGCTGTCCGCCCACTCGTCTTTCTTCTTCGGCCACTCCCTACACCTCTCTCATGATTAGACGCGACGGCCCAATGCTAGCCGCCGCTCAGCCTCCGATTGGAGCACGTGGATTCGCGCCCCAGAAGATCTGCGAGCCCATCATCCCGATCAGGTGCACGAGCACCATGTTGAGGATCATCGACTTGGCGGTCGCCTGGCCCACGCCCACCGGGCCGCCCGAGGCGGTGTAGCCGTAGTAGCAGCCCACG
>DASRIA010000019.1:0-6576 GCA_035650255.1 Solirubrobacterales bacterium
TGTATCGGGTCGGGCACCGCGCGCCGAGTGTCGAGGCCAGATATATGGCGGCGGTATTGGCTTGTGGCGACGGCGCGCTGTTGGCTGGAGGCGCAGCCGCATACCTGCTCGGGGTGGTGAGGGGGAGGCCGCCGGAACCCGAGGTCGCGACGCCGTGCAAGCGAAGGGTCGCGGGCCTCAAGACGCGGCGCTGCGCCCACCGGGACGCAACGGTCTGGCGGGGGATTCCGGTCACGAGCGTCGCACGCACCCTCGTGGACCTGGCTCCGTACCTACCCGAAGAGGAACTGGCGCGTGCGTGCCACGAGGCCGGCATCCGCCACCACACGACGCCCGCCCAGGTGGAGGCGATCCTCGCGCGCAGGGCCAGGACTCCGGGCGCTCCGAAGCTCAGAGCAGTGATGACGGGCGAGGTGAAGGTGACCCTCAGCAAGCTGGAACGGCGTTTCCTGTACCTACTAGGAGAAATCCGCCGCCCGCTCCCCCAGACCAACCGCCCGGCCGGCACCAGGCGGGTCGACTGCCGCTGGCCCGCGCACAAGCTGACCGTGGAGCTCGACGGCTACCGCTACCACCGTTCCCGCCACGCCTGGGAGCAGGACCGTCGCCGCGAGCGCGAGGCCCGCGCCCGCGGCGACGAGTTTCGCCGCTACACGTACGCCGACGTCTGCGAGCGCCCGGCGGCCATGCTGGCCGAGCTGCGCGCCCTACTCCCGGAGGTCGAGCGCCTCGAGCTGGTCGGCTGAGAGCGCCGCCTCGATCGCCGGGAACAGCACGCGCTCCTCGTGGCGCACGTGGGCGTCCAGCCGCTCGCCGAGCTCGCGTACCTGGTCGACCGGCGGCGACGCCGCATCGCGCAGCGCCGCAACTCGCGCGCGGATCCACACGTGGTCGGTCAGCACCCGCACGATCGCGTCGTCGGCCGGATCCGCGCCGCCGTGCCGGACGTAGGCGGGCAGCAGCACCTCCTCCTCGGCGCGGAAGTGGAGCGACCCATGACCTTCGAAGAACTCGACCATGTCGCTCAGCGCCTCCCTCACGTTCGACTCGTCGGCGCGCTTCAGCTTCAGCGCCTGATGCAGGGCCTGGTGATGATCGTGCGAGAGCGGGGTGAGTGCCGGGTCGCGCTTCAAGCCGCGACCGAGAAGCGCATCCGCGCGCGCTCGAACCGGTCGAGTGCGCCCGTGCCGAGCGCCGTGGCGGGCGTCAGACAACCCGAGCGGTCCGGCGTCAATCCAGGCTCTGCGAGCATCAGCCCCGCCTCGCCCAGCATCCGCGCCGTCGCCAGATACCCCGGGTGGCCGTCCGCGTCGACGTCGACGCGCACCTTCTGCCCGCCCGCCGTTTCGGCCGTGAGCACCATCTTCCAGCTCCACTGCTCCAGCCGCTCGCCTGACGGGCCGTAGCCGGAGCCCGGCAGGACCTTGCCGAGCGCAGCGCCGACGCGCTGCCGCACCGAGGGCCGCGCGCGTGCGGCGGCGGCCACCGCGGCCTGCATCCCGGACAGCATGCCCGCCGCCGCAAATCGCAACGGCAGCGAAGCCGTGCCGCCCGGCAGCGCGAAGCCCTCGCGGTAGCGGAAGGGCTCGACACCCGTGAGCGCCGCCGTCCGGTGGATCACCGCAGGATTGATGAACGCCGCCGGCGCCATCGGTGCGATCACAGCTCCGTTGTCGCGCCGCGGCGCGACGGTGATCGGGCTGCGGCGGCGGACCTCCTCGGCGCGCACCGGATCCGTGAGCAACGCGGCCGGGTCCGTCACGGCCGAGGCGTTCTCGCTGCCCGCAGCCGCAGCCAGGCTCTGCAGGGTTCCCCCGGAGAGCATGTCCGACGGGCGCGGCACCCCGGGCGGGCCCTGCGTGGTCACGTGCAGGTCCGCATCGGCAAGCCCTTCGCCGAACCGCTCGCGCGCCGTCTCGGACGCGAGCATCACGGCCACGTCCGGCGGCAAGGCCTCGAACCCGGAAACCTCCACGACCTTCACGCCCGCCTGCGCCGCGCGCGCGTCGTAGGCGTCGATCATCTGGCGGGCGAACGGGATCTCCCCGGTCAGGTCCATGTAGTGCGCGCCGTTCGACACGCACGCCTCGATCACCGGGCGCCCGTACCGCGTGTAAGGGCCGACGAGGTTCAGCACCACCCGCGTGCGCGCGGCCATCGCCGCCAGCGACGCCGGGTCGCCCAGCTCCGCGACGATCGTCTCCGGCGCATCGCACCCGACGCCGGCAAGCACCTGCCGGCACTTCGCGGGATCGCGCGCGGCCGGAGCCCACCGGGCGCCGGTCTGCGCGCACTGCTCCGCCAGGTATGCGCAGACCTGGCGCCCGGTGATGCCCGTCGCGCCGAAGACGACGACGTCGAAGTCACGCTCAGCGGCCACAGCCGTAGCCTACGCCGCCGGCGCCATCGATGGTCAGCCGGCCGCGACCGGCTCCCCGCGCCGCTCGGCGAACACGCGCTCGGCGTACTCGCGGCCGGCCTCGGCGTCGCCCAGCGCCAGGCCCGCGATGTCGCCCAGGCCCACCACGCGGCCACCGCCGCCCCACGTGCCCTCGGGCACCTCGAGCGTGAACACCCAGACCCGCATCGGGTCGCGCGGATGGGCGCCGCCCTCGGCGTCGAGCACCGCCTCGGTGATGCCCTCGGTCATCGCCTGCCGCCGCTCCTCGTTGAACTGACCCTCCGGAACGGAGGCGACGAAGCGGTAACGCGGGACCTCCGCGGGCGCGCCGCCCACGTACACCGTGTGCGCGCGGTGCACGAACACCCACGCGATCGAGCGCACCGTCGGGTTGGTGGGGTCGGCGCCCTCGTGACGGATCAGCAGGTCGGTCAGGTCCGCGACCAGGTCGCGCTCGGCATCGGCGGTCAGGGCACCGGCGGGGATGTAGGCGTCCAGCTGGGGCATGAGGCCTCCAAGGGTCTGGGTTCAAGAACGAGACCGAGGCTATAGGGCTAGGTTGCGACTGTCAACCCAGGTACACTGTGCAAATGGACACAGTCGAGATCCTCGATTCCGTCGAGACCCGCCTCCGCTACAGCGACGAGAACTGCCGCATCAAGGCGGCGCTGGACATCGTGGGCGAGAAATGGTCCCTGCTCGTGCTGCGCGAGGCCTTCTTCGGCATCCGCCGCTTCGACGACTTCCACCGGGCGCTCGGCTGCGCCCGCAACCTGCTGAGCGAGCGGCTGGCCAAGCTCGTCGAGCACGGCGTCCTGGCGCGGGTCGAGTACCAGGAGCCGGGCCAGCGCCGCCGCCACGAGTACCACCTGACCGAGAAGGGCCTCGACCTGCAGCCGGCACTCGTCGCGCTGATGCAGTGGGGCGACCGCTGGAGCGGCGATCCCGACGGCCCACCGGTGGAGGTCCGCCACCGCGCATGCGGCGCTCCCGTGCAGGCCGTGCTCGCATGCGACGAGGGCCACACGGGCCTCGCGCCGCAGGACACGCGCGCGGTGCCCGGCCCGGGCGCCCGCCTCGCCTCGGCCTAGGCTCGCGAGCCCGCGCCGATACGGCTTCCGCGGTACCGTCCCGCGCGTGAGCGTCTTCTACCGGCTCCTTTACCGGCTCGGGTTCACTCCTTGGGAGGAGGCGACGAAGCACGAGGCGACCACCGCGAAGGTCGCTTCCCTGTTCGACCGCGAGCAGGAAGGGCGCGAGCCGCCCTACGGGTCCGCGCTCGACATCGGCTGCGGCGGCGGGCTGTGGTCGATCGAGCTCGCGCAGCGCGGGTGGGACGTGACGGGCGTCGACATCGTGCCCAAGGCGCTGAGTACGGCTCGCAAACGTGCGCAGGACGCAGGCGTCGAGGTGCGATTCATCCAGGGAGATGTGACCGCACTTCAGGCGGCCGGCGTCGGAACCGGGTTCCGGCTCGTATGGGACCTCGGGACGGTGCACGGCCTCACGCCGCCCCAGTGCGCGGCCGTCGGGCGGGAGGTGAGCGCTGTTGCCGCTCCCGACGCGACCATCCTGATGCTCGCCTGGGAGCCGGGGCGCCGCGGTCCCATGCCGCGCGGCCTGAGTCGCGAGGACATCGAAGCCGCATACGCCGGGTGGACCGTCACCGACGTGGAACCGGTCGACGTCTCCGACGCGAACGTCCCCCGGCCGGTGAGGAACGCGCGCCCGCGCTTCTACCGGCTGCGTCGCTCCTAGAGCTCCCCGTGCACAGGCTCGCCGCCGAGCAGCGTCGCGCGCACCTCGGTCGCGGGCAGGTCCTCGACCGGGCACTCGAGCGGATTGCGGTCGACGATGCACAGGTCGGCGTGGTGGCCGGGCGCGAGCGACCCGATGCCCTCCCAGCGCAGCACGTGCGCGGCCTCGCGCGTCCACATCGCGAGCGCCTCCGAGCGTGACACGCCCGGCGTCGGCGCGTGCGCCCCGCTTCCCGCATAGGTCGGCTCGACCGCGAGCGCGATGTGCTCGAAGACGTTCTTCGGGCCCCAATCGGTGCCGCAACCGACGCGAATGCCGGCGTCGAGCAGGCGGCGCACGGGGATGAAGTGCTCCAGCATGTGCGCCCCGATCCGCTCGCGTACCAGCTCGCCCTTGCCCCAGGAGAAAGACATGCTGGTGGTCACGTCGAGTCCCAGCGCGCTGGTGCGGCGCGCCTGCTCGGGCTCGCAGAAGTAGAGGTGCTGGAGGATCCAGGCGCGGCCCTCGGTGTCGAGCGGCCCGCCGCCCGCGAGGCCTTCGAGGAAGTCGAGGTAGACGTCGTTCTCGCCCGTGCCGGCGGTCACGATGTTCAACCGCAGGTTGCGCTCGCGCGCGAAGCGCATCGCGACCTCCGTGCGCTCCTGCGTCACGAACGACACCCCGGTCGTCGGCTCGCCGAACGGGCCGCGGTACGGATCGCGCATCAGGAGGAAGCCCGGACCGCACGGACCGCCACGGCCGATCGTGATGCCGTCGATGCGCAGCAGCTCGTCGTCGCGCTGCACCATCTCCGCCGCCTGCTCGAGCCGCGCAGCGAATTCCTCGTCGCTCGGTACCTCGTTCCACGGCATGCCGTAGGGCTGCGCTTCGGGCGAGCACAGGACTCGCAGGCTGAGCTGATCCTCGTCGCGCAGCCACTGGTACGCGGCGATCAGCGGGAAGTCCATCGCGTGGCCCTCGTACGCGCACGTCACGCCCATCGCGTTGTACTGGCGCATCGCCGACACGGTGCCCGGCCCGATCGCACCCGGATCGAGCAGCGGCAGCTCGCGCATGCGCTCCTCGATCCACGGCTCGTTCGTGTAGTAGTTGTTGACCGGCCCGGTGAGCAGGCCGTTTGGCGTGCCGCCTGCGTCCTTGTGGATCGTCACGCGGTCGACCTGGTCGGGCGTGTCGGCGGAGACCCCGAACTTCTCGAGGCCGAGCGAGTTGAGCGCCGTCACGTTCGGCGTCGTGGGCGCCCAGGCCTGGATGATCACCGGGTGCTCCGTGGTCGCGCGGTCGAGCACGTCTCGCGTCGGCAGCGCGCCCTCGCGCAGGTCGCGCCACGAGCGGCGGATGAAGTAGTGGGGCTCGCCGACCGGAGTCGTCATGACCCATTCGCCCGCTGGAGTGGCAGCGGCCTTCGCCGCGATCCGTCGCACGATGTCGTCGTGGTCGACGGCGTCGGCGAGGTCGACGAGCGGATGGCTGATGACCCCCAGATGCATCACATGGGGATGCGTGTCGACCAGGCCGGGGAGCACCGTGGCGCCGTCCAGGTCGATCCTCCGCGCACCATTACCTGCCGCCGACCGCACGTCGTCCGCGTCGCCCACCGCGACCACGCGCCCGCCGTCGATCGCGATCGCCTCCGCGACCGCGTCGTCGCGGTCGCAGGTGAGGACCGTGCCGCCGGTGAGGAGGATGCCGCTCAACGCGCGCGCTATGAGGGCTGCTTAGTCTTGGCGACCGCGGTGGGCAAGCGCTCGAGCAGCGAGCTGAGCCAGCGCTTGAAGTACAGCGGGCTCGCCGCTTTCGCAATCCTTCCCTTGACTCCGATGGGTTCGACGCCGCCCTCGATCTCGACGAACGTGTCGTCCTGGGCGGGCGTCAGGGAGAAGCGCGTGTACGAGCCCGTCATCGTGCAGCGGAAGTTGACCTCACGCATGTGTTCCATGGGCTCCATCACCCACACCGTGTCGACGAGGTCGAGGAAGCCGAGCCGCTTCGTCAGACGCGTGTACTCGCCGCCCGCCCCGGCCAGCGTCTCGGCCTGCACCGCCTCGAGCTCCGGCCACCAGTCCGGATGGGTGTGCGGGTCGCTGACGACCGACCAGACATCCTCGATCGGTGCCTCGATGACGCAGTGCCGACGGTACGAATCCGCCATGCCCGAATCATAGGAGAGGCGGTAGGCTCGCGCCCCGTGAAGGAGATCCTCCCCGGCGTCCGGATGTGGAGCGTGCACATGCCCGACCGCGGCTACGACTTCAACGGCTTCGCGGTCGCGACCGAGGACGGCACGGTGGTGATCGACCCGCCATCGCCCGACGGCGCGGGGTGGGAGGCGATCGACGCGCTCGCGCCGTTCGCGGGAGTGTGGATCACGAACCGCAACCACAGCCGCGCCGCCGCCGAGTTCCGCGAGCGCTACG
>DASRIA010000020.1:0-21640 GCA_035650255.1 Solirubrobacterales bacterium
TGCTGCCCTCGGCGGTGACCACCTCGGCGGCAAGCAGGTTGTCGACGGCGAGCCCGTGCTTGCGCATGAGAAAGCCGATGCCGCCGCCGAGTGTGAGTCCAGCGACCCCGGTGTGACCGATGATTCCGCCGGTCGTAGCGAGGCCGTGGGCCTGCGTCTCGTGGTCGACGTCGCCCCACAGAGCACCACCCTGCACCCAGGCCGTCCGACCGGCGGGGTCGACCGTCACGGCCCGCATCGCCGAGAGGTCGATGACGACCCCGTCGTCGCACGCTGCGGTGCCGGCCACGTTGTGTCCCCCGCCCCGTACGGCGATCTCCAGGTCGTGTTCCCGCGCGAAGCGCACCGCCGCGACCACATCGGCCACCCCCCTGCAGCGCGCGATGCAGGACGGATGGCGGTCGATCGCGCCATTCCAGATCCTGCGGGCAGTGTCGTAGCCGGGGCTGGTCGGCAGCACCAGCTCTCCGCGGAACGATGCGCCGAGCTCGTCGAACGCGGTCCTCTCCGGGGTCGGTGCCGGTGGTGTCTGGATAGCGGTCATCTCGTCCTCCCAGCTGTGCTCGATGAGCCCACCTCGGACGTCGTCCGGGTGGCCATGCAAGCAACGTAGGCTTGCCGCCCCGGGCTGACTAGTTCTGCTTTCGGACCAACCGGTTCGAGTAACAGACCTGTGCCTGATCCGCGGCTAGCATGGTGGCGCGATGCGCAGCTACGCGCAGTACTGTCCCGTCGCCAAGGCCACCGAGGTCCTCGGCGACCGCTGGACGCTTCTGATCGTGCGCGAGATGCTCGGCGGCGCGAGCGGCTTCAACGAGCTCCAACGCGGCCTCCCAGGGATCTCGCGCTCGGTCCTCACCGACCGCATGCGCTCGCTCGAGCGGTCCGAGGTCATCGAGCGCAGGACGGGCCCCAAAGGCCGCACCCTCGAATACCTCCTCACGCCCGCCGGCCGTGACCTCCAGCCGGTCGTGCAGGCGATCGGCGAGTGGGGCGCGACCTGGTCGTTCACCGAGCCGCGCCCCGAGGAACTCGATGCCGACCTGTTGATCGTCTGGATGGCCCGCCACGTCGATCGCCAGCGGCTCCCGCCCAACCGAACCGTGGTGCAGTTCGACTTTCGCGACCCCAAGCGGCGCTACTGGATGGTCCTCGAGCCCTCGGAAGTCTCGGTCTGCCTCCAGCATCCGGGCTTCGACGTCGACCTCGGGGTCACCGTCGACACCTCCACGCTCTACCGCGTCTACCTGGGACGGGCCGAGCTCGGCGGTGCGATTCGAGCCGGCAAGCTGACGCTGAGCGGCCCGCGGGCGCTGCAACGCGGATTCGGCCGATGGTTCACCTGGAGCGCATTCGCCCCGGCCAGCCGCGCGGCGCAGGAGCGCCGCACAACCGCCTCACGCCTCGCCGGCCCTCCTCGCGTACGGGCTTGAGGCGGCGTTCTCGCTTCAACCGTGGACCCGTTGACCCGGTAGGGGCGGTGCTCTAACTTCTCGATGACCCACCACTTCGGGGGAAGGTTTTCTTGAGTCGTCGTCTCGGTGTTGCGGCCTGTGTCATCGCGGCGGCAGCGCTGCTGCATGCGCCCGGCGCGGCGGCCGATCACAGCGTGATCGAGTGGGTCAGCCATGGAGCCCCGCCTGGCGAACCGGTCGGCGTCGGCTACAGCGCACACTCATCCCCGGACGGCTCGAGCGTCGTCTACATAACCGGCGGGCGGTTGGTGCCGCAGGACACGGATAGCGCCTTGGACCTTTACGAGTGGACGGACGGGGTCAACGAGCTGCTCTCGATCGGCCCCGCCGGCGGCAACGCCGAGGTGAGCGTGGAGGACGAAATCGCTGCATCGCGCGACCTCTCACGCGTGCTATTCATCACCGAGGAGGGCCTGGTGCCCGAGGACACCGACCGCGCGCGTGACCTCTACGAGCACGCGGGCGGTGCGACGCGGCTCCTGACGAACGGCGGCGTCCCCTTCGAGGGGAGGGGCCTGTATCACTCGACTCCGCGGGTGAACTACGTGACGCCGGACGGCAGCCACGTGTTCTTCACCACAAGGGATCCGCTGGTCCCGGAGGACACCGCGGAGGACAGCGCCCTGATCGAGGACGTATACGTGCGCTCCCAGGGCGTGACGAGGCTGGTGACGGCCTACCCGGACGGCGGCAACGCCATCGGCAGCTTCGGCGGCGCAACCACCAACGGCTCGCGCGCGTGGTTCAACGCATCGCTGCCGCTCGTCCCGGAGGACCAGGATGGCTACGAGTACGACGTCTACGAGCGCTCCGGCGGGACGACGACCCTGGTGTCGCGCGGCATCAGCGGGAACACGTTCTTCGCCGGCGCCTCGGCAGACGGCTCGCGCATCTTCATCACGGCGGGGGGCCAGCTCACGCCCAACGATCCGGATGCGAGCGCGGACGTCTACGAGCTGACGCCGTCCGGCCCGGTGCTGATCACGACCGGGCCGGCCGACGACGCGACCGGCGCCCCCATGCGCGTTCACTACGTCTCACCGGACGGCGCGCGGGTCTTGTTCGCTACCGCCGAGCGGCTGTTCTCCGATCTCCCACGGGGCGGCTACCTGTACGAGCGATCGGGTGGCACGACGAAGGTGATCTCGGGACCGCCGATCGACGGCCGAGGGCCGGATTGCTACGACCCGGTGGGCGATCAGACGTATTGCTCGCTCCTCGACAAGGTCGCGGGGAACAAGGTGTTCCACACCACCACCGGGCGGCTCGTCGCCGAGGACACCGACGCCGACTACGACTCGTATGTGTACTCCGGCGGCGTGAACCGCCTCGTCGGTGGGACCAACGCCTACTTCTCGGGAGCCAGCGCCGACGGCGCGCGCGCCTTCGTCACGACGCCCGACCAGCTGCTGCCCGCGGACACCGACACGCTCCGCGACGTCTATGAGAACCATGACGGGACGCTGTCGCTGGTCACGTACTACCCCAGCGCCGACCCGTGGGGAACGATCAGCGTGCCCGCGGTCGCGGACGACGGGGACGTCTTCTTCACGACGTCGGCGGCAGTCGCGGGCGCGCCCGGAGGCAGCACGAACCTGTTCGTGGCCCGGGTCGCCGACCAGACCGGCTACCCCCGCCCCCGCTCGACCAGGCCAATGAAGGTGTCGCTCGTGCCTGCCTACAGCCAGTGCGCGACCGGGGCCGCCAACCGCACCCACGGCCCACCGCTCGCATCGCCGTCCTGTGCTCCGCCGGCCGCCCGGTCGAGCCTGCTGACAGTCGGAACCCCCGACGCCAACGGGCAGCCCCCAAAGTCGGTCGCTCATGTGGGCGTGGAGCCTCTGATCGGTGACCCGGCGCCCGCGGACGAGGCAGACATCCGCCTCACGGCGTTCGAGCAGGACATCCGGCGTGCATCCGATCTGGCCGACTACACGGGCGAGCTGCAAGCGCGGCTGGGACTGCGCATCACAGAACGCGACGGCCCCACGCCGGCCGGCGGAGGCCCGGCGCCGGTCACGCAGCAGGACGTGAGCCTCTCTTTCACGGTGCCGTGCAGTCCAACGCCAGATACGAGCGTGGGCGCGACGTGCTCGACGACGACGACCGCCGATGCGGTGGCTCCCGGCGTGGTCGTCGAGAGGCGCCGGGCGATCTGGGAGCTGAGACACGTCCAGGTGCTGGACGGCGGCCCGGACGGCGATGCCGAGACGATCTCCGGAAACCACGTCTTCCAGGTCCCGGGCGTCTTCATCCCCTGACCATGCGAGGAAGGCCCGCCATGACGCGCAAGACCTCCTACGTCACTGCGATCGCCGCCGCTACGTTCTGCTTGCTGGTCGCACCGGCCAACGCGACGCACGTTCAGTGTGGCGACACGATCACCATCTCGACGGTGCTCGACAGCGACGTGGTTTGCGGAGCCGGAGAGCCCTATGGGTTGATCATCGGTGCCAACGACATCGTCCTCAACTTGAGCGGCTACACGGTGCGGGGGGTATCGGACGGCAACCGGGCGGGAATCTACAACCCCGGTTTGCCCGGTTCGCCGGGGCCTGCCAACGTTCACGTGCGTGTCAAGGCGGGCAGGATCGAGGGGTTCGACTATGGCGTTCAGATGGGCGCATCCGACAGCACGCTGCACAGGCTGAGAATCTCTACCCCTATAGGCGTCAGGGTGCATGGGGACCGAAACACCCTCAGCGAGAGTGAGTTCATCGGCACGGAGACGTACGCCGCCTCTCTCGGAGGAGACGACCCGTACCTGTGGGGAAACCGCTACACCTCGACGGATGCCGCGGGAGGCAGCTACGTCTTCCTCGCGGCCGGGAATCGAAGCCGTGTGGTGAACAACCACGTCGTGTGCCAAACGGCACCGTGCTTTGACGGCGGCGTTCCCGCGATCAATGCCGGTTATCCCAATGCGTTCGTGAACGCGAATACCGTTGTCGGCGACTACGCCTGGGGAATCTATGTCGAGTCCACCTTGGCACGTGTCACGAGGAACGAATCGATCGGCAACTTCACGGGAATACAGGTTGCAGGTCAGGGGAGCCTGGTAGGGGGCAATGTGGCCAACAACTTCGGCCCGCTTGTCGACCAGTTTTCGACCGGCATCGCCATCTTTGGGCCCGGCGTTACGGTGCGAAACAACACGGCCAATGACAACAGTGGCTACGGCATCTATGCGGTGAGAGGCACGATCGACGGCGGCGGCAACACCGCGAGCGGAAATGGGCAAGGCGACACGGCGCAGTGCTGGAACATCCAGTGCGGTCCTTCGCGATAGCGAGAACGAATTAGCGTCGGGCCGTGGACTTGTTCCCAGAGCCCTCTCTAGGCCTCGAGCCGCCTGAGGGCCAGCTGCAAGACGTCCGCGCGCCTGCGCCCATCGTGCTCGGCGGCGATGAAATGGCTGCCGGCGAACAGCGAGAAGGCGAGCATGCACCGCACTTCCACGTCGTCGTCGTCGGCGCAGAAGGCCCCGAACAGCGAACGCATGTATTCCATTCGCCGGTTGTCCACCCGTCGCAATCGCGCGGCGACCGTCTTGTCGCGCCGGGACCAGTCACGCACTGCGAGGTCGATCCTCAGCAAGCTGCGAGCCTGACGGGAGGAGGCGATTGCGAACAGTCGCCGCAGCTTCGCCCTGGCGTCACCGCCCTCGGCTTCGACGCGCTCGATCACCTCGTCGATCACCATCCGCTCCCACGCGTCGAGCATCTCTTCGAGCAGCGCCGGCCGGTCGTCGAAGTGCCAGTAGAAGCCGCCCTTTGTGACGCCGAGCGCGCGGGCCAGCGGCTCGATCCGCACGGCGTCCGGACCGCCGGCGGCGAGCGCGCGCAGTCCCTCCTCGACCCAGCTGCTGCGGGGCGTGCGGGTGAGGGCCATCGCCTATCTCTCTCGCATTGCGCGGTCAACCAACACGGCCGCAGATGATAGCCTCCGTCCATACGGTCCCGTATGGACGGAGGTCCACGAATGAGGCTCCCGAGCACCGCCATGAGGCTCCCGAACGCCGCGCACACCTCCCAGCCCTGGCGCATCCACGAGCTCACCCCCGACTTCCGGCTGGAGGACGTGTGGGAGCTGCCCGGCACGGGCGGCCCGGGCGACTTCCCCCGGCTGGTGGAGATGATCGCCGCGACGGACCCGGCGCAAGGCTCGTCCCGCGCCGCCCGGACCCTGTGGGCGATCCGGTGGAAGCTCGGGGAGCTGTTCGGCTGGGACGACCCGGACGCAGGCCTCGGCGGCAGGGTGGCGACGCTCCGCGAGCGCCTGCCCGCCGATCTGCGCGACGGCCCATCGGGCCCGGAGTTCGACGCGCTCCCCTTCAGCTCGCTGTACCTGATCGAGGACGAGTTCGCCGCGGAGATCGCCAACCGGACCGTGCACGGGGTGATGCACCTCGGCCGGGTCGCGGACGAGACGGGCGGCTTCCGCGCCCGGATCGCCGTGCTGGTGAAGCCGAACGGGCTGTTCGGGACTGCTTACATGGCCGCGATCAGGCCGTTCCGGCACCTGATCGTCTACCCGCCGATGATGCGCGATGGAGCGAGGGCGTGGGAGGCCGCGCGCTCCGGTGGGCCCGCTTAGAGATCCGGTGTCGGCGCTGCTAGGTCGCAGCCGTCAGGCCGACGGACTCGAGCGCCCTGGAACGGTCGGCGAAGACCTCGAGCCGCACGACCTTGCCGTCGCGCAGCGTCCAGACGTGCGCGCCCTGGGTGTCGACGTCCACGCCGCTGCCCTTGCCCCGGCCCCGGTAGCGCGCCAGCACGACGACATGCTCGCCGTGCTCGACGTATTCCTCGGCCTCGCACGTCCAATTCTCCCAGGGGCTGAGCCATTCGTGCAGCCGCTTGTTCCGCTCGGCCGGGTCGCGGTAGACGCCGGCGAGCCCCGGAAAGTCCGAGGACCAGCCCCATTCCATCTCAGGGTCGTAGACGTCGAACCGCGGCGTGAAGTTCCCGCGGCCCCACTCCTCGTAGATGGGACGGAGCGCGTCGACGTTCTCTTTCGACATTGCGGGCCCAGTATCGCGGTCCGGGCCTGAAGGGACACCCACCCGGCAAGGGGCGGCACGCCGGTGCCATCATCACGGAGGTGATGGACATCGCGATCGCAGGCGGGCACGGCAAGGTCGCGCGGCGGCTGACGCGGCGGCTTGTCACCCGCGGCGACAAGGTGCGCGCGCTGATCCGCAATCCCGACCACGCGGCCGACGTGCGCGCGGACAGCGGCGACCCGGTGATCTGCGACCTGGAGCAGGCGAGCGTGGACGAGATTGCGGATGCGATTGCCGACGCGGACGCCGTCGTCTTCGCGGCCGGCGCCGGGCAAGGCAGCGGCGCCGAGCGCAAGTGGAGCATGGACCGCGACGGGGCGATCAAGCTGCTGAACGCAGCCCGCGCGGCCGGCGTCGAGCGCTACGTGATGGTCAGCTCGATCGGCGCCGAGCACCCTCCGAGCGATGACGATGTCTTCAGCGTCTACCTGCGCGCAAAGGCCGAGGCGGACCGCGCGCTGATGAAAGACGACCGCGCCTGGACGATCGTGCGGCCGGGGCGCCTCACCGACGAGCCGGGCACCGGACTCGTGCGCCTGGACGTCGAGCCGGCCCGCGGCGAGATCAGCCGCGAAGACGTCGCGGCGGTGCTCGAAGCGGTCCTGCACGAGCCGCGATCCGTGTACCTGATCCTCTACGCGACCGCCGGCGAGGAGCCGGTCGAGGAGGCCCTGACGGCCGCACTCGAGCTTTGAGCCGGCGGCACTTGCGCCCGGCGAAAAACGCCCTATCTTGTGTCGCGATGGAGCGCTCCGGACCCGGCCCTGACCGCGAGGACTTCGGCGAGGCAAGCCTCGGCGAGGCGCAGTCCTCGAACCCGCCGGACGATCCCGAGATGATCAACCTGGACGCCGATCTGCTGGACACCGACGTCGAGGACGCGGACCTCTTCCTCGGGCTCGAGGACGACGACGGCTACGCGGACGAGGACGAGGAATAGTCGCGCCGGTTCACTCCGGCCCGTAGTGGGCCCGCGCGAAGACTGACCGCGTTCTCTACCTGGCCCACGTGACCGCTTCCCCGAGCGGGTACGCCGCCGGGTCTCCCGTCGGATCGCCCGGCGTCACATCCCTGGTGCAGCGGAACCATGTGCCGTCCACGACCATGTCGGAGACGCCGCGCAACTCGCAGTACTCGACGAGGTGGGACATGCGGTTGATGAAGCCGCGGCCCTTGAAGTTCAGGGACGTGTTGCACAGGACGCCCGCGCCGCGGCGCTCGGCAAACGCGTCGAGCAGCTTGTGCAGCCCGGGATTGGTGCGCTTGCTGACGGTCTGCACGCGCGCCGACCCGTCCACGTGGGTGACGGCGCCAAGGCTGTGGTCCCGGACGTTGCGGAAATACAGCATGTAGGGGTCCTCGAACCCTCCGCCGGTGTACAGACGGCCCGCGTCCTCGATGCGGCACACCGGCGCGATCGGCCGGTATGGCTCCCGGGACTTGATCTTGTTCAGCGCATCCCGGGTCCGCGGATCGAACGGTTCGGCCAGCAGGGAGCGGTTGCCGAGCGCGCGCGGGCCGATCTCCCAGCGGTCCTGGACCCAGGCCACCGTCGCGCCGTCGTCGAGTGCCTCCGCCAGGGCGTCCAGGCGCAGCTCGGCCTTCTCCCAAAGCGCCGGGTCCGGCTGGCGGTCCCAGATGAACTCGAGGCCCGAGTACACGTCCCAGTCGATGTGGGGACTGCCCGTGAACGACGTCAAGGCGTCGATCCCCGTCCCGAGCGCCGAGCCGGAGTCGTCGGTGCAGGGGGGCACGAACACGGACGAGAAATGGCCCAGCTCCCGCCAGCGCATGTTCCAGTCGCAGTTGAGCCCGCAGCCGCCCGAGATATGCAACGGGATCCCCGCGGGGAGCCTCTCCACGGCGGCGTCCCGGAAGATCTCGAAGATGCGGTCGTTCAACACGGCGGCCGCGTCCTTGCAGATCTGCGACTGCACGCCCGCGTTGTAGATCGGCGAGTCCGCGAACGCGTACTTGGGCGCCGGCTCGAGGCCCTCGAGATCGATGATCCGCTGCACCGTGTCGTGGACCGCGGGGTCGGTCGTGTGCGGGTCGCCGAAGGCGGCCAGCGCCATCAGCTTGCCCGCATCCTCCAGGCGGTGGGAGGACCAGCGATCCGGGAAGTCGGGATCCGCGAGGGCGAACAGGAACGCGTAGCGCGCTCCCGGCTGGATCAGCACCACGCTGCGGGCCACCACGTTCCAGCGCTCGTCCACGAGGTAGAAGTTGCCGAGCGCCCCCTCCCACACGAGCACCGCCCGCCGGGTTGCGTCGTCCTCAGGCGCCATCCCACAGGCCATCGCGATGTGCGAGCGCTCGTGGGAGGAGGAGAAATACTCCACCTGCTTGCCGAACAAGCTCGGCTGCTCGCGCAGCATGTCGGCGCCGGTGTAGCCCGCCCCGACCCTCGTCCTCCCCTGCCCCCAGCCGCCCAGCGCGATCACGTCGGGGACCCGGTCGAGCCGCTCCGCCAGCTCCAGGACCCGCGTCGGCGTGAGCTGAGCGTGACGATGAAACGAGTCCTTCTCCGACTCGAGCGAGAACAGCAGCTTGCGATCCTCGATCGCCGCGATGGCGCCGTCGTGGTCGGGCTTGATCGCGAGGACCAGCATCAGCGCCGGGATCGCCGCCGCGACCGGCTGGTGCCGCCGTCACCCATCACGTCGAACTCCTCGAGGGACTGGCCCGACCCCATCACCACGCAGGTGAGCGGCGAGTCCGCCAGGTATGCGGTCATCTGCGTCTCCGCCCGCACCCTGTCCTCGAATCCCTTCAGGAGGGAACCGCCTCCGGCCAGCAGGATCCCGCGCTGCGTGATATCCGCTGCGAGCTCCGGCGGCGTGCGCTCGAGCGTGCCCTTGATGGTCTCGATGATGAGCCGCAGCGGCTCCTCCACTGCCAGCCGGGCCTCCTCGCTCGTGAGGGTGACGGTCTTCGGGAGCCCGGACACGAGGTCGCGGCCCTTCACCTCGGCGGTCAGGTCTTCGTCCATGGGCCACGCCGACCCGAGCTCGAACTTCAGGCGCTCGGCTGTCTGCTGGCCGATGGTCACGCCATAACGCTGCTTGACGTAGTTCATGATCGCCTCGTCGAGGTCGTATCCGCCGATCCGCAGGGACTCGAACACGACGATCCCGCCCAGCGAGATGACCGCGACCTCGCTGGTCCCGCCGCCCACGTCCACGACCATGTTCCCGACTGGCTCCTCGATCGGGATGCCTGCGCCGATCGCGGCCGCGATCGTCTCCTCGATCAGCTGCACGCGCCGCGCGCCGGCCGACAGCGACGCCTCGACGATCGCGCGCTTCTCGACGTCGGTGATCCCCGAGGGCGCGCACATCACCACGCGCGGGTGCGCGAGGCGGCTCTGGTGCACGCGGCGGATGAAGTGCCGCAGCATCTGCTCCGTCACCTCGAAGTCGGCGATCACGCCGTGGCGCAGCGGGCGGATCGCCGAGATGGTGGCAGGCGTGCGGCCGATCATCCGCTTCGCATCGTCGCCCACGGCGTGCACCTCGCCCGTGGCCGAGTCGACGGCCACGACCGACGGCTCCGACACGCGGATGCCCTGCCCGCGCACGAACACGAGCGTGTTTGCGGTGCCGAGGTCGATCGCCATGTCGCGGCTGCCGACCAGGCCGATTGACGAAAAAAGGCCCATTGGGTCGCCGCAGCGTACCGACCCGCCCCACCCCGCGATCGCGTTCGAACGCCGGTTGCGCGTGTGACCCGCCCTGTTTCAGCACGATGCGCGTGGGTACCCACGTCACGTGACGACCGAACACGACACGGCTACCCAACCCCGCCGGCACGACTCGAACGGCGCCGAGCCGGACCAGCCGACCGATCTGCGCGCGAGCTCCTGGTTCGGGGTGCTGAAGCGCACGATCAGGGAGTTCAAGGCCGACAACCTCACCGACTGGGCGGCCGCGCTGACGTACTACGGGATCCTGTCGATCTTCCCCTTCCTGCTCGTGCTGGTGTCGATCCTGGGGCTGATCGGCGAGTCCGCGACGCAGCCGCTGCTGGACAACCTGTCGACCGTGGCCCCGGGCCCGGCGCAGGAGATCTTCACCAGCGCGATCGAGAACCTCAACCGCAGTCAGGGCCAAGCCGGGCTGCTGCTGGTCATCGGTATCGCGACGGCCCTTTGGTCCGCGTCGAGCTACATCGGCGCGTTCATCCGCGCCTCGAACTCGATCTACGAGGTCGACGAGGGGCGGCCGTTCTGGAAGCTGCGCCCGATCCAGATCGCGATCACGATCTTCATGATCGTGCTGATCTCGATCGGCGCCGTCGCCGTCGTGGTGACCGGCCCGCTGGCCGAGGAGGTCGGCAACGTGATCGGGCTCGGCGGCGCGGCCGTGACCGCGTGGGACATCGCGAAGTGGCCCGTGCTCGTGCTGCTCGTGAGCCTCATGCTCTCGGTCCTCTACTGGGGCGCTCCGAACGTGAAGCAGCCCGGCTTCCGCTGGCTCACGCCCGGCGGCATCGTCGCCGTCGTGCTGTGGATCGCGGCCTCTGCGGCGTTCGCGTTCTACGTCGCGAACTTCTCCTCCTACAACGAGACCTACGGCACCCTGGGTGGCGTGATCGTCTTCCTGGTGTGGCTGTGGATCTCGAACATCGCGGTGCTGCTCGGCGCGGAGCTCAACGCCGAGGTCGAGCGCAGCCGCGAGCTGGAGCACGGCCTGCCGGCCGAGCGCGACCTGCAGATGGAGCCGCGCGATGCGCCCACGGCGCGGGACTAGAACGCGCTAGGCGGACGCCGGCTCGGGCCCGGCTTCGCCCGGCGGGGGCGGTGTGGCGGCGAGCAGCCTGTTCTCCCGGCGGTACTCCCACCACTCCCTGATCACGATCTGGATCGAGGCCGCGATGGGTATTGCGACCAGCGCTCCGAGCACGCCGAGCAGCGTGGCGCCGAACAGCACGGAGACGAGCACGATGAACCCGTTCACGTTCACCGTGCGCTTCTGCACCTGCGGCTGGATCAGGTTGTTCTCGATCTGCTGGTACACGATCGCCCAGATCGCCCACAGGATCGTGTCGGTGGGGAAGTCGCCGCTGAACAGGGTCACCAGCCCGATCAAGACCGCAGCGATTGTCGCTCCGACGAGCGGGACCAGGGAGAACAGCCCGGCGACCAGGCCGAGCGGCGCGGCGAATCCGACGCCCAGGATGCTCAGCACGACGAACGTGGAGATGCCGGCGATCAGCGCCACGATCAGCGCACCGGCGACATAGCCGCTGACTGCGCGGGACATGTGATCGAGCACGCGGTCGATCCGCTGCGCCCGCTCCGGCGGTAGCAGTCCCATCGCCTGGCGGCGCCACTGGGGCCCGCCGCTGAGCATGAACGCCGTCAGCACCATGATGGTCACGAAGGCGAAGATGCCGTTCACGATCCCGAAGCCGATGTCCCGCAGGACGCCCGCCGCACCGCCCAGCTTCTCGGGCAGCTTGGCCGCCTCCTCGTCCAGCTTGTCGGTGATCTGGTAGTCGTTGTTGATCTCGCGCAGGCTCTCGTTCTTCTCCACGTAGTCGCGCACGTCCTGTACGTACTCCGGAGCGTTGTCGGCGAGGTCGTTCGCCTCGTTCACGATCGGCGGCACCAGCAGCGCGACCAGGAGTGCCACCGCCCCGAAGAGCGCCAGGTACACGATGCCGATCGCAAAACCGCGCTTCATGTGCCGGTTCAGGGCATTGACCGGCGCCGACAGCGCGACCGCCAGGAACATCGCGATGAAGAGCCAGGTGATCGGCTTGCGCAGCAGGTAGATCAGGTACAGCAGGAGGACCGTCACCACCACTGTGAGCACGACCTTGAGGATCCCCCTGACGGACACGTCGGCCATACGTGCGCACCGTACGAAACGCGTCGGACCGCGAGGACCGCCGGGGACGCCATACTTCCGCGCGATGATCGTCGACTGCGCCGTGTACGCGCACGGCCGGCGCCAGACGGGCCAGGTGTCCGTCGCCGAGGCATCCCGAGCGTGCCGCCAGGACGACGCCTTCGCGTGGCTCGGCCTGTACGAGCCGTCCGCGGAGGAGTTCGACACGGTCTCGCGGGAGTTCGGCCTCCATCCCCTGGCGGTCGAGGACGCGGTCAAGGCCCACCAGCGCTCGAAGGTCGAGATCTACGAGCACACGATGCTGATCGTGCTGAAGCCGGTGCGCTACATCGACCGCGACGAGGTCGTGGACATCGGGGAGATCGCCCTGTTCGTCAACCCCGAGTTCCTGATCTCCGTGCGCCACGGGCAGCCGAGCCCCCTGAAGGGCGTGCGGGAGCGCCTCGAGCGCGAGCCCGAGCTGGTCGAGCACGGCCCGCCGGGCGTGATGTACGCGATCGTCGACCGCATCGTCGACGACTACGAGCCCGTCGTGGAGGGCCTCACCAACGACATCCAGGAGGTGGAGGAGCAGGTCTTCTCGCCGGGCCGCCTCAATCCCGCCGAGCGCATCTACTACCTCGAGCGCGAGGTCCTCGACTTCACGCGCGCCGTCTCGCCGCTGGCGCCGGCGGTCGAGCGCCTCGCGACGCGCTCCCACGACCTCATCCCTGCCGACCTGCGGCCCTATTTCCGCGACGTCCACGACCACATGCTGCGCGTGAACGGCCAGGTGGAGCAGTTCCGCGACCTGCTCTCCACCGCGCTGGGCGCCAACCTGACGCAGATCAACGTGCGTCAGAACGAGGACATGCGCCGGATCACGGCCTGGGTCGCCATTCTGGCCGTGCCGACCGCCGTGGCGGGGATCTACGGCATGAACTTCCAGCACATGCCGGAACTGGACTGGGAGTACGGCTATCCCACGGTGCTGGCGGTGATCGCGATCGCGTGCGTCTACCTGTACTTCAGGTTCCGTCGCGCCGGCTGGCTTTGAGATTCCGGGTTTGGCGTGAGCGCAACCGAGGAAACGACCCGCATGCAGCGTGCGTGTCCGATCGCACGCACGCTGCTCATCACTCCGCGGCCTGCGGTTCGCCCTGCGGCTCGATCTCCCGCTCGATGGCCGCGTTCAGCTCGGCGCCGAACAGCAGCGCCACGTTCGTCAGCCACAGCCAGGCGACGAGCACGATCGCGCCCGTGAACGCGCCGTAGAGGGCGTTCAGGTTCGCGAAGTTCGACAGGTACAGGGAGAAGCCGAGCGACGCCATCAGCCACAGCAGCACCCCCACGACCGCACCGGGAGTGATCCATTTGAAGGAGCGGTGCTTGACGTCGGGCGTCACGTAGTAGATCAGCGCGAAGATCAGCGTCGTGACCGCGAACGCCCCGGGCCAGCGCACGATGCCCCACACGTGCGCAGCGGTCGATCCCAGGCCCATGAACCCGAACAGGTCGTCCGCGAACCGGCCACCCACGAACAGCATCACCAGCGTGGACAGCACCATCGCGCCCAGCACGAAGGTGAACACGATGTCGATCCCCTTCCGGCGCCAGAAGCCGCGGCCGTTGCTCGAGCGGAACACGACGTTCAGGGCGCGCCGGGCCGCCTCGAGCACGCCGGTGGTGCCGTAGAACGCCACGAGCACGCTCACCACGATCGCCGTCGTGGCGGAGTCCTTGTTGCGGAAGGCGGTGCGCAGCGTGTCGTCGATCGGCGCGATGGCCGAGCGAGGTGCGACGTCACGCAGGTAGCCGAAGATCGCGTCGTAGGTCTCCGGGTACTGGCCGATCAGCGCGAGCAGCGAGATGCCGAGCAGGACTGCAGGGAACAGCGACATCAGCCCGTAGTACGTCAGCGCCGCGGCGTGCTGGGTCATCTGGTCGTCGTAGAACGCCTTCAGCGTCCGCCACAGGATCCTGCGGGCGCGGCCCATCGGGGAGCTCCCCGGCACGGGTTGAGCTGCCGCGCTCATGGCAGGTGTTTCGGCAGGCAGCCGGGGCGCCCTGCCGCGGCGCGGGGGCTACATCGAGGCGTGCGGCACGGGAACCTGCTCCCGTGAGCCGAGCAGCTCGGCAATCGCCTCGCTCGGGCGGGCGCGCGCGAAGTACTCGCCCTGGGCACGCTCGCAGCCCAGGTCCTTGAGCGCGTAGACCTGGTCCTTGGTCTCCACGCCGTCCGCGATCGTCTCGAGGCCGAGGCTGTTCGCGAGGCCCACGATGGCCGTCACCACGGCGACGTCCTCGGGGTCCGTCCCGAGGCCGGACACGAACGAGCGGTCGATCTTCAGCGTGTCGAGCGGGAACCGCTTGAGCGAGCCCAGGGAGGAGTTGCCCGTGCCGAACTCCCGGATCGAGAGGCTCACTCCGAGCTCCTTCAGCCGCTGCAGGGTCGCCATCGCGTTCTGGGCGTCCTCGACGGCCACGCTCTCCGTGATCTCGAGGCACAGCGCCGCGGGATCGGTGCGCGTCTCGGTCAGCACGCGCTCCACGAGGTCGACCAGGCCGGGGTCCCGGTGCTGGCGCGCCGAAAGATGCACGGTGACCCGCAGCGGGCGGCCGCTGCGCACGCCCCAGGCGCGCGCCTGCAGGCACGACTGCCGCAGTGCCCACTCGCCGATGCGCGTGATCAGCCCGGTCTCCTCGGCCAGCCACATGAACTCGCTCGCCTCGACCACGCCCCGCTCGGGGTGGTCCCACCGGACCAGCGCCTCGAGGCCCACGATCTCACCGCTGCGCAGGTCGATCTGAGGCTGGTAGAGCAGCCGGAACTCGCGCTCCTCGACGGCGCGCAGCAGGTCGTTCTCGGTCCGGGCGCGGGCGCGGACGCGCGTGCGCATGCCCTCGTCGAAGACCTCGTAGGGGATGCCCTGCCGCTTCGCGCGGTACATGGCCTCGTCGGCGTTGCGGACCAGCTCGCCGGCGCCTTGCTCGCGGCCGTCGCTGACGACGACTCCCATGCTGGAGGTGACGTTGAGCTCGTGGTCGTCGATGCGGAACGGCTCCGCGATGGCGCGCTGGAGGCGCTCTCCGATCGCGATTACGTGCTGCTCGTCGGCGACGTCCTCGCACAGCACGACGAACTCGTCGCCGCCGAACCGCGCCGGCGTGTCGCTGCCGCGGAGCCCGTCCTCGAGCCGCCGCGCGAGCGCGACCAGGAGCTTGTCGCCCACGTCGTGGCCGAGCTTGTCGTTGATCGGCTTGAAGCCGTCGAGGTCCATGAACATCAGCCCGATCAGGCTGTCGTGACGGCGGGCGCGCGTGATCGCGTGCTTGAGCCGATCCTGGAAGAGGTCCCGGTTGGCGAGGCCGGTGAGGTGGTCGTGCAGCGCCTTGTGCGCGGTCTGCATCTCGAGCGCCTTGCGCTCCACCGCGTAGCGGATCGAGCGGCCGATCGCCTCTCCGTCGACACGCCCTTTGACGAGGTAGTCCTGCGCCCCCTCCTGCACGGCCTTCACGGCCAGCAGCTCGTCCTGGAGGCCGCTGAGAATCACGATCGGCACGTCCGGCGCGGCCGCGCGCAGCTGCATCAGCGCTTCGAGGCGCGCCGCGTCCGGCAGCGACAGGTCCAGCAGGACGCAGCCGGTCCCGGACTCCATCACCTCCTGGCGCGCGTCCGCCAGCTGCTCCACGTGCACCACCCGGAAGGCGTCACCGGTCGCCTCGGAGAGCAGCTCGACGACCAGGCGGGCATCGCCGGGGTTGTCCTCGACCAGCAGGACGGGGAAGCTCTTCGTCTGCTGCTCGGCCGTGGCCGTCATGGTTCGCCCTAGCTCGTCGGCAGGCGAGCGGTCGCCAGCCAGAAGTCCTCGATCGATCGCACGACGGCGAAGTACTCGTCGAGGTCGAGCGGCTTGGTGATGAAGCAGTTCGCCTGCAGCTCGTAGGCGCGCATGATGTCCGACTGCGCCGCCGAGGTCGTGAGCACGATCACCGGGATGCGGCACAGGGTCGCGTCGCGCTTGAGCTCCTCGAGCACCTCTCTCCCGTCCTTGCGCGGAAGGTTCAGGTCGAGCAGCACGAGCTTCGGCCGCGGCGCGGACTCGTAGATGCCTTCGCGGCGCAGGAACGCCAGCGCCTGCTCGCCGTCGCTGACGACGTTCAGGTGCGTCGACAGGCGCCCGCCCTCGAACACCTCGCGCGTGAGCCGCGCGTCGGCGGGGTTGTCCTCGACCAGGAGGATCTCGACGGTGCCGTCGATCCCGTTTGCGTTCAGCGGCAGGTCACGGGCGTACGCCTGCGTCCCCGTCGCGGAGTCGAGCGGCCCGGTCGAGACCGACATGTTGCCCTCCTGTAGCACTCTGAATCCCACTTGATCCACTCCTCCGACGCGGATTTGCCTTCCCTGACGCTTCGTTAGTTGTCGAGACAGGCCTGTTCAGCTGCTATCGGACATCCGTTGAGGGCTCGCGCTCGCTCTGCTCCGCGCCGGCCTGGCGATCCGGGATCGTGAAGCAGAAGCGGCTGCCGCCGAGCTCGCTCTGCTCGACCCAGATGCGCCCGCCGTGGCGCTCCACCAGCCGCTTGCAGATCGACAGGCCGACGCCGCTGCCCGGGTACTTGTCGCGCGTGTGCAGGCGTTTGAAGACGGTGAAGATCCGCTCCGCGTGGCGCGGGTCGATGCCGATCCCGTTGTCCTCCACGCTGAAGCGCCAGGCGCCGTCCTCCCGCTCGGCGGACACCTCCACGCGCGGCGGGTCCTCGGCCCGGAACTTGATCCCGTTGCCGATCAGGTTCTGGAACAGCTGGCGCAGCTGGCCCTCGTCCCCGCGCACGGTCGGCAGGTCGCCGACCACGATCGTGGCGCCCGCCTCCTGCACCGTGGTCTGCATCCCGGCGAGGGTGTCGCGCACCAGCTCCTCGGTGTCGACAGGCGCGATCCGGTATTCCTGCGTGCCCGCCCGGGAGTAGGCGAGCAGGTCGTCGATCAAGCGTTGCATGCGGTTGACGCCGTCGACCGCGAATGCGATGAACTCGTCCGCGTCGGAGTCCAGCTGGTCGCCGTAGCGGCGCGCCAGCAGCTGCACGTAGCTCGAGACCATGCGCAGCGGCTCGGAGAGGTCGTGCGAGGCGACGTAGGCGAACTCCTGCAGGTCCGCATTCGAGCGCTCGAGCTCCGACGCGCGGCGCTCGAGCTCCGCGGCCACGCTGGCGAGCCGGTCCTCGCTGTGCTTGCGCCGGGTGATGTCCTGGACCTGCGCGATCCCGTACAGCAGGCGCCCCGACGAGTCGTGCACTGTGGACGCGTTGTACACCACCCAGACCGTGCTGCCGTCGCCGCGCAGGAACCGCTTCTCCAGCTGGTAGTTGGGGATCTCGCCGCTCAACAGGCGGTCCAGGAGCGGTTGCTCGGTGTCCAGGTCGTAGGGGTGGCTGATCTGCTCGAGCGTGACCGCCTCCAGCTCGCGGGTGGCGTAGCCGGTGATGTGGCAGAGCGAGCTGTTCACCTGGAGGAGGCGGCCGCGATCGGCGCCGCTGACGCCGAACAGGGCCATTCCGATCGGGGAGTCCTCGAATGCCCGCCGGAACGCCTCCTGTACCTCCCGCATCGCCTCCTCGGCGCGCATCCGCTCGGTCCGGTCGCGCACGATCACCGATGCGCCCACGATCGCGCGCCGCGCGTCGCGCATCGGGGAGACCGTCACGGAGACCGGGACGAGGCTCCCGTCCCTGCGCCGGTGCTCGGTCTGGTGGTCGTCGAGCCGCCGCCCGGCGAGGGCCTGCGAGAGGAGGCGCATGTCGTCGGGGCCGCGCTCGAGCGGTATCAACACGTCGAGCTTGCGCCCGATCACCTCCTCGGGCTCGTACCCGTACAGCTCCGTGGCGCCGGCGTTCCACGCCGTCACCTCGCCGCCGGGGCCCGTCGCGATGATCGCGTCGTGCGACGCCTGCACGACGTCCGCGAGGCGGCGCATGGTCTCCTCCGCCTGCTTTCGCTCCGTGATGTCGTGCAGGAACGCGTTGAACGCATAGCCGCCGCCCACCTTCACGGCGCTGATCGTGAACTCCACCGGGAACTCGTGCCCGTCGCGGTGCACGGCTTCGAGCTCGACGCGCCGGCCCAGCAGCTCTCCCCTGCCGGTCTCGACGAACCGCTGCAGGCCGCGGTTGTGGGTGCTGCGGTAGCGCGGCGGGATGATGGTCTCGGAGAGGTTGCGCCCCAGCGCCTCCTGCTCGGTCCAGCCGAAGGTCGCCTCGGCCTGCGGGTTCCAGGCCGTGATGCGCCCGGTGACGTCCATCGCGACGAACGCGTCGTGCGCCGTGTCGACGATCTGGCGGAAGTGGCGCTCGGACTGGCGCAGCGTCTCCTCGGCACGCTTGCGCTGCGTGATGTCGGTCGCGATGGCGCAGACCGCGTAAGGCTGCCCGCGGGAGTCGAGCAGGGGGAACTTCGCCGACAGATAGGTGTGCGGGCCGTCCGCCTGGTCGATCACCTCCTCGACCTCGAGCGGGACGTGCTCCCGGATCACGCGCCGGTCGTTGGCGCGCATGGAGACCGCCACGTCGGATGGGAACAGCTCGTCATCGGTGTGGCCGGTAGCGCGCTCGCGGGTGACCTCGAACAGCGCCTCGAAGGTGCGGTTGACGAGTGTGTAGCGGCCCTCCATGTCCTTCACGTAGATGACGGCCGCGGTGTTGTCGATGATCGCCTGCACGCGCTCGCTGCTCTGCACCAGCGCGTCCTCCGCGCGCCGGCGCGCGGTCACGTCCTGCACCTGCACGATCAGGTAGAGAGGGCGGTCGCGCGCGTCGGGCACGAGCGAGACCGACACCATCGCGACGATCGTCTCGCCGCTCGCGCGCCGCAGCCGCTTCTCGACTTCGAAGTTGCGCACCTCCCCGGCCAGCATCCACGGGATGTAGCGCGCGTCGGAGGAGTCCTCGTCGGACGGGTCGACGACGGTCTCGAACGCGACGCCCACCAGCTCCTCGGGCGAGTAGCCGACGATGTCGCACAGCGCCCGGTTGACGCGCAGGAAGACGCCCGCGCGGTCGCTCTCGATGCTGACGAGGGCCATCCCGATCGGCGCCTCCTCGAATGCGCCGCGGAACCGCTCCTCCGCCTCGTGCACCGCCGCCTGGTCGCGCTTGCGCGCGCTGATGTCACGCAGCACCGCCGTGGTGAAGGCCTGGCCGCCCGCGGTCCACTTGGAGAAGGCTGCCTCCAGCGGGACCTCGACCGGCGACCTGCCCGGGCCGCGGCGCAGCCCGGCGAGCTCCACGAGGCTGTCCGGCGCGTCGACGTCGCCGGCCGGCACGCCCCCGGGGAGCACGTCGGTCACGGGCCGCCCGGTGAGGTCCTTCAGGTCGTGTCCGAAGATCCGCGACGCCGCCGCGTTCGCGTAGGCGATGCGCCCGTACGGGTCGAGCGACAGGATCGCGTCGGCCGCGCTGTCGGCCACGGCGCGGAAGTGCTCCTCGCTCGCGCGCAGGGCCTCCTCGACCTCCTTCTGCTGGAACAGGGTTCCGAGCGGCGCCGCGACGGCGGACACGAGGGCGAGGAGCCGCTCGTCCTCCTCCCGCTCCTCCAGCAGGAAGAACTCCAGCACGGCCACGACCTCGTCGCGGGCGAGCACGGGCACCGCGATGCCCGTGGCCAGCCCCGCGTCCTGGGCGAACAGGCCGCGCTCGAACTCCCGGTCCGACTTCACGTCGCGGACCCAGACCGGCCGGCCCGTCTGCCATGCCTTGCCCGGCAGGCCGATTCCCGGCAGGAAGGACAGCGCCTCGGTCGCGCGGCGGAAGGGTTCGAGCCCGGGCGCGGCGGCGCGCCAAGCGGGGCTGGGCTCGAGCGCGCCGCCCGCGGGCGTGCGCACCCAGGCCTGGCCGAGCGCCCAGCCGGTGTGCTCGCAAACCGCGCGCAGGACGTCCGCGATGGCCAGCTCGGCCGACTCGGCGCCGGCGATGTCGAGGGACAGCTCGTGCACCAGCGCGGCCAGCCCCTCCCGGGACTCGCGCAGGCTCGGCCCGCCACCGGCGAGCGTGCCGAGTGACGACTGAGCAGGGTTGTCTTCGAAGGATCGGTGCGACACCGCGTCACCCTTCGAGGCTTGGTTCGGGCGCCCGTCTGGTGCTTAGTCCATCGACAGGCGCGCGCCGGTCCTCAACCCTGGATGCCGCGCAGCGCGCGGGCGCGCGTCCACAGCGCGCTCGCGACGGCGGCGGCGCCGGCGCTGTTGAGGTGGATCCCCTCGGCGTCCACGTACTCGGCGCGGATCCGGGGGCGTTGGGGGTCCGTGAGGTCGGCGATCACGTCGTCCACGTCGACGACCTCCACCTCCGGTAGCTCGACCGGCAGCCAGCGGTGCATCCATGTCCGCACCTGCTGCCGGGTGAGCTCGAGAGCGGGGGTCCACCAGCGTGGGCCGCCGAAGGGATAGATGGACACGGCCACCGGTTGAATGCGTGCGTCGAGCAGCTTGCGGTAGATCACCTCGAGATTGCCGGTGATGAGCGTCGCGGGTGCATCCCAAGCGATGTCGTTGGTGCCGGCGAGCACGATGCAGACGTCCGGCTTCGGGCTCTGCTCGATGACGTCGCGATCGAGTCGCGCCGCAACGTGCGCCGTTCGGTCGCCGCTGATCCCTTGCGCCTTGAAGCGGACGGAGTCACCGGCCATGGCGCGGAGGTGGAACAGCGGCTGGCTCGCCCAGTGATCTTTCCCGATCAGCGAGTCGCCGATCCCGTAGACGACTCGGGTCGGGGGCACCGGACGATCATAGGGGCGCGTTCAGGAGCGCCGACAGCTCCCGCAGCATCGGGCGCGGGTGCTCGGACACGTCTCCGAAGGTGTAACGGCGGAACTGGTCGCCACGCGCGTGGGCTTCGCGCTCGCGGCGGCGGTCCTGCTCCCAGGCGTGGCGGGAGTGGTGGTAGCGGTAGCTGTCGAGCTCGACCGTCAGGCGATGCTCCGGCCAGCGGCAGTCGACGCGCCGCCCGCCGGCGGAGCGGTTGGTCCGGGGCAAGGGGAGGCCGTGCTGCTCGAGCTGGTCCAGGAAGCGTTGCTCCAGCTTGCTCAGGGTGACGCGGACGTCGCCGCGGATCACCGCCCGAAGCTTTGTGGCACCGGCGATGTTGGGCCGGCGCGCCAAGACGGCTTCCACCTGCGCGGGTGTCGTCCGGTAACGCACTCCGGCTTCGTGGCATGCACGTGCGAGGTCGTCCTTGTTCAGCTCAGCCGCCAAATCGACCAGGGTCCGGGGAAC
>DASRIA010000021.1:0-34158 GCA_035650255.1 Solirubrobacterales bacterium
AGACGCAGGGGCTAGCCCTCGTCGCCGCCCTCGGAGGCGCCCTCCTCGGCACCTTCCGCCGGAGCCTCCTCGCCCTCCGGAGCCTCCTCGCCCTCGCCGACCAGCTCAGCCTCTTCCTCGATCTCCGCCTCGGGCTCCTCGGCCCGGCTCGGCGCGGTGATCGTCGCGACCACGGTCTCTTCGATGTCGTCGAGCAGCTCCACCCCGGCCGGCGGGCTGACGCTGGACAGCATCATGGTCTCGGCCACTCCCAGGCCGGAGACGTCGGCGACGATGCGGTCGGGCACCTCGGTCGGCAGCGCCTCGACGTTCAGCTCGCGGGTGACGTGCTCGAGCACGCCGCCCTCCTTCACGCCGGGCGCGTCCTCGGCGCCCTCGAGCTCGAGCGGCACCGTGGTCTGGATCTTCTCGTCCAGGCGGACCTTGAGCAGATCGATGTGCACGACGTGGCCGCGCACGGGGTGGTGCTGCTGATCCTTCACGATCACGGGCTGCGGGCTGCCCCCGGCGACCTCGACGTCGAACAGGGCATGACCCTCGGCAAGCACGTTGCGGAGTTGTCGCGATTCGACCTTGAACGACACGCAGTCGCTCTCCTGGCCGTAGATCACGCCTGGCACGAGCCCCTCGCGGCGCAGGCGGCGGTTCGCGCGGGACCCGCGCTCGTCGCGGGGCGCCAGGGTCAGGACTGTGCGGTCTCCCTTTGCCATCGGCGGCGGATTCTAGCGGCGAGTGCGAAGCTGTCGCTGTGGCCGACGACTCCCACGACAGCTCGGTCCCGCGGTCCCGCCTCGGTCGCTCCGCGCGGCTCGGCATGCGCGCGGGCGTGGAGGGGGCGCGCTTCGCCGGGGCCAAGGCAAGCGGCGTCGTGCGCTCGAAGGACTCGCGCAAGGAGCGCATGGACGACGTTGCGCTGCGGTCCGCCGAGCGGCTCGTGGACACCCTCGGGACCATGAAGGGCGCCGCTATGAAGATGGGCCAGCTGGCGTCGTTCATCGACACCGACTACCTGCCCGACGAGTACCGCGAGCTGTACCAGGAGAAGCTCGGCGCGCTGCGCAACTCGGCGCCGCCGATGCCGTGGGAGAAGGTGCGCAAGGTCCTCGACGAGGCGTGCGACGAGCCCTACGAGGAACTGTTCGAGCGCATCGAGCCGGAGGCCTTCGCGGCAGCGTCGATCGGGCAGGTGCACCGCGGCGTGCTGCACGACGGGCGCGAGGTGGCCGTCAAGATCCAGTACCCCGGCATCGACGCGGCGATCCGGGCGGACCTCTCCAACGCCGGCATGATCCTGCGGCTGACCAAGGCTCTCGCCCCGGGCCTCGACGCCAAGGCCGTCGCCGCCGAGCTGCGTGAGCGGGTCCTGGAGGAGCTCGACTACGAGCACGAGGCCCAGAACCAGCGCAGCTTCGCCCGCGCCTACCGCGGGCACCCCTTCATCCACGTGCCCGACGTGGTCACCCGGCTGTCGCGCGACAGGGTGCTGGTCACGGAATTCGTCACCGGAGTCGGGTTCGAAGACGTGAAGCTGCTGGAGCAGGAGGAGCGCAACCGGTTCGCCGAGATCGTGTTCCGCTTCTACCTCGGCTCGATCTACCAGCTCAACCACTTCAACGCCGACGCCCACCCCGGCAATTACGTGCTGCTGGAGAACGGCAAGGTCGCGTTCCTCGACTTCGGTATGACCAAGCGCCTCGACCCGGAGCAGATCCGGCTGGAGGAGGAGGTCGTCAAGGCGCGCCTCGACAAAGACCCCGAACGGCTGCGCGAGAAGCTGCACGAGCTCGGGTTCCTGCGCAACCCGAAGCGCATCGACGCCGAGCAGCTGATGGCGCACGTCGATGCGGTGGGAGGGTGGTACTTCCAGGACGAGGAGCTGGAGATCACGCCCGAGTACGTGATGAGCGTGATCGCGGCCATCTCCGACCCGCGCTCGGACTTCTACACGCTGATGCGCCGGGAGAACGTGCCCGCGAACGAGTTGATGGGCCGCCGCATGGAGGTGGGCGTGCTCGCCGTGCTCGGTCAGCTGCGCGCCAAGCGCAACTGGCACCGCATCGCGCGCGAGTGGTGGTTCGGCGACGAGCCGCAGACCGAGCTGGGCCGGCTCGAGCACGAGTTCTGGGCCCGCCGCGACGCCTAGGGGCTTTCACCAAACCTTCACGCCGTGGTAACCGGCCGCGGCCGGGGCCGGGACACAATCGGGCGGTCGAGACAAAGGCCGCGTCGGAGCACCGCCTGCTCACTCTCCTCTGCAGGCGCCGGCACCGGACTCGACGGCGCAAGGCCGGCGGGACCGGACGCACCGGCCTTGATTTCCAGCAGCGGGTCGACAGCCCTCGTCGGCCCGCTGCTGCAAGTGCTCTCACTTGCCCTGGACAGGGATTCGGTCGCGCTGCGCGGGCAGCGCGCCGATAGGCAGTGGGATGGAGGACGGGTTGCTATTGGCTGACGCGCTGGACGTGGCGGCCATCCGGCTGGTGGAGTCGATGCAGGGCCAGGAGGACGAGCCCGTCGACGAGGAGGCGCTGTCGGAGGCGAGCGTCGTCGCCGGTGGCTGCCTGGAGCGGTTCTGGGACTGGCGGGAGCACCATCCCGATCACGCCCTGCCGGAGAGCGTGCGCGCCGTGTTCTTCTGCGCCGACGTGATCGCGGAGTCGCTGGAGCGGCTGCTGGTCGCGCTGCATGCGGCCGACCGCGAAACCGTGATCGTCAAGTGGCTCGCGACCAGCGGCGCCTGCGAGCAGTACGAGCGCCGGCGCATCGAGCTGGCGACGCCCGAAGACTTCGCGCGCCACTTCTGACCGAGATCAAGCGCTCCTAACGGCTAGCCGTGATGGATTTAGGTCGCAGGACGACCCATATCCATCACGCTGAACACCGGTGGGGTACGCGGGAGTCACAAACCTCACCGATCCCGCACAGGGCGGCTCTCGTACCTACCCTGGTGGTGCCGCGACGCTTGTGCCCTGAGTCGGGCTAGAAGAGCTGGTTCTCGCCGGCGAACAGCTCGGACACCGAGCCGTCGGTGAAGATCGAGCGGATCGAGCGCGCGAGGATGTCGGCCACGCTCAGCACCTTGATCTTGTCGAGCGCCTCCCGCGGGAGCGGGATCGTGTCGGTCACGACGAGCTCTTCGATCTCCGGGCCGGACAGCCGCTCGAAGGCAGGGCCGGAGAAGACGCCGTGCGTCGCGGTGGCGTAGACCCGCGCGGCGCCGGCTTCGCGCAGCACGCGCGCCGCCTCGACCAGCGTCCCCGCGGTGTCGATCATGTCGTCGACGATGATCGCCGCGCGACCCTCGACGTCGCCGACCACGTAGCCGGCCTCCGCGATGTTGTGCTCGGGCCGTGACTTGGTGATGAAGGCGGGCCTCACGCCCAGCTCGCCCGCGAACTTCTCCGCCAGCTTCGCGCGGCCCGCGTCCGGCGACACGACCACGTACTCCTCGGGCACGAGCTTGTCGAGGAAGTACTGCGTCAGCATCGGCCGGGCGATCAGGTGATCCACCGGGACCTGGAAAAAGCCCTGCACCTGGCCGGCGTGGAGGTGCATCGTGAGGACCCGGTCGGCGCCGGCCGTCTCGAGCATGCGCGCCACGAGCCGGGCCGAGATGGGCTCGCGCGGCATCGACTTCTTGTCCTGGCGCGAGTAGCCGTACCACGGGGTCACGGCGATGATCCGGTGCGCGGACGCGCCCTTGGCCGCGTCGATCATCAGCAGGAGCTCCATCAGGTTCCGGTTCACGGGCGCGTGCGTGGACTGCACGATGAACACGTCGGCCCCGCGGATCGACTCCTGGTAGCGGCAGTACACCTCGCCGTTGGAGAACGTCTTCAGCTCGACCTGCCCGAGCGCGAGGCCGAGCTTGCCGGCGATCTTGTGACCGAGCTCCTGGCTGCCCCGCCCGGCGAACACCATCAGCCGCTTGTCGTACGGCGTCGGGACGCTCGTGTGCGTGGGCTCCGTCGACGTGCCCAGCCGGGGCTCCGCCTCCAGCAGCTCCATCGGGGCGCCGCTGCTCACTTGTCCGTTCCCTTGTCGGAATTCACGTCGGGCTGCTCCTTCTTCTTTGCCGCCGGCGCTCGCCCGGCGTAGCCCTCGACATTCTCCTGGCGCGCCCGCGCGATGCCAAGCGCAGCCGATGGAATGTCCTCCGTAATTACGGAACCAGCGCCAGTGTAAGCCCCGTCGCCGACGCTCACCGGGGCGACCAGTGAGGTGTGCACTCCCGTGCGCACGTCCTTCCCGACCCGCGTGCGGTGCTTCGTGGCCCCGTCGTAGTTCGCCGTGATCGTGCCGGCCCCGATGTTCGTGCCCTCGCCGAGGTCGGCGTCACCTATATAGGAGAGGTGCGGCACCTTCACGCCGGCGCCGATGTCGGAGTTCTTGATCTCGACGAAGGCGCCCGCCTTCGCGCCCTCGCCGAGGCGCGTGCCAGGGCGCAGGTGGGTGAAGGGCCCGACCATGCAGCGCGGCCCGACCTCGCACTCCTGCAGGTAGGAGTGCACGACCCGTGCCTCCTCGGCCACCACGGCGTCCACCAGCGTGGAGGCAGGCCCGATCGTGCAGCCGGCCCCGACGGTCGTCGACCCGCGCAGCATGGTGAACGGCTCGATCGTGGTGTCCTCGCCGATGGTCACGTCCGCCTCGATGATCGTCGAGCCGGGATCGACGACCGTGACGCCCGCGAGCATGTGCTGCTCGAGCAGGCGCGCGCGGGCTGCCGCCTCGACGACGGCCAGGTCGGCGCGCGTGTTGATGCCGAGGCCGACGGCTTCGTCCTCGGTCAGGTGGGCGGCGACCTCGTGCCCCGCGCCGCGCAGGAGCGGCAGGACGTCGCCGAGGTAGTACTCGCCCTGGGAGTTGTCGGCGCTCACGCCGCGCAGCCCCTCGAACAGCGGCTCCACGGCGAAGGCGTACGTGCCGGCGTTGATCTCCTTGATCGCGATCTCCTCGGGCGTGGCATCACCCGGGTTCCTGGTCTCGACGATGCGCTCGATGCCTCCGTCCGCCGCGCGCACCACGCGGCCGTACTGGCCGGGGTCGTCGAGCTCGCGCGTGGTCACGGTGGCCGCCGCCCCCGACGAGATGTGGCGTTCCGCGAGCGCGGTGATGAAGGAGCTGTCGAGCAACGGATGGTCACCGCTGAGGACGATCACGTGCTCGTAGCCCGCCAGCGCCTCCCGTCCCTGCGCGACCGCGTCGCCGGTCCCCGCGGGTGGGTCCTGGATCGCGACCTCGACGTCGGGCGGCAGCACGCCGCGGACCTCGTCGGCCTCGTCTCCGAGCACCACGACGATCCGCTCCGCGCCGGCCTCGCGGGCGGCGTGCACGGTCCACAGCAGCATCGGCCGGCCGCACAGCGGATGCAGGACCTTCGGCAGCCTGGAACGCATGCGCGTGCCCCGCCCCGCGGCCATGATCAGCACAGCAGGGGTATTCACGAGAACAGTCATCGTAGAGGCCGTGCCCCTCGGGCGGCGGCCGCGAGGTCGCGCGATTCGCCCGAAAATGCAAGACTAGGCGCCGCGTAGGGGTACGTGGGTGACTGGGAGAGCGCTGAAGAAGACCTTGTCAGGGACGGCTTTGCTCGTCGCGGCGGCTGCCTGCCTGGTGGCCGCGGCTCCCGCGCTTGCCGCCTCGGCGACTGTCGACGTGGGCAGCTTCAGGTACACGCCGCAGGACGTCACGGTCGACCAGGGGGACACCGTGACCTGGAACTGGGTCGGACCCGACGTCAACCACGACGTGTACGAGGGCGTGCCGATCCCCCGGGCCGACCCGATCCCGCCCGCGCTGTTCGAGTCGCACCCCTGGATCCTGCCGGACGACTGGGCCAACATCCTGGAGCCGCCGCCGGGCGGGACCTACAGCCACCTGTTCGACACGGCGGGGACCTACGACTACTGGTGCCGGCGTCATCCCGGCATGACCGCCACCGTCACGGTCAACGCGGTCGAGCAGCCTCCCGAGCCCACGCCGGAGGACCCCGCGCCGGTCTCTCAGCTGGCCCCGCCGAAGGCCGAGTGCGTCAGCAAGCGCAACTTCAAGATCCGCATCAGGGAGCCGAAGGGCGGCTCCCGACTCGCGGCGGTGAAGGTCACGGTCAACGGCAAGCCCGTGGCGACGGCCCTGGAGGGCAGGCGCTTCACCGCGCCGGTCGACCTGCGCGGCTTCGCGCGCGGCACCTACGAGGTCCAGATCGTGGCCTCGACTGCCGACGGGCAGACTCTGCGCGGCACGCGCCGCTACAGGACCTGCGCGCCAAAGGCCGCGAGCAGCTCGCTCCCGCCGCTGTAATCCGGGCCTACCCGGGACTCGCGAGTCTGACTTCTACTCGCACAAAGCGGGTACGGCTGCATCACCTCGTGGTGAATGTCGAGTCACAAACTCCGGGCCGGCGGCGCAGCCGAGAGGAGGTGGAGCAGGACGTGCGTGCGGCGCTCCTGCGCCTGCTCGAGGAAGGCAAGCCGTTCAAGGATCTGACCGTCGACGAGCTGGCGCGCGCGGCGGGCCTCTCGCGCACGGCGTTCTACTTCTATTTCCCGGGCAAGGCCGAGGTCCTGATGTCGACCCTGGCCGCGGTTTCCGACCAGCTGTACGCCGAAGCCAATCGCTGGTGGCAGGGGCGGGGGGAGCCCGAGCACCTGATGCGCATCGCGCTGGAGGGCATCGTCGACGTCTTCCAGCGTCATTCGGCGCTGCTGCGGACGTCTCACGAGGTGATGACGTACGACGCGGAGTTCGCGGCCTTCTACAACGACCGCGTGATGCAGCGGTTCGTGGCCGCGACCGCGGAGCAGCTGCGCCGGGACAGCCGGATGCGGCAACTCGACTCCGATGCGGTCGCCGAGGTGCTGGTCTGGATGGTGGAGCGCTGCAACAACGTGCTGATCGCCTCCCACGCCCGGCCTCCCGAGCAGGTCGTCGAGGCGTACACGACCGTCTGGCTGCACGCGCTGTACCCCGACGCGGTCGTGGGCAACGCCGCCTGACGTTCCGGCCCTCTGTCACACAGCGCGCCTCCCCGCACGGTTAGTGTGGCGCCGCACATGGCGAGCGAGGCGAGTGTCCACCACCCGATCTTCGCGCGGCTGTTTGCCTGGGGCGCCTCCAACGCGCCTGCCGAGCAGCTCGACCACCGGCGGCGCCTGCTGGCCGGGCTCTCGGGGCGGGTGATCGAGGTCGGCGCGGGAAACGGGCTCAACTTCCCGCACTACCCGGAGCAGGTCACGGAGGTCCTGGCGGTCGAGCCGGAGGCATACCTGCGCGACAAGGCGACGCAGGCGGCGCGGCGCGCGCCGGTGCCGGTCACGGTGGTGGACGGCCTGGCGGATGCCCTGCCGGCCGAGGACGCATCCTTCGACGCGGGTGTCGCCTCCCTCGTGCTCTGCTCGGTCCCCGTGCCCCGGGACGCGCTGGCGGAGCTGCGCCGCGTGATCCGGCCGGGCGGCGAGCTGCGGTTCTACGAGCACGTGCGCGCGCACGACGCGCGCCACGCGCGCAGCCAGGACCGGATCACGCACGTGTGGCCCCGCTTCTCCGGAGGGTGCCATCCCAACCGCGACACGCCGGCGGCGATCGAGGCGGCCGGATTCGAGATCGAGCATTGCGACCGCTTCAAGTTCAAGCCCATGATCGGAATGAAGGCGATCGAGCCACACGTGATTGGCGTCGCAAGACGCACATAGAGAGAGAGGAGACCGGCCATGGCTGATTACACGGCCAAGAAGATTGGGGACATCGAGGCCATCTACGGCGGCGGCTTCAAGCTCGCCCGCGCGGACCTGGGAGTCGAGTCGTTCGGCATGCAGATACTCGAGATGCCCCCGGGCTACGCCGACTACCCGGAGCACGACCACGCCGAGACCGGCCAGGAAGAGGTGTATTTGGTCCTGCGCGGGTCAGCCGAGATCGACGTCGAGGGCGAACGCCTCCAGCTCGACCCTGACACCGTCATCCGCGTCGGCCCCACCGCAAAGCGCAAGATCACGCCAGGCGATGAGGGCGTGCGCCTGCTCGCGCTCGGCGGCACTCCGGGCGGTGTCTACGAGGCGCCCGAGGGGACGCAGCTCGGCACGCCGGACCCGCTGGCACAGGCCTAGCGGTTGATCGTCAGCATCCCGATCTGGTCGTAGCGGTCGCCGGCCGCCGCGGGGATCTCCGCGTCGATGCGCGCGAGGTCGCCGTCGGTCAGGTCGACGTCGGCTGCGGCCAGGTTCTCGTCCAGGTACCTGCGCCGCTTGGTGCCGGGAATCGGCACGACGTCCTCGCCCTGGGCGAGGACCCAGGCGATCGCCAGCTGACCGGGCGTGCACCCCTTCTCCGCGGCGATCTCCTCGACCTTCGCGGCCAGCGCGAGGTTCTGCGCGAGCGCCTCGCCCTGGAAGCGCGGGCCGTGGCGGCGGAAGTCGTCGGAGTCGAGCTCGTCCGGTGACTTGAACCTCCCCGACAGGAAGCCTCGCCCGAGCGGGGAGTAGGCGACGAAGCCGATGCCAAGCTCCCGGCATGCCGGGAGGATCTCGTGCTCGACGTCACGCGTCCACAGCGAGTACTCGGTCTGCAGGGCCGTGATGGGATGCACCGCGTGCGCGCGGCGCAGCGTCTCCGGCTTCGCCTCGCTCAACCCGATGTGGCGGACCTTGCCCTCCTTGACCAGGTCGGCCATCGCTCCGACCGTCTCCTCGATGTCGCGGTTGAAGTCGACGCGGTGCAGATACCAGAGGTCGACGTGGTCGGTGCCCAACCGCTTCAGCGACCCCTCGATCGACTTGCGCGCGTTCTCGGCCGAGCCGTCCAGCACGCGGTTCGTGGGGTTGTCCTCCGTGGGCGCGAAGCGGATGCCCCACTTCGTCGCCACCACGAACTCGTCGCGGCGGCCCGAGATCGCCTTGCCGACCAGCTCCTCGTTCTTGAACGGCCCGTACATCTCGGCGGTGTCGAGGAAGTTGCAGCCGAGCTCCAGCGCCCGGTCGATCGTGGCGAGCGCCTCGCCTTCGTCGGTCGTGCCGTAGAACGCGGACATGCCCATGCAGCCGAGGCCCATGGCGGGGACGTCGAGTGATCCAAGCTTGCGTCGATTCATCGTGCGGCCAGCCTTTCGCGGGTAGTAGCCGATGCGCTCACCATAGAACTTCGAGTGTGCTCCAAGTCAAGCCGGGGCGCGCACGACGAACGACTCGCGCACGAACCGCTCTGCGTTCCCGGCCAGCCGCTCGAGCTGCGAGCCGGCGACCGGCGACTCCGCGACCTGGGCGTGCAGCTCCTCCAGCGTCCCCATCGCGGCCGGGTAGTCGGTGCCGAAGAAGACCCGGTCCGGGGCGGCCTCGAATGCGTCCTGGAGCCGGCGGTCGAGCGCGGCGCGGGAGTCGCCGTCGGCCACCCGGACGATGCTCCCGAACACGTTCGTGGTGTCGAGCCACACCTGCGGGTGGCGCCGCGCCATCTCGGTCGCCCACTCCAGGCGCGGGAACGCGCAGTGGCAGAGCACGAGCGGGATCGAGGGGTGGCGCTCGGCGATGCGCTCCAGCTCGCCCAGGTCGTAGCCCCATCCGTACCACTCGTCGAATCCCGTGTGCACGTACAGCGGCAGCGCGTACTCGGCGAGGGCGGCGATCGCCGGCTCGAGCGCGGGATGGCCCGGTGAGAAGCGCTGCACCATCGGGTGGAGCTTCAGGCCGCGCATGCCGTGGTCCTCGATCGCGGACCGCACGACCGCTTCCGGGTCGCGGTCGTCGACATGGACTCCGCCGACCGGGATCACGCTCGGGTCCTGCGCGGAGAGTGCCGCTCCGAAGCGGTGCAGTTCCTCCGCCTCGCCGCCCTTCAGCGGGAAGAGCAGGTTGACCATCACGTGGCCGCCCGCCGCGTGCAGGTCGGCGAGCGCATCTTCGGCTGTGATGTCGACCGGGATTCCGACGCCGGGCAGCCCGCGGTGGAGCCAGCGCATCAGCCCGGCCGTCCGCTCGGCCGGCAAGAGGTGGACGTGGGGGTCGACGCGCGCCGTGATCACGGCCGCAAGTATCGCGCGTACTCCGGGGCTGACGCGGGAGGGCCGCCCCGTTAGGGTTGGATCCGCGATGCCCGACCCGTCTCCCGAAGAGGTCGTCGACTCGATCAACGACGTGTCCGGCGTGCACCCCGGCCACCGCGCCGCGCACGCGAAGGGCACGCTTTGCGCCGGCACGTTCACCGCGACGCCGGCCGCGTCACGGCTGACGCGTGCCGCCCACATGAACGGCGACACCCTGCGCGCCACGGTGCGCTTCTCGAACGGCGGCGGGGACCCCCGCATCCCGGACTACGCCACCGAGGGACGCGGCATGGCGGTGAAGCTCTACCTGGAGGACGGCGGTCGCGCCGACATGGTCGCGCTCACGCTGCCGGTGTTCTTCGCGCGCACTCCCGAGGACTTCCTGGCGTTCACGCGCGCGCGCAAGCCCGATCCCGCCACCGGACAGCCGGACATGACGCGGATGGGCAAGTGGCTGGGCGAGCACCCCGAGGCGGGGCCGGCGATCCAGGCCGCGGTCACCGCACCGCCGCCGGAGAGCTATGCGCGGTGCGAGTACAACGGGATCCATGCCTTCCGGTACGTGAACGCGGACGGCGAGGCCCGCTACATCCGCTTCCGGTGGGAGCCGGAGGACGGCGTCGCGAGCCTTTCGGCAGAGGAGGCCAAGGAGCGCGGAAAGGACTACCTCCAGAAAGACATCCTCGAGCGCCTCCGCAAAGGACCGGTCGCGTTCAACCTGGTGGTCACGCTCGCAGAGCTGGGCGACCCGGTCGACGACCCGACCGAGGCCTGGCCGCCCGAGCGGGAGACGGTGGTCGTGGGGCGCCTCGAACTGACCGGGCCGGAGACCGAGCGCGAGCGGGAAGGCGACGTGCTCGTGTTCGATCCGACTCGCGTCGTGGACGGCATCGAGCTGACGGAGGATCCCATCCTGCGCTACCGGCACCGCGCGTATGCCGTCTCGGTCGAGCGCCGCAGCGGCGCGGTCCTGACGCCGGCTGCCTAACGGATGCCCGCGGCGCGGGCCAGCTCGGCCGCCTGCCGCGCGCCGGCCGTCCACGGTTCGCCGTGGCCGGTGAGGACGGTTTGAGCGCCGGTGGCCCCGATGCGCTCGAGCGACTCGAGCGCGCGCTTGCCTCGATCTCGCTCGTCCGCCTGCCGAGGTCCGCGAGCGTAACTTGCAGGAGCTTCCAGGAACGGGCGTGCCCGTGTCTATGATGGTCAAGCGCCCGTCCTCCTCGACGAGGTACCAGTTGACGAAGGAGTCGAGGACCCGGTGGACCCCGTCGGCGACGTGGCATGCAGCATGGGCGCCGAACCTACCGAAGCGTCTCGGATCCCCGGGGTCGTCCGCTGACCCGGGTTGATTCGCGGTTCTGGAGGGGGGGTATCCCCGGACGACGCCATAGGCGTACTCACACCACGGCAGGAGGGACTAGTGACGAACCCGAACAAGCCCGAGGACACCGCGGGCGGCATCGCCGGGAAGGTGGCCGGGAAGGCCAAGGAGGCGGCCGGCGCCGTGCTCGGCGACGCCGAGCTGGCGCGTGAAGGCAGGCTCCAGCAGGCGCAGGTCGAGGCTGAGAGCGACGCCCGGCGCGAGGCCGCGGAGGCGGCCCAGCGCGAGGAGGCCGCCAAGCTCGAGGCCGCGCGAGCCGAGAACGCGGTCGAACGCGAGCGTCTCGCCAACGAGGTGGCTGCGGAGAATCGCGAGGCAGCCATCGAGCGTGAGACGGCGCGCGTCGAGCGGCAGGCTCGCGAGCAGGAGCAACAGCAGGCCGCCGCCGCGGGCGCGCAGGAGGCGGTGGAGCGGCATGAAGCGGCTGCAGCCGAGCAACAGGCCCGGGCGCGGCGACTTGCCGAGGAGCAGGCGGCCGAGCGGCTCGAACAGGAAGCACGCCGGGCAGAGCAGCGCGCAGACGCAATCGATCCCGAGGAGAACTAGATGAGCATGGCACGAGAGATTTCACGAGCCGCCGTCGGTGGCTACCTGCGCGTCGTGCGGCTGCCGGCCGACGCGCTGCTGCGCCTGCGCCGTAATGGCTCGCCGGCGCCGGCCGAGATAACGCTCGATCGCATCGAGGCGCGCGTCCGCGACCTCGCCGGCCAGGTGCTGCGAGACGACGAGCTGCGGGAGGACGCCCAGCTGCGTCGCGTCGCCGCAGACGAGCGCGCCCGTGCCCTGCGCCTGCGCAGCGAGGCGGAGGTACGAGCCGCCGGAGCCGAGGAGCGATACGAGCAGCGCGCGCAGGAGACCGACGAACAGCGTCGCGAGGCCACTCGCAAGGCGCAGGTGACGCGCCGCAGCGCCGCGCGGCAGCGTGCGGCTGCGACGCAGCGAGTGGAGCGGGCCAAGGAGCAGCGCCAGGCTGCCAGCGAGGCCGCGGCCGAGCAGACCGAGCAGGCCGTCGAGCGGAGTGCGAAACGCGTCCGGCTGGGCCAGCTCGAGGAGGAGGCCGAGGCGCTGGCCAAGCGCGAGCAGGCGCTCACTGCCGCGGACGAGGCGCAGCGCCTGCGCGAGGCGGCCGGCAAGGCCAAGGCCGCGCGCAAGAACTCCCGCTAATCGCGGAAAAGAGAGCCCGGCGTATCGCTTCCGGGCCAAGTGAGAGGCCCGCGCCCCATTTTATGGGGCTAATGAATTCATGTTTAGGACGCGCCGAAGCGGGTAGTCGCGGCTTGACAGGGTGTAAATCGAATCTGGGGGAGGAACCGCATGGTTCTAGCGTCGGGAATTCGGAGGCTCCGGGTGGTGGGGGCTCTCTGCATCGGCTTGTTCGTGCTGGCGATCGCCGCTCAGCCGGCACAGGCGGACACACGCGTCGTCAACGGCGGCGAATCGCGCCTGGAAGTCAACATCTCGAACTTCGTGAAGCTGCTCGGCGACGGCATCTTCATCACGCCGATCGAGCCGGCGCGGCTCGAGTTCGGCACCAGCCCCGCGGCGATCTTCCCGGCCGCCGGCGTCGGTGTCGCTGACGCCGTGCTGTCGACCGCGACCGTGCCGCACCAGGGTGGCCTGCGCATCACCAAGGAGAGCATCGGCCAGCAGATCGACGCGACCAACGTGACGCTCCTCTGCCTGCCGGTTGCCGGCTGCCGGGTCGTCAACACGGCGAACAACCTCCTGCCGAACGAGCTGGCGGAGATACGGAACTTCACGTTCCACGACGACGGCGAGGGGACGGTGACGGTGACGGGCTTCGCCCACATCTCCGCGCTGACCGCATTGACCTTGAACACGCTCTTCCAATCCACCGTGTTCCAGGCCGACATGCAGCTCGGAACGTTCACCTCGACGTTCACGTACTAGCCGCCAACTCTCCGGAGCTCGGGCGCGCCCTCCGCAACGGGGGCGCGCCCGTTTCCGTTCCGCGCCACTCCCCACGCGCCACTCCCCGCATTGATGGCCCGGTATCACCCTGTGACACCTACCCATCACGCTGGCGGAGGAGGGATCGCAGCTCACGCAACATCTGACGCGGATGCGCAACGACGTCGTCGTAGGTGTAACGCCGAAACTCGTCGCCACGCGCGTGCGCCTCGCGCTCGCGCCGCCGGTCGAGCTCCCAGGCATGGCGGGAGCGGTGAAACCGGTAGCTGTCCAGCTCGACCGTCAGCCGGTATGCAGGCCAGCGGCAGTCCACTCGCCGGCCCTTGGCGCGGCGGTTGGTATGGGGAGTCGGGAGACCGGAGTCACGTACGAGGGTGAGGAAAGTGCTTTCCAGCCGGCTCAGGCTGATCGGCACGTCCCCGCGCAGCACGTCACGCAAATTTCGCGCGCCTGGTGCCGACGGGCGCCGGGCCAGGACCGTCTCCACGTGGGCGGGAGTGGTGTCGTACCGAACGCCTGCCTCGTGACACGCGCGCGCCAGGTCGCCCTTGGAAAGCCGGGCAGCCAGATCGACCAGCGTCCGTTCGACCGAGGTCACCGGGATGCCGTCGACAACACGCACGTCGCCCCTTGCCAACCCGGGAGACCGGCGCGTCTTGACCCCCGGCACTTGCCGCACGGTGCGCGTGGTCACCTCCGGCGCGGGTGGTGCGCCACGCAGCAGGCCAAGCGTGTGGCCGGCGGCCGGTCCGCGGAGGACGGCGTCATCACCGCAGGCTCGTACCGCTGCGAGGTAGGTGGCTTCGACGCTCGGAGCACGATGGCCGACCCGGTACACGCCGCGATGCACGCGCAGCAGGGCGCCGATCCGCAGCCGGTGATTCAGCTCGGCCACGGTGATCCCGGCATCCAGCAACTGCCGGCGCGTCACGACTCCATGCGATTCGTGGGCGATCCGTGAAAGGAGCATTTCCACCGTGATGGGTTTGCTTCGCATCACGGCATAAAGGCATCACGGTGCGAAATTCGCCCCCGCGATGAATCTTCTGCGCCGGCACGGTTATACGTTCAGCACGTCCCGCGACCGAGGAGGCATGGCCATGCCCGAGCACAAGACCGGAACTCGCGAGGAATGGCTGGAGGAGCGAAAGCGGCTGCTCGAGCAGGAGAAGGAGCTGACCCGCCGCAGCGACGAGCTCGCGCGGCAGCGGCAGGACCTGCCGTGGGTCCGCGTCGACAAGGAGTACGTCTTCGACACCAACGACGGCCCGAAGACGCTGGCCGAGCTCTTCGACGGCCGCTCGCAGCTGATCGTCTACCACTTCATGCACGGGCCCCACACGCCCGAGGGATGTCCGGGCTGCACGTTCTTCGCTGACCATCTCGACGGGGCGCTCGTGCACCTGAACCTTCGCGACGTGACGTTCCTCTGCGCATCGCGCTCCCCGCTCGAGGCCCTCAACGCCTACAAGCAGCGCATGGGCTGGGACTTCCCCTGGGTCTCCTCGGAGGGCACCGACTTCAACCTCGACTTCAGCCTGTTCACCGAGGAGGAGCGCCGCACCGGCGACGGCTTCAACTTCGGCACGCCCAAGCGCGCCGGCCTGAACTTCGACGACATGGAGTTGATGGCACTGAGCGCGTTCGTGCTCGAGGACGGCGTCGTGTACCACACGTACTCCACCTACGACCGCGGCACCGACGTGCTCAACCTCACCTGGCAGATGCTCGACCGCGCGCCGAAGGGACGCGGCGAGGACTTCTCCGACTGGCCGCGCAAGCGCGACGAGTACGACGACGTCGCAGCGGCCGGCGCCGGCAAGGTGTCGTGATGGGCAAGGTCACGTTCGATCTCTCGATGTCGCTCGACGGCTTCATCACCGGGCCGGACGACAATCCGCAACAGGGGCTCGGCGAGGGCGGTGAGCGCCTCCACGAGTGGATCTACGACCTCGAGAGCTTTCACTCGCTCCACGGCCGCGAGGGAGGCGAGCAGAACCGCGACTCGGAGATCCTCCAGGAGTCCTTCAGCGACGTTCGCGGCGTCGTGATCGGGCGGCGGATGTACGACAACGCGCACGAGCAATGGGGCGAGAACCCTCCGTTCCCGGGCCGCGTACACATCGTCACCCACCGCGGGCAGGATCCGATCGTCAAGGGCCAGACGACGTACAACTTCGTGACCGGCGGCATCGAGAGCGCGCTCGACGAGGCGCGCGCGGACGCGGCCGGCAAGGACGTGGCGATCGCCGGTGGGGCCGACGTCGTCCAGCAGTACCTGCGGGCCGGCCTGGTCGACGAGTTCCAGGTCCACGTCGTGCCCCTGTTCCTGGGGGGTGGGCGCCGGCTGTTCGAGAACCTCGGCGACGCGCCGCAACTGGAGACCGTCCGGGTGGTCGAGTCCCCCCGCGTGACGCACATCAAGTTCCGTGTCTTGAGGTGACCCAGGCGTTAGGGTCGGCCCATGACGGCAATCAGCCGGTGGCTGTTGCTTACGGGTGCCCTTCTGGTCGTGGCGGCGACCGCCGCGGCGACTGCGAGCGCCGCGTTCCCGGGCGGCAACGGCAAGATCGCCTTCACGACGCGGGGGGACGCATCCCACGGGAACGAGCGCCACGGGCCCCTGAAGACCTTCGAGCCGGGCGCATTCCTGGTCGACACCCTGACCGACTTTGCGGCTTCGCCCGAATGGTCCCCCGACGGCAACACGATCGTCTTCGAGCGCGGGTCGTGCCTCTGCAATCCGCACGTCGCCGTGATCAATGCCGATGGCAGCGGCGAGGCGGCGGTGACCAACAACACCGACCTGTTCCTGGAGTTCGAGCCGGCTTGGTCGCCGGACAACCGAATCGCCTACACCCGGGCGCCCAACCCGGCGTTCGGGCAATGCCGGTCGCTGTGGATCGTCGGGTCGGACGGGAGTGGCGCACATGAGATCCTCGCCCCGGAGCAAGCGCCCTGTTACAAGAAGCAAGCGGCCTGGTCGCCGGACGGCACGAGGATCGCCTTCTCGGGCGCGCCCAGCTTTGGAGATGTCCCGACCGACATCTACACGGTGCGTCCCGACGGGACGGATCTGAGGCAGCTGACCGACAGCGGAGCCGACTCCGCCTCTCAAGCCGAATGGTCGCCCGATGGCTCCGAGATCGCCTACCACTTCGCGCGGGACCGGCCACAGGACGCAGGCTGGGAGTTCGAGTTCCGCATCATGGGCGCCGACGGGAGCAATGACCACCTGGGCCGGCGCCACGTTGGCTATGCGTCCGTATACATCGACGACTTCGTGATGGCCCCGGCATGGGCTCCGAACGGCACGCTGATCGCCTTTCAAGCGCCGCAATCGAGCGCCGGTGAGGGTGAGGGGCTCTACGCCGTCAAACCCGACGGCTCCGGTCTCCGGCCGATTCGCGCGGCGCCGAATCCGCCCTCCGGCCTCGAGCACCGCGATCCGGACTGGCAACGCGTGACGCCACCGCCGCCACCCGATCCGGACGACTGCAACGGCGTGTTCGTCGCGGTCACTGTCCACAACCTGACCGTTCAGAAGGACAAGTCCTGCACTCTCGTCGACTCCACTGTCACCGGTCGCATCGACGTCAGGCAGAACGCGTACTTCGAGGCCAACGACACGGACATCGCCAAGCGGGTGCGTGCCAACCGGTCGCAGACAGTCTTCATACACACCCACTCGTTCGTCGGCCATGGCATCGATGCCCATCGGACCGGCACCGTGCGTGCGATCAAGAGCTCCGTCACCGACGAGAGCGTGCGCGTCGATCGAGCAACCGAGCTGGTCGAGGTGTGCGGCATGACGATCAGTGGCGATGTCGACGTTCGTGACAGCGGTGACACCATCCGGATCGGTGATGCCCAGCCGGGGGACTGCGAAGGCAACACCATCGGCGGCAGCGTCCGCTTGAAGCACAATCGGACCGACTCCAAGTTCGAGGTCCGTGGGAACGCGATCGCCGGCAACCTGAACGTGTCGAAGAACCGTGGGACCGCGATGAAGTTCGTGACCGGCAACTCGGGAGGGAAGCTGCTCCTGTGCCGCAGGAACGACTCCCCGTTCTTCGCGTTCAACAACCCGTTCTGGGAATCCCGGCTCGAGCAGTGCAGCGGCCCGTAGGCGCGGCTCCGGATACCATCAGGGATGTGCCCGAGCGCCTCTACTTCACCGAGTCCGACGAAGCCAACGCGCTGATCGCGTCGGATCCGATGGCGCTGCTGGTGGGCTTTGCGCTCGACCAGCAGGTGACCGTGCAGCACGCCTTCACCGGGCCTCTGACCCTGCGCGAGCGCCTCGGCGCGATCGACGCCGCGACGCTGGCCGCGGCCGACCTCGAACCCGTGTTCCGCGCCAAGCCGGCGATCCACCGCTACCCGGGCGCGATGGCCAAGCGGGTCCACGACCTGGCGGTGCACCTCCAGGAGAACTACGACGGCGACGCCGCGCGGGTCTGGACCGACGCGGCCGGCGCGGACGACCTGCGCGCCAACCTCGAAGCCCTGCCGGGCTTCGGCGAGATGAAGGTCAAGGCGCTCGGGTCGGTGCTGGCGAAGCGCTTCGGGGTGGAGGCGGCGCGCGAGCTGGTCCCCTGGCACCCGACCCTCGGGGACGTGGACTCACCGCAGGCGCTGGCCGAGTACCAGGCCGCCAAGCGGGCCCACAAGGCCGAGTGGTCGAAGGCGCAGGCGAAGGCGCCCGCCTAGCCGCCTTTCGCGAGCGAGCGATGAGTTTCTCGCGGCGCGGCAGTTGAATACACCATGGAGGCCAAGCCCAGCGCGAACGAGGTCGCTGCGGTCGTCGCCGCCGCGGTAGACGGCGACGAAGCGGCGTTCGAGCGCCTGTTCCAGCGCCACCGGCGGGAGCTGCAGGTCCACTGCTACCGGATGCTCGGCTCGCTCGAGGACTCCGAGGACCTGTTGCAGGAGACCTTCCTCCGCGCCTGGCGCGCGCGCGCGACGTTCAGCTCCGCAGGGCCCCGTGCCTCGTTCCGGGCGTGGCTGTACCGGATCGCGACGAACGCCTGCCTCGACGCGCTCCAGCACAAGCCGCGCCGTGTCCTCGCGTCGCAGCTGGGGCCGCCGGCGGATCCGCTCGATGTCCCGGAGCCCCGCACGGCGGACCTCCCCTGGCTGCAGCCCTATCCCGACCACCTGCTCGAGGGCATCGCACCGAGCGACGAGCAGCCGGAGTCCGTGGCCATCGCCCGGGAGACCGTCGAGATCGCCTTCCTCGCCACGCTCCAGTTGCTCCCACCTCGCCAGCGGGCGGTGCTGATCATGCGCGACGTGCTCGGCTGGTCGGCCAAGGACACGGCCGCGCTGTTCGAGACCAGCGTCGCGTCGGCCAACAGCGCACTACAGCGAGCGCGGGCCACGCTGCAGGAGCACCTGCCCGAGCGCCGGGCCGATTGGGCACCGTCCACCGACCCGAGCTGGGAAGAGCGCGCCGTTCTGCAGCGGTTCATGGATGCGTTCGAGCGAGCCGACATGGATGCGATCGCCGAGCTGTTGCACGAGGACGTGCGCGCCACGATGCCTCCGTACCCGTTCTGGTTCCACGGCCGCGAGGCGAACGTCACGGCGATGGCGCATGGGTTCGACCGCGAATCGCCGCACTACATGGGCGAGTGGCGCGCCGTGCCGACAGGGTCGAACATGCAGCCGGCGGCCGCTTTCTACATCCGCCCGCCCGGTGAGTCCGAGTTCCGCGCGTTCGCCATCGACGTGTTCCGCATCGAGGAAGGGAAGGTGAGCGAGATCACGTCGTTCGTCACCGAGGGCTTCGACGCCTTCCCCGCCTTCGGCCTGCCGCCGACGCTCTGATGTTCGAGCTGCGGGCGGTCCCGGTGGCGCCCGGTTCGGCGCGCCCGTATGACGAGGACGAGTGGCGTGACGCGCTCGTGGTGGTCCAGCGGGGAGAGGTCGAGCTGGAGAGCCTGCGCGGCAGCCGGCACCACTTCGAGTGCGGCGACGTGCTGTGGCTCGTGGGCCTGCCGCTGCGCGCGCTCCACAACCGGGGCGCGGAGCCGGTCGTTCTGCTGGCGCTCGCTCGCCGTCCGGACTAGGGAACGAACAGGCCCTGCGCGGCAAACAGGGTGTTGGGCGTGGTGGAGACCTGGCCGTCCGAGCCGCCGTCGAACACCTGCACCTTGCCCAGGTCCCAGATCGAGCGCCGGCCCTCGAGCACAGTGCCCGGGGCGATGGCATCGGCCGTGGTGGTGGCCGTGCAGGTCGAGCCCGTGTTGGGGTCAGACGTCGTCGCGCACGGGACCGTCACGTTGATGGTCGCGTCGCCGGTGCCGGGCTCCGTGCGGGAGAGACCGTTGTGGCGATCCGTCACGCGCAGGGCGAGCCTCGTCTCCAGCTGGCCCGTGTAGTCCGCGAGGCCGGCCTTGTTGCGCACGTCCGAAAGCGAGGTGACGATCTGCACGTTGGCCTCGTCGGCCATGGTGGCCGGGTTTCCGACCTGCGTGACGAGCTTGACCGACCCGGCGAAGTTGGCTCCCGCCCCGTTCGCGTCAGGCGTGCCGCTCGTGACCCAGTCCGACTCCTGCGCCGGTGGGTTGCAGGAGCCAAACGCGAGCGGCGGACCGTGCTGGCGGTTCGGCGCGGTGCACGGCTTGTAGGCGACGACCAGGGAGGCTCTCAGAGGCGATGCCGACTGAGGCCGCACGTATCCGGTGTTGACCGCCACCGTCCCCGACATGCCCACCCCGTTGGGCCCGCCGTGCAGCTCGCAGTAGTACCTGTAGAGGCCCGGAGTGTTAAAGGTCCGCTGCGCCGTCCAGGCTCCACTCTGGGGTGTGGGCGGCATGTCGAACGAGCCGTCGTCGAAGTGGACGTTGTGGGTCCCACTGCTGTTGTTCCAGGTCACCATCTCGCCCACGTTGACGCCGACGTGGGCGGGATTGAAGCGGTCGAAAGGAAGCGACTGAGCGACGACGGTCTGATTGGCCGCGAGCGCCGGGGCCGCGGGCACCAGCAGGACGAGGAGGACTCCGATCCAGTAACAGCGGATCCTCATGGGCTCACCCTATTCCTCCCGCCTCATCGCTTCAACCTGATCCTGCGCTTGGCCGAGCGGGTGTTGCCCGCGGTGTCCTTCGCCGACACGGTGATCCTGGCCGTCAGCTTCACGCGTCGCGCGAGCGCGCGCCGGAACGCTCGCGCCCCCTGCTTCGGCAGCTTCAGCTTGAGCGTCGCCTTCGCCCCTGCGGCGAGCCGCCGCGACGCCTTCCTCAGCCGGAACACCTTCGACGTGCCGGGGACCGAGACGGTGCCCTTCGCGGACACGGTCGACGCCTCGTTCACCGCGACGGTGACGAGCACCGCGCGCCGACCCAGCGCGTCCTGACTCTTCTTGCCGCTCAGCTTCAGGCCCGGGGCGACCTTGTCGGCCCCGACCGGGAGCGGGCCGCCACCACCGCCCGGCCCGGGTCCAGGTCCGGTGCCGCCGGCTGCCTGCACGGTGACGGTGCCGGACATGTCGGGCGCGTGGGCGTCACAGATGTAGCGAAACGACCCCACGGTGGAGAACGTCCGCGTCACCGGCATTGCCCAGACGTCGATTGGATCGGGCGGCTGATCGAACGAGCCGTCGTCGAAGTGCACGTTGTGGAAACCGCCCGAGTTGGTCCATGTGACCGACTCGCCGACGTTCACGGTCACGTCCCTGTCCGTGAATGCGTAGTTCGACGCGGTGACCGTCTGATTGGCAGCCAGCGCTGACTCAGCCGGCACCAGCAGGGCGACGAGGATGCCGATGGCAGACCCCCCCATCCTCATGGGCGCGACCCTATCCGACGGTTGTCGGGCATGCGCCGGTTACCACCGATGAGTTTCGGACCGGGCCGGAGTTACACGTTTGATCCCCAAGGACCAGGAGATAGAGACCGTGACTTCCTTGAGAAACGTGACATCCGAGTCCAACATAGACCGCCGGCGCTGGCCGGCCCTCTACGTCCTCTGCGGCGGCATGCTCATGATCGTGCTCGACGCGACGATCGTGAACGTCGCGCTCCCCTCGATCAAGGGCGATCTCGGCTTCTCGCAGAGCAACCTCGCCTGGGTCGTCAACGCGTACCTGATCGCATTCGGCGGACTGCTGCTGCTGGCCGGGCGCCTCGGCGACCTGATCGGCCAGCGGCGGGTGTTCCTCATCGGCCTGGCCGTCTTCACGGCTGCCTCCGCGGCCTGCGCGCTGGCACAGACGCAGGGCATGCTGATCGGCGCGCGCTTCGTGCAGGGCGCCGGCGGCGCGGTCGCCTCGGCGGTGATCCTCGGGATGATCGTGACGATGTTCCCGGAGCCGCGTGAGCAGGCCAAGGCCATCGGCGTCTACAGCTTCGTCGCCTCGGCGGGCGCGTCGATCGGCCTCCTCGCAGGCGGCCTGCTGACCGAGGCGATCAACTGGCACTGGATCTTCTTCGTGAACCTGCCGGTGGGCCTCGTCGTCGCGCTGCTCGCCGTCAGGCTGGTCGACGACCGGCCCGGCATCGGCCTCTCGCAGGGCGCCGACGTTCCCGGCGCCGTGCTGCTGACCAGCGGGCTGATGCTCGGCGTGTACACGCTGCTCGAGACCGGCGAGCGCGGCTGGGGCTCCACGCACACCCTGGTCCTCGGCGGCATCTCCTTCGTCCTGCTCGCGGTGTTCCTCGCCCGGCAGGCGCGCATCGCCAACCCGTTGATGCCGCTGCGGTTGTTCCGCTCCCGCAACGTCACCGGAGCAAACGCCGTGATGGGCCTGCTGGTGGTCGGCTTCTTCGGGATGTTCTTCCTGGGGGCGCTCTACCTGCAGGGCATCCTCGGTTACAGCCCGCTCGAGGTGGGCCTCGCCTTCCTGCCGTCCTGCATCGTGATGGGGACCCTCTCGCTGGGCTACGCCGAGCGCCTGATCATGGGCATCGGTGCGCGCAACGCGCTGCTCGCGGGGCTGACTTTTGCAGCCGCGGGGTTGCTGCTGTTCGCGCGGGCGCCGGTCGACGGCGCGTACATCGAGCACCTGCTGCCCGTGATGCTGCTGCTCGGCACCGGCGCCGGCCTCGCCTTCCCGGCTCTGATGACGCTCGCCATGTCGGGCGCCACGCCGAGCGACTCGGGCCTCGCATCGGGCTTCGTGAACACGACGACCCAGGTGGGCGGCGCAGTCGGCCTGGCGGTACTCGCGACGCTCGCGACCGAGCGGACCGACGCGCTGCGCGCCGACGGGGTCGCGCGGGACGTCGCGCTCAACTCCGGCTACCACCTCGCCTACCTGCTGGGCGCCGCGCTCATCGGGGCGGCGATCGTGGTCGCGCTGACCGTGCTGCGCTCCGAGCGCGCGGAAGCCGCCGCGGCCGGGGCGGAGGCGGAGGCGGAGGAGGCCTACTACGCCGAGGCGGCCTGACCGCCTGACACGTCGGGTGGGAGGCTGCGCCCGCGCATGCTTCAATTAGCGGACCAGAGAAAGGAGGTGGTCCGACTGAATCACATGCTTATCGGGACGCTGGAGGTGCGGGGCCGCTAGGCGGCCGCCCGTCCCGCCGTCGTGTGAGCGGCGGCGAGGCGCGTGCAGGGTGTGAGCCGCTTGGCGGAATCCACCCCTAGCGCCGGTGAGAAGCGGCGCCGGGAAGACGTCCCACCGGGCCGGACAACTCCGTTTCTCGCTTGAAATCGCACCTGTAGAAGGGCCGTCCTCACGGGCGGCCCTTCGCTTTCGGCGTAAGGGCTACTCGGCGTCGAACGAGTCGAATTCCTCGATCGCGCGCCGGCGCTCGGCCTCGTCGTCCGAGGTGTTCACGGCGCGGAGGTACCCGATGAACCCCTCGCCGGGCGCATGGATGTTGAGGAAGCGGGCCTGTTCGGACCCGTCGTTGCGGAACGTGTGGACCACCATCGGAGGCACCGCCACGAACCCGCCGGCGCCGAGAGACAGCGTCTCGTCGCCCACTTCGAAGGTCAGCTCCCCCTCCAGCACGTAGAAGCAGTCCGTGTGCCGCCGGTGGAAGTGGCGCGCGGGGCCCCGCTCGCCGGGCTCGTAGAGCGACTCCGTCACGGCGGCCTCGGCCCGGTCGAGCTTTGCCTGGACCTGGCGGCGCTCGCTGCCGCCGATCGCCTCGCCCTCGCCGGGCTGCAGGACCGCGGGCTTGTCGCGTGCGGCCGGTGTCACCGGCGCTCCACCGCTCGCTTCAGGCGCGGGAGACGCTCGTCCCAGGCAGCCTCCGTCTGCTGCAGCCACGTCGTGGCGGGCCGCAGGGCGTCCCGTCGCAGCCGGTAGTGAACCTCCCGTCCGGCGCCCGGCACGCGCTCGACCAGCCCCGCTTCGCTCAGCGTGGCGAGGTGCTTGGCGACGGCCTGCCGCGTGATCGGCAGCGCCGCGGTGAGGGCCGGGACCGACGTCGAGCCGTCGCGCAGGAACGCCTCGACCATGCGCCGCCGCGTGGGGTCGGCAAGCGCGGCGAACACGGGGCCGGGGTCGCGGCTCAAGCGTAGGCGGGCGCGAACGCCGCCGCCAGCTTCGCGAGCGGGAAGCTCGGCACCGTCTCCGTCACGATCACGCGCGCCCCCGCAGGCGCGGCGACGACGAGGAACTCGACGCGCGTGGCGGGCTCGTCGCCGCTCCACCACCACCACACCAGGCGCGAGGGCTCCTCCGCATGCTCCACGTGGATCTCCCGGGCTGGGTCGTCCTCGAGCCAGCGCTCGCGGCCCTCCTCCGTGCTGAGCGCCTCCCACACCTCCGCGGGGGTCGCCTCCACCTCGATCTCTCGCTGCGCCGGCATGCCGCCTCCTTTGACAACCATCTGGTTGCTATCGTATGACAACCGTCCAGTTGTCGAAAGGATACACATGCCACTGGTTCCCATGGTCATCGAGCAAAGCCCGCGCGGGGAGCGCTCGTTCGACATCTACTCACGGCTGCTGAACGAGCGGATCGTCTTCATCGGCACTCCGATCGACGACCAGGTGGCAAACCTGGCCGTGGCGCAACTGCTCCACCTCGAGAGCGAGGATCCCGACAAGGACATCTCCCTGTACATCAACTCGCCCGGGGGCGTCGTGTATGCGGGCCTCGCGATCTACGACACCATGCAGTTCGTCAAGCCGGACGTGCAGACGATCTGCTTCGGCGTCGCGATGAGCATGGGGTCGCTGCTGCTCACGGGCGGTGCGCCCGGAAAGCGTATGGCGCTCCCGAACAGCCGCATCCTGATCCATCAACCGACCGGCGGCTTCGAAGGGCAGTCGGCCGACATCGAGATCCATGCGCGCGAGATCCTCGAGCTGCGCGAGCACGTCGACCAGATCTACGCCCGGCACACCGGGCAGACGCCCGAGCGCGTGCACGAGGACATGGACCGCGACCGTTACTTCACGGCCGACCAGGCGCGGGAGTACGGCCTCGTCGACCACGTGATCTCCTCGCACGAGCTGGAGCGCATGCCGACGGGGTTCGGGAGCGGTTAGCGCGAACGTGCCGGGCGCGGGCCCGGCCCGCGATACTGAGGTCCAGATCGAATGGCCGCATCCGATCCCAAACCGGCTTCGTGGGAGTTCGAGCCGGGCGCCGAGATCGCGCCCGGGCGCACGGCGCTGAAGGCGCTCGGCGGCGGCAGGCGTTACGAGGTGCACCTGGTCTGGGACGACCGCTTCTACGCCCTCATGGTGGCGAAGCTGCTGCGCCCGGACCAGGTCGAAGACGAGCGAGCGCTGCGTGAGCTGCGCCAGGAGGCCGAGGCGCTCGCGCACCTCACGCATCCCGTGATCGTGCGGGGGTTCGACGCCGTGCTGGAAGGCAGCCATCCGCACCTGCTGATCGAGCATCTCGAGGGCCCCACGTTGCGGCGCTTGATCCGGCGCGGCGGCGCGCTCCCGATTGAGCAGCTGCTGCCCCTGGCTGCCCACGTCGCCGCGGCGCTGCACTACATGGCCAACGAGGGATGGGTGCACCTCGACGTGAAGCCCGACAACATCGTGATGGGCGTGCCTCCCCGCCTGATCGACCTGAGCATCGCGCGGACGGTCGAACGCGCCGCGCGCCTCCGCGGGACGATCGGCACCGATGCGTACATGGCACCGGAGCAGTGCGACGCAGACGCATTCGCGGGGCAGGTCGGACCGCCGTCGGACGTCTGGGGCCTGGGAGCCACGCTCCATCACGCGATCGCGCGCGAGGTTCCGTTCCCGCGCGAGAAGGGAGCGGGGCAGAGCCCGGAGCCGGAGGTGCGGTTCCCGCAGCTGGCGGAGGATCCCCGGCCCCTGCCGGACGACACGCCCACGCCCATGCGGGACCTGATCTCCCGGTCGCTCGCACGGCGGCCGCAGGACCGTCCCACCGCAGCCGAAGTCGCACGTGGCCTGGAAACCATGGTCTCGGAGCTGCCGCGGAAGCTGGTTTTCGGGCGGCGTGGTGCACGTGCCCGCTGACCGGCAGGAACGTGGTGTGGCATTGCTAAATTCGTCGCCGTCCGGCTGATAACTCAGAACCAGACGAAGGGAGATCACTGATGAGCATCCCGCTAGCGCGCCGGCTGTTGCGGCGCTCCCCGACACGGTCGTCCCCGGGTGTGCACCCGGCCGGGCCGTCGCAGTTGTTCTTGACACTGGCTGCAGAAGGCGTCGACCCCGCGCCCGAGCAGCGATCGCTGCCGCGGCGGGCTTTCATCCTGTTCGCGGCCGTGCTGGTACTGCTGCTCGCCCCGCTGTCGTTCGTCTCCACGGCTCAGGGCGCCGACCAACCGCAGGCCGTGCTCGTCAAGTCGAGCGATGACGACGACGGTGGCGAGGACGACGATGACGAAGGCAAGGGCAAGGCCGACACGACCGGCGACAACGACACCGGCACGGGCCGCGAGACCGCGGCGGCGAACACCGACCAGCCGGGCCTCGAAACCGGGGCGTCGACCAACGGCGAAACCGATGGCCGGGACGCGAGCGGCAAGAGCGAGACCGGCCTGACGACGGGCGCGGAGACCCGCGCCGCGAACACCGATCGCCCGGGTCTCGCGACCGGCGTGTCGACCCGCGGCGAAACCGACCCCGGCGACGACACCGGCAAGACCGAGCGCCGCTGACGGAACAGACTCGAGGCGCACGAGCGCGGCCCTGCTGAACGCGGGGCCGCGCTGCTGATGCGACCCCGGAAACAGGTAGTCAAGGGCGGATGAGGCTGCTTCTGCTCCTGGTCTGGTTCCTGTTCGTCGCCTCGGCGATGTTCTGGCTGCCGGCATACGAAGGCGAAGGCGAAGGCATCAGTGAGGATGCTCGGATCTTCATCCCGGTGTTCGGAGTGATCTTCGGCTTGGCCGCAATCGGGATCCGGGGACGCCTGGCGTCGACAGGCGCAGCGCTGCGGTCGGCGCTACCTGCCCTCGTCCTGCTGGGTGCCGCTGCGGTATGGGGAGTACTGCAAAACGAGTCGCGGGCAGAGTTTCGCGGAGGCCCGGTCTACCTCTACGTCGGTGTCGCCGTGTGGGCGTCCTGGGCGGTGCTCATGGTGTCGACGGCGCTCCTGTCACGGACGAAGTGGGACGGCTTCGCAGGAGTCGCGATCGGGCTGCTCGTCGCATTCACAGGGTTCTTCTTCTTCATCGCGCGCATCGACTGAACCGAGGCCGACACGAGATACTCCCCGGCATGACCGTTGGAGCGGCCATCGCGCTGGGCGCGGCCGTCGGCCTCGCGCTCGGCATCCTGGTCAGCTTGGCGACCGACGTTCCGCTGGCGCCCGAGGCGGGGCTCGTGCTCGGAGCCGCAGCGGGCTGGCTCGCGCGCCGAGGGCGACCCTCCCGCTGAGCGAGAAAGCCGGGGATAGCCTGTACCGGATGGCCACGCGACAGGAGGACATCGAAACGGTCATGGCGGACCTGCCGCAGGTCCACTACGGCGCGCCCGAAGGAGTCTGGCGCACAGACCTGTCCTGCTACGAGTTCATCGCGACGGCACTTCCCGAGAAAGGGGCCCGCACGCTCGAGACCGGCTGCGGCATCTCCACCGTGCTGTTCGCGATGTGGGCCTCCGAGCACGTTTCCATCGTGCCGTGGCCACGGGAGGCCGAGGCCTGCCAGGAGTATCTCCAGGAGCGCGGCCACCCGGACAACGTCACCTTCGAGGTCGGCTGGTCGGATGAGGTGCTGCCGCGGCTGACCGGGCCGCCCCTCGACCTCGTGCTGGTCGACGGCGGGCACGGGTTCCCGGCGCCGATCGTGGACTGGTACTACGCGGCGTCACGGCTGCGGCAGGGAGGCGTGGTGGTGCTCGACGACCTGCAGCTGCCGCAGGTGCGGCTCGGGCTGTGCGAGTTCCTTGACGCCGATCCCCGGTGGGAATGTGCCGAGGCGACGCAGAAGTGGGCGGCTTACCGCCGGCTCACGGACGGGCCCCTCAGGGAAGAGTGGAGGGACCAGTCCTTCCTCGGCGATCCGTCGTAGGACCGGATGGCCGGTGCTGGCCTGCTGCGCGGGCGCGTCCGACGGCGTTTCGGGGTCGGGCGTGAACGGGATCGGCTTACGGCCCGCTGTTCTCGTTCTGGCCCTGTTCGGGTTGTCGACCCTGTCTCGTCGTTGGCACCGGACCTGGGGGACGGAAAACGACGAGGCACGCCGCGCGCTTCCCGGGGATGAGCTCGTCCCCGGCGCCGGTCTGCAGACCACGCGTGCAATCACGATCGCCGCACCTCCAAGCATGGTGTGGCCCTGGCTGGTCCAGATGGGTCAGGGTCGCGGCGGTCTCTACACCTACGAGTGGATCGAGAACGCACTTGGAGCACGGATCCACAACCTGGACCGGATAGATCCCAACCTGCAACGGCTCGAGGTCGGGAGTCACATCCGCCTCACGCCCGAGGTCTACCTCGGCCGCGTACCCGGCCAGTACTACCGCGTTGAGGAGATACGGCCGGAGGAGGCCCTCGTGATGCTCCAAGAGCTGCCGACCGGCGGACTCACCAGCTGGAGCTTCAACCTCCATGCGCGGGCGGGCAACCAAACCCGTTTGATCGTGCGCGGCCGGGCTTCGGCGCCACGTGGCTTGGCTGCAAGGCTGGCGCGCGGGGTCGAGCTACTGCTCCTCGAGCCCGGCTACTTCGTCATGGAGCGGGGAATGCTGCGCGGGATCAAGCAGCGGGCTGAGCCAGCACTGCTGCCGCGGCGGCGAGATCTGGGGTCGCGAATCCCTCCGTGAACGTCGCCTGGATCCCGCGCAGCAGCTCCCGGTTCTCTGCGGTCGGCTGCGCCCGGCACAGCCCGACCGCAGCTCGCAGCTGCGGCATCCCGGCGCCCAGCTCCGCCGCCTGGTCGACGCCGCGGCGAAACCACTCGGCGCCGTCGCCACGGTCGGGGAGGGCGAGCAGGAGATCGCCCTTCGTCACGAAGAAGAGCGGCGGGAGAGTGCCCTCCCCGCCGGAGATCTCGATCGCCTCGTCGATGAAGCCGAGCCCTTCGCGGGGCTGTCCCGCGCGTGCGCACGCGCGGGCGCGGACGTACATCAGCAACGGCCAGAACACCGGCGGGCTCCTGAGTCCCTGGTACTGGGCGAGACCGTCGGCAATCTCGGCCAGGCCGGCGTCGAAGTGGCCCATGTCCGTCTTCGCGGCGCCCAGCATCACGGTTCCCACCGCCCGCCAGATCGGCAGCTCGTACTCGTCCGCGACGTCCAGCAGGCCGACCGCCCGCTCGCGCAACGGCTCCGGCTCCTGCCGCAGCAGGTGGAGGAAGCCGGTGTGGTGCAGCGCGTACGCCATCGTGAACGGATGCTGCAGCTCCATCGCCAGCGCGACGGCTCGGTTCGCTCGGTCCAAGGCGCGATCGGGGAATCCGCGCAGCCACCAGATCAGCCCGGCGGTCGTGTAGCACGCGATGCCCGGGTTCGCTCCGAGCTGGAAGCGATGGGAGCCGTGGCGCTGCGACTCGAAGCACCGAATGCCGTGCTCGAGGTGTTCGAGGCCGCGTTCGATGTCGTTCGTGAACGCCAGGCCCGTGCCGACCATCAGATGCGCGTCGACGCGCATGGTCTCGCTGTGCTGTGCGTCGGCCAGCGCCAGGAGCTCGTAGCCGAGCGGGAGCGCCTTGTCGAACTCGGCGCGGTAGCCGTGCAGCCCCGCGAGTCCGCGCAGCACCGGGAAGAGCTGCGGGACCTCACGCTCTCCCTCGAAGAGCGCCAGCGCGCGCCGGTACTCCTCCTCGACCTCGTCCGTCAGCCCGTGCAGGCCCATCAAGGCCCGCGCCCGGCTGGTCCGCAGCGTGAGCTCCTGCAGCGCACGCTCCCGCGTGGGCGGGGTGGTCGCGACCACGTCCAGGAGCTCGCCCGCCAGGTCCGCCATCCCCTGGTAGCGACCCTGCGACTCGTACACGACCCACAACCCGTCGATCAGCGGGTCGAGCTGGTCGAGGTCGCCGTCACCCACCCAGTGGCGCCACGCGCGGCGCAGGTTCTCGGCGTCGGCGGTCAGCGCGGTGAGGGCCGCGTCGCGGCGATCGCCGGTGACGCCCTCCCATTCCCGGCGCGCGAGGTCCGCGAAGTGCGCGGCGTGCGCGCGGCGGGCGGCGGCATCGAACTCAGGGCTTTGGTGGAGACGCTCGGCCGCGTACTCGCTGATCGTCGCCAGCATCACCAAGCGGGAGTCGCCGTTCGCGCCGGCCTGGCGCACGAGGCTCTTGTCGACGAGCGAGGCGAGGCCGTCGAGGGGATCGAGGCCGAGGCGGCCGTTGAGGGCCGCGGCGACGGCTTCGACGGCGTCGAAGGTCGCGCCGGAGAAGGCGGCCAGCAGCTCGAACAGGCGCTGCTCGCCGGGCTCGAGCAGCTCGTAGCTCCACTCGATCGCGGCCCGCAGGGTCTGTTGGCGCTCGGGCCGGTCCCGGGGGCCGCTCCTCAGCAGCTGGAGGCTCGAGTCGAGGCGCTCGAGCAGGGCCTCCGGCGAAAAGAGGTTGATGCGCGCGGTGGCAAGCTCGAGTGCCAGCGGCAGGCCGTCCAGCCGCAGGCAGATCTCGGCGACGGCCGCGGCGTTGTCGTCCGTGAGCCGGAAGTCGGGCTTCACCGCCTGGGCGCGCTCGACGAAGAGCTGGATGGCCTCATAGCCGGCGAGCTGCTCGGCGGAGGGCCGGCCTCGCACGGCCTCGGGCAGCGAGAGCGGCGGGACCGCGAACAGGTGCTCTCCGCTGACGTGCAGCGCCTCGCGGCTGGTCACGAGCACCTTGAGCCGTTCGCAGTCCCGCATGAGGTGCGCAACCGTCGGCGCCGCGGCGGTCACCTGCTCGAAGTTGTCGAGGATCAGCAGGACGTGCTCGTCCCGCAGCCGGTCCTGCAGCTCCCCGAGCAGCGACTCGGCCGCGGTGGCCTCGAAGCCGATCGCGCCCGCGATCGCGCCGAGCACCGACTCGCTGTCGCGGGCCGCGGCCAGGTCGACGAAGAAGACGCCGTCCGCGAAGCGGTCGATCTCGTCGGCGGCGGCCCGGAGCGCGAGCCGCGTCTTCCCGATGCCGCCGGGGCCGGTCAGCGTGAGCAGCCGGATGCTGTCGTCCGCGAGGCGGCCTGCGATCTCGCTCAGCTCCGTTTCCCTGCCCACGAATCCGGACGGCTGGTCGGGCAGCCGCGTGCGCCGGCGCGTGGGGGTGACGAGCGGCGGGAAGCTGTCCTGGAGGTTTGGATGGGTGAGCTGGAAGACGCGCTCCGCGCGGCCGAGGCCCTTGAGCTGGTGCTCGCCGAGGTCCTGGAGCGCGGCGCCGTCCGGGAGCTGGTCCACGACGAGCGCGGCCGCGGCGGCCGAGAGCAGCACCTGGCCGCCGTGCCCGGCGGACATGATGCGCGCCGTGCGGTTCAGGGTCGGGCCGAAGTAGTCCCCCTCCCGCGCGGCCGCCTCCCCGGCGTGCAGCCCCATGCGGACGCGGAGCGGTCCGGTCTCGCCCCACGGCTCGCTCACGAGGTCCTGCTGGGCGCCGAGGCAGGCGCAGACGCCGTCGACGGCCGAGTCGAAGACGGCCATGAAGCCGTCGCCGATCGTCTTCACCACCTGGCCGCGCGAGCTCTCGACGGCGGTGCGCATGATGGCGTCGTGACGCTCGAGCGCCAGCTTCATTGCCTTCTGATGCTGCTCCCAGAGGCGCGTGCTGCCCTCGATGTCGGTGAAGAGGAAGGTGAGGGTGCGCGAGGCCGGCTCGGGACGCGTGGGCTGCACCTCCGTGGCCATGCGGTGAGGATAATGAGGGCTGGGAAGCGACGGGTAAGGGAGGCTCACCGCGGCCAAGCTGATCTACACGGCGATCACGTCCCTCGACGGCTACGTGGCGGACGAGGACGGCAACTTCGACTGGGCCGAGCCGGACGAAGAGGTGCACACCTTCGTCAACGACCTCGAGCGGCCGGTCGGCACCTACCTACTCGGGCGCAGGATGTACGAGGTCCTGGCGTTCTGGGAGACCGCGCAGACCGTCCCCGGCCTGGCGCCTTACGCACTGGACTTCGCGCGGATCTGGCACGCGGCCGACAAGATCGTGTACTCCAAGACGCTGGCGACGGTATCCACCGCCAGAACGAGCATCGAGCGAGACTTCGACCCCGATGCGGTGCGGCAGCTGAAGGCGTCGGCCCGAGCCGACATCTCCATCGGCGGCCCGGCTCTCGCCGCCCACGCGTTCAAGGCCGGCTTGGTCGACGAGCTCCAGCTGTTCCTCACCCCGATCGTTGTGGGAGGCGGCAAGCAATCACTCCCCGGGGAGGTCCGCCTGAGGCTCGAACTGCTGGACGAGCGGCGGTTCGGCAACGGCGTCGTGCACCTCCGCTTCCGCACCACGACTTGATGGTCATCACCTTCATTGCCATGGTCAAGGCTCGTCCGGGGGGCGGAGCCAAGGCGATCTACGAGTTCGCCAATGCGATGCGGCGACGAGGGCATTCGGTGCACGTGATGCACCTCTCGAAGGATCGGGTCGAGGGCCTCGACGACCTGGAATGGATCAGGTTCGAGGAAGGGATGGAACACATCTTTCCCGGCAAGCACCGCACTCCGTATGGGAGCGTGTCCCTAATTGGTAATGGAGGACAGAGTGTCGACGCGAACCCGTTCGTCGACCTCACAGATGCCTTGCCACAGGGCGACTTCATCAATCACTACGACGATCAGAACCCGGTGCGTCACGGGCTGCCATTCGTGTTCGTGCAGGGCTATCGGACATTCAGCCCCTCGATCGAGGACGCCCTGTTTCGAGCGCCCTGTCCAAAGATCTGCGTTGCGAGCTGGCTCGTCGATGTGGGAAGGCAGATGGGCGTTCCCGCCGACGAGCTCGTACACATCCCCAACGGGCTCGAGCACGAGAAGTATCGCCTCGTCTCACCGATCGAAGAGCGTCCGCCGCTGGTATCGACGCGCTACCGAAGCCACGGAACGGCGCGGCCGGAGGCGAGCTTGGCAGTCCTTGCCGAGGTCAGGAGGCGGGTCCCGGAGGTCGAGGCCACCATCTTCTCGGCGGACTCTCCCGTCCACGAGACGGCCCCATGGATGACAGTCGTCGAGAATCCGCCACAGGAGTTCATCGTGCACGAGATCTACAACCGCAGCCGGATCTTCCTGTGCGCGAGCCGCTACGAGGGGTTCGGGTTCCCAAGCATCGAAGCGATGGCGTGCGGCGCGGCACTGGTCACCACATCCAACGGCGGATCTGACGATTACGCGATCCACGGTGAGACCGCCCTTGTCTGCGAGCCCGACGACATAACTGCCATGGCCGACAGCGTCGAGCGCCTGCTGCACGACGACCAGCTACGCATCCGGCTCGCCAGGCAAGGCCGGGAGTACGTCCGTCAGACGTTCGACTGGGACGCCAGCGCCGAGAAGCTCGAGGCGTTCCTGAACGAGTATGCGGCAGACCCGGCCCGGTATCTGCACCGATGAGCAATGACGGCGAGGCCCGTTCGGCGACACTGGACTTCCAGTGGGGCGATGAGGTCATGGAGTTCGAGTGCTTCGACGACGCTCGTTCGAGACTGACGTGCGAGACGGTCCTCGGCGGCTGGGCATATCCTGTGGTCCCGTTCGTCCGCGATGTCAACGTGGTGATGGACGTCGGTGCGAACGTCGGTGCGGCGGCCGTGTTCTTCTCGCTTGCGTACCCGGCCGCGACGGTCCATGCGTTCGAGCCCGCCCGCCGGCCCTACCGTCTCCTGAAGGCGAACACGGACAGCCGGCCCAACGTCCACGCCCACAACTTCGGGCTGTACTCGACCAACCTGCGGACCCGGCTCGACAACGGCACCGAAGCGAGTGAGCCGATCTCCCTCAGATCGGTGCGCGAGTGGCTCGCGGAGAACTCGATCCCCACGGTTGACGTGCTCAAGATCGACGCCGCAGCTTGCGAGGTCCCGATTCTCGAAGCGATGAGCGACTTGCTGCCGACCATCAAGGTCGTGCACCTCGAATACCACAGCGACGACGACCGGAAGGCATTCGACCGGCTCCTGGGCGAGACGCATCTGCTCCTGCACGGCAAGATGCAGGCCCATCTCGGCGAGGTGACGTATGTGGGAAGAAACGCGTTCGAGTCAGAGGCGCAGCTCGACCGCAGGCCGATGAAGCTCGAGCTCTGACGCCAGCCGGGTGGTCATCACCTCGTCGGCCGGCCAAGCAGGGCATGGAGTATGTTCATGAGACGGCCGACTGGCACGAGCGCCGGGAGGCGCGAGACCTTTTGAACGAACACACCACCGACACGGATCGGTACCTGCACCGATGAGCAATGTCCGCGAGGTTCCGACGACGAAGCTCCCGTTCGAGTGGGGCGGCGAGGCCATGGAGCTGGAGTGCTTCGACAACTGCCTGTCGCGGGTGACTTGC
>DASRIA010000022.1:0-42096 GCA_035650255.1 Solirubrobacterales bacterium
GGGTCTCTCGACGCGCTCTGGGGCCTGGGCGGGATTCTCAACGATGACATTGTCGTCGTCGGTGGCCAGGGGGCCATCGTCGCCGACATCACGACCTGGGGCTGGGTGCATCTGATCCTCGGCTCGGTGATCGCCCTCACAGGGCTTGGACTGCTTGGGGGTTACGCAGCTGCCCGATGGTTCGGGGTCTTCTTCCTCAGCGTCAACGCGATATCACAGATCGTCTGGTTCCCGGCCGCACCGTTGTGGGCCTTCCTGCTCATCGTCCTCGACGTGACGATCATCTACCAGCTGACCGCCCGCTGGGGTGAGCAAGCCCGCTTGGATTGACACGAGGCGACATCTTTACGCGTGGCGCTTTCGTGACGGGAACGCAATCGAGACGCGCTCGACTCGCTCCGAGGCCCTCGAAGCCGTTGCTCTGTCGGAGCTAAGACGTTCACGCCGACACCCAGACGCGGCCCTGAGAACGTAAGGCGACCCCGACCGAGTACCAGGACGAGTCCAAGAAACAGTTCTTGAAAAGACGCGCCCGCCGCTGCGCCCGACGAGCGCCCTGCGATGATTGGACTCCGCGCAACGAGGAGGAGACGCAATGATTGGAGCGCTGCTAGTCGGTTTTGTCGCCGGAGTGCTTGGGAGGGTGCTGATGCCTGGTGACCCGTTTGAGCACATGGCTGGCCCGCGGTCATGGGGCGTGTCGCTGCTCGTGGGGCTGGGCGGAGCGCTTTTGGGTTTCCTGATCTTCACGGTCGGTATCGGTATCGGCGACACCGACGTGTTCGACTGGGGCGGCATCGTTGGCGCGATCATCGGGGTCATCATCGTCCTCGTCGTGGCACGCTGGGTCATCAGGGGCAGAAATCGACCGACGGCGCCGCGCAGCATGTAGGACGATCGGCTTCCCGCCGACGTGCCGGCGTGGTGCCCCTCGGGTTACAGGTGCCGCCCGTGAGGCCGTGGGGCTGTCGGAGGGCAAAGACTTCGTCGGCTATCTATTCCGCTTTATCAAGCTAAGCCGACGCCCGGATTCGAACCGGGGACCCCTTCATTACGAGTGAAGTGCTCTGGCCAGCTGAGCTACGTCGGCGCTCGGGCCAGAATAGCGGCTGGAGATGCGGTCATTCCGGCCGTACTCGCGTGTGACGCGGCGCGGTTTGGCGGCCGGGTCGGGTGGGAACATCGGCCATATGAACGGGCACCGGTACCACAACTATCTGTTCGTCCTCGAGGTCCTCGAGTCCAACGTCTTCACCGACGTCGAGCGGGAGATCCTGGCGGACGCGGCCGAGGGTCTGCTGCTGGCGAGGCTTCCAAACGGCGACGACGTGGACGAGATCGGCATCCAGGTCTCCGCCGTCCTCGACGAGCTGGTGTCCACCGACCGCCTGCGCTACGCGACGGCGGTCGAGCTGCGCGCGCGGATCGCCGAGTGCGGTCCCGCGGGCGCCCCGCTTCAGCCCGCTTAGAGCCCGGCCGAGATCTCGCTCGCGTCGCGGGGCGACCTCGCCTACGCTGGATTGACCGCGACTGGAGGCCCTCGCCTTGGCACGGAAGCCCACCACCCTCCTATGCATCGCCTGCATCGTGCTGCTCGCCGGCACGGTCAGCCCTGCGTTCGGTGGCCCGACCGCCTCCGGCGCCGCCGGCAAGGCGCTGAAGTCCGCAAAGCGTGCGCTGGGACTCGCAAAGCAGGCCGACAAGCGCTCCAAGCTGGCACTCTCCAAGGCGGGGCAGCGCGGACCCCAGGGCCAGCCCGGCCCCGAGGGGCAGCGCGGTCCGCGCGGCTCGGAGGGCTTCGACGGCGCGGAGGGCCCGCGCGGCGCGGCGGGCGCGAAGGGCGCGACCGGTCCGCAGGGAGCCACCGGCCCCGCCGGGCCGACCGCATCGCGCAGCGTGACGCGCACGACCTCGGAGGACATCTCGAGCGAGGAGACCGTGATCGACCTCGCCGCCACGCACGACGGCGGTGCAGACGAGCAGCTCACCACGAGCTTCTCGGCCCGCCTGATGGCCTCGGCGACGGTGCAGGTCAGGAACCCCGACGCGACCGCCCACGAAGGCCGCTGCGTCCTGCGCTTCAGCGACGGCACCGGGCCCGGCAACGGCCTCGGCGACACGAGCCAGGCATACGCCTTCGACCTCCCGGCCCAGGCCGACTACGACGCCACGATCTCCATCCAGGGTGCCGTCAGCAAGCCTCCCGGGACGTACAACGCGCGCGTCTCCTGCTGGGAAACGGCCGGAGAGCCCCTGGCCGTGGTCAGGGCCAATCTCTCCGTCTTTGCGGCAAACGGCTAAGTCCTCCGGCTGACCCGCGCCCAAGATAGTGCGGCGCGGGCGCGCCCTCTCATCTAGCATGCCCTACCTCTTGGCCCTGCAGAGGATGCGGCGCAAGGACGCCGCCGCCCCTCTTGCTCAACCCTTCCTAGCCGTCAAGGAGGAATCACAACGTGTTGACAAAGATTCGCTCGCACGCGTCGTTCTCGAACGTCGTGGCGCTGCTGGCCCTGTTCGTCGCCCTCGGTGGCACGTCGTATGCCGCCACGCGGATCGGCAGCAAGCAGATCCGCAACAACTCGATCCGCAGCGCGGACATCAAGAACCGCGCCATCAAGTCGCGGGACATCGCCCGCGGCGTGATCGGCACGACGCTGCAGTCGAGCGCCGCCCAGGTGGTGCGCGATGCCGGCCCGTCGAACGTCCCGAAGTCGACCGCCTACACCGCGGTCGCGACGCTCGGCGGCCTCGAGCCCGGCGCCTACGTGCTGCTCGCCAAGGTGAACCAGAGCGCTGACACGTTCACCGAGGGCCGCTGCCGCATACAGGCAGAAGGCGATGTGGACGACTCCAACCGCGGGCTGCGGCCGCAGGGCACGCCCGAAGGGCACAACCTGCAGCTCGTGCACTCGTTCGCGGGCACAGGAACTGCGGTGCTCGCCTGCCGCGCCGCGGACGGCCTATGGACCGCGTCCGACGCGAAGCTGCTCGCGATCAGGATCGGCGCCGCCCGCTCGAGCGTCGTCTCCGGGTAACGGTTGAGGTACGCGCGGTGACGCCTCGGTCACCGCGCGTACCCGCTTAAGGCTCCTCTTACGGGGCGCTGTTACAACCTCCGGCAATGGACCCGCGCCTCACCCGCCGCGGCCTGATGGCCGCCTCCGCCGCCGCCGGTGCCTACGTGCTGCTCGGGTGCGGCGACGACGACACACCTCCGCCGCCGAAGCCCTCGGGCACGACCTCCGCGTCCACCTCCACCTCCGCCGATTGCACCCTCACGCCGGAGCAGACGGAGGGCCCGTACTACGTCGACAACAACCTGATCCGGGCCGACATCACCGACGGCAAGCAGGGCGCGCCGCTCGACCTGCGCCTCACCGTCCTCGACGCGGGCTCGTGCGAGCCGATTCAGAACGCCACGGTGGAGATCTGGCACTGCGACGCGGAGGGCGCCTACTCGGGCGTGCAGGGCGAGAGCGGCGACTTCCTGCGCGGCGGTCAGCGCTCGGGCCGCGACGGCCAGGTCACCTTCAAGACCATCTATCCCGGCTGGTACCAGGGTCGCGCGACGCACATCCACGTGAAGGTCCACGTCAGCGGGCAGGAGGTCCACACCGGCCAGCTGTACTTCGACGACTCGGTGAACCGGTCGGTCTACAGCCGGGTGCCGTACGACTCACGCGGCGCGCCCGACACGACGAACGCCAACGACGGCATCTACCAGCAGGGCGGCGCGGAGTCGACGGTCGCGGTCCGCAGGAGCGGCGACGGCTACACCGGGCGGCTGTCGCTCGGCGTGCAGCAGGCCTAGTCTCACTTCCTGCCCGGCGCTTGACTTCTACATAAGTAGCCAGTTACGTTGGCCCCGATGGCGGCCCCCCTGGACTTTTTCCAGTCCTCCCACAAGAGCCGGTTCGTCAGCGGGTTCGACAAGTACGTCGAGCGCGACGTGTCGTGGGGGCCGGATCCACCGCCGGACGTGTACTGGAATCCGCGCGCAGGCGAGTGGCAGACCTACGCAGGCAAGGATTGGGTGATCTCGGACCGGAACCTTCCATCGGTGGGGAAGATCGACTTCACCACGAACGCCGGATCCATCTTCGACCAGATCACGGAGCAGTGGTCGCGCATGGACCCGGAACTTCAGCCAGAAGCCGTTTGGGACGGCCGCCGGCACAAGTGGGTCACCGCAGAGACCGGGCCCAACAAGTCATGCCGTGACCGGTACGAGAAGATGCTCGCGTACCTGAGGCAGAAGCATGCGAGCGGAGAGCTGCCGGACGAGCTGTTCAAGTCGCATGCGGAAGCGCTGTTCAGGCAGTACCAGCACTGCCTGTGAACAGCCGGCTCTCCTAGCCCGCGAGGCGGCGCAGGCGGTCGAACAGCGCCTCCAGCGCGAGGTCCTCGAGCACGTTGCGCTCCAGGCGCCGGCGCGTCTCGTCTACCAGCGCCACGGCGTCCACCAGGCCGGCGACGTCGCGCCCCTGGGCGTCCGCGCGCAGCACGTCGAGGCGGTCGGCGTTCAGCACCTGGTCCTCGCAGCCCGACGCGACCGCGATCAGGTCGCGGAACCAGGCGCCGATCAACTCGAGGCTGAGGTCGAGCGATGCGGTGTGGGCGCGGCGTCGCGCCCGGCGTGCCTGCGTCTCGTAGTCACGCGTGAACCCGGCGCTGCCGCGCTTGGGCTCGTTCTCGAGCCGGCGGGCCAACTCCTCCTTCACGGCGGCCTCGGCCGCGGCACCGCGCTCGGCGGCGCGTTCCAGCAGCGGCCCCCAGGGTTCGGCGATCACCCATTCGGCGTCCTCGTGGCCGGCCAGAGTGGCGCGCGCCGCCGCTTCCGCCTCGGTGCGCAGCTCCGCCTCGGGGCCGGCGAGCGCGCGGGCCCGGCGCGCATCTCCCCCGGCCAGGCGCGCCGCCGCGAGCGCCGTGCCTGCCTCGACGCCGTCCGCTGCGAGCATCTCGGCTACTCGCGCGGGCGGGATCGCGCTGAACCGGATCGGCCGGCAGCGCGAGGGGATCGTCTCGAGCAGGCGGCCCGGGGCCGAGCTCACGAGCACGAAGTGCGCGTACGGCGCCGGTTCCTCGAGCGTCTTCAGCAGGGAGTTCTGCGACTCGTCGTTCATGCGGTCGGCGTCGACGATCACGAACACGCGCCGCCGCGACTCGAACGGGCGCAGCGCGGCCTGGCGCACGATCTGCGTGCGCACGTCGTCGACCAGGATCTCGTGTGCGCCGCGCGGTTCCACCCATGTGATGTCGGGATGCACCCCGGACATCACGCGCCGGGAGGCATCGTCGGGATCGTCCGCGCCCGCCGAGATCAGCGCCGCGGCGAACGCCCGCGCGGCCTGGCGCTTGCCGCTGCCTGCCGGCCCGTGGAACAGGTAGGCGTGGGAGAGCGCATGGTCGTCCTGCAGCGCAGCTTCCAGCGAGATGCGCACCCGCGGCTGGTGCTCGAGCGTCTCGATCACGCTCGCACCTGCACCCGGGCGAGAACGTCTGCGTGCACCTCTTCCGGCGACCGCGAGGCGTCGATCCGCACGTAGCGCTCGGGGTGCCGCACAGCCAGCTCGTCGTACGCCTGCGCGACCGCGCGCTGGAGCTGCTCGCCCTCGCGTTCGAAACGGTCGAGCTCGCCGCCGCGGCCGGCGGCGGTGCCGGACTCGACCTCCAGCAGGAAGGTGACGTCCGGGGCCAAACCGCCCGTGAGCCACCGGTTGAGCTCCTCGACGCGCTCGATGCCGAGCCCTCGCGCTCCGCCCTGGTAGGCGACCGTGGAGTCGCCGTAGCGGTCTGAGATCACGGTCCTCCCCTGCTCGAGGGCCGGCCGGATTACGCGTTCGACCAGGTCCGCCCGCGCGGCGCCGAACAGCAGGGTCTCGGCGATCGGAGTGAGCTCCGTGTCGCCCTTGACGAGGTCGCGGATTGCCTCCGCCGCCGGCGTGCCGCCGGGCTCGCGCACCAGCAGCGCCTCGTCTCCGAGCGCTGCGGCCAGCATGCGCGCCTGGGTCGTCTTGCCGGAGCGGTCGATGCCCTCGAAGGTCACGAACACGGCGCCCAGCCTAGACGGCTTCGAGCTACGTGCCCGCCGGTGTCTTGCGGCGGCGGGTTCCGGCCCCGTTCTTGGCAGCGGGCGCCTTTTCCTTGTCCTTCTCCTCGGCCGCCGCTCCGTCGGCCGCCGCGGCCTCGGCCTCGGCGGCCTCTCTGGCCGCGCGCGCTGCCTCGCGCTCGGCCCGCGCGGCGCGCATCTCCTCCATCGAGGGGCATTCCTCGTTGAGGCACAAGTTCCATGGCCGGCGTCCGCCCATCACCTTCACGCGCGGGGTCTTGTGGCAGATCGAGCACTCCTCCTCGAGCCGGATCAGATCGCCGCGCTGTGGCAGGCCGTAAGTCTGGTCGCAGTCGGGGTAGCCCTCGCAGCCGACGAAGCGCTTGCCGGATTTCCGCGCCCGGATGATGCGCAGGCGGTTGATCTCGCCCTGCTCGTTCTTGCGCCCCGCTTCGCGGCACTGGGGGCACGGGCCCAGGATCCGGTCCTGGTTCATGCCTTCCCAGATGATCTCGGCCAGCTCCTGCTTGTGCTCGCTCATCAGGTCATATGACTCGCGCAGCATCTTGCGCGAGATCTCTAGGACCTCGTCCTTGGTCACCTGGCCGGTGGCGATCTTGTCCATGTCGGCCTCGAGCTCGGCGGTCATGTCTGGAGTTGCGACTCGATCCGCGAACTTCTGGAACGCGGTCACCATCGCCACGCCGGTCTCACGCGGCTCGATCGGGTTGCCCTGCACGTAGCCGCGGTCGTAGAGCTTCTGAATGATGTCGTGGCGCGTCGCCTTCGTGCCGAGGCCGCGCTCCTCCATCATCTCGATCAGCTTGCCCTGGCCGATGCGCGTGGGCGGCTGCGTCTCCTTCGCGTCGAACCACGGGTTCGAGTCCTGCTCCTCGCCGAGCGCCTCGACCGCGGCGAGCGCCAGCTCCTGGCCCTCCTCGACCTTCGGGATCTCCTCGTCCTTGGAGCGGCCGTACGGATAGACCGCGAGGAAGCCGGGCTCGACCAGCACGTTGCCGCGCACGAAGTACGTCTCGGTGCCCGCCTCGATGTCGGCGCGCGTCGACTCCGACACCGACGGGTCGGCAAAGGTTGCCAGGAAGCGCCGCACGACCAGCTCGTAGATCTTGCGGTGGCCGTCGTCGGGCAGCACGCTCGGGTCGAGTGCCTGCGTCGGGTAGATCGGCGGGTGGTCGGTTGTCTCCTTCTTGCCGCGCGTCGGGTTCAGCTCGTCGCGCGCGGCGAGCGGCGCCGCCTCCTTGAAGGCGGACACCTGCGAGATCGACTGCAGCAGCTCGCGCACCGGCAGCGACTTCGGGTAGACGGTGTTGTCCGTGCGCGGATAGGAGATGAACCCGTCCATGTAGAGGTCCTCGGCGATGCGCATCGCGCGCGCCGGTGAAACCCCGACCGACGACGCGGCGCTCGTGAAGGCCGTCGTGTTGAACGGCGTCGGCGCCTTGCGGGTGTTGCGCTTGGACTCGACGGACTTGACGACGCCGGGCGACTTCGTGTTGGCGAGCGCCGCCTTGGCTTCGCTCTCCTCCCAGAACTTGTCCACCTTGTGGTGCGCGGTGAACTGCCCGTCGGGGTGCTCGAACGCGGCGAAGACCTCCCAGAAGGGCTTGGGCACGTGCGCCCGCCGCTCGAGCTCGCGCTCCACGATGATCGCGAGGGTCGGGCTCTGGACGCGGCCGACGGAGAGGAACTGCGAGCCGAGGCGGCCGGTCGCGAGCGACACGAACCGCGTCAGCGTCGCGCCCCAGATCAGGTCGATGTCCTGCCGCGCCTCGCCGGCCCGGGCCAGCGGCTCGGACAGCTCGACGAGGTTGGTGAAGGCGTCCTCGATTTCCTCCTTGGTGAGGGCCGAGTAGCGGGCCCGCTTGACGCCTGTCGCGAGGCTCACGTTCTCCGCCAGCTTCGGATTTGCGTCCAGGATCTCCTCCAGCGCCTCGAGGCCGATCAGCTCGCCCTCGCGGTCGTAGTCGGTCGCGATCACGACCGACTCCGCGTCCTTGGCCTGCTTGCGGAGCGCCTTGTGGACGTTCTTCTGGACGGGCTCCTTGATCAACTCCGCGTCGATCAGCTCGCGCGGCTCGACCTTGCGCCACTCCGAGTATCCCTCCGGGAAGGCAGGGTTCATGAGGTGGCCCTTGAGGCCGATCACGCGGTACGCGCCATCGTCGCCCTCCCAGCCGTAATGGGGAATCGAATAGCTTTTGTCCTGCTTGGCCTTCCCCGCGGACAGGATTTCGGCGATTTTCTTGGCGCTGTTGTCTTTTTCTGTGACGATCAGTCGCATTGCAACCCTTGATATATGGGCTGATTCAGCCGAAACGTGTGGCGAGGGTAGCAGCAGTCTTTTCGGCAACCCCAATTCCATTCGTGAGAACTACAGCCAGAATCAGGATGGCGTCTGGCACTGAGAGGCGCTCGAGGAGGAGAGGAACTTGAAGGTTCTAGTGACTGGAGGCGCAGGGTTCATCGGGTCGAATCTCGTCGACGCCCTGATCGAGCGGGGCGACGACGTGGTCGTGCTCGACAACCTCACGACCGGGCGCAGGGTGAACGTCGAGCCCGCACTGTCGCGAGGCGCGAAGCTCGTCGTGGAGGACATCAGGGATGCGGACCTCGTGACCGACCTGCTCGCGGAGGAGAAGCCGGAGGTCGTGTTCCACCTCGCCGCGCAGATCGACGTGCGCGTGTCGACCGCGCGCCCCGCGTTCGACGCGGAGATCAACGTGATGGGCACGATCAACATGCTCGAGGCTGCGCGCCAGGCAGGCACGCGCCGCTTCGTCTACGCATCGACGGGTGGTGCGATCTACGGCGAGACCGACGTCGTGCCGACCCCCGAGGACACGATCATTGCGCCGGAAGCGCCCTACGGCCAGGCGAAGTTCGCCGGCGAGGGCTACCTCGGCCTGTGGCACCGCATGCACGACCTGTCGACCGTCAGCATGCGCTTCGGCAACGTCTACGGACCGCGGCAGGACCCGCTCGGCGAGGCCGGCGTGATCGCCATCTTCTGCGGCAAGCTCGAGACCGGTGGCCAGCCCACCGTGTTCGGCGACGGCCGCCAGACGCGCGACTACATATTCGTGGAGGACGTCGTGCGCGCGTGCATGATCGCGGGCGACAGCGACGCCACCGGCTCGTACAACGTGGGCCGCGGCGAGGAGGTTTCCGTGCTGGACCTCGTCGAGGCGCTGCGCGCGCTGGGAGTCGAGCTCGGAGAGCTGAGCGGCGGTAACACGTTCGAAGCGCAGTTCGCCCCGGCCCGCCTGGGCGAGGTGCAGCGCTCGGCGCTCGACCCGACCCTTTCGCGCGAGACGCTCGGCTTCACCGCCGAGGTCGAGCTGATGGACGGCCTGCGGCGGACGCTGCAGTTCGTGGCGGCCGAGCAGGCCGCGGCGTAGGCCTTCGGTCACGCCAAAACCAGGTAGGTACGGGCCGGGCGCGCCCGAGCGTTTGGGCGTTTCCGGGGAGGCCGTCCTACCCCAGGCCTAGCGGCGGCCCGCGCGGACGCGGGGTTTGGGGGCCGGGCCGCCGTTCCCGTTGGCGCTCTGGCGCGTGAACGCGTCGAGCGGCTCGATCTGCCACGGATCGTCGGGGCCGGGATCGGCGCGCAGCCAGCGGCGCGCGTCGCGGGCGCCCATGCGGATCAGCTCCTCGATGAACTCGGTGTCGAAGAAGAGGTAGCTGAGCAGCTCGCCGTGCGTCGGGCTCTCGCCGCCGAGCAGCCGGTTGAGCAGGGGAAAGTCGACCGACCGCAAGCCCTTCCACCCGCCGTAGCGGTCCTTGAAGACCTCCCGCGCGAGGCGCCCGATGGCGCCGCGCTTGTCGGGGGCGATGAAGATGTAGGGGATCATGCGATACGGCTTCTTGCCGCGCGCGGCGCGGTAGCGCTCGGTCGCCGCATCCGTCGCCCGGCGCCCGGAGCGATCGCGGCGCTCCTTCGTCTTGCCGTTCTGGTCGGCAAAGAACATGTTGATGTTGCCGAGGATGCGCATGTCCTCGACGACGGGGTCCACGAGCATGCCCTGCAGCACGTGAAGCGCACCGTCGCCGAAGTCCGGGGGCTGCATGTCGTGACGGCCGGACCGGCTCGAGGGTTCCGCGACCGAATCGGTCGCGACGACGACGAGCCGTTCCGCACCGAGGTCGAGGGCGGGCTTGATCGGCGTATTCAGCCGGGTCCCGCCGTCGACGTACCAGCCGCGCGCGTCGCGCGGCTCGTCCACCCGCACTGGCGGGAAGAGAATGGGGATCGCGGCCGACGCCCGCACGTGGTGCTCGTCCAGCAGCGTCGGGACGTAGTCGATCGCGTGTGACCGATGGGTGACGCGCTCGTGATGGCCTTCGACGAAGACGACCGTGCGCCCGGTGCGCGCCGCCGTGGCGACGGTGCCCACCACCGCCACTTCCTCGGACGCGACGTTGCGGTGCAGAGCCTCCCAGTCGATCCACTGGTCGAGGTTGCGCTCGAAGGGCTTCGGGTCGAGCAGGCTGGGAAGCCGCACGCCCGGGAGCGACATGATCTCGCCCAGGTAACGGATCGCGGTGAGCGGCGCCTGGCGCAGCAGGATTGGCCGGATGATGGTGTTCTTCTGGACCTGGCGCCAGCGCTCGATCCCGCCGGCGGCCTCCTCGGCGGCGGGCAAGTGGGCCGCGGCGGCCTGATAGGTGGCATTCACGGCCCCAACCGAGGTCCCTATATAGATAGAGGGGCGCTCGCCCCGCTGGTCCAGCGCAGGCCCGAGCACGGACATCACGCCCGCCTCGTATGCCCCCCGCGCGCCACCGCCTGAGAGCACGAGCCCGATCCGCTCCTTCTTCGCCACCGCATCCACCACTTTCGGGGAGTTGTCTCCCGACCCTTCCGGGGGTATATGTTTCTCGTACCCCGTTTAATGAGAGAGGGAGAGGCATGGCTACACGAACGAAGGCCGCGAGAACCACGGCCGTGAAGGCCGGGAAGGCCGCCAACGACGCCCGCGCGAACCCCTACGTGCAGCGGTTCGTCGAGGATCCCGAGTTGCGCGACAACGTCCGAGAGGCGATCGAGCACGCCCGGAAGGCGTACAAGCGCCTGTCGAACGGCAAGGGCCCGGCCAAGGCACTGATGGAGGACAAGAAGCTTCAGAAGGAGCTGCGCGCCGCGTCCGAGAACCTGAAGGACGCCGGCGAGACGCTCCGGGGCAAGAAGCGCAAGCACCGTGGGCGCAGGCTGCTGTTCGTCGCCCTGATCGGCGGGCTGGCGTTCGTCCTCCTGAACGAGGGCACCCGCAAGACGCTGATGGACAAGGTCTTTGGAGCGGAAGAGGAGTTCGAGTACACCTCGACTACGTCTCCCGCCTAGGCTGCACTTATTAGGGAAGTAGTGAGGGCGCCTCCGGGCGCCCTCACTCGTTCAGGGCACGCGCGCTCGCTAGTCTTCGCCGCGAATGGCTCACTCCGTCGAAGTCCTGCTCCCCGCGCAGCGCTACGTCTTTGCACTCGAGAACGGCAACGCCGTCCCCCAGCCGGCTGCCACGTCCGCCGAGGGCTTCCACTCCTACAAGGCCCTGCAGCGCGAGGGCAAGGTCGCCGGCATGATCGCGATCCCCAACTGCTGCCTGATCCGCGCCGGTACCGACTACGTCGTCGACCCCGGCGTGATGATGCAGGGCGCCCCGGTGACGGCGTCCCTGCGCAAGCGAGGGATCGAGCCGCACGAGACCAAGGTCATCCTCACCCACAACCACTTCGACCACGTGCAGGCGCTGGTCGAGTTCGGGCAGCGGGAGACGTACGTGCACGAGATCGAGATGCAGGCGCCCTACACGGCGATCGAGCAGAACAAGCTCGACCTGGTGCGCACGATCGAGCTGCAGGGCGACGAGGGCGAGATCGAGCCGGGCGTGCGCTGGATCCTGACGCCGGGACACTCCGACGGCCTGATCTCGGTGCTGGTCGACACGGACGACGGGCTGGTGGTGATCGCCTCCGACTGCGTGGGCCCGCTGCCCGAGTACTTCGACGAGATGACCCTGCCGGAGGACTTCGGCCCCGAGCGCGACGAGCTCCTGCGCCAGTGGCAGCGCATCCGGGAGCTCGACCCCCACACGGTGATCCCGGGGCACAACCCGCCCGTCGTCCTGAAGTAAGCACGGCCCGTACGGAAACTGCGGAGAAAAATCTCCGCTGAGCCCCTTGACAAGGGCTTGTGCAATAACGCATAATCCCCGTCATAGCGCGCGGGCGGAGCGGTCGAAAGGCCACCGCCCGCGGGCTTTCTTCGATTGACCACCGCGCTCTTGGGGAGAGGCAGGCAGGGCGATCGGCGAGGGCGTCCGCCGGCGGGGCGGCCGGGGCGACGCCCACTCGCCATGCCCGCGTTTGTGACAGCGCGCCCAGCGGACCAGGGGTCCGACCGCTACTTCGACGGCTCTCGCTAGTTTCGGTAGGAGATGCGCTCTTCTTCGCGCAAATTTGCGCTGCTCACATGCACCTTCTTGGCGCTGGTCCTGACGGCCGCGCCGGCCTCCGCCCGGCTCGCGGTGGTGACCACCGGCAAGACCAAGGCGGCGATCGTCGACCTGGGCCGCAAGCAGGTCGTCTCCCGCCCCGACACCGGGCTCCCGACGCGCGCCGTGGCGCTCACCCTCGACGGCCTGCGCGCGTATGTCGTCTCCAGCACCGGGTCCGCGGGGCGCCTCAGCGTGATCGACCTCCAGACCCGCGTGATCATCGCGAAGATCGACGTGCCCGCCGGCGCCCGCGGCGTGGCGGTCTCCGCCGACGGCGCGCGGGCCTACGTGACCTCCGGCGGCCGCAGCGGGCGGCTCTCGATCGTGAACCTGACCACCGGGTTCGTCGTGGGCGAGGTCAAGACGCCGCGCCGGCCCGCCGCGGTCGCGCTGTCCCCGGACGGCGCGCGGGCGTACGTGCTGAGCGGTTCCCGGAAGCTCGCAGTGGTCGACCTGCTGGCGCTGCGCGTGGTGAAGTCGCTGCGCGTCGGGCGCCGGCCCTTCGACGTTGCCGTGCACCCGGGCGGCGGAGTCGTCTACGTGACCAACTCCGCGGGGCGCTCCCTGTCGGTGGTCGACGCCAGCCCGGTGCGCGTCATCAGGACGCTGCGACTGGGCCGCCCGGTCGCCGGCATCGCGCTGTCGGCCAACGGAGCGCGCGCCGTGGTCGGCCCCGGCCGGCGTTCGCGCAAGGCCCTCGTGCTCAACACGGCTGGGCGCGCCCGCGCGCGCCGCATCTCCGCCGGCAAGGGCCCGTCGTTCGTGGCGTTCTCCCCCACTGCCGCGCGCATCTACGTGGCGAACTCCGGCTCCGGCACCGTGACGTTCGCGAGCGGCTACACGTACCGCCGCCTGTCCGGGCGCGTGCGCGTCGGCCGCCGCATCAACGGGATGGCGGCGCAGTCCGGCTACTCCCTGATCATCGGCACTCCCGGCCCCGACACGCTGAAGGGTGACCGCGGTCCGGACCTGATCCGCGGCCTGGGCTCCGCCGACAACCTGAACGGCTTTCGCGGCAACGACGTCGTCGAGGGTGACGACGGCGATGACACGGCCAGCGGCGGTATCGGCAACGACCAGCTCGACGGCGGCGGCGGCAATGACAAGCTGTTCGGCAGCTTCGGCCGTGACGGCGTGAAGGGCGGCGACGGCAACGACGAGCTCTACGGCGGGAACTCCAACGATTCGCTGGAGGGCGGCGCCGGCAACGACTTCATGGATCCCGGGGACGCGGACGACCGCGCCTACGGCGGCGAGGGCGACGACAAGATCGTCGAGCGGGGCCTGGGCCGCGACACCCTCGACGGCGGCGAGGGCAACGACATCATCGAAGGCGGGCGTGCGGGCGACAAGCTCTACGGCGGGAACGGGGACGACCGCATATCAGGCGGCGGCGGCGTGGAACGCGTCGACGCCGGCGAGGGCAACGACGCCGTACAGGGCGGCCGCGCCGGCGACCGGCTGCTCGGGCGCGGCGGCGATGACCTGCTCCAGGGCCAGCAGCACCGCGACAAGATCTTCGGCTACGGAGGCAACGACACGCTCGAGGGCGGCTCCAGCGACGACCGCCTGTCCGGGTCGGACGGCAACGACTCGATCAAGGGCGGCACCGGCGAGGACATCGTCTACGGCGGCTCCGGCGACGACATCGTCCACGTCGCCGACGGCGACGACGACTCCGTCGACTGCGGCTCGGGCGACGACACCGTCTACGTGGAGGAGGACGCACCGACCCGCGACGGGCTCGTGGACTGCGAGACCGTGGACCAGGTCCCGGCGGAGCTGACGGACCCCAACGAGGTCGAGGAGTCGATCATCACGGGCGGCGACGGCGCGGACACGCTGATCGGCACCCCCGGCCCCGACCTGATCCTGGGCGGCTTCGGCGACGACCGCATCTTCGGCGTGGACGGCGACGACCACCTCGAGGGCGACCCCGGCAACGACTACATCGAGGGGGGCAACGGCAACGACCGCCTCCAGGGACGCAAGGGCGCCGACCACCTCGTGGGCGGCGAGGGGAACGACCACCTCGAGGGCAACTTCGAGAACGACGTCATGGACGGCGGCAACGGGAACGACTACATGGAGGACAACCTCGGCCAGAACGTGTTCAGCGGCGGCGACGGCAACGACTACATCCAGGCCGCGAACAACGGCATCCAGGACACGATCGACTGCGGCCCGGGAACCGACCGGGCGGACATCGACGCCCAGGACGTGACGGTCGGCTGCGAGGACGTGAGGCGCTGAGCGGCAGGCGTTAGGGTCTTCCGGCAGAGCAACCGGAGGAGGTCCCGATGGACGTGGTCACACAGGTCGAGATCGCGCGCCCTGCGCAGGCGGTGTTCGACTACCTCGCCGACGGCGAGAAGATGCCGCGCTGGATGAAGGAGTTCACCTCGGTCGAGAAGGTGGGCGACGGCCCGGTCGGGGCGGGCACCGAGTTCCGCTACGAGGACAAGCGGGGTACCAAGTCCTCCTACAAGCTGACCGAGTACCGGCCCCCGGAACGGCTTGCGTGGCACGGTGCCGACGTGAAGATGCCAGGCGGCTCGATGACACCGGACGGCTTCTACGACATCCACGAGCACGACGGGCACACGCATGTCGAGATGCACGTGCAGCCGCACCTGCACGGCATGGCGAAGCTGATGGGCCCGATGATGGCGATGGGGATGCGCCGCACGAGCAAGCAGTACGTGCAGCTGCTGAAGGAAGACCTCGAGAAGTGAGCGTGATCGGGCGCCTGGGGCGACGGCTCGGGTATCGCGGCTGGCAGCAGTTCACGCAGATGCACGTGCGCGCGTACCGCGCGAGCGGCGGCCGCATCGGCAAGCGGTACAAGGGCGCGCCGGTGCTGCTGCTCGATCACGTCGGGCGCAAGAGCGGCCGGCACATGACGAGCCCGCTGATCTACGGCGAGGACGGCGACGACCTCATCCTGATCGCGTCGTTCGGCGGGGCGCCCCGCGACCCGTTCTGGTGGCCGAACCTGAAGGCGCATCCGGAGACGACCGTGAACGTGTACGGCGACGTGCGGCGTGTGCGGGCACGGCAGGCAACTCCCGAGGAGAAAGCGCGCATCTGGCCCAAGATGGTCGAGATCTACGCGCCCTACGACGCCTATCAGCGCAGGACCGAGCGCGACATACCGGTCGTGATCCTCGAGCCGGCCTGACCGGCGTGCGACCGCGGTGGGACATCGACACGCGCGGGGAGGGCGTGGGCGACGGGCGGTGGCTGGCGCCGGCCGCCCGTGACCTGGTCGAGGCGCTCGATACACCCGGGTGGGTGGCGGAGGACCCTCATCTGCACCTGTTCCCCCACCTGCGGCGGCGATGTGAGGATCCGGCCTTCCCGCTCGAGCTCGGCGATGTCGCGGTGGAGGACGATGGCCGGTACGTCGTGGAGCTGCGGTGGACCGGCGAGGGGAATACGCGGTCGGTCGAGGCCGCGGTGTTCGCCTTGATCGGCGAGATCGCCGAGCCGGCCACGTTCGTGCGCACTCGCGGCGCCGGCGTGTACGAGGTCGCGACGGGAGTGCTGGAGGGCGACTCGCAGTTCGCACCGCACGGCCACACGCTGGTGCTGCGCGTGTCGGACGTGGGTTAGATCGGCCGCGTCAGGCGGCCGGACTCCACTGTCCGCCGCAGCCAGACCGCCAGGACGAACACGGCCACGGCGCCGAGCGGCATGCCGGCGGCAAGCAGCAACACGACAAGCGCGGTGGCAACGGCTGCATATGCGGCCCTGATCGCCAGCACGCGGGGATCTTAACCTCCAACCGCGGTCACTTTGCTACCGCCTCGGTAGTGAATCGACCACGCTTGGGCGGTCGGTCAGCCTCTCAGGAACCTTTTACATGCCCTTCATTACCTGTTTAACCCACACGTGTTGAATCACGGCCATGAAGAACCTCGCCTGCGTCAGATGCGGCCAGCGCTACTTCGGCGCCGCTCCCGCCAGGTCGCGATGCGAGTTCTGCGGCGGCCGCATCTCCTCCGCCGCCGGCGTTCACAGCGGTGCGCGGCGCCGCACCGCACCCCTCCCGGCGGTGCGGCCGCCGCTTCCCGAGGCGGCCGAAGGCTCGTTCGAGCGCTCGCCGGACAGCTACCGGTCGATCGTCGCCTTCGTGCACGAGGACGAGCGCCGGATGCGCTCACGTGAGTACGACATCGGCCTCACCTGGCGCGATCCCTCCACCGGCCGCACCTACCGCGCAGCGTGGGTCGAGGCAACCGGCGAGCTGTTCGTCGTACAGAACGGCCCGCCCGAGGAGGGCGGCGGGCATGTCGAGGTGCTCGTGACCGGCTGCGACGAGGAGCGGCTCAGCCGGGTGCTGCCCGGCTGGCGGGAGCTGGTCGGCCCGCTCGGCTCGCTCGACGTGCTGCGGCGCACCGTCGCCGGCTAGAGGAAGCCCTCGGCCCGCAGCCACTCCTGGCTGCGGCGCATTCCCTCGTCGAGGCCGACGGCAGGCTCATACCCGAGCAGCGACCGCGCTTTCTGGATCGAGTACGTGCCCTTGCGCGCCAGGTAGCGGACGCCGTCCGGAGTCACCTCATCGCTGGTGCGGCCGAGGGTCGCGGCCATTGCGATCACCACGGGCGTCGGCGCGACCGGGACGCTGTCCTTGCCGACCATCCGCGCATAGCGGCCGAAGTAGTCGCGCGTCTCGACGCCGGCGCCGCCGGTCAGCGTGAACGCCTGCCCCACCCCTTCGGGCGCGGCCGCGGCGAGCATCACGCCCTGCACCAGGTCGTCGATGTAGACCGGGCTCACGTGGCCCTTCCCCATCGCCGGCAGCATCAGGCGGCGCCGCTTGATCTCGCGCACCGGAGTCACCGTCCAGAAATGCGAGCCGGGCCCGTACACGTCGCCGGGCCGGATGATCGTGCAGGGCACCTCACCACCGGCGTGCGCCGCGAAGACAGCCTGCTCGCTCGCCACCTTGGTGTCCACATACGGCACGCCGGTCGGCCGCAGCGGATAGCGCTCGTCGACGCCGTCGGGATAGTCCAGCCCGAAAGTCACGATCGACGAGAAGTGCACGAAGCGCTGCGCGTCCCCGCGCACGGCCGCATCGAGCGCATGTCGCGTGCCGAGCACGTTCACGCGCCACCACGTGGCGGCGTCCGGCTTGCGCCCCATCCCGACGACCGCGGCCGTGTGGATCACGCAGTCCGCCCCGGCGGCCGCGTCCTGCCAATCGCCCGGCACCGTCAGGTCGCCGGCCACGACACCCGCGGCGGGGTCGGCGCGCACGTCCATGCCGCGCACCTCGGCGCCCTCAGCGCGGTACCGCTCCGCGAGCCGCCGCCCGATCAGGCCGAGCGCGCCGGTGATGAACACGCTGCGTGGGGACGCTGCCACGGCGTGACCATATCCGACCGATAAGAGTTGCCTAAGAGTCCCCCCGCACGTGTATCCCGGCGCCCGGTCGCGCCTTACGATGGGACCGTGATGCAGGTGCTGGTCGTCGACGACGAGCCCGCGGTGCGCAACGCGTTGCGGCGCGCGTTCACGCTGGCCGGCTACGACGTGGCCGAGGCAGACGGCGGCGCGCCGGCAGTCTCGATGCTGGCCCGCTCGTCGCCGGACGTGGTCGTGCTCGACGTCCTGATGCCCGACATCGACGGCCTCGAGGTGTGCCGCCGCATGCGCGCCGTGGGCGACCGCACTCCGGTGCTGATGCTGACCGCGCGTGAAACGGTCGCGGACCGCGTCGCCGGCCTCGACGCCGGCGCGGACGACTACGTCGTGAAGCCCTTCGACCTGGACGAGCTGCTCGCTCGCGTGCGCGCGCTGCTGCGCCGCTCGTCGAACGGCGACTCCTCGCTCCTCCAGTTCGGCGACGTCATGCTGGACCGCGGCGCCCGCGAGGCGACCCGGGGCGGCCGCCGCATCGAGCTGACCCTGACCGAGTACAACCTGCTGGAGCTGTTCATGCGCCACCCGCGCCAGGTGCTCTCGCGCGGCCAGATCTACGAGCGGGTGTGGGACTACGACTTCGGCCCGCTGTCCAACTCCCTCAGCGTGTACATCGGATACCTGCGGCGCAAGCTCGAGGCAGCCGGCGAGCCGCGCGTGATCCAGACCGTGCGCGGCATGGGCTACGTGCTGCGCGAGCCGGCGCCGTGAAGCTGAGCACGCGGCTGGCGCTGGCGGCGGGGCTGGCAGTCGCGCTCGCCGTGGCGGCCGCCGCGGTCGTCGTGTACTTCGCCGTGCGCAGCGAGCTGCGCGGCGAGATCGACAGCTCCCTGCGCGAGCGCGCCGCCATGGCGACCGACGTGCTGCGCGAACCGGGGTTCGAGCGCCGCCTGGAGCGCATTCCGCCCGCACGGCGCGAGGCCCTGGCGCGCGGGAGGCGCATGCCGCCTCCCGGCGCGCGCCTGCCGGTCCCGCCCGACGTGCAGGCGCCCGCCTTCGGCGGGGCCGCCGGGGTGATCCAGCTGGTGCGCGCGGATGGGACGCGGTCCGGCCCCGACCGCGGCGGGGCGGAGATCCCCGTCGACGACCGCATCCAGGAGGTGGCACGCGGCGAGGGCGAGGGCTATCTGACCGACAAGGACGTGGCCGGCAGCCATCTGCGCGTGTTGGTCCAGCAGGCTCCCGAGCCGGGCGTCGCGCTGCTCATGGCGCGGCCGCTGGACGAGGTCGACGGCGTGCTGCGCCGCCTGCTGCGCATCCTGGCGGCGGTGGTGGCCGCCGGAGCGGGCCTCGGGATCGCGCTCGGCGCGGTCGTGGCGCGGTCGGCGCTCAGCCCGGTGCGGCGCTTCACCGAGCGCACGGAGGCGCTCACCCATGACCCCGACCCCTCCCACCGCCTCGACGCGCAGGGCCGCGACGAGCTGGCGCGCCTCGCGCACAGCTTCAATGCGACGCTCGACTCACTGGAGCGCTCGATCGACCAGCAGCGCAGCCTCGTGGCCGACGCATCGCACGAGCTGCGCACCCCGCTCGCCAGCGTGCGCACCAACGTGCAGGTGCTGGCGCGCGCCGCCGAGCTGCCGCCGGGCGAACGGGCGGCGCTCCTGCGCGAGACCGAGGACCAGCTCGCGGAGCTGTCCGTGCTCGTCGGTGACGTGGTCGACCTGGCCCGCGGAGCGGACCGCGACGAGCCGCGGGAGGACGTGCGCCTCGACGAGCTGGTGCGCGGTGTCGTGGACCGGATGCCGGCCCGCAACGACGTGCGCTTCGAGACCGACCTGCGACCCTCGACAGTGCACGGCATGCCGGCTGCGATCGCGCGCGCGACCTCGAACCTGCTCGACAACGCGGTCAAGTGGAGCCCGCCCGGCGGCGTGGTGACCGTGCGGGTGAGCGACGGCGAGCTGCGCGTGATGGACTCGGGCCCGGGCTTCGATGCCGTCGACCTCCCCCACGTCTTCAACCGCTTCTACCGCGCCGGCTCGGCGCGCGGCATGCCGGGCTCCGGCCTCGGCCTCGCGATCGTGAAGCAGATCGCAGAGAGCCACGGCGGGAAGGCCCGCGCCCGCAACGCCCGCGGCGGCGGAGCGATGCTGACCGTCACGTTCGGCAACGCGACGAACGGCGCGGGCCCCGCGAGCTAGCTCGGCATCGGCGCGCCGGTCGGCGTGCCGCGCTCCTCGTACTCCTTGTAGAGCTGCCGCAGCTCGTCCGTCATCTCGCTGGTGGGCGCCACCGCCGGCTTGCCGGCGAGGTGCTTCTCGAGCTCGCCCAGGCACACGTGCCAGCCTGCCGCGTCGCGCGCACCCTGCTCGCGCTCGGCGAGGAAGTGGGTGAACCGCAGCAGCGCACCCTCGCCTGCCGGCTCCACCTCCGCGCGCAACACCTCGTCTCCCCACTTGAACTCGAACAGGCGCGGCGGGTCCAGCTCGAGCACCTCGCCCTCGGACGGCGGGAACACGCCGTCGGTGAAGGTGAAGCGCATCTTGCCGCCCTTGCGCAGATCGACCTCGACCTCGGCAGGGAACCAGTGTGCGAGCTCCGCCGGCTCGGTGACCGCGCTCCACACCTTCTCCACCGGGTGCGGGAAGCTGCGCTCGAACCTCAGCGCGGGCCGGCCGTCGATCGTCTCGTAGGTGCCGTAATCGGACATCGTCAGTCCTCCTTCTTCGCGGTGGAATCCAGATGGCGTCCGAGCGCGTCGAAGCTCTCCTTCCACATGCGCCGGTAGGGCGCCAGCCACGCGTCGAGCTCGGCCAGCGGCGCGGGCTCCAGCTCGTAGACCCGGCTCTGGGCCTGCCGGTGCACCCGCACCAGGCCGGCCTCGCGGAGCACCCGCAGGTGCTTCGACGTCCCGGGCTGGCTGAGCCCGAGGCGCTCCACGAGCTCGCCCACCGGACGCGGCCGCTCGCGCAGCAGCTCGAGCAGCGCGCGGCGGTGGGGCTCGGCCAGTGCGGCCCAGGCCGTGGTGGTCATGGGCCTAATATAACCAATCGGTCATATAACAAACCTCCACGGTCTTAATCACGCATGACCCGTCGATCGCACAGAGCGCCACACGGCTGGTGCGCATGCGAGGCGGCCGGATCGAGCCGGCCGGAGGAGCATTCAGCGGCCCGCTGTTCGCGGAGGCGCCGCTGCGTTAACGCGTGACGGACAGCACGCCGTCGCTCTCGCCAACGGCGCCGTTCAGCAAGTCCAGGATCACGCCGTCGCGCAGGGCGCCCTTGCCGATCTGCAGCGGGCAGCCGAGCAACTCGGAGACCTTCTCCAGCACGATCACGCCCGCCGGCAGCATCCGCACGCGGCGCGGGTCCAGCTCGAAGCGCTTCGCGACCGTGTCGATCGGATCCCCGGTCAGCACGCGGATCGCGCGCTCCAGCGTCTCGTACTCGAGCACCGTCCCGACGAGGGAGCGCAGCGACGAAGCGCTGCCGCCGACGGCCACGGCCTGCGCCGGGCGCTCGACGGCGACGTCCGCGAAGCACGCGTCGACGTGATCGCGCAACGCGCGGATCTCGGCCGCCGCGGGAGGGTCCCCCGCGACGAAGCCCTCCGTCAGCGAGCCGGACCCGATCTTGAAGGAGGAGACGCTCCGCACGCCGCCGCCGAGGGTCCCGAGCACGATCTCCGTGGAGCCGCCGCCGACGTCCACCACGGCGATCTCGCCCTCCACGACGTGCCCCAGCGTCCTGGTCGCCCCGACGAACGCGAGCCGGCCTTCCTCCTCCTCGCTCAGGACCTCGACCGGCAGGCCGCAGGCCCGGGTGATCTCGTCGACCACGTCAGCGCGGTTCGCGGCCTCGCGCATCGCGGCGGTCGCGACGATGCGGATGGCCTCCGCGTCGAGCTCCTCGGCGAGCCTCACCTGAGTCGCCACTGCATCCGCGACCTCGGCCTTCTTGCGCGGGCCGATGACGCCGTCGGGCCCCGAGGCCCGGCCGAGCCGCGTGAAGGCCTTCTGGTCCATGACACCGCGCAGCCGGCCGGCATCGGGCTCGGCGACCAGCACGCGCGTGGTGTTGGAGCCGATGTCGATTGCTGCGCACCGCATGCGTGACGGGCCATGCTGCCAGAGGGGCCAGACGGGGCCGGAACGACGAAGGGCGGGCCCGAGGCCCGCCCTTCGCGGTGCAACCCGACCGCCTCCTAGGGGGTGAGGCAGCGCATCGACGCGTACGGGCACTGGCCGGTGGGGGCTTCGTAGCCCGACACGTGCTGCATCGGGATGATCGGGAGAGTGAACCTGGTCTTCGTCGGGCCGAGGTGCAGGGTGTGCTGGCCCGGAAGGGTCTTCTGGATGTAGTTGTAGTCGTTGTCGTCGGCCGGTGGCGCGTGGACCTTCACGACCAGCTGGTGACCCGGCAGGAACACGTGGCCGACGGGGAACACGTCGATCAGGTACTCCGTCTGCTCGCCCGGCGGCACGTCCTGGCGCCCCTCGTGCGGCCGGTACGGGCGGTAGATCTCGCCGCCGGCCGTCTTCTGGGACTCGGCTTCGTCGATCTGGCGGTGGCTCGCGCGCAGCATGCCGCGGTTGAGGTACAGCAGCGTGCCGTCCGGGCCGCGGTCGAGCAGCTGCACGAACAGCTCCGTGTCCGGCGCAAGCGTGGAGACGGAGAGCTTCGCCATGATCGGCCCCGCGATCGCGACCGGGTCCCGGAAGGGGAAGGTCGTCAGCTCGACCTCGTCCGGGCCGGTCGGGCTCGAGACCTCGCCGCCGCTGTTCACACCCGCCTGGTAGGAGTAGGACTGACGCTTCGTCCCGCTGATCCAGGTGCGGTCCTCGTCAGTCGAGATGTCCTTGTCGAAGTGGAGCTTCGCTCCCTCCGACGAGTACAGCTCGGTGAATTGCGTCTGTCCGAGCGGGAACCCGTTCGAGCGCACGTCACCGACCGACTTGCCGCCGCCCTGGTACCCCAGGATGACGCGCGAGGTCGTGGTCGGGGTGGTCTTCGGACCGAACTCGGTCCCGAGGTTGACGGTGCCCGTCTTCATGTCGAGGTTGGCGGAGCTCTTGTTGAGCATCCAGTAGTCCATCCAGGCGATGCGGTCCTTGATCACGTGGCTTTCCGTGTTGGTCCCGTGGACGCCGTTGGTCAGCACGAGCCGCTTGGAGATCGAGCTCGAGAGGTGGTCGAACACGTTGGTCGGGCCGCGCGGGCCGGTCTGCTCGTCCTGGTAGGCGGACGTGATGTGCACGGGGACGTTGATGCGGTCCACGTAGTTGACCAGCGAACGCGAGTGGTACCAGTTGCCGTCGGTGTCGTCGAGCCCGTGGATCAGCGGGTCCTCGAGGAGCGCGCGCCGGCGCTCGGCCTGGTTGGCCGCGCACTGCGCGCTCGTGTCCTCGACGGGGTACAGGCCGCCGACCGTGCCGCCGCCGACGTCGTAGGCGACGCGAATTGCACCGGTCCACAGCAGCGGGAAGCCGTAGTTCGTGACGCCACCCGGGTAGACGATGTCGCGGTACAGGTCACCGATCAGCCCCGAGGAGCTGACGGCGCGCAGGTGGTTCGGCCGCGTGGAGGCGACGAACAGGCCGGTGATGCCGCTGTAGGAGTGGCCGAAGATCACGACGTTGCCGTCGGACCACGGCTGGCGGGCGATCCACTTGTCGATCACCTCTTTGCCGTCCAGCGCGGAGCGCCAGCTGAAGAGGTCGAACTCTCCCGACGAGCACCCCGTCCCGCGCACGCTTGCGAGCACGGTGACGTAGCGGTCGTCGACATAGGCTGCGTGCGCGGCACGCGTGCCCGTCTGCAGCGGGAATGGGAGGCCGGTCTGGTCGGCGAGGTGCCCCGCCGGGGTCTTGCCTTCGTCGGAGCCGCTCTCGTAGCCCGACATCTCGAAGAACGTCGGGCACTTCTGAACGAGACAGTGCGGCGGCACCTTCACGTTGATCGCGATGCTGGCGCCGTCCGACGTCGTCACGTAGTGGGTCGGCGCGGCCGCTGCCGGTGCCGCGAGGACGCAGGCTGCGGCGATCACGGCCATCACGATGCTGGCCCGCCCAGCCAAGCTGGCAAGAACCTTCACTGCTAACCCCCCTATGAGTTGAGAACCGACGCTTGCTTCGATGCGCTGCTGGGCGGCGTCTACCCGGGACCGGGGTTTTGGTAAACGTCCATTTACTCCAGGGACGAGCGTGTCCCGCCGCGAGTTGGGCGGTAGCGTCCGTTCGCATGACCAATCCGGTCACACCGCTGCTGTGGGGAGACGGCGCGCTCGTCGTCCTCGACCAGCGCCGGCTGCCGGGCGAGGAGAAGTGGATTCGCTGCGACACGCCGGAGCAGGTCGCGGAGTGCATCCGCACCCTGGCGGTGCGGGGAGCGCCGGCCATCGGGCTGGCCGCGGCGTACGGCATGGCGCTGGCGGGAGAGGACCGCGCCGGCGCGGCTCAGCTCCTGCGCGAGACCCGGCCCACGGCGGTCAACCTGGCCTGGGCGGTCGAGCGCGCGCTCGCCGCCGACGACCCGCTTGCCTTCGCGCGCCGCCTTCACCAGGACCAGTTCGCCGCCGACCGCCGGATGGCCGAGCTGGGCGCCGCGCGGTTCGAGCCCGGCGACCGCGCGCTCACGCACTGCAACACGGGCGCCCTGGCCACCGGCGGTCTCGGCACAGCCGGCGGCGTGCTGCGCACCGCGTGGGAGCAGGGCCGGCTCGCGCAGGTGTGGGTGGACGAGACGCGTCCGCTGCTGCAGGGCGCGCGCCTCACCGCGTGGGAGCTGGAGCGCGCCGGCATCCCCTTCCGCGTGGTCGCCGACTCCGCCGCCGGCGGGCTGATGGCGCGCGGCCTGGTCGACCGGGTCGTCGTGGGTGCCGACCGCATCGCCGCCAACGGCGACGTCGCCAACAAGGTCGGCACCTATCCGCTCGCGGTGCTGGCCGAGCGGCACGGCGTCCCCTTCTACGTCGCCGCGCCGGTGTCGACCCTCGACCCGGCGACGCCGACCGGCGCCGAGATCCCCATCGAGGAGCGCGACCCCGCCGAGGTGACGGGCAACGGCCAGGCTTTCAACCCTGCGTTCGACGTCACGCCCGCCGAGCTGGTCGCCGCCATCTTCACCGAGGCCGGAGTGCTCGAGCCTCCATACGAGGAGTCGATCGCGCGTGCCACTGCGCGCTGACGTCGTCGCCGCGGCGCAGGAGATGCTGCGCCTCGGCCTCGTGGTCGGGACGGCCGGCAACGTGAGCGCGCGCGAGGGCGACGTCGTGCACATCACGCCGCGCGCCGTCCCGTACGACGACATGACGGGCCGCGATGCCGTGACGCTGTCGCTGGAAGGCGAGGTCATCGACGGAAACCACGAGCCCTCGAGCGAGTGGCGGGTTCACATGGCGATCTACACGGTCAGGCCGGAGGTGACGGCGGTGGTCCACACCCACAGCGTGCACGCGACCGCCTGGAGCTGCCTCGACGAGCCTCTCGACACCAGGGTGAAGGAGTTCACGCAGTCCGTGGGCGGCGAGATCCGCACCGCGGAGGACGCCCCGCCCGGCAGCGAGGAGATCGCGCGCAACGCCGTCGAGGCGCTGCGCGGCCGCAATGCCGCGCTGCTCTACCGCCACGGCGTGCTGGCGCTCGGTGACACCCCGGCGCGCGCGCTCGTGCTTGCGCAGGTCGTGGAGCGCCACGCGCAGATGGCGTGGCTGCTGCGGCCATAGCGCGAACTTTGGTGAGTAGCGTGCTCTATGCGGGTGTAACTCAACGAAGTTCGCCGCGCCGGCGTGTCTGACTCCCCTTACCTACCTGGTTTCCGTAGTCAGGTGAGCGTGGTGCGGCCGTCGTCGTGCACAGTCCAGTGTGGGTTGTGCGCGACCTCCCACGGATGGCCGTCGGGGTCCACGAACACGCCCGAGTAACCGCCCCAGAACGTCGCGGCTCCGTCGCGCACGATGCGCGCCCCCGCGGCGCGCGCCTCCTCGATCACGGCGTCGACCTCCTCCGGCGAGCGCACGTTGTAGGCGAGCGTGACGCCGCCCCAGCCGCCGCCGTCCTCCACCCCACTGTCGGCCGCCAGCTTGTCGCGGCCCCACAGCGCCACGATCATCCCGCCGGCCTGGAAGAACGCGACGTGGTCGGACTCGTTGTTGACGCCGCCGTCCATCTTCCATCCGAGCGCCTCGTAGAACGCCTGCGCACGCGCAACGTCGGCGACGCCGAGGGTGATCAAGCTGAGTCGCTGCTCCATCAGAAGTCTCCTTTCGCGCGGCTCGTCGCGTCCGGGTAGGGTCGCACGAACCTCGCGACCAAAGGAGTCCCGTGCCACTCGGAGTTCTTAGGGAGGGTCTGCACGCTCACGCGGGCGGCAAGGCCGAGAACGGCAACTGGCGCATCTTCGAGGTGTGGGAGTCGTACTTCGAGCTCCACCGCTTCCTCAACCCATAGCGGTACCCTTCAACGCTATGCCCCGCGCGCAGGTCAACAACGGCATCGAGCTCGAGTACGAGACCTTCGGGGACCAGACCAGGCCCGCGCTCCTGCTGATCATGGGCTTGGGAGTGCAGATGCTGGGCTGGGACGAGCGCTTCTGCAACGCGCTCGTCGACCGCGGCTTCTTCGTGATCCGGTTCGACAACCGCGACGTGGGCCTCTCGACCCACACCGAAGGGCCGATCCCCAACCCCCTGGAGCTGATGGGCGGCAACTACTCGAGCGCGAGCTACACGCTCGATGACCTCGCCGACGACACGGCCGGGCTGCTCGACCACCTCGGCATCGCGGCCGCGCACGTGGTCGGCGCGTCGATGGGCGGCATGGTCGCCCAGACCCTGGCCGCAAAGCACCCGGAGCGCGTGCTCTCGCTGACATCGATCATGTCCACGACCGGCAACAGCGAGGTCGGCCAGCCGAAGCCCGAGGCGCTGACCGCGCTGATCACGCCGATGCCGGGCGACCGCGCCGGCTACATCGAGGGCGCGGTGAGCGCCTTCAAGGTGATCGGCTCGCCCAAGTACCCGGCCGACGAGGAGCGCCTGCGCGACGTGGTCGGCCGCTCCTACGACCGCTCGTACAACCCGGTCGGCTTCCTGCGCCAGCTCGCCGGGATCATGGCCTCCGGCGACCGCACCGAGACGTTGCGCCAGATCAAGGCGCCGACGCTCGTGATCCACGGCGAGGACGATCCCCTGATCGTGAAGTCGGGCGGCGAGGCCACTGCAGCGGCGATCCCCGGCGCGAAGCTCGTGGTGATCCCCGGCATGGGACACGACCTCCCGCCGGAGCTGTGGCCGCAGTTCATCGACGAGATCGTCGAGAACACCGAGCGGGCAGCCGTCGGCGGCCCCGCGCCCGGCTGATCGCGCATCTCGACATGGACGCGTTCTACGTCTCCGTCGAGCTCCGGCGGAGGCCGGAGCTGCGCGGCCGGCCGGTGGTCGTCGGCACCGGCACCGACCCGACCGCGCGCGGCGTCGTGATGGCGGCCTCCTACGAGGCGCGCAAGTTCGGCGTCCACTCGGCGCTGCCGCTGATCACCGCGCACCGGCGCTGCCCGCAGATGGTGCTGCTGCCGCGCGACATGGAGCACTACGCCGAGTGGTCGCGCAAGGTGATGGCGATCCTGAAGGAGGAGGTTCCGCGCGTCGAGGTCGTGGGCCTCGACGAGGCCTATCTCGACCTGGGCGACGAGGAGTTCCCGAAGAGCGTGTGCCGGCGGGTGAAGCACCGCATCAAGGAGGACACCGGGCTGGTGTGCTCGATCGGCCTGGCGCCGAACATGCTGCTGGCAAAGATCGCCTCGGACCTCGACAAGCCCGACGGGTTCTGCGTGCTGACGCCGGAGCGGATGCTGGAGGCGGTGGGCGACCGTCCCGCGACGCTGATCCCGGGCGTCGGGCCGAAGACGTTCGAGCGGCTGCGCCGGGCAGGGATCAAGACGGTGGCCGACCTCGCGGGAGCATCGGACGAGCTGCTGGGCCGCGCCCGGCTGGGCGCCGAGCTGCGCGACCGCGCCCGCGGGATCGACAACCGCAAGCTCTCGACGAGCCGCCAGCGCAAGTCGGAGAGCTGCGAGACGACGTTCGCGCAGGACGTCTCCGACCGCGGAGTCATGGTCGAGACGCTCGACCGCCTCGCGGCGCGCGTCTGCGACGGCCTCCAGCGCCACGGCTACCGGGGCCGCACGGTGACGCTCAAGATCCGGCTGCGCCCGTTCCGGACCTACACGCGCTCCCGCACGCTGGAGTCGCCGACCGCGGACCCTGCCGTGGTGCGCGACGTCGCGCGCGAATTGCTCGGCCGCGTTGAGATCGACACTCCGGTGCGGCTGCTGGGCGTGGGGCTGGCGGGCCTCGAGCGAGTCTCGACTGATGACACCCGCCTGTTCGCCGAAGCGTAGGCTGGGGTAGGGCTCTATCCGCATGGCGAACATTCCCTACAGAGCAGGCAAGTTCTTCGCGCGGCGCAAGGCGCTGCGCGGCGTTCCGCTGTTATGGGCCTTCGCGGTCGCGGAGGCGCTCGCCACCACCCGCCGCCACTTCGCGGGCGTGGACCCCCGCGCGCGCCGCCGCGCGGTCGAGCTGGTGCGAAAGTCGAAGGGGCGCCCGGCCAACCTCAGTCCGGCCGAGAAGACGGAGTTGCGCCGCCTCGTCGGCGAGATGGATCTGTGGCAGTTGAGCAAGGACCTCGCCGCGGTCGCATCGCCGATCGGGATGCCCGGGCACCGCAAGCAACGGCGATAGCCTCCCGCCCCATGGGCAGAGTCGCATTCGTGAGCGGCGGCAGCCGCGGCATCGGCCGCGCGATCGCCGAGGCGCTGGCCGGCGCCGGGCACACGGTCGCGATCGGCGACATCCGCGGGGCGCAGCCGGTGGGCGCCGACGGGATCTCGGTGCTGTGCGACGTGACCGACTCCGGCTCGGTCGCAGCGGCGGTGCGCCAGGTCGAGAAGAGCCGCGGCCCGATCGAGATCCTCGTCAACAACGCCGGATGGGACGAGATGCGTCCGTTCGTCGAGACCGACGAGCCGTTCTGGGACCGCGTGATCGAAATCAACTTCAAGGGCGGCCTGCGGCTCACGCGGGCGGTGCTGCCGGGCATGATCGAGCGCGGCTACGGGCGGATCGTCAACATCGGCTCCGACGCGGGCCGCGTGGGCTCCTCGCTCGAGTCGGTGTACTCGGGCGCGAAGGGCGGAACGATCGCGTTCACCAAGACGATCGCGCGCGAGGTCGCCCGCCACGGCGTGACCGCCAACACCGTGTGCCCGGGGCCCACCGACACGGAGATGCTGCGCGAGGTGACCGGCGGCGACGAAGGCGCCAAGGTGATCGAGGCGATGACCCGCGCCGTGCCGATGAAGCGCCTCGGCACGCCGGCCGACGTGGCGGCGGCCGTCGCGTTCCTCGCCTCCGACGAGGCCGGCTTCATCACCGGGCAGACGCTGAGCGTCAGCGGCGGCCTCACCATGGCGTGAGCGAGCGCGAGACCATCGAGGCCGGGATCGCGGCCTGGAACGAGGGCGGGGTCGACGCGTTCCTGCCGTACCTCGCGCCCGACGTCACGTGGCACGCACCGCCCGAGTTCCCCGGCGGCGACGTGTGGCACGACCGCGACTCCCTGGCCCCCGTGATGCGAGACCAGTTCGGACCGGATGGGGTTTTCTCGAGCTATTCGATGGAGCTGGTCGAAGCGCGCGAGGCTCCGAACGGATGGTTCATCGAGACCCGCCAGAATGCCACGCATCCGAGCGGCATGAGCATCGACTGGATGGCGTTCTTCGTCGTGCAGCTCGAGCAGGAACAGGTCAAGACCATCTGGACTTTCATGGACCGCGCGCCCGCGATCGCGCAGGCGGGACTCGCCGGCTAGGGAGGTGTGAGATGCAGCACGTGAAGGCGACGGCCAGGTCGAAAGCGAACCGCGAGGCCGTCTGGCGGGTCGTGGCGGACGCCGAGAGCTGGGACAGCTGGGGCGCGTGGCGCGTGGCGGAGCTCGAGCGGGAGGGGACGCCCCCGCCCGGTGGCGTCGGCGCGATCAAGGTGATCACAAGCGAATCACGCGGCCTGACCGGCCGCCCGGTGGTCTCGCGCGAGGAGGTGACCGAGTACGACCCGCCTTCGCGGTTCGGGTACAAGCTGCTGTCCGGCCTGCCAGTGCGCGACTACGACGCCTCGATCACGCTGTCGGATGCACCCGACGGCGGCACGGAGATCACCTGGCAGTCGCAGTTCGAGGGCAAGGCGCCGCTGGTCGGCGGGCTGTTGCGACGCGCGCTCCAGCGGTTCATGGAGGACGCCGTCAAGCGCCTCGCGCGGGAGGCCGAGCGCTAACCGACCCTCCACCCGTTGAAGCATTTTGGGGGCTATAGCCCCCACGATTCTTCAATCGCTCGGCGGTGACTAGGCTCCTCCGGCCCAACTCCGACCAAGGGAGCCGACATGGATGAGCTGACCGACGTCCTCTACGAGGTGGAGGACGGCCTGGCGACGATCACGATCAACCGGCCCGAGCGCATGAACGCGTTTCGCGCGCGCACGGTCGATGAGCTGAACCACTGCATGAAGCGCGCGTGGGCCGGCGGCGACGTGGGCGTGGTGTGCATCACAGGCGCCGGCGACCGGGCCTTCTGCACCGGGGGCGACCAGAAGCAGCGTGCCGAGACCGGCGATTACGGGCCCTCGGAGAGCGGCCTGTTCGAGGTCGAGTACCTGCACCGCCTGATCCGCGAGATCCCGAAGCCGGTGATCGCGGCCGTGAACGGCTACGCGATCGGCGGCGGCCACGTGCTGCACGTGCTCTGCGACCTGTCGATCGCGTCCGACAACGCGGTGTTCGGGCAGACCGGCCCGCGCGTCGGATCGTTCGACGCAGGCTTCGGGTCCGCCTATCTCGCGCGCGTCGTGGGCGAGAAGCGCGCCCGGGAGATCTGGTTCCTGTGCCGTCAGTACAGTGCCGAGACCGCGCACCTGTGGGGCCTCGTGAACCAGGTCGTGCCGCAAGGGACGCTGCGCGACGAGGTGCGCCGCTGGGCCGACGAGATGCTGGCGCTCTCCCCCACCGCGCTGCGGTTCCTGAAGCAGTCGTTCAACGTCGACACCGAGCACCTGGCGGGGGTGGGACAGCTCGCCTTCACCGGGCTCGGGCTGTTCGTCGAGTCGGAGGAGGCGAACGAGGGCATCCGCGCGTTCACGGAGAAGCGCCCGCCGGACTTCGCGCGCTTCCGGGCGGGCGTCTCGGCGTAGTCAGCCGGTCAGCCGGCTGATGATCGCGCCCGCGATCGGCAGCGCGATCCCGCCGAGCGGGAGACCTGCCACCGTGCCGCTGCCGCGCACCAGCTCGGCGCGGCCGTCGACGCTCCTCAGCTCGGCATCGAGCCGGATCGGGATCTCCGCGTCGGCGGGGCGCCCGCCGAGCGTCTCGACCAGCGATCGCAGGATCGGCGGGAAGGAGCCGAGCGCGAAATCCGCGAGCTGGCCGGCGGACGTGCTGCCGCGGAACATGAAGTCGTAGGTCTCCTCTCCCTCGTCCCGGGACATCAGCACCCGGTCCGCGGTGAACGGCCCCACCTCCGAGCGCACCATGTCGAACCGCATCTCGTCGAAGCCGTCCAGCTCCTTGAAGGAACCGCCGCGCAGGTCCGTGGCCGGGATCGCGATCCCGTGTGCCTCCACGTCGAGCTCGTCACCGTCGTCGAACAGGAGCCGGATCGCGGGGATCGCGCGGATGCTGACGTCGGCCGTGCCCCCGTTCTTCGTCAGCCGGTCCCGCACCTTCTTCTCGGCCTGGCCCGGGATCACTCCCTGGGTGATGCCGAACGCGAGGCCTGTGACGACCGCTCCCAGGATGACCCACCGCATGCCGCGGAAGCTTCACACACCGCGAGCGCGGACGGGCCGGTCCTCTAGGCGGCCGAGCTCTCCGCGGCTGCGGCCCAGTCGGGCTGCGGCCACTCCGACGGCGGCTTCTGCGGCTGCCTGATCCGGTCGGGATCGCCGGGAGGCAGGCCCGCAAGTGCACGGCGGACGGCGGGCTGTCGCAGCTGTCGTGCGACAGTGCGCGTCGCCAGCTCGACCACTTCGTGCCGGCGCCGGCGGCTCATCAGGTTGCCGCCCATGATCTCGAGGTCCTCGGCCGTCGGCTGGACGACCACGACCTCGGTGCCGTGTTCCTCGAGTCGCTTGCGCTCGCTGCCGAGCCGCCGGCCGGAGGCGTTGCGCATGAACGCGTGCAGCCGCTCGACCGGGTGCTTCGGGGGAATGGAGTGGAGCGAGGACGTGGGGTTCATGCAGATCACGAGGTCGAGACCCTTGTGACGCAGCACGTCGAGGTTGGACGGCGAGTGCATGCCGCCGTCTACGTAGCGGCGGCCGTGCATCGTGACCGGGTGGTAGAAGCCCGGGATCGCGCAGGAGGCGGCGACCGCGTCCGCGAGTTCGACGCCGGGCGCGCGCTCGCTGCCGAATGCGACTCTGCGCCCTGTCGTGTAGTCGCACGCCATCACCCACAGGCCGGGATGGCTGCACCAGCCGTGTGGCACGACCCGCCGGATGGTCTCCTTCAGCGGCTCGGTCGAGATGATGCCGCGCGGCAGCCACCCGCTCAGCACCGCTCCCGGCGTGTGTCCGCGCGGGTTGGCGAGGCTCTTCAGCGCGAGCTTCCAGGAGCCCGGCCCGATCGGCGGCAAGGCCTTCTCCAGCTTGAAGACGGCGCCCGCGGAACGGTCGGCGGCTGCTGCGGGCCGCCCGCTCGCATCGAGCAGGCCGTCGAACGTCGCGCCGCCGGAGTGCGCCACCATGAACCAGGGCGGCACGCCGGCCGCGCACAGGGCGCCGATCATGGACCCCGCCGAGGTGCCGACGATGTAGTCCGCGGCGGCCGGGTCCCACCCGGTCTCCTGCGCAAGCGCATGCAGGCCGCCGGTGAGCCAAGCCCCACCGATCACCCCGCCCGCGCCGAGTACCAGCCCGACACGCGGAGGTGACGGCTCTTGACGCACTGTCACATCTACACAGTAAGGGCGCCGGGTGGACGGATGCCACCGTAGATAGCGCTGATGTCGGCTCCGTAACGTCTACGCAGTGGTCTCGTCGCGCGCATAGCGGGCCTCGTCCGCGTAGCGCTGCTCGAGCCCTACCAGCTCGCCGAACTCGTCGAACGCGAGCATGCGGTCGTACATCGCGGCGGTGGTCTCGGCGTCGCGCAGCTCCGTCAGCACCTCGGTGACCGCCTTTGCCGCGGCATACAGCGCGGCCAGCGGGCAGACGATCAGCTGGAAGCCGATCTCCTTCAGCTCGCTGCGGGTGAGGTGCGGCGTCACGCCGCGCTCGATCATGTTGGCGACCAGCGGGGGCGGGAGCTGCGCTGCGATCTGCTCCAGCTCTTCGAGCGACTGCGGCGCCTCCACGAACAGCGCGTCGGCGCCCGCCTCCTTGTAGGCGAGGCAGCGCTCGATCGCCGCGTCGAGCCCCAGCGGCTGGCGGGCATCGGTGCGCGCGACGATGAACAGGTCGCGCTCGCCGCGCGCGTCTGCCGCTGCGCGGATCTTGGCCGCGTGCTCCTCGGTGGGAATCACCTGCTTGCCCTGGAAGTGGCCGCACTTCTTGGGCCACACCTGGTCCTCGAGGAACACTCCCGCCGCCCCCGCGTCCTGGAAGTCGCGCACGGTGCGCATCACGTTGACCGCGTTGCCGTAGCCAGTGTCCGCGTCGACGATCACAGGCGCGTTCGACACGCGCGTGACGGCGCGCGTCGCATCGGCCATCTCGGACTCCGTGAGGAACCCGAAGTCCGGCTCGCCGAGGCGGGCGGCGGATACGGAGTACCCGGAGATGAACGTGATGTCGAAGCCGACCCGGGCGGCGATGCGCGCCGTGAGCGCGTCGTAGACGCCGGGCATCAGGATCGTGTCGCGCGCGACCAGGTCGCGGATCTGCTGGGCGGGGGTACCCATGGGGGGCCTAGCCTAAGTGTTCCGGCTCCAGGCGCTGCGCCATGGCCAGCGTCGACGAGTCGAGCTCGGCGGGCCGATGCTCGGGAAGCTCCGCGATCAGCGCCGCGACCGCGTCCTCCCACGTCGTGCCGGGCGCCTCGTCTGCGACCGCGCCCGCAGTCGCCGGGTCCCAGTCGAGGCCCAGCGCCTCGTACACCGGGATCAGCACGTCCCGCACCCGGTCCCCCTCGTCGACGACGATCACGCCGCCGATGTGCCAGGCGCCGCGGATCAGCCGCTGCCCGATGCCGGCCAGCTTGGCCTGTCCGCGCGCATTGACGCTGTAGTCGCCCGGGCAGTACTCGCGCGGGACCTCGCCGACGCGAGCGTCGACGCCGAGCCGCCGCAGCGCCCGCTCGACGATGCCGGCGACCGCGCGAAATCGGTCGTGCGTGCCCGACCAGGTGTCCTGCGCCGGGCCGGCCCATGCAAAGGCGACCGTGTGCTCGTGGAACACCGCGGCGCGCCCGCCGGCCAGCCGCTTGATCGCCTCGAAGCCGGCGTCGCGGGCGGCATGCGCCGCCTCGGGATACGCGGGGCTGGCGAGGTCGAGCTTGCCGAACGCCACCATCGCACCGGGGCGCCCGATGCGAAACGTCTCGGGCAGCTCGCCGCGCGCCACGCGCTCGAGCACCGCGCGCGAGACCGCGGTGTCGAAGGCCGGGCGGTCGGTGAAGGCGGTGCGGAGGAGCTGGATCGAGTCAGTCTCCGGCGAAGAACTCCAGCGCCCGCTCGTTCACCAGCTCCGGCCGCTCCTCGGCGATGAAGTGGCCGGTGTCGGGGATGAACTCGATCCGGAAGTCGTCGGCGAACTCGTGCGTCGGCCGCGCGAAGAACTCCTTCGAGATCGCGAAGTCATCGGTACCGAACAGCAGCCGCGTCGGCACCGTGAGCCGCGTCTTCTGGTAGCGGCCCGCCGCCACCGAGCCCATCTCCTTGAGCAGGAACGTGCGGTAGAGCTGCTGGGTCGCGCGCGCACGGGCCGGCTCCCGGAGTGGCCTCACGAACGCTTCCACGTCGGCGTCCGACCAGGCCTGCGGGTTCGGTGACGAGCCCTGGATCACGCGCTGCACGAACTGCGGCCGGTTCTTCAGCAACCACGGCCCCAGCGGGCTGCCCAGCACCGCCTGGTACCAGAACCGCCAGAACTGGATCGCCAGCTTCGGGCTCGTCTTGGACCAAAGGTGCGGGATGTTGAGCGCGAGGTACTTCTCGAACCGCTCGGGCGCGCGCGTGCAGAGGATGAATGCGATCCACCCGCCCCAGTCGTGCGCAAGCAGCTTGACCCGCTCGAGCCCCATCGCGTCCATCAGGTTGAGGACGTCCGTGGCCATGTTCTCCTTGTCGTAGCCGCCGGGCGGCGCCTCCGACTGCCCGAAGCCGCGCAGGTCCGGCGCGATCACGCGATAGCCGGCATCGGCCAGCGCCGGGATCTGATGCCGCCACTGGTACCAGTGCTGCGGCCAGCCGTGCAGCAGGAGGACGGGCTCGCCGTCGGGAGGCCCCGCCTCGACGACGTGCATGCGCAGTCCGCCGGCGTGGACCTCGCTTTCCCGTATTCCCTCGAGCCGGGGAGCGACTATCGTCATCGTCCGCGCAGCCTAGCCGAGAGAGGACAGCCGGATGGACGATCGAGCGCAGAAGATCAGCGACCTGCTGCACGAGGCGGCGGAGACCCACCACGCCGTGTACCGCCTCACCGACGGCGACGATCCAGACTGGGCCTCCTGGTACTCGGACTGGCTCGTGAACCACTCGCAGCTGCCGGACCTGCTGGACGTGAGGCCGGTGCGTAGCGAGCTCACGTACATGCTCGTGCGCCTCGACAAGAAGTACACGATGGAACAGCCCGGCGAGAAGTTCGAGGACTACTACGCGCGCGGGCTCCTGGAGCACTTCCGGCGGGCATGAGCGACGTACGACTGGCACTGTTCGAGCTGTTCGCCGAGCTGGGCCGGGCGCCGGCGCCCGAGGAGGTGGCGGAACGCGCGGGCATCAGCGCCCCCGAGGTCCGCGACGCCTACGAAGCGCTGCACGACGGCCACGTGATCGTCCTGCACCCGGAGACGCGCGACCTCTGGATGGCGCATCCCTTCTCTGCCGTGCCGACCGCGTACCGCACGCACATCGGGGAGCGCGAGTGGTTTGCCAACTGCATCTGGGACGCGCTCGGGATCTGCGCGCTGCTCGACGGTGACGGGACGGTTCATACCGAGTGCGCGGACTGCGGGGAGCCGCTGTCGCTGGCCGTCCGCGGCGGCGAGGTGCACGGCGAAGGCGTCGCGCACTTCCTCGTCCCCGCCGCTCACTTCTGGGACGACATCGGCTTCACCTGAAGCACGATGCTGCTCTTCCGGTCGGAGGAGCACCTGGAACGCTGGCTCGGCCGCCACGGTCACGAGCGCGGTGCGGTGATGTCTCTCTTCCAGATATGGGGCCTCGCGCAGGCGTGGTACGCGGACAAGCTCACGCCCGGCTGGCGGCGCCACACGCCGGACGAAGCCGAGGCCGTGTTCGAGTCGCTCGGCCTGACCGGGGACTTCTGGCGCCTACGCTGACGCCGCTCGCACCCTCAGGGCGAGCACGATGCTGCCGATGCCGAGCGTCGCCATCAGGGAGACCGCCGGCACCCACAGGCCGAGCACGCCGTCCCCGGCAAAGGCCCCCTGGGTGGTGAACAGCGTCCCGACGCGCAGCGGATAGACCAGCGCGGTCGCGGCGGCGAGCCATCCGAACCACGCCGGCCAGAGCGCCCTGTCGCGCAGGGTGATCACGGCGAAGGCGGCGAAGATCCCGGCCACCAGGAACGCGGCCGTGCCCATCAGGAGCAGCTCGATGTCCTGCAGCGCGGCCGCCAGCTCGGGCGCGCGCGCCATGTTGCCGGGGCGAAGGGCACCCACCGCGGTCATGGTGACGTCCGCCATCAGCAGCGCGAGGAACACCAGGCCGCAGCCGTAGGCGACCGTCCCGGCGCGGCGCGTCCCGGCCGCGCCTGCTTGCGCCAGGGAGGCGACCGTCGCCAGGAACCACACCACGAACGGCGCCGACGCGGCGAAGAACACCGTCGCGACCTGGATCTTCGTGCGCTCGCTGTCGAACCAGGCCGCGATCTCGGGCCCGCTCGTGTCGAAGGACGGGCGATCGGAGAGCAGCACCCCGCCGACGGCGAACAGCGCCACGCCGATCGCGCCGGCCGCAGCGCCGAACACGGCCCAGTTGTCGGCGTCGCGGGGCATGGCTGACAGTCCATCAAATTCAGTGGCCGGATCGCCGACCCGTAGCTAGGCTCGTTGGGTCGTACTACGCACCCTGTGTCGCGGCCGGGGGAAATGGTCTGGGAGGGCCCATGTCAGCTCGCAGGGATGCACTGCTCATCGTCGCGATCGCGATCGCGATTTCGCTGCTCGCGCTGCTGCCGGCCCTTGCCGGCGCGACCACGCTGCCGGCCGGCTTCAGCCAGACGACCGCGATCACGAGCCTGACGAAGCCGATGGACGTCGAGGTCGCGCCGAACGGCCGCATCTTCGTGGCCGAGCGGAGCGGGATCGTGAAGACGTACGACAGCATCGCCGACGCGACCGCGACCGTCGCAGCCGACCTGCGCACCCAGGTGCACAACTTCTCCGCGCGCGGGCTGCAGTCGCTTGCGGTCGATCCCGGCTTCCCCACCAGGCCGTACATCTACGTCTACTACAACCTGGACGCGAAGATCGGCGGCACGCCGCCGCTGTACGGGACTGCGGGCGCGACGTACGACGATTGCAGGAAGGCGGTCGAGGGCAAGGACGAGAACTGCATCGCCGCCGTGCGCGTGTCCCGCCTGCAGATCGCGGGCCAGGTCATGACCGGTACCGAGAAGGTGCTGGTCGAGGACTACTGCCACCAGTACCCGTTCCACACCGGCGGCGGGATCGAGTTCGGGGCCGACGGCTATCTGTACGTGTCGGGGTCCGACGGCTCGACCGCTCAGCTCTGGGACTACGGCCAGACCGGCACGCCGCTGAATCCCTGCGGCGACCCGCCCGGCGCCATCGGCTCCCTGCTCTCACCGCCGACATCCGAAGGCGGGCGCCTGCGAGTGCAGGACCTCCGCACTCCCGCCACGCCGGGCGATCCCACCGGGCTCGACGGCAGCCTGATCCGCATCGACCCGGCGACGGGCGCGGGCGCGCCGGACAACCCGCTCAGCAGCAGCGCCGACGCCAACGAGCGGCGCATGATCGGGTACGGCCTGCGGGACTCGCTGCGACTCGCGATCCGGCCGGGCACGAGCGAGGTGTGGGTGACGGACCGCGGCGGCGGCTACTGGGAGGAGTTCATGCGCGTGCAGACACCGGTGAGCTCAGTGCAGAACTTCGGCTACCCCTGCTACGAGGGTGGCATCGACGCGAACGGCAACCCGTACACGCGCATCCGGCCCGCGAGCGACGCCCAGAACCTGAACATCTGCGAGAACCTCTACCGGGCCGGCAACCAGACGGTGGCCCCGTACTGGGCCTACGACCACGAGCTGCCGGTCGTCCCGGGCGAGACGTGTACCAAGGACTCTTCCGGCTCCCCCGCGGGCAGCCTGCTGACCGGTGTGTCGTTCTATCCCGTGACCGGCGGGAACTTCCCCGCGATGTACCGCGGCGCGCTGTTCTTCACCGACCGCCTGCGCGACTGCATCTATGCGCTGCTGCCGGGATCGGACGGCCTGCCTCAGCGAGGCAAGGTGGTGTTGTTCGCCGCGGCCGCGATGCGGTCGGTCGACATCGAGGTGCTCCCGGGCGGAGACATGCTGTACGTGGATCAGGAGCACAACGTGGTCCAGCGGATCGCCTACACGGCCGCACCGCCCGCGAATCAGGCGCCGACGGCGGTCGCGACATCCAGCCCCGCGTCAGGCGTCGCGCCGCTCACCGTCGCCTTCGACGGCAGCGGTTCGAGCGATCCCGACGGCGACACGCTCGCATACGCATGGGACCTGGACGGCGACGGCCAGTACGGCGACTCCACCGCGGTCAATCCGAGCCACAACTACACGACGCCCGGCAGCTACACCGCGGCGCTGCGCGTCGATGACGGCCACGGCGAGTCCGCCACCGCGACGGTCGCGATCAGCGTGACGCCTGCCCCGGCGACCACCACCACGAAGGAGATCCTCGCCGAGGCCGACGCGCGCGTCGAGCAGGACAAGGCGAGCTCGAACTTCGGCACCTCCAGCACGCTGCTGGTGCGGGGCGGCCCGAAGCTGGTCGCCGAGAGCTACCTGCGCTTCACGCTCACGGGCATCACCGGGACCGTGCAGAGCGCCAAGCTGCGCCTGCGGTCGGGCAGCAACGGAACCGTCGACGGGCCGGCGGTGCACACCGCCCCCAACACCTGGACCGAGACCGGCATCACGTGGTCGAACCGGCCGGTGCGCAACGCGGCGGTGATCGCCGACACCGGCAAGGTCGCCGCGAACGTGACGCTCGACTACGACGTGAAGCCGGTCGTGAGCGGCGACGGCACGGTCACCTTCGTCCTGGTGGGCACGTCGGACGACGGGGTCGACTTCGCGTCACGCCAGAACGGCACGGCGTCGAAGCGCCCGCGCCTAGTCGTCACGTACGGCGGGTAACCGGGCTCGCAGGGCCCGGATGCGCTCGAGCGCACGGCGGTGCTTCGCCGCGCTCGGCTCGGTGTCGCGCCAGCGGCGCAGCTCGGCCTCCGCGCGGTCGGCCCAGTCGCTGTTCAGCTGCGCCCAGTGGAAGAGGTAGTCGTACGTCAGCGCGCGCAGGTGCACCTCGGCCTGCTGCGGGTGGCGCCTGTCGAGGTACTCGTCGGCGAGCGGCGCGCCGACCGCGAACAGGCGCTCGGCATGGTCGCGGACGGCTGAGACCGCCGCCAGCAGGTCCTGGGGCCGCGCCTCTCGCCCGAGGAGTATGCGCAGCAGCGGCCCGTGTTCGAGCGTGATCCCCTCGGGCGGGCCCGCGAGCCAGTCGCGCAGCGCGCGCCGGCCGTCGCCTGTGATCGCGTAGACGGTGCGGCGGCGGCGTCCGGTACGGCCGGTCCGGGCCTCGGCGTAACCCGCGGCGGTGAGGCGCTTGGCCTCCTCGTAGATGCGGCTCTCGGCGCGCGGCCACATGAATCGCAGGTTCCGCCCCATCGCCTTGACGAGCTCGTAGGTCGTCGCCTCACCCCAGGCGAGCTGCCCGAGGATCGCGTAGGTGGTCGTGGTCAATTGGGGGTTGCGTTTCGCCATGCCACCAGCTTATACTCCTGCCCGGAGTATTTTTCTACTGAGGAGGTATTCGATGCCAGCGACTGCAAGCGCCACCAACGTCGAAACGATCAAGGCCGTGTATTCCGCGTTCGGCCGCGGCGACGTGCCCGCGATCCTCGAGATGCTGTCCGACGATGTCCGCTGGGAGCACTGGGAGAACTACTTCGCCCACCGCGAGGGCGTCGCGTGGCTCGAGCCGCGCACCGGCCGCGAGGGTGCGGCCGAGTTCTTCGAAGTGGTCGGCACGTTCGACATCGCCGAGTTCAGCGTGCTCGACATCATGGCGAGCGACCAGCAGGTGGCGGCCACGATCCTGATCGACGCCAAGGTGCCCGGCGGCGGGCGCCTGCGCGACGAGGAGATCCATCTGTGGACCTTTGACACAGACGGCCGGATCTGCGCGATGCGACACTACGCCGACACGGCCAAGCACATCGCTGCCGCAAACGGCGAGGACACGACTGCACGATGACCGACTGGACGTTCGACGGGAGCTGGCCCTTCGAGCCCAAGTGGTTCGACTCGCCGGACGGGCGCATGCACTACGTCGACGAGGGACCGCGCGACGGCCGCCCGGTGGTGATGGTCCACGGCAACCCGACCTGGGGCTACCTGTACCGGCACTTCATCCCGCCCCTGGTGGAGGCCGGGTTCCGCGCGATCGTGCCGGATCACCTCGGCTTCGGCCGCTCCGCGAAGCCACGCGACCCGGAGCTCTACCGCGTGCCGCGCCACGCACGGCGCCTCGATGCGCTGCTCGAGTCGCTCGACCTGCGGGGCGCCGTCGTGGTCCCGCAGGACTGGGGCGGGCCGATCGGCCTCTACTGGGCCACGCAACACCCGGAGCGGGTCGACGGGCTCTTCATCCTCAACACGTATGCGCACGGGTTCAGGCCTGAGGCGCTCCCGCCCGGCAAGGACAAGATCCCCCTGCCGTTGCCGCTGCGCCTGTTCCGCACGCCGATCGTCGGCGAGGTGCTGGTGAAGGGCCTCGACGCCTTCAAGCGCGGGTTCCTGTTCGGCCAGGGGATCCAGCACCACGACCGGCTCACCCCCACCATCAAGCGCGCCTACCGCGAGGTCCATCAGGGCTGGTCCGAGCGCACGGCGATCCTCGTGTTCCCGCGCGAGATCCCGGTCACGGGCGAGGGAGCGGTGTCCGCGATGACAGCCCAGATCGAGGAGCGGATGAAGCAGCACTTCCGCTCCAAGCCGGTGCACATCACCTGGGCGATGAAGGACCCGGCTTTCCTGCCCATCTACCTCGACACGCTGTGGCTCGACACGTTCCCGGACGCTTCGGTCACGAAGCTCGACGACGCCGGCCACTACCTGCAGGAGGACGCGCACGAGCGGATCGTGCCGGAGCTGGTGCAGTTCGCCGGGCAGGTGGCCCGCGCGGGCGCTACGGCGTAGTCGCCTTCTCCACGAACTCCCTCAGCTTCTCCTTGCCGTTCCCCGTGATCGGCTCGCCGTCGCACACCAGCAGCGCGTCGAAGTCGTACTCGAGCAGCCGCGCGGCGGAGCGGTGCAGCTCCTCCATGTCGTCGATCACCTTCTCCGGATAGATGGAGAGCTCGCCCGCCGGCACGCCGATCACCACGTCGCCGACGATCAGCGCACGGCAGCTCGGGACGTGGAACGCGATCTCGCCCGGTGACTTGCCCGGCACGTGGATCAGCTCGATGCCGCCTGGCAGCGGCTCGTCACCCCACAGGATCTGATCGACGTCGGCGTCGAGCTTCGCGGCGTCTGCCTCGTGCGCGTAGACGGTGGCGCCGTAGCGCTCGCGGAACTCGGCGGCGGCGCGGCTGTGGTTGCGGTTCGTGATCCACACTCCCGCGAACGGCGCGAGCGCGTCGATCGCCTCCCACCCCGCGCCGTCGGGCGATGGCGGGTCGATCACCACCGTGCCGTCCT
>DASRIA010000023.1:0-26216 GCA_035650255.1 Solirubrobacterales bacterium
AACGACGACATCTGCGTCATGGACGCCGACGGCACGGACATTGTCAATCTCACCAACACTGTCGAGGCCTTCGAGAACTGGCCAAGCTGGGGACCCGCGCCGCGTCATCTCGAGGACGATGACGGAGACGATGAGGACCGCGACGACGATGACGGCGCCGACAAAGACCGCGGCAAGAAACACCGCGGCAAGAAACACCGCGACGCCCCAGATCGCGGGCACAAAGGCCGCGGACACAAAGAGCGCGACCACAAAGGCCGCGGGAAAGGGCGCGACCATTAGGGCGACTTCGCCGGAAACAGGCTATGGGCGCGGCTGGGATCGAACCAGCGACCTCTCGCGTGTGAAGCGAGCGCTCTCCCGCTGAGCTACGCGCCCTGGAGCGGCGATTGTAGAGCCGGGTCCGGGGCGGGGTGGCCGGCCTTGACCGCGAGGATCCCGTCCTGCATGCCCATCCCGGGGTGCTCCTTCGTGGCCCAGGTGCCCCTCGTGATCTCCACCAGCTCGAACCCGAGCCGTTCGAAGACCCCGCGCACGTAGTCCTCGCGAAACGCGACCGTGTCCTCCGGATAGTCGGGCGTCGACACGCGGTAGCTGCCGAAGTCGTGCACCGGCTGGCGCTCACCGCGCTCCGTCTCGATCTGCGCGAGCGTCGTGTCGTTCAGGAGCAGGAAGGTGGCCCAGAGCCGGCCACCCTGCTTCATGACCCGCGCGATCTCCGACATGTACTGCTCGAACCCGTCCGCGAGCATGTGCGTGAAGACGGAGATCAGGAACACGAAGTCGAACTCCGCGTCGCCGTAGGGGAAAGTGAAGTCCGCGGCGGCGATCTGCCCGCCCGGGTTGTCGAACCTGGTGGCGATGTCCGCGTGCGTGAAGCCGAAGTTCGGATAGCGCGGTGTGACGTTCGCCGCGCACCAGTCGATGCAGTCCCGGAACAGGTCGAAGCCCTCGTATCGCCCTTCGGAGGTCAGGTACTGCGTCAGCGCGATGGCCACCCGCCCGGCTCCGCAGCCAGGGTCCAGCACGGCGTGGTGGGGCTCGAGGCCGAAGTGCCGCAACGCCGCCACTCCCGCCTGCGCGGTCTCGAAGAACTCCTCGGCGGAGGTGTTGTAGCGGAGGATCAGCTCGTCGGGCGGCCGCAGCTCGGCAATCTCCGCCGTCATCGCTTCAGCCGCAGCCCCCGCCGCGTGGAGGCCGCATTGCCGGCCGAGTCCTTCGCCGTCACGAACACCGTCGCCTTCACACGCCGGTTCCTGCGCCATGCACGCCGCACGATGCGCACGGCCCCCCGCGAGTACCGCAGCCGGAACGTGGTGGTGGTGCCCTGTGCGATGTGGGCCGACACGGTGCGCAGTTTGAACGCTCTCGCCGCGCCGGGCGCGCGCAGGCTTCCGCCGGCTGTCGCAGTGCACGCCTCGTTGCGGCACGTCGCCTCCACCACGATCCGCCCCTGCTTCCGCCTGATCCGCGTGCGCAGGCGCGGCGGCGTGGAGTCCACCAGGCCCGTCGCGCCGGGCGCGACCGTCAGATCGCCGGTTGCGGACGGCGGGTCGAGGACGGTCCAGCTCCACGCCGCCGGGCTCACGTCGACGTTCCCGGCAGCGTCCGCGGCGCGCACCGAGAATGCGTGCGGGCCGACGGACAGCGCCGCGTAGTCCTGGGGGGACGAGCAGGCCGACCAGGCGCCTGCGTCGAGCTTGCACGTGAAGCTCCCGCCCGATTCGTCGGATGCAAACTCCAGCCGCGCGGTGGTCGCATATGTCGACACGGGGCCGTAGGTGACGGTGGTCTCGGGGGCGCGCGTGTCCGGCAACGCCGGATTGACCGTCCACGACCACGTTGCAGGCGTCGAGTCCGCGGTGCCCGCGGCGTCCACCGCGGCCGCCTGGAAGGAGTGCGCGCCCGCGGACAGGCCGGCGTAGTCCCACGGTGACGAACACGGGGTGGGCGTTCCGCCGTCCAGCCGGCAGCGGAAGGTCGTGCCCTGCTCGTTCGAGCGGAACTCGAACCGGGCGGCGGTCGACTGCGTCTCCGCGGGCGGGCCCGAAGTGAGCTCCGTGTCGGGCGGGCCGGGCGGGGAGCCGAACTTCAAGCGCACGAATTTTGCGACCGACGGCACGCCGTCGGTATTCAGCACGAACAGCATGTAGTAGCTCGGCGGCGCGAGCGTCGATGCGGCGGGTGCCGTGAAGGTCAGCTTGCCCGCCGGGCCGGCGGTCGCGGTCAGCGGCACGACACGCTGGCTCATGTCGTTCGCATGCGTCACGGCCGCGGGCGCGACGAGCACCGCCTTGGCGGCGTCGGCCGAGGTGTCCACCGTGACCGTCTGGCCGTAGGTGATCTCCGCAGGCGCGGACAGGATCTGCGGGCGCGGCCCGCGGAAGAGGTACGGCGGCTCGTAGATCTCGGCCGTGTCGTTGGTGCTGCCGCCGTAGCCGTCGTCTCCCGCCGACATCACGCGTGCGTCGGGCAGCAGCAGCGCGACGGAGTGATACGTGCGCAGCTCGTCCTGCGCGGGGCCGAGACGCCACTGGCCGGTTACCGGGTCGTACAGCTCGATGTTCCGGTGCACTGCCGCGTCGCCCGACCGCCGGTTGCCGTTGAGGATTCCGTAGCCGCCGCCGACCGTCACCATCGAGCCGTCCGGCAGCTGCACGGTGTTGTGATGCGCGCGGCCGTGGTTGAGGGAGGGAGCCGCCGTCCAGCCGGCTGCCGGGTTGGTCTCGTCGAACACTTCGACCAGCGGGAGCGGGGTGGACGTGCCGGTGTCGGGGAGGGCGCCGCGGTTCACTCCTCCGATCAATGCCACGCGCGTCGAGCCCTGTGGCGTGCCGGGCAGCAGGACGCCGCTGCCGAACGTGTGCCGGGCCGGGTTGGCCGCGTCCTCCCACGAGAGCGCCCCGACCTTGCTCAACCGGAAGAACCAGCTGTCGGTCGGCTCGGGCCCCGCGACCAGCACGCGGCCGCTCGGCATCTGGAAGGTGTGGGGGTAGAGGCCGCCGGCCGGCGGATGGTCGGCCTCTCCCCTGACGCTCAGCAGGGTGACGAAGTCGATGTTCGTCGTGTAGCTCTCGATCTGGTTGTTGACGTGCGGCTCGCCGCGCTCGTCGAGGCCGTCGAGGACCACGGTGCGGCCGTCCGCGAGCAGGACCTGCGTCGGGTACCAGCGGCCGTGGCGCATGTCCGCCTGCTGGCGCCATGTCTCGGCGATGGGGTCGAAGGTGAAGATGGTCTTCAGGCCTTCCCGGCGGCCGACCGTGCCGCCCATCACGAGCACGGTGCCGTCGTCGAGGATCGATTGGCCCGCGCAGAAGATGTTGGCCGGCTCGTCCTCGCCGCCCGGGATCTTGGGTGGATAGACGGCCTTGGTCGTGCGCGTCACTGGATCGAGCAGGAACGCGCGGCCTTGGGTCGTGCCGGTGAAGTAGAGGATCTTCCCGGTGCGCAGCAGGACGGCGTGAACGGCGACTCCTGGGATCGAGAACTTGGGCGTCCACTGCCCGGCCTCGGCCGGCGTCGCGGTCGCGGCGAGGCTCGGTGCTGCGGCCGCGGCCGCGTCGGCCGTCGCCGTGTCAGCTGCACGGGCCCGGAGCTGTGCGTGCTCGGCCGCGTGGACGGGGCCGAGCGTGCGCTCCTCCTGCGCGCGCAGCGCGCGCTCTGCCGCGGGCGTGTCCGCCACGCCGCCGTGTGACGCGCTCGCGGGCGCGCGGCTGCTGCCCGCCAGTGACGGCGCAAGGGCCAGCACCGCAGCGCACCCCAGCGCCGCCGGCCAAGCTCGCCGTAGAAGTCGTGTCACGACAGTCTCCCTGAGGTGACACTAACCGTGCGCTTGGACGCAGGCAACCAAACGGGGCGGTTGCCGCCCGGCCCACCGGCTAGGGTGCCGCCCCGCATGTCGCCGATCCGCCCAGCCGACCCTGACGCCCGCCCGGTCGTGGAGCAATCCGCCGGCCCGGCGGCCGTAACGGGTTGGCGGCGCGCGGCCGAGATCTCCTACGTGATCGTCGCCGCCCTCTTCATCGTGTCGGTGTTCGTGCAGTTCTTCCTCGCCGGCCTCGGCGCGTTCGGCGCCGAGAGCTTCGAGGCACACAAGGACTTTGCGGGTGTCTTCCACCTGTTCGCGCTGCTGCTCGTGGTCCTCGCGCTGCTCGTGCGCCGCAATCGCGTCGACCTGATCCTCGTGATCACGTTGTTCGTGCTGACGACGATCCAGTTCAGCCTTCCCGAGGCAAACGACGGCTACGTCCAGGCGCTGCACGTGCTGAACGCCCTGGTGATCTACACCGCCGCGTACCACGTGCTGCAACGCAGCATGAAGAGCGTGCGGCGCGCGTCTCTCTGAAAACCAGGTAGGTACGGAGGGCGGTCGCGCCGGGGCCCGGCGAACTTTGTGATTGGGGACCGTATAGCGGTCCCTATTTCACATCGTTCGTTTCGTCCAAAGGGGTGAGTACCGAAGCGGGCGAGGCCGCCGTCCGGGGGTGCCCGGCCGGAGACTAAGAACGGTTTTAGCGTCTCCGGACGCGCACCCCCGGACGGCGGCACCACGGCCGCGCTAAAGTGACCACCGGACCGTGCTAGGCGGGGCGCTAGCGGTGCCCTGTACCCGCAATCCGCTCTAGCGGGGCTGAATTCCCGTCCAAGGGTTCGGCTTTCAGGGCCAGTACGCCGCGCAAAGCGTTGATGGTCAGGTCCCGCGCGATGGGGTCCCGTGAACCAGGTCAGATCCGGAAGGAAGCAGCCTTAAGCGGTCTTCTCTATGCGCCGCGGAACAGCCTGGCTGGAGCTGCAACGCGGCTGACACGCCTGGGGGCCCGTTCTCGACGACGGGTGCACGGTCCTTATCCACAGCCCCGCTGGTAGAGCACCCACGACTCGTTCCCGGCCACGGGTACGAAGCCGGCCGGGACCTGCGCCTCGACGCGCTTCGGGTCGCGCGGGTCGAGCACGAACTTCTCCTCCACCTCGCGGTTCGCCGGCGCCACGTAGAGGCCGCGCACCGGTCGCTCGAGCTGCGCCGACACGAAGTCCTCCGAGTCGCGGTCGAGATACCAGGCCAGGATCGGGACCGGCCGGTGGTTGGGGACATAGACCGGGCTGCAGCGCTCGAGCAGCGGCTCGCCCGTGTCGCTGCGCGTGAGGTCGCGCAGGTCGTCCTGGATCGCCCCGCGCAGCTGCACGCCGTCGCGCAGCCGGTCGAGCCGGTCGGTCTGGTGGGAGATCGTCGAGCCCACGAACGCGATCAGGAGCACGGCGGCACCTCCGATCCACAGGCTGCGGGTGCCGCCCTGCGGCCGCTCGCGCCAGCCGAACGCCGCGTAGCCGAAGAACACCGCCAGCATCGCGGCGGGCAGGAACAGGTAACGCCCGAGCAGCGACAGTCCCGCAATCCCGATCACGACGAAGGCGAGGCCGCCAAGGAGGGCCAGCACCGCGGGGACGCGCGCGCGATCGCGGGCATACCGCAGCGCAAGGAAGAATCCGGCCGTGCCGCCCAGGAGCGGCACCCAGCGCAGGATCTCCCCCAGCCGGCGGGGCATGATCTCGGGCACGTTCTCGATCCCCTGCGGGCGGCCGAGGGTGTCCGCCGTGTCTCGCGTGAAGGTGAGGGAGTGGAGGGGGTCGCCGGTCACGACCAGATCGCTCAGCGCCCACAGCAGAGGCGGCGCGGCTGCCGCCAGCACGTACTTGACGTCCCGCGCGCGCGGGAGGCCGTCCGCCATGTACAGCAGGTAGGCGGCACTCACGAGCCAGGCCTCCGGCCGCAGCAGCCCCGCGAGGCCGAGCAGCACGAACACCGGCATTCCCCGCCGCGGCCGCCGCACCTCGAGCACGGCGGCGGCGATCAGCAGCGCCAGGAACGGGATGTCGACGTAGGCGCGCACCGCCTGCGACACAAAGGGGTCCCGCGTCGCGACCACTACCGCGGCCAGGATTCCCGCCCACAGCCCGAAGCACTCCTTCCCGAGCAGGAACACTCCCCACACGAGGGCCCCGAACGCCAGCATCGCGATGGCCAGCATCGCCGTGTAGCCGCCGTCCTCGCCGAGCAGCGACAGCGGAATGCCCACCGCCTCGCTCAGCGGATGCGGCGTGGGCGCCAGCGTGGTCTCGTAGTCCGGAGTCCTCCCGTGGGCGATGTCGCGGGCCCAGATCAGCGAATAGAGCGTGTCGTAGTTGAGGAACGCGCGGCTGAAGGCCAGCCACGTGGCGCCGCCGATCGCCGCCGCGGCGGCCGCGTTGAGCAGCCAGGGGGGGAGGCGTGAAAGGGCGCGCACGGAGCGCGGACGATATCTCCGCAGCCCCCGGAGGCCCTCGACCCGGCAGCTAGGATGAAGTCGCCGCCCATGACCAGCCTCTATCGCCGCCATCGCCCGCAGACCTTTGCCGACGTCGTCGGCCAGCCCGCGATCGTGCGGACCATGAGCAATGCCGTCGCAAGCGGCCAGGTCCACCACGCCTACCTGTTCGTGGGCGCCCGCGGCACGGGGAAGACCTCTGTCGCGAAGATCCTGGCTCGCTCCCTCAACTGTGTGAACGGGCCCACGCTCGAGCCCTGCGGCGAGTGCGAGTCGTGCACCGCGATCACGAGCTCCACCTCGATGGACGTGATCGAGATGGACGCCGCCTCCAACAACTCGGTGGACGACATCCGCGACCTGCGCGAGAAGGTCGGGTTCGCGCCCACGGGCGAGCGCTCGTGGAAGGTGTACATCCTGGACGAGGCGCACATGCTTTCGACGCAGGCGTGGAACGCGTTCCTGAAGACGCTCGAGGAGCCGCCGCCCAACACGATCTTCGTGCTTGCCACGACCGAGGCCCACAAGGTCCTCCCGACGATCGTCGACCGCTGTCACCGGTTCGACTTCCAGCGCCCGTCGCTGGAGCAGATCACGACGGTCCTCCAGCGGATCGCGGACGCCGAGGGCATCAAGGCCGACGGCCGGGCGCTGGCGATGATCGCCCGCGCCGCCGGCGGCAGCTTCCGCGACGCGATCGGCACCCTCGACCAGCTCGTCACCTATGGCGGCAAGGAGGTCTCGTTCGACGAGGTCCTGGAGCTGCTCGACGTCGCGGACGCGGACCTGATCTTCTCCGCCACGGACGCCGTGATCGCGCGCGACCCCGCCGCTGCGCTGCGCCGCGTGCAGGAGCTGAGCGAGTCGGGCCGCGACCCGGTCCAGTTCATGCGGGACCTGACGGCTCACCTGCGGCACCTGATCGTGGTCCAGACCTTGGGCGAGCCGCCCGACTCGTTCAGCGTCACGGCCGACCAGGTACCGCGTCTCGAGACCCAGGCGAAGGAGCTGCCGCAGGCTGACGCCGTGCGCACGATCGACCTGCTCGCGGACGCGATTGCGCAGGTCAAGGAGGGCTCCGACCCGCGCACACAGCTCGAGGTCGCGCTGCTGAAGGCGGCCCGCCCGAGCGCTGACGCATCGGTGGACGCGCTGCTCACGCGCATCGAGCGCCTGGAACGGGGCGGAGCCGCGCCTGTGCAGGACGAGCCGCGCGTGACCAAGGCCGCGACACGCTCGGCCGCGCCGGTCGAGGCGGTGGCGGATCCGGAGCCGGACCCGGCACCTGCCCCGGCGCCCGCGCCGGTCCCTGCGCCCGCGCCCGAGCTGCATGCGCTGTGGCCGGCCGTGCTCGAGCGCGTGGGCGAAGGCGAGGGCGGCGAGATGCTCGCCGCGTTGCTCGCCGACGCGCGCCCCGTCGCGCTCGAGGAGGATGTGCTCGTGCTCTCCTATCCCGCCTCCGCGTCCTTCAGCAAGCGCAAGATCGAGGACCGCGCCAACGGGCAGCGGCTGGGCCGTGCGCTGGAGCTCGTGGCGGGTCGCTCCTACGGGGTCCGGATCGAGTTGAGCGACGACGAGCAGGCGGCTGCGGCCGCGCCGCGCCTCACCGAGGACGAGGTGTACGAGCGCATGAAGAGCACATTCGACGCCGAGGAGGTCCACGAGGACTGATGCCCCAGCCCAACATGAACAAGATGCTGAAGCAGGTCCAGCAGATGCAGGCCGAGATGATGAAGGCGCAGGAGCAGCTCAAGGACGAGGTGGTGGAGGCGTCTGCCGGCGGCGGGATGGTGACCGTCAAGATCACCGGCGACCTCGAGGTGAAGGAGATCGTGATCCGGCCCGACGCGCTGGGCGGCGAGGGCGAGGCGGTCTCGGCGGAGGACGTCGAGATGCTCCAGGACATGGTGCTCGCGGCCGTCAACGAGGGGATCCGGTCGGCGCAGGAGCTCGCGAACCGCAAGCTCGGCGGCCTCACCGGGGGGCTCGACCTCGGCGGGCTCGGCCTGCCGGGGATGTAGCCCTACTTGTTCTCACCTCCGGTCAACCGGCTCATCACCGAGCTGTCCAAGCTGCCCGGCATCGGGCAGCGCACGGCGCAGCGGCTCGCCTTCCACATCCTGCGCGTGTCGGAACAGGACGCGCTCGGGCTGAGCGTGGCGATCAAGGAGGTGAAGGAGCGCGTCGGGCTGTGCGAGGTGTGCTTCAACCTCGCCGAGGGGCCGCGCTGCGGCATCTGCACGGACGAACGCCGCGACCGCTCCGTGATCTGCGTGGTGGAGGAGCCCGCCGACGTGGTCCCCATCGAGCGCACGCACGAGTACCGCGGTCTCTACCACGTGCTCGGCGGAGCGCTGTCGCCGATCGACGGCGTCGATCCCGAGGACCTCAAGATCAGCGAGCTGGTCGAGCGCGTCCGTGACGGTGACGTGCAGGAGGTCGTGATCGCCACCAACCCGACGACGTCGGGCGAGGCGACCGGCTTCTTCATCGCCGAGGCGCTGCGTGCGCTCGGCAAGGAGGTGGCCGTCACGCGCCTCGCCAGCGGCCTGCCCGTCGGCGCCGACCTGGAATACGCGGACGAGATCACGCTCGGCAAGGCTTTGTCGGGTCGCCGCGCCCTCTAGACAATGCCGTCGGCGAACGTCGAGGCAGTGCGGACCTGAAGGGGACCGCTCGCGCCAGCGGCATCGTGATCGAGGAGCACTGGGCAAAGGACGACGCGCTCGCCGCTCTCGCCTATCCTGACCCGCCATGAGCTCGAACGGCATCGTGGTGATGAAGTTCGGCGGCACATCGGTCGCCGACGCGCAGCGGCTGATCGACGCGGCCAAGCGCATGGTGCGCGCCCGCGAAGAGGGCAGCTCGGTCGTCGCCGTGCTGTCGGCACGCGGTGCGACCACGGACCAGCTGGTGGAGATGGCGCACGAGATCTCGCCCGAGCCTCATCCGCGCGAGATGGACATGCTGCTCTCCACGGGAGAGCGCATCTCCTGCGCGCTGTGCGCGATGGCGCTCAACGACCTGGGCAGCGAGGCGATCTCCCTGTCCGGCTCGCAGGCGGGCATCGTCACCGACACCTCGCACACCAAGGCCCGGATCCTGGACGTGCGCGCCGATCGCATCCGCGCCGGCCTGGACGAGGGGCGCATCGTGCTGGTGGCCGGCTTCCAGGGCGTCTCCACCTCCCGGGACGTGACCACGCTCGGGCGCGGCGGGTCTGACACCACCGCGGTCGCGCTCGCGGCCGCGCTCGGCGCGGACGTGTGCGAGATCTACACCGACGTCGACGGCGTGTTCTCTGCCGACCCGCGGATCGTGCCCGACGTGCGCAAGCTCCCGGTGGTGTCGTTCGAGGAGATGCTGGAGATGTCGGCGTCCGGCGCCAAGGTGCTGCAGCTGCGCTCTGTGGAGTACGCGCGCAACTACGGGGTGCGGATCCACGTGCGGCCGAGCTTCGGAGACGGCTCCGGTACTCTCGTCCTCGGGGAGCACGAGACCATGGAACGCCCACTCATCACCGCAGTCACCCACTCCACCGAGGACGCCCGGGTCACGCTCACGGGCGTGCCCGACCGGCCCGGGATCGCGGCGCGGATCTTCGGCGCGCTGGCCGCGGCCGACGTGAACGTGGACATGATCGTGCAGAACGAGCCCGTCTCGACCGACCACAGCGCGGAGATCTCGTTCACGGTCCCGAAGTCGGACGTGAACGTCGCCCGCCGCTCGCTGGAGGCCCTGACCGGCGAGCTGGGGCTCGACGCGGTGATCGCCAACGAGGAGATGGGCAAGGTGTCCGTAGTGGGCGCGGGCATGCGCAGCCACCCGGGCGTCGCCGCGAAGGTGTTTCAGACCCTGGGGGAGAAGGACATCAACATCGAGATGATCTCCACCTCCCCGATCAAGATCTCCTGTGTGATCGCGGCCGATCGCGTGCCCGACGCGGTGCGCGGCCTGCACGACGCGTTCGAGCTCGGCAAGGACGAGGTCGAGCGCGAGGACGGTGGGCCACGATGAGCCTCCGCGTCGCCGTGGTGGGAGCAACGGGCGCGGTCGGCACCACGATGCTTGCGGTGATGAGCGAGCGTCGCTTCCCGGCGGACGAGGTCGTGCCGCTCGCCTCGCAGCGCTCCGCGGGCAAGAGGGTCGCCTACGGCACCGGTGAGCTGGAGGTGCGCGCCCTCGCCGAGGATGCGATCGACGGCTTCGACGTCGCCCTGTTCTCGGCCGGCGGCGGCGTGTCGAGAGAGTGGGCGCCGAAGTTCAAGGAGGCGGGCTGCGTCGTGGTCGACAACTCCAGCGCGTGGCGCATGGAGCCGAACGTGCCGCTGGTCGTCGCGGAGATCAACGGCCATGCGCTCGAGCGTCACGAGGGCATCGTCGCGAACCCGAACTGCTCCACCATGCAGATGGTGATGGCGCTCAAGCCTGTCCACGACGCCGCCGGCATCGAGCGCGTGATCGTGTCCACCTACCAGTCCACCTCCGGCACCGGCCAGAAGGCGGTGGAGGAGCTGCGCGCGCAGGCCGAGGCGGTGCTGGGCGAGGACCCCGTGCAGGCGTCCGTGTATCCCCACCAGATCGCCTTCAACGTGCTGCCCCAGGTCGAGACGTTCAAGGACGGCGACGACTACACGACCGAGGAGCGCAAGATGATGGCCGAGACGCGCAAGATCCTCGAGCGCGACGACATCGCGATCTCCGCGACATGTGTGCGCGTCCCCGTCTACAACGGGCATTCGGAGTCCGTCAACGTGCAGACGCGCGACGACCTGTCGCCCGAGCGCTGTCGCGAGGTCCTGGCCGCGTTCCCCGGCGTGGTGGTGGTCGACGATCCGGCCGCGGGCCGCTACCCGATGCCGATCCACGCCGCCGGCCGTGACGAAGTCCTGGTGGGGAGGATCCGCCGCGACCCGTCGCACGAGCGCTGCCTCAACATGTGGATCGTGGGCGACAACCTCCGCAAGGGCGCCGCGACGAACGCGGTGCAGGTCGCCGAGCAGCTGGTCGAACGGAAGCTCGTCGGCACCAGGGCGCGCGCATTCGCCGGCTGACCCGCGCACTCTTCCTAGCCCTCGCGCTCCTGTGGCCGGCACTGCCCGCCCATGCGGACGTGCCTGCAGCCCCGCGTGACACCTACGCCGAGGCGACGCGCCCGGACTCGGTCGTGGTGTCGTGGAAGTCCGGCTCCGACCCGGCGCCGCCGCTGGAGCTGTATGCCGTCTACCGCGACGGGATCAAGATCGGCGAGATCGCGGAGCCGCGCTTCGAGGACGAGTGGCTGCTGGCCGGCAAGACCTACCAGTACACGGTGCGGTCGGTCGGGACGGACGGCGAGAGCGCCGATTCGCCTCCCGCGCGGATCACCACCCCGCTGTCGCGGGCGTTCGAGATCGGCCCGTACCTCCAGCAGCTCACTCCGACGGGCGCCGCGGTTGTCTGGCAGACCTACGAGCCGGCCACCACCGCGCTTGCGTTCGGCCCGGCCGGCAGCCCGCTCCAGGTCGTGGAGCGCGACCCGGCCCTCACGCGGCGGCACGTCGTGTCGCTGCCGCCGCTCGCCCCGTCCAGCAAGTACGAGTACCGCTGGGAGTCGGACGGCAAGCTGGGAGACGTCGCGCGGTTCACGACCCCGCCGCTGTCACCGGGCGAGTTCTCGTTCGGCGTGATCGGGGACTTCGGCATCGGGACGTCTGCCGCCCGCGCGAACCTGCGCCGCCTGTCGCAGGACCCGCGCGTCGACTTCGCGATCACGACCGGTGACAACGCCCAGGTGTACGGCACCGAAGAGGAGTACCGCAGCTTCGTGCTCGGCCCGCTGCGCGACCTGATCGCAACGAAGCCCTTCTGGCCCAGTGTCGGCAACCACGATTACTACAACCTCCAGAACTACAAGCGGTTCTTCGCGCTGCCGGGCAACGGCCTCCACTACAGCTTCACGTACGGAGGGGTGCTGTTCCTCTCCCTGGATTCGAACCGCTTCGACCGCAGGCAGCGGCGCTGGCTGAGGGGGGAGCTGCGCAGGTCGACGGCGCGCTGCAAGGTCGCGTACTTCCACCATCCGCTGTGGTCCAGCGGCCGCGGCTACCGCAGCCACGCCCGCCACGCCCGCCGCAGCCGGTTCGTGCCGATCCTGCAGCGCGGCGGCGTCGATCTGGTGCTCAACGGGCACATGCAGAACTACGAGCGGTCGAAGCCCTTGCGCTCGGGACGGCGGAGCCGCAAGGGCGTCGTGTACATCGTCACGGGCGGCGGCGGCGCCAGCCTCAACCGGTTTGTGACGAAACGGCGGCCGAAGTGGTCCGCCCGCCGCGGGATATTTCACCATCGCCTGCGCATCGGTGTCGACAACCACGAGTTCCGGGGCCGTGCCATCGACGCGCGCGGAAACACGCGCGACCGCTTCAGGGTTCCCTGCCGCTAGCCGAAACTTCTGCCGGCACGGCGAGTTTCAACTGCGCGACATGCAACGACGGCTGCTGACAGTTGCGCTCACGATCGCGCTCGCGGGTCTCGTCCCGTCATCCGCCGCGGCTGCCGTCACGGTCGGGCACTCCGGCTGGGAGTGGGGCAACCCGACCCCGCAGGGCCAGACGATCCAGGCCCTCGAGTTCGAAGGCGCGCGCGGGTATGCCGCAGGCTGGTTCGGAACGCTCCTCGCGACGGAAGACGGGGGGAGCACCTGGCGTGGTTCGGCCACGGGCTTGACCGTGCCGCTGGAGCGGATCAGCCTGATCGATGCGGACTCGATCGTGGTCGGCGGGGCATGCGCGCTGCGGCGCTCCGATGACGGCGGCCAGACGTTCACCCGCCTCCCCTGGACGGCCAGCGACGAGCGCTGCGCCTCGGAGCCCGTCGCGTTCGACTTCCCCACCGACCAGGCGGGCTACCTCGCGCTCGCGGACGGCTCGCTCCTGAGCACCGCAGACGGGGGCCGCACGTGGTCGCGCGAGACGTCGATTCCGACGAGCGGGTCCGGCAGCCAGCCATTGAGGCCGACCGACATCGCGTTTCTCACGCCCGACACGGGAGTGGCGCTCAGCCTGTCCGGCCAGATCTACCGGACGACCGACGGTGGCAGCTCCTGGAGCCTGGTTCACTACGAGACCGCCGCTCTCAACGCGGTTCACTTCGCGTCGCCGCTCGTCGGGTACGCGGTCGGCACGGTGGGCGTTGCCCTCCGCACGACCGACGGGGGCCAGTCCTGGGCGCGGACGGGCGGCGCGCCCGGCGTGGCCGGCCTGCGCACGATCCGCTGCGCCACGCCGCTTGCCTGTCTGATCTCCAACGGCGGTCCGGCCATCCTGCGCACGCTGGACGGGGGCGCGACCTGGTTCTCCGTCACCGCGGCGACCCAGAAGATCATGGCGGTCGCCTTCAGCACGTCCACGCGCGCGGTCGCGGCGGGAGAGGGGGGCACGACCGTGCTCTCCGACGACTCCGGCGTGACCTGGCGTCCGGTCGGGACGCGACTCGCCACTTCCTTCGAGCGGCTCCGCGCGCTCTCGCCCTCCGTGGCATTCGCGACCGGGCCGGATGGGGCGCTGGCGCGGACGACCGACGGCGGCGTCACGTGGTCCGCGGTCGGCGTGTCGACCTCGGAAGGAGTGATCGACGTCTCGTTCATCGATGAGGCCACCGGCTACGCGCTCGACGCGACGGGGACGTTGCTGCGCACGGACAACTCGGGCCAGTCGTGGCTGATCCTCAACACCGGCACCGCGCGGCATCCGCAGGCGGTCCTGGCGCTCGGCACGACGGTGCTGCTGGCCGGACCCACCGGCGTCCTGCGTTCGACGGACGGCGGTGACACGTTCACGCGCGTGCGCGGGCGTGTGCTCAATCGCTCCCGCCTGTTCAACGTCGACCGCGGCGGCGACACCGTGTTCGTGTATGGCTCGAAGAACATCTTCGCCTCGACGACGACCGGCCGCACGTGGCGAAAGGTCCGGCTGCCGCGCAAGACGCTGATCCAGGCGGTCGACTTCGTGACTCCCCGGACGGGGTTTGCGCTCGGCCAGGACGGCCAGGTCTACAAGACGCGCAATCGCGGCGAGAACTGGTCGGACCTCTCGGGCGTGGGCACCGACGACGCGACGGGGCTGTCGTTCTCGACCGCCACGCGCGGCTTTCTGACGCTCAAGCGCTTTGGATCGGAGCCGTTCGGGCACGTGCTGCGCACGACCGACGGCGGCCGCACCTGGCGCCCGCAGCTCGTCTCCACGGACGAGCCGTCCGCGGAGGGGATCGTCGCGACCGGCCTGACCGGCGCGTTCCTGCTCGCCGACAGCCGCACGCTGCTGCACACGACCACCGGCGGTGACCGCGGCGAGGCGTCCAAGGTGACGCTGCGCACGCGGCGGCGCACCGTCCGGCGGCGTTCCGTGGTCAGGATCACCGGCCGCGTATCGGGGGCGCGCGGCGGCGCCCAGGTCGTGATCTCGCGGCGTGAGCGCGGCGAGCGCGGCTGGGTCACACGCACCGCGACCGTGGCCTCGAACGGCACGTTCTCCACGAACTGGAAGCTGGTCAAGACGGCAGCCTTCGTCGCGCAGTGGGCCGGCGACGAGGACAGCACCGGCGACGGCTCGGTGCCGCTGGTCGTGCGCACGAAGCAAAGATGAAGCCGGTTTTCGCTTAGCCGCGAAACCGGGATCTCTGATGCGCGGGCTAGTCGTTCTCCCGCGGTGGGTTCTCCCGGCGCAGGCGCTCCCGCGTGGCGTCGAGCCTGCGCTCGAGCTCCTCGGCCGTGCGGCGGTCGGGCTCGGCCGGCGCTGTCTCGGCGCGCCGCCGCATGGATGCGCGCACGTCGCGGGCGACGTGCTGAAGCCGGGCGATCCGGCGGCGCGTCAAGCCGCGGTCGCGACCGCCGACAGCTTGCGCTCGACGCCGGTCGTGCGCACGACGTGCTTGCTCATGCCGAGTTCCTTGGGCTCCAGCCCGAGCGCGAGCCCGATCAGCTGCGGCAGGTGCAGCACCGGCAGGCCGAGGTCGCGGCCGACGACCTTGGCGGCATCGGGCTGCTGCAGGTCGAGGTTGAGGTGGCACAGCGGGCACGGCGTCACGAGCGCGTCGGCGCCCTCGTCGATCGCATCGCCGATGTGGCGGCCGGCCTGGCCCAGCGACGTCTCGCGGTTCATCGTGATCACCGGGAACCCGCAGCACTTGCGCGCGCCGCCGTATTCGACGACGTCGGCGCCCAGCGCCTCGATCAGGCGCTCCATGTAGAGGTCGCGCTCCGGGTGCTCCTGGTACCCGAGGCGCGTCGTGGGCCGCAGCACATAGCAGCCGTAGAACGGGCCCACGCGCAGGCCGCTCAGCGGCCGCTTCACCATGCCGGCGAGCCGCTCGAGGCCGAAGTCCTCGACCAGCAGCCAGAGGAAGTTCTTGTTGGTCACGCCGGGCTCGTAGTGCAGGCCCTCCGCGGCGAGCACCTCGTTGATGTGGTCGCGGTAGCCGGCGTCGGCGTCGAGGCGCTCCTGGCACTCGGACTGCGCGCCCTGGCAGGTGGAGCAGATGTTCATCATCATGTGCCCCGTCTTCTGCGCCATCGCGAACGTGCGGGCGTTGAGCGTGTCGGCCAGCTCGGGGTTGTGCTCCGCGATCACGCCGGCGCCGCAGCAGTTGGCGCGGTCGAGCTCGACCAGCTCGATGCCCAGGCGGTCGGCCACCTTCGCCATCGAGCCGTGCAGCTCGGGAGTGAAGCCGCGCGACACGCAGCCGGGCCAGTAGGCGACCTGCATCAGGGCTGACCCCCGTTCGTGGTCGCACTCGCCTCGGGAGTCTCGGCCATCGCCGGCTCCTGCTCGTCTTGTTCGCCGCCCTCGCCGACGATGTAGAGGTTCAGCTCGGTGCGGTGCTCCTCGGCGTGGTCGTAGATGCGCTGCACGTTCTCGATGCCGGGGAGCCGCTCGTGCAGCAGCGCGGTCTTCGGCGTGATCTTGCCGCGGGCGAAGCCGCGCAGGCCCGTGGGCAGCGCCTTCAGCAGAGCGAGGCCGCCCTGCGGGCGCAGCGGCCCGAGGCTGTCCTGGAGCAGCTTGCGCTCGTCGAGCGTGCCCTTCTTGCGGATGATCTTCGTGAACGCCCCTTCGTGGCGGGCGCCGTTGTTCTGGTCGTTGATGCCGTAGTCGTGCACCGCCTTGCGCCGCAGCCGCATGATCTGGTCCATCGGCGCAACGCCCTTGGGGCACACCTCGATGCAGCTGAAGCAGTGTGTGCAGTCATAGATCCCGTGCGCGTCCTCCGCCAGGTCGCGCAGGCGCTCCTCCGTCTGGCCGTCACGCGGGTCGCCCACGAAGCGGTATGCCTTCGCGAGCGCCGCGGGCCCGATGAAGAGCGGGTCCACCTCCAGCGAGAGGCAGTCGGAGTTGCACGCGCCGCAGTGGATGCAGGCCATCGATTGCGTGACGTCGATCATCGACTCCTTGGGCACGACGTACTCACGCTCGGGCGGCGGCCCTTCCGGCAGCAGCCACGGGACCACGCGCTGGACCTTCTTCCAGTGCACCGCGTCCATGTTCACGATCAGGTCCTTGAGCACGGGCATGTTGCCCATCGGCTCGACGACGATCGCGCCGTCATCTGCTCGCTTCAGCGCGTCGCGGAGCTTCGTGTTGCACGCAAGCTTGGCCTGCCCGTTCACGCGCACGCCGCACGAGCCGCAGATCGCGGCCTGGCAGGAGCAGCGGATGCCGATCGAGCCGTCCTCGCGGTCCTTCGCCTGGAGGATCCCGTCGAGCACGCTGCGGTGCCCTTCGAGGTCGACCTTGTAGTCCTGCCAGTAGGGCGGCAGGCCCTTTTCCGGTTCGTACCGGCGGATGCGGAGGGTGTACTCAGCCATTCAGGTTCCTGGTCCCTAGTATTTCCGTTCTTCCGGCTGCCACTGTGTAATCGTCACAGGCGAGTAGCTGATGTGGGGCTTGCCCTCCGCATCGCGGGTGACGTTGATGTGCTTCAGCCACTCCTCGTCGTTGCGCTCCGGGTAGTCGGTGCGGAAGTGCGCGCCGCGGCTCTCGGTGCGGTGGATCGCAGAGATCATGGTGACCTCGGCGCAGTCGAGCATGTATCCCAGCTCGATGGCGCCGATCAGGTCCTGGTTGAACACCGAGCCGTGGTCGTCGATGGCCACCCCTTCGTACTCTTCCTTCAGGCGCTGCACGGTCTCGAGCGCCTCCTTCAGGCCGGCCTCCTCGCGGAACACCGCGCAGTGCTTGTCCATCGTCGCGCCGAGCTCGGCCTTCAGCTCGGACACGCGGCGCGCCTGCCCCGGCTCCCGGCTGATCAGGTCGCCGATCTGGCGCTCCTCTTCTGCAAGCAGCGCCGCCGACGGCGGGTTCAGCACCATGCTCCGGGCGCGCTCGGCGGCGTGCGCGCCCGAGCGGCGGCCGAACACGAGCGTGTCGAGCAGCGAGTTCGCTCCCAGGCGGTTGCCGCCGTGGACCGAGACGCAGGCACACTCGCCCGCCGCGTAGAGGCCGGGCACCTCGGTCTGGCCGTCGACGTCCGTCTTGATGCCGCCCATGATGTAGTGGTTGCCCGGCTTGATGTGGATCGGCTCCTTGGTGATGTCCACGCCGGCGAAGTCACGGCCCACGTTCACGATCTCGCGCAGCGCCTCGTGGATGCGCTTGCGCGGCACGACCGTGATGTCGAGCGCGACGGTGCCGTCGGGGAAGCCGCGCCCCTCGTTGATCTCGGTCTGCTCCGCCCGTGACACGACGTCGCGCGAGGCCAGCTCCATCTTGTTCGGGGCGTACTTCTCCATGAAGCGCTCGCCCTGCGCGTTGTAGAGGTGGGCGCCCTCGCCGCGCGCGCCCTCCGTGATCAGCAGCCCGTTCCCGGCCAGCGTCGTGGGGTGGTACTGGATCATCTCCATGTCCATCACCGGCGCGCCCACGCGGTAGGCCTGCGCGATGCCGTCGCCCGTGCAGATCAGCGCGTTGGTGGTCGGGTTGAAGCACTGCCCGTTGCCGCCGGTCGCGAGGATCACGGACTTCGCCGCGAACAGCTCCATCGACCCGTCGCGCATGTCGCGGGTGATCGCGCCCGCGCAGTGGCCGGTCTCGTCGAGCGCCAGGCCGGTCGTGAACCACTCCTCGTAGCGATGCACCTCGGCGTGCTTCATCAGCTGCTCGTAGAGGACGTGCAGGATCGCCTGCCCGGTGATGTCCGCGACGTAGTAAGTGCGCGCGGCGGACGCGCCGCCGAACGCGCGGGTGCCGAGCAGCCCCTCGTCGTTGCGGTGGAAGGTGACGCCCATGTGCTCGAGGTGGAGCAGCTCCTCCGGCGCCTCCCGGCACATGATCTCGATCGCGTCCTGGTCGCCCAGGTAGTCCGACCCCTTGACGGTGTCGTAGGCATGCGATTCCCAGGAGTCCTCGGGGTTGAGGGCGGCGTTGATGCCCCCCTGGGCCGCGTTGGAATGGGAGCGGACCGGGTGGACCTTGGAGATGATGCCCACCGAGGCCCCCGCCTGAGCCGCGCTGAGAGCGGCGCGCTGGCCGGCGAGGCCGGCGCCTATGACGAGGACATCATGCTCGGGCACGGCGCGGGATTCTAGGTGGTTCCGACCACGGGCACGGTTGTGCCTGGACGAGCGAGAATCGAGACTGGCACGGACGCAGGGAGGCTGCATACCTGTGATATGGGGCCGACCGAGGACGCCGGCAGGCGACGATTCGCAGCCGCCCAGGTACGGCCGGGTCCGTGGTTGGAGCCACCATGCATAGGCCGCAAGACGCTACGGCGCGGCCACGCCGCTCGGCTGCTGGAGTGCGCGCCGGACCTGGTCCCAGGTCACGACGCCCTGGAGGCGCCCGTCCCGGTCCACGGCCATCAGGGCCCCGAGGCGCATCAGCGCCGGAGAGCCCAGCAGCGCCTCCAGCGGCTCATCGGACCGCACCCGCACGTTGTCCTCCTCGGCGCGCATGATCTCCCGCACCGTGAAGACGGGCTGGCGGTCCTCCGGGATGCGCTGCGCGCGCTCGCGATCGACGATGCCCAGGAACTGGCCGTTGCGATCCACGACGGGGAACCAGTCGTACCGGTAGCGCAGGAAGTACTCGTGCAACGCATCCCCGACGGTCATCTCACCGGGGATGGCCACCGGCTCCGCGTCCATCACGTCGGAGACGGTGATCCCTTCGAGGCGGGACAGCACCGCGCTCTGGTACGTCGCCGAGCGTGCCGCCTGGCCGAGGAACATGCCGATGAAGATCAGCCACAGCGATGAGATGAAGTCTCCGCTGATCACCGGGATGTCGGCGCCGAGCAGGCCCGCCACGCCGAGGCCGATCAGCAGATAGGAGAAGCCCTGTCCCAGTGCCGCCGCGCTGTTCGTGGCCTTCGTCCGGTCGCCGGTCGCCTTCCAGATGATCGCCCGCGCGATGCGCCCGCCGTCGAGCGGGAAGGCCGGGATCAGGTTGAAGAGGAGCAGCACGATGTTGATGCTCACGAGGAAGGCGAGCATCGCGTTCAGCCCGCCGGCCGTCCCTTCGGCGTCGAACGCGGCCGTGTTCCCGAAGTTGTCCAGGCTGCCCGCGACCAGGATCCCGAGGCCGGTGCAGACGATCGCGATCACGAGGGTGACCAGCGGCCCGGCTGCCGCCACCCGGAACTCGACGCCCGGCGACTGCGTGTCGCGCGACATCTTGGCCACGCCGCCGAACAGCCACAGGTCGATTCCCGCGATCGAGATGCCGTTGCGGATGGCGACCACCGCGTGGCCCAGCTCGTGCAGCAGGATCGACAGGAAGAAGAGGAGCGTGCTGACCGTCGCGAGGATGAAGGCGCTGCCGTCCTCGCCCGGCATGGCGTTGCGGTAGTAGTCGGACAGCCACCAGATGAAGAGGAAGAGCGCGAGGAACCAGCTCGGGTCCACGCCGATGCGGATGCCGAAAATCCGCACGAGAGGTATTGATCTGCCGCTCAGCATGTCCTTTGATGGTACGGCTTGCGGGATTGTGATCGGCCCGAGCGGCCGGATGGCTTACCCGAACTTTCGCGTTTCGCACCCACCCCTCGGGTGTAGGTCGCGAAGGTTCGCCGCAGCGCTTAGCTCGGGACCGGGCGGTGGCGATCGATGATCGCCCGGTGGTCGATGCCGGCCGGCAGCGTGCCGAAGGCGTGACCCCAGTCGCCGGCCAGGCGTGAGGCGCAGAACGCGTCCGCGACCGCCGGGTCGCCGTGGCGCACCAGCAGGGCACCCTGGAGCGTCAGCGCCATGCGCTCCACGATGTGGCGGGCGCGCGTCTCCGCGGCCTCGAAGTCCGACAGCTCCCGCTTGAGGCCGGCCACCGAGTCGCCCACGCGCGGGTCCGACCCCGCCGTCTGCTCGACCTCGTCGAAGAAGACCTCGACCGACTCCGGGCTCTTGACCATCGCGCGCAGCACGTCCAGGCAGGCCACGTTCCCCGAGCCTTCCCAGATCGAGTTGAGCGGCGCCTCGCGGTAGAGGCGCGGCATGCCGGACTCCTCGACGAACCCGTTGCCGCCGAAGCACTCGAGCGCCTCGTGCGCGTGGGCCGCGCCGCGCTTGCAGATCCAGTACTTCGACACCGCCGTGCCGAGCCGCTTGAAGAGGGTCTCGCGCTCGTCGCCCGGGCCCTCGTCGTAGGCGCGCGCGAGGCGCATCGCCGTGACGGTCGCCGCCTCGGACTCCACGCACAGGTCCGCGAGCACGTTCTGCATCAACGGCTGGTCGATCAGCGCCTTGCCGAACGCCGCCCGGTGCGAAGCGTGGTGGGTGGCGCGCGCGACGCCGCTCCGCATGCCGGTCGCCGAGCCGAGCACGCAGTCGAGCCGCGTGTGGTTGACCATCTCGATGATGGTCGGGACGCCGCGCCCTTCCTCGCCCAGCATGCGCGCCCAGGCGCCGTCGAACTCGACCTCGCTGGAGGCGTTGGAGCGGTTGCCGAGCTTGTCCTTCAAGCGCTGGAGGTGGAAGCGGTTGCGCGAGCCGTCCGGCAGGATGCGCGGCAGGACGAAGCACGACAGGCCGCCGTCGGCTTGCGCCAGCACCAGGAAGACGTCGCACATCGGTGCCGAGCAGAACCACTTGTGGCCGGTGACCTCGTACTCCGCGCCGGGGCCGCCGCCGTTCAGCGGGCGCGCGACCGTGGTGTTGAGGCGCACGTCGGAGCCACCTTGCTTCTCCGTCATCGCCATGCCGCACAGCGCTCCGGCCTTGTCGTCCGCGTTCACGAGCCGCGGGTCGTAGGAGTTCGACGTGATGCGGGGCTCCCACTCCTGCGAGAGCTCGGGTGTCGCGCGCAGCGCGGGCACGCCCGAGTAGGTCATCGAGATCGGGCACAGGTGCCCGCCCTCGGCCTGGCCCATGACCATGAACAACGCCGCGCGGGCAACGTGTGCGCCGGGCTGCGGGTCTGCCCACGGCAGGGAGTGGAGGCCGTGCGACACGGCCACTTCCATCAGCCGGTGATACGACGGGTGATATTCGACCTCGTCGATGCGGTGGCCGTAGCGGTCGTGCGTGCGCAGGACCGGCTCGTTCTCGTTGGCCAGCCGGCCCCACTCGACGGCCTCGCCGCCGGCGATCTCACCGAGGGCGCGGGCGCGGTCGGCGGCCCAGCCGCCTCCTTCGCGGCCGAGCGCCTCGACCAGCGTGCGGTCCTGCTCGAACACGTTGTACGGCTCGAGCGGGGGCGTCTGGTTGACGACCTCGTGCGTCGGACCGGATCGGGCCCGCTGCGGCTCTGCGACGGCCATGCCTCGTCAACTCTACCGGCGCGGGTAGCGGTCCGCTCAAGGGATGGGCGCGGCTGCCGAAATCAAACACATGGCTCCCAACGGCAGCACGGCCTTCATGCTCCGGGGGCTGATCGAGGGAGGAGGCCTGCATTCCGCCTACCAGCCGATCGTGGACATCGGCTCGCTGGCCGTGGTCGGCTACGAAGCGCTGGCCCGCGGGCCCCAGGGATCACCGCTCGCCTCGCCGGCCGAGCTGTTCGGCGCAGCGCGCCGCAGCGGCCAGGTCGCCGAGCTCGACCGGGCCTGCCGCGAGGCTGCGATCCAGGGCGCCTGGTCCGGCGGGATGGGCTCCGGCGCGGCGCTGTTCGTGAACATCGAGCCCGACGGGGTGAACGACGATCTCTTCAGCGACGTGGCGCTCGACGAGATCCGCGCGAGCAGGCTGCGGGTTTTCGTGGAGATCACCGAGCGCGCGCTCGTGGCGCGGCCGGCGGAGCTGCTCGCGACGATCGAGCGCGTGCGCCCGGCGGGAGTCGGGATCGCGCTCGACGACGTCGGCGCGGATGACCGCTCGCTCGCCCTGATGCCGTTCCTGCGGCCGGACGTGGTGAAGCTCGACCTGAAACTGATCCAGGACGCGCCGACCGCGAAGGTGGCGCGCACGGTGAACGCGATCAACGCCGAGGCCGAGCGCACGGGCGCGCTCGTGCTGGCCGAGGGGATCGAGACCGACGCGCACCTGTTCCGGGCGCAGGCGGTCGGTGCCGACCTCGGCCAGGGCTGGCTCTTCGGCCGGCCCGGCGCGCTGCCCGCAGCCGTCCCGGAGCCCGTCGACGCGCACATCCCGGTCGTGCACGGGTCGCCGCCGCCGCCGTCGCGGGCGACGCCCTTCACCATCGTGACCGAGCGGCGCCCGGTGCGGCGTGGCGACAAGAAGCTGCTCCTGCGGCTGTCGCGCCAGCTCGAGGCGCATGCGGCTGAGCTCGGGCACGGGGCCGTGCTGCTGGCGAGCTTCCAGCACCGCCGGTTCTTCACCGAGCCCCAGGCCGGCAGCTACGGCCGGCTGGCCGAGCGCCTCGCCTTCGTCGGCGTGTTCGGCGAGGAGCTTCCCGAGCACCCGGCACCCGGCGTGCGCGGCGCCGACCTGCGCGGCCGCACGGAGCTCGCGCGCGAGTGGAACGTGCTCGTCGTGGGGCCGCACTTCGCCGGGGGATTCGTGGCGCGTGACCTCGGCGACGAGGGGCCTGACGAGGCGCGGCGCTTCGACTTCGCGATGACGTTCGATCGCGACCTGGTCTCGGCCGCCGCGGGGATCCTGATGCACCAGGTCAGTCCGAGCGCCGACGTCCTCGTCTGAACCATCTAGCCTTACGGCCGCCCGTCCAGTGCGCTGCGCGCCTTCGGCGCTCGCGTGACCAAAAGGGAGGATCCAGTTGAGCACCACCGTGACGTTCATCCGCGGCGACGGCACAGGTCCCGAGCTGGCCGAGGCAACCGCGCGCGTTCTCGACGCGACCGGCGTGGGATTCGAGTGGGATTGGCAGGACGCCGGCGTGGACGTCTACGAGCAGGAGGGCACGCCGATGCCCGACCGGGTGCTCGACTCGATCCGCAAGAACAAGCTCGCGATGAAGGCGCCGATCACGACTCCCGTAGGGTCGGGCTTCCGTTCCGTCAACGTGGCCCTGCGAAAGGACCTGGACCTCTACTGCTGCCTGCGCCCGTGCAAGGCATACGAGGGGGTGCGCACCCGCTTCCCGGAGACGGACATCGTGATCGTGCGCGAGAACCACGAGGACCTGTACGCGGGCATCGAGTTCGAGATGGGCTCGGACGAGGCCGGGCGCCTGCGCGAGGTGATCAAGGAGATCGCGGACAAGGAGATCCGCGAGGACGCCGGCATCTCCATCAAGCCGATCTCCGTGTACGGGACCACGAGGATCGTGCGCTCCGCGTTCGAGTACGCGCGCGAGAACGGCCGCCGCAAGGTGACCGCCGCGCACAAGGCGAACATCATGAAGTTCTCGGACGGTCTCTTCCTGCTGACCGCGCAGGCCGTGGCCGAGGACTATCCGGACATCGAGTTCGAGGACCGCATCATCGACAACCTGTGCAACCAGCTCGTGTCACGGCCGGAGGAGTACGACGTCGTCGTGCTTCCCAACCTCTACGGCGACATCGTGTCCGACCTCGGGGCCGGGATGATCGGCGGGCTCGGCATGGCACCGGGCGGCAACATCGGTGACGAGTACGCCGTCTTCGAGGCCACCCACGGGTCGGCCCCGAAGTACAAGGGCATGAACAAGGTGAACCCGATGGCGCTGATGCTCAGCGGTGTGATGATGCTGCGCCACCTCGGCGAGCAGGACGCGGCACACCGGCTCGAATCCGCGATCGCCGCGGTGATCGAGGAGGGCGTGTCGGTCACCTATGACATGAAGCCGAGCCGCGACGATCCCACGGCGGTCGGCACGTCACAGGTTGCAGACGCGATCATCGAAAAGATGACCGCGGGAGTGACGGCTTGACCGTCACTCCGCGCGTTACATAACTAGCCGCTTACGCGGCGTGAAAACCGCCGTCGCGACGGCGTACCAAGCGCTGCTTCTCGAGCCCGGCCGTCACCCTGTACAGATAGTTCTGCCGGATGCCCATGCGCTTGGCGATGTCCGCCACGTGGATGCCGGGGTTGGCCTTGATCAGCGTGAGCGCCTGATCGGCACGTGTGTTCGAGCGGCGTCCGCGGCGGCCGGCGCGCGTTCGTGTGCGGCGCCCGTTCGCCGGCTTCGCACGCCCCGTCCCCGTGCGGCTACCGCGCGGACGGCCCGGACCGCGCTTGGCGGGCGGCCGGCCGGGCGGGCGGCCGGGACCTCGGCGCCCGTTCGCGGGCTTCACGGACGCGAGCGCGTCACGCGCCTTGAGCAACGTCAGATACTCTTCGTGCGCGGGCTGCAGCTCCTTCAGCCGCGCCTCAATCTGCTGGCGCTGCTTGGTCAGAAAATCGGTGCGGGGTGCCATGCTGTTCACCTCAATTTTTCTCTTAACGACGCGACCTGCAGCCAAACACTCTTTCACATCCACGCTTGTCACTGTTGAATTAGGGAGGGAACGAGGACGATGAGACGCAAGATCACCGTGGTTGGAGCCGGCAACGTTGGTGCCACCACCGCGCAGAGGTTGGCGGAGCGCGACTATGCGGACGTAGTCCTCGTCGACATCGTCGAGGGGATGCCGCAGGGCAAGGCGCTCGACCTGAACCAGGCCGGCCCGGTCGTCGGTTACGAGCCGAAGGTCGTGGGCACGAACGGATACGACGAGACGTCAGGCTCCGACATCGTCGTCATCACCTCGGGCCTTCCGCGCAAGCCGGGGATGAGCCGTGACGACCTCCTGGCCGCAAACCGCGAGATCGTCGCGGGTGTGACGCGCGAAGTGGCCGACCGTTCACCCGACTCGATCATCATCTGTGTCACCAATCCGCTCGACGCAATGTGCCACGTCGCGCTGGATACTTCCGAGTTTCCACGCCAGCGCGTGGTTGGCATGGCGGGCATCCTGGACTCGGCGCGTTTCCGCACCTTCCTGGCCTGGGAGCTGGGGGTGTCGGCACGCGACGTGACCGGGTTCGTGCTCGGCGGCCACGGCGACACGATGGTTCCGATCGTGAGCTACACGAACGTCGCCGGCATTCCCGTCTCACAGAAGATCGACGCCGGGCGACTCGAGGAGATCGTGCAGCGCACGCGCGACGGCGGCGCTGAGGTGGTGAAGCTCCTCAAGTCGGGGTCGGCCTTCTACGCACCCGCCGCCGCGGTCGCGGAGATGATCGACTCGATCGTGCACGACCAGAAGCGCGTGCTGCCGTGTGCGGCCCTGTGTCAGGGCGAGTACGCGATCGACGGCCTGTTCGTCGGAGTGCCGGTGAAGCTCGGCAAGGACGGCGTCGAGGAGATCATCGAGATCGACCTGTCCGAGCAGGAGCGGGAGGAGCTGCACCGGTCTGCGGATGCGGTGCGCGAGCTGGTCGACGCGATGGCTGCCCTCGGGCGCTGAGCACATGAGCCTCGACAGGGTTCCGGCCGTGTTGCTGCGGCTGGAGGGCGCCGCCGTTCTGGGCGCCGCAGTTGCCCTGTACGCCGACGGCGGCTGGTCCTGGCTCGCATTCGCGCTGCTGCTCCTCGCCCCTGACATCTCGATGCTCGGATA
>DASRIA010000024.1:0-6065 GCA_035650255.1 Solirubrobacterales bacterium
TGGCGGCGCGACCCCGATCGCTTCTGGCGCTTCTACGGCGATCGCTTCGCGTCGCTGACGGACAAGCAGCCCAACGAGGCGCACCTCGCGCTGGCCGAGCTGGAGCGGCGCGGGCTGATCAGGGGCGTGATCACGCAGAACATCGACCGCCTGCACCGGGCGGCGGGCACGCAGCGGCTGATCGAGGTGCACGGCTCGATCGAGTGGAGCGTGTGCCTCCAGTGCGGCGGCAAGGTTGCGCTCGACCGGGTGGTCGAGCAGCTGCGCGCGGACGACGGCGCGCCGGAGTGCGCGTGCTGCTTCACGCCCCTGAAGCCGGACGTGGTGCTGTTCGGCGAGCTGCTGCCGGAGCGCGCGCTGTCCGAGGCGCAGGCGCTGGCGTTGGACGCGGACCTGATGGTGTGCGTCGGCTCGTCGCTCGAGGTCTACCCGGTCGCCGGCCTGCCGGCGATCACGCGCGGGGCCGGCGGACGGCTGGCGCTGGTCACGCAGGGCCCGACCCCCTACGACGACGAGGCCGAGGTCAAGCTCGGCGGTGACGTCGTGGCGGAGCTGCGGGCGGTGCTCGCCGCGCTGTGAACCGCATGACCGCCGTGGTGATTGGCGCGCTGATAGTCGCGCTGGCTGCCATCGGCTTGGTCACCGGAGAGGACGACAGCGAGCAGGAACAGGCGGCCTCCGGCCCATCGATCGAGGCGATCGCCCGCCGAGTCGAGCGGGTCCGCCAGCTGCGATTCGACCACCTGCCGCGGGTGCGCCACGTGACCGGGGCGCAGGCGCGCGCGTATGGGCTGCGCGAGCTGGACCGCGAGACGAAGCCGCGCGAGGTGGCTGCCGAGGAGCGCCTGCTCAAGCTGCTCGAGCTGCTGCCGCCGCGCGCGAGTTTGCGAGAGCTGGTCGGCAAGACGCTGTCGAGCGAGGTGGGCGGGTTCTACGACCCGCGCAGCGGGACGCTCTCGGTGGTGGGGCAGGGCGGTTCCGGGCTGCTGGCTGAGATCACGCTGGCCCACGAGCTCACCCACGCGCTCGAGGACCAGCGCTTCGGGCTGAACGTGACCCCCGGCCAGGGCTTCCGGCGCGACCGCTCGGCGGCCGAGAGCGCACTCCACGAAGGGAGCGCGACGATCGTGATGGTCGACTACGCGGTGCAGAAGCAGGCCGGCACCGCGAACGTGCCGGCGTCGGTGCGGGCCCAGGCGCTGAAGGCGCTCGACCAGGCCGCGGTGCCGGCGTCGAGCGGGCTGCCGCGCTACGTGCGCGAGGGGCTGGTCTTCCCGTACGCCGCGGGGGCGCGGCTGATCAACCGCCTCCAGGGCGAGGGGGGATGGGCGGCGGTCGACCGCGCGTTCGGCGAGGACGCGCCCGTCTCGACCGAGCAGTTCATGCACCCGGCCAAGTACGAGGCGCGCGAGCGGCCCGTGCGCATACGGGTCGGCGCCCCGCCTGGCACACGCCTGGTCGAGCAGGGCGATTTCGGCGAGTTCGACACCGAGCAGCTGCTGCGGGCGGCGAACGGGCGGCAGCGCTCGGCGGCTGCGGCGGCCGGCTGGGGCGGAGGCGGGTTTGCGCTGTGGCGGCGGGGAGCCCGCTACGGCGTGACGCTCCGCTGGACCTGGGACAGCGCCCGGGACGCGCGCGAGTTCGCCGAGGCGTTGCGGCGAACAGCACGGCGGCTGGGCGGCGCGAACGTGAACAGCAGCGATGGGGGGGTCGAGCTCCAACTCGCCCCACGAACCTGACGTTTGCCCCCTATTACGGCGTCAAAGTCAGACTCGTGAAAATCAGCCGCCGAGGCGATGCCTCCGCAACGAGGCCTCCATCCCCTTCACCGCTTCCGTGAGCGCCTGAACCTCGGGACCGCTGAGGTCCCCCAGCAGCGCCGCGTTGGCGGCAAGCCCGACCGCCTCGCGGTGCTCCGCGAGCTCGAGCGCCTCCAGCGCCACCCGCGCCTGCAGCGCCGCCTCGCGCGGGCGCCCGGCGTTCAGGTCGGCTCGGGCGCGCAGCACCAGCTCCTCGGCCACCAGCTGGGCCTCGCGGGCGCCCAGCAGCGCCGCGAAGCGCTCCTCGGGCGACTCCATCGACCGCCTGACCCGCTGCGCTCCCGGACGCGGCAGCTCCAGCGCCTCGGCGAAGCGCCCGTCGGCCACGGCGTCGCCGGCCCCGTAGCCCACCCGCGCCACGAGCGCCCGGTCGTAGGAGAGCTCGGCGACGTACGGGTCCGCGGAAGCGGCCCGCCAGACGCGGAGCGCCCGGTTGAGCACGGTGAACGCGGCAGACAGCTCGCCATCGAGAGCCTCCTGGTCGGCGCGTAGTTCGGCGAGCCAGTCGGCCGGGGACTCGAACGGGTGCGGCCGCACGACCGTCGCGCGGGACGTGGGCACCGGCTCCGGCTCCGCCGCGTCGACCGCGCGCGGGCGCCGCGTTCGCGCCGGCGCTCCGAGCGTCCCCAGCACCAGCACCGCCTCCACCAGCGCGTCGGGCTCCGAGCGCACCAGGTAGCGCCCGTCGGGCGGGCCCAGCAGGAAGCCGAACTCCAGCTGAACGAAGCCGAACTGGTCGGAGGGGGCCGTCTGCCTACTCGCCCGCGTGGGCGTCGCTCGCGCGCCGGTGCTTGCCGGCCGGCAGCGCGTACTCGGACGGCTTGGTGGGCACGACCGGGTTGTCGAGCTCGCGCAGGCGCGCGATCAGGTCGGTCCACTGGCCGGGCTTGAGCACCGCCAGCGCCTGCTTGCCGAGCTTCTTGTTGGCCCCGAACATCGGCTTGAACCCGACATGAATGTGATCGGCGTGGTCGCCCATCGCCATCGTCGCCCCGCCGACCTCGAACAGCGAGATGATCTGGTGCGGCGCGATCGTGCCCTGCAGCAGCATCAGCCTGCGCACGCTCTGGTCGGTGATGCCGCCCGGCTCCTGGTGACCCAGGATCGGGATGCCGTTGATCTTGGCGATGTCGACCGCGTTGCCGGAGCTGTGGTTCGAGACGTTCCCGGAGGCCGTGTAGTAGCCGTGGCCGCACTTGAGGGAGGTGACCGTGGGCCGGAGGCCGGAGGCCGCCAGGAACTCGAGCGACGCGAGGACGCGGCGGTCGACCTGGCCGGTGCGGATGTCGAGCCGGCCGCAGGGATAGATGTCGATGTCTGAGTTCGCCAGCACCCGCCGGGTGAGCGCCTCCTTCGACATCAGCAGCACCTGGCCGATGCCGGCGTCGTTGACGAGCGCGTTCTTGCCGACCGCGCGATAGATCGCGGTTGCCTCGAGCAGCTTCCACCCGTCGAGGATGGGCTTCGGGTCGATGCGCGGTGCCCCGCGCCCGGCCGGGCGGATCGCGAAGTTGAGGTGGGGGCCGAGCTTCGAGCCGGGGCCCTCGTCGAGCTTGCCGATGCGACCCAGGACGGTGCCGCCGATGACCTTCGAGCCCTTCTTGAGGGTCTTGAACTTGACTTGAGACGGCTTGAGCCTCAGCACCTTGGAGAAGTAGACCTTGAAGACCTCGAAGCCGGCCTCGTCGACGAGCTGGCCGGTCTGCTCCGCGGTGTCGCGGTTGCCGGGCCGGCTCGGGTCGGCGAACAGGCGCTCCTTCTCGACGACCGGCTGCTCGGCGGCCGCGGGGCCGGCGGCCGAAGCCTCGGCGAACGCAGCCTGGCCGGCGGGGTCCTGCTCACGCTGGCTGCCGGCGCTCGCCGGGCCGTCCGGTGCGGGCAGGTCCTCCTGGCGCGCCGCGCGCGCCGAGCGGAACTCGTCCTGGGCGCGATGCGAGTCGGAGTTCCTCGGGACCGGGTAGCGCTTCGAGACCTTGCCGAGGTGCGCGTACGTGTAGCGGTTGCCGTAGACGTCCTGGAGGATGATGAAGCGGCCGAGCTTCTTGCTGACGCCGATCTTCTTGATGACGCCGTCGTTGGTGGCGATCACGGGAGCGCCGCGGCGCGCGTAGATGTTGATCGACCGGCGGCGGTCGTTCGAGTTCACGATCTTGGCCGCGTTGTGCTCGCGCCGGATCTTCTTGCCGAGCCGGCGGACGTCGCGCTCGGCGAGGTCGTCCGCGTAACGCGAGCGGGCGTGGACCGGGAAGTGACCCTGCGTGAGCCCGGTGAGAGAACCGACGAGGTCGGCCGGCAGACCGGAGATGACACGCGCGCGCATCATCACCGAGTCGACATACCAGTCGGCGTGGTTGTACGCGAAGATCGCGCGACGCAGGTCGCTGTCGGCGCCGGCTGCCTTCAGGTAACGCGCGGCGGCGAAGATCGCGTCGACGGGGTTGTACGGATCCTTCTGGCCGTCCTTGTTCGCGTCCGTTCCGTAAGTGCGCCATGAAGAGGGGATGAACTGCATCCACCCGAGCGCGCCGGCGGACGACACGTTCAGGTTGCGGCCGTAGTCCGTCTCGATCTCGTTGATCGCCGCGAGCACTTCCCAGCGGATGCCGTACTGCGTGCCGGCGGCCTGATAGATCGGAAGCAGGAAGGGCGGGATGCGGAACTTGCTGATGACGAAGTTCGGAACGCCAACCGGTGCGGGACCGGGCAGGCCGAGTGTCAGCGTCGGGTTGTCGCGGGTCGGCGATCCGTCGGGCCGGCGAATCGCACCGGGCTTCGTCCGCTTGCGCTTCTTCTTCGGCTCGGCCGCCGGCTCGCCCTCCTCGAGGAACTCGCCCGGCGACTTGCCCGTGTCGGTCTCGGGCTTGTCGGCCGTGTCGTCACCGCCGTTGCTCGGCGCGGTCGTCTCGGGGTTCACCGGCCCGCCGTCCTCGACCTTCTGGATCGGCGCGCTCAGTGCCGGCAGCTGGATCGCCTCGGGAGGCGTCCCCGGTGGCACGTCCACCGTGGTCACGACCTCCTGGCCGCCGACGAGGGTGATCGTGATGGTGCGCAACTCGGCGAGCGCGGGGAACGACGCCAGGCTGAAGCCGGCGACGAAGAGCGTCACCGTCAGCGCTCCGAAGAGGATCTTCCGCTTCATCCTGTGTAAACCCCGCCTGCCATCGCAGGCGCTCCCTCGATTCCCGCACCGGTCTGCGGCGCGAGGACCCTACCGCAAGAAATGCCCACGCTACCTACCGCACCACCGGGTTGCAACGCAGAACTGCGCGCCGCACGCAGGGAAACTGCGCCAGGGGCAGTCCCCTGCCTCGATCTCGATGCCTCCCACGGGGTCATGATAATTGGATCGGCCTGCTGACGCTGTACTTGACGTAAAAACGCGCACCGCTGCACGAGTTGCACCGGTACGCCCTGGGCATTACATCGTCCCCGCCGGAGCTTGACTTGAGCGCAGCGGCCAGGCGTCAGGGGTTGTGAAAAGCGGAACTCCGGCAGGGTGGGGAAACGGGCCCGCCAAAAGCACGCTCAACCACGCTAACCCTCGAGCACGAGTTGAGGGTTTTCCGGGCCTCTCCAAGCGCGTTCGCAACGTCGCCCGCAGGCGCCACCCGCCTGCTTCGTCGATGCGCTAGGTTCCCGATGCGCCGGGGTGCGCTCGCCCGCGCACGCCAACCCCCACCCCGCACAAGGGAGCCCACTTATATGAGTAGCGCAGACAGCCGCAGCGAGGAGCCCGGGCAGGAGGGGCTCAGGAAGCGGATCGCCGGAGGCGCGGAGGACGCCATCGGGCGCTTCGCCGACGACTTGATCGAGAACCCGATGTTCAACTCTGCACTCTCGCGCGCGTTCTCGGCTCGCGAGAAGGTCGCGCAGGCGCAGCAGTCCGCGATGGACGCGCTCAACCTGCCGTCGGCGTCGGAGTTGGAGAAGCTCGGCCGCCGCCTGCGGACGATCTCGCAGCGGCTGGAGGAAGTTGAGGACGCAGTGGACAAGATCGGCATTCGCATGGAGACGCTCGGCGAGGAGACGCGCGCACCCGGCGCCAAGGTCTCCGACCAGCTCGACCGCATCGAAGCGCGCCTCGAGCAGCTTGGCCGGGACGTGGCCACGCTGCGCCGCACCGCCGTCACGGAAGGCGTGCCGGGGGAGCCGCCCGCGATCGTGCCGGAAGGCTAGGTCTTCGAGATGGCAACCGCTCGGCGGTCCAGCTCAACGAAGTCGGCGCGCAAGACGGGCGCGCGCAAG
>DASRIA010000025.1:0-8889 GCA_035650255.1 Solirubrobacterales bacterium
TGACTGACCCCGAAGAGCGCGACGGACAGGGCCGCGCGCCGGTCCTATCGGAGGAGCCGCTGACCAACAGCAGCGGCGCCGCCGAGGTCGCCGAGGTCAGCGAGGTGACGGAGACCGACGTCCAGGAGCAGGCGCCCCCGCCCGGGACGCAGCCGCAGCCCTCATCGCCTGCGCATGTCTCCGACCTCGACATCGTCAAGCACTACTTCGACACGGCGTGCGACCGGCTCGGCGTGCCGGACGACGTGCGCGACGTGCTGCGCACCTCGTATCGCGAGACCGTCGTGCAGATCCCCGTGCGGTTCGCGGACGGGAAGATCCACGTCTTCAAGGGCTACCGCGTGCAGCACAACGGCGCGCGCGGTCCCTACAAGGGCGGGCTGCGCTACCACCCCGACGTCGACTTGGACGAGGTCCGCGCGCTCGCGATGCTGATGACGTGGAAGACGGCGATCGCCGGGATCCCCTACGGCGGCGCGAAGGGCGGGGTCAACTGCCGCAGCGACCAGCTCAAGCCCGAGGAGCTCCAGGCCATCACGCGGTCGCTGATGGACAAGATCGACAAGGTGCTCGGACCCAACCGCGACATCATGGCGCCGGACGTCGGCACCAACGCCCAGGTGATGGCCTGGCTGATGGACGAGTACGGCAAGCTCCACGGCCACACGCCGGCGATCGTGACCGGCAAGCCGATCCCGCTGGAGGGCTCCTACGGGCGGGAGTCGGCCACGGGCCGCGGGCTCGTCTACCTGTACCGCGAGGCGGCTCCCAAGCTCGGGCTGTCACCCAGCACCACCACGGTCGTCGTCCAGGGATTCGGCAACGTCGGCTCCTGGGCGGCGCGCATCCTCCAGCAGCTCGGCGTGAGGATCATCGGCGTCTCCAACGCCGACGGCGCGATCCGCAACGACGACGGCATCGACACGGTCAAGCTCCACGAGTTCATAGAGCAGGGCGGCAAGCTGACCGACTACGAGGGAGTCGACACGATCTCCCCCGACGATCTGATCGCGATCCCTTGTGACGTGTTCGTCCCGGCGGCCCTCGGCGGCATGATCCACGAAGGGAACGCCGACCGCGTGCAGTGCAAGGTGCTGCTCGAGGGAGCGAACAGCCCGACGACGCCCGTCGCGGACGAGATCCTGCGCGAGAAGGACGTCTACGTCATCCCCGACGTGATGGCCAACGCCGGCGGCGTGGTCGTCTCCTACTTCGAGTGGGTGCAGAACATGCAGCACTTCCGCTGGGAGGAGCGGGAGATCAACGACAAGCTCGGCAACATCATGCGCCGTGCCTTCCGCGAGGTGGATGCGGTCGCACGCCAGAAAGACCTCTGCCTGCGCGACGCGGCCTACGAGCTCGGCATCGAGCGGGTCATCGAGACCGCCCGCACGCGCGGCTACATCTAAAGCGCCACCTCCAATTTATACCGCGCAGGGGGCTTGAAACAAGCCCCGGGTCGTGCCGCATAATCGCCGGCCGCAGGCCAGAACGTACGGAAATCGGAGGAGCGAAATGCGTGGGACCGAGCATGCTGTGGTGATCGCCGGAGGAGGTCCGACGGGGCTGATGTTGGCCGCCGAGTTGGCGTTGGCGGGGGTCGATGCCGCCATAGTCGAGCGACGCGCCGGCCAGGACCTCCCGGGCGCTCGTGCAGGCGGTCTGCACTCACGCACCATCGAGATCCTCGATCAGCGCGGAATCGCGGATCGGTTCCTGTCGGAGGGACAGGTGGCCCAGGTCCAGAGCTTCGGCGAGAGCCGATTGGACATCAGCGACTTTCCCACCCGGCATCCCTACGGGCTCGGGCTGTGGCAGAACCACATCGAGCGGATACTGGCCGGCTGGGCCGACGAGCTGGCGGTGCCGATCCATCGCGGACGCGAGGTGACCGGTTTCGCGCAGGACGACACCGGCGTGGACGTCGAGCTGTCCGACGGCGAGTCGTTGAGGGCCGAGTACCTCGCCGGGTGCGACGGCGGTCGCAGTCTGGTCCGTAAAGAAGCCGGGATCGAGTTCCCCGGGTGGGACCCGACGACCAGCGCCCTGATCGGCGAGGCCGAGATGGCCGAGACGCCGGAGTTGGGCATCCGCCGGGACGCTCGCGGCATCCATGCCTTCGGCCGGTTGGAATACGAGATCCGCGACGGCGAGGTGGTGTTCAAGGATGAGGGACCGGTACGGATCATGGTGACCGAAGAGCACCCCGGTCCCGCAGGCGAACCCACCCTGCGCGATCTCAGCGAAGCGCTGATCGCCGTGTACGGGACCGATTACGGGATCCACAGTCCCACCTGGATCTCCAGGTTCACCGATATGACCCGGCAGGCGGCGTCCTACCGGGACAGACGGGTGCTCCTGGCCGGCGACGCCGCACACGTGCATTCCCCGGTGGGTGGACAAGGCCTCAACACGGGTGTGCAGGATGCGGTGAACCTGGGGTGGAAGCTGGCCCAGGTGGTGAACCGGACGTCGCCGGAAAGCCTCCTCGACACCTACCACGCGGAGCGCCACCCGGTAGCCGCCCGCGTGCTGCAGAACACGATGGCTCAGACGGTGCTCAACCGTCCCGCCGACGCGCGTCTCGAAGCCTTGCGCGACGCCGTGTCCGAGCTGCTGAGCATGGACGAGCCGCGCAAGCGGTTCGCCGCGATGCTGTCCGGTCTGGACATCCATTACGACCTCGGCGAGGGACACCCGCTGCTCGGACGCCGCATGCCCGATCTCGACCTGGTCACCGCCGACGGGCCGCGGCGGGTCTTCACCCTGCTGCACGACGCCCGGCCGGTGCTGCTCAACCTCGGTGAGCCCGGCGGCTTCGACATCACTCCATGGGCAGATCGCGTTCAGTCGATCGACGCCGAATACGTTGGCGCGTGGGAGCTTCCGGCGATCGGGGCGGTCACCGCTCCGACCGCGGTGCTGATCCGGCCCGACGGATATGTGGCCTGGGTGGGAGACCAGACCCAGCCGGGGCTGGCCGACGCGCTGACCGCCTGGTTCGGACCGCCTACCGCGGCGTAGCCTGGAGGGGCTCGAACGGCGTGTCGGGCGGGAGCCCGACCGCGGCCAGCGCCTCCTCCCGGCTCGTGAACATCTCCATGCGGACGACCCGCTGGTCGCGCAGGGTCCACACCATCGGGAAGCTCGGCGTATCGACCGCGACGCCGCTGTCCTTCCCGCGGCCGACCATCCGCACGATCATGATCACGGCGTTTCCGGCGTCGGCGTACTCCTGGACCTCGGCGCGGAACTCGTCGAACGTGTCCTTCCACATGTCCCAGAACGCGCGCGTGCCCTCCACGCCCCGGAACGGCCCGGGATCGGGCAGGTCGTCCAGGACGACCCACTCCATCTCCGGGTCGAGGTTCTCGATCGCGGCATCGAAGTCGCCGCGGTTGAACGCCGCGTAGCCTGCCAGGACGCGGTCGACCAGCTCGCTCAGCGGCGCTCCATCGGAACGTATTCGCGCGGCCCGCCGGCCGTGTAGATCTGCCGCGGCCGGGCGATCTTCTGCTCCGGGTCGTCGACCATCTCCTGCCACTGCGCCATCCAGCCGGACGTGCGCGGGATCGCGAACATCACGGTGAACATCGCCGGAGGCAGGCTGAGCGCCTCGTAGATCAGGCCCGAGTAGAAGTCGACGTTCGGGTACAGCTTGCGCTTCACGAAGTAGTCGTCGTCGAGCGCGCGCTTCTCGAGCTCGACGGCGATGTCCAGCTTCGGGTTGCGGCCGGTGACCTCGAACACCTCGTCAACGTGCTTCTTGATGATGCGCGCCCGCGGGTCGTAGTTCTTGTAGACGCGGTGCCCGAAGCCCATCAGGCGCTCCTTGCCCTGCTTCACGCCCTCCAGGAAGTCGGGGATGTTCTCGGCGGTGCCGATGCGGTCGAGCATCTTCAGCACCGCCTCGTTCGCGCCGCCGTGCAGCGGCCCGTAGAGCGCCGCCACCCCAGCCGCCACGGCGGAGTACGGGTCGACGCGGGAGGAGCCCACGCCGCGCACCGCGCTGGTCGAGCAGTTCTGCTCGTGGTCGGCGTGCAGGATCCAGAGAACGTCCAGCGCACGCTCGAGCCGCGGGTCGGGCTCGTACTTCAGCTCCGTCATCTTGAACATCATCGAGAGGAAGTTGCCCGGGTACCCGAGGTCGTTGTCCGGATACACGTAGGGCAGCCCGAGGTTGTGCCGGTACGCGAATGCGGCCAGGGTCGGCATCTTGGCGATCGTCCTGATCGTCGCCATGTAGCGCTCGTGCCCGTCGTCGATCCGCTTCGCGTCCGGGTAGAAGGTCGACAGCGCGCCGACGGTCGCGAGCAGCATGCCCATGGGATGCGCGTCGTAGCGGAACCCCTCGACGAACTTCTTGATGTTCTCGTGCACGAACGTGTGCGTCGTGATGTCGAAGATCCACGCTTCGAGCTCGTCCTTCTTCGGAAGGTCGCCGAACATCAGGAGATAGGCGACTTCGAGATAGCTGCTTTGCTCGCACAGCTGCTCGATCGGGATGCCGCGATGCCACAGCTCTCCCTTGTCGCCGTCGATCCAGGTGATCGCGCTCCGGCACGCGGCCGTGTTCAGGAACGCCGGGTCGTACGACATCAGCCCGAAGTCCTCCTCGTCGACCTTGATCTGGCGCAGGTGCGCCGCCCGGATGGCCCCGTCCTCGATCGGCAGCTCGTAGGTCTTGCCCGTGCGGCTGTCGGTGACGCTCAGTACGTCTCCCGAGGCGGCCGCCACGCCGTCGCCGGCCTGCGGCTTGGTGGTCTGCTCTGTGGTCATCTCTCTCCCTCGCTTCGGCACAAGCGCCGCATTTTGCGGGATCGGCGCCAGCGAAGGCTAGCCGATGAGAGCCGGTTTCTCCGGGCTATGCGGAGCGCAGCTCGACCGGTTGCGTATCGAGGTGGGTCATCAGCCGGAACTCCTCGAACCGGCGGTTGATCTCACCGTGGGTGAGCGCCTGTACGCGCTCCGTGCCGAACTGCTCGACGTTGAAGGAGGCGAGCACGGATCCGTACGTCATCGCGCGCCGCAGCTCCTGGTCCGACAGCTCCTCGTCGGCGACGGAGTCCAGGTAGCCGAGGAACCCGCCCGCGAAGCTGTCGCCGGCGCCCGTGGGGTCGACCACTTCCTCCAGCGGGTAGCCCGGGAGGGCGAAAAAGCTGTCGGCGGTGAACAGCGCGGCGCCGTACTCGCCCTGCTTGGCCACGACCATGCGCGGCCCGAGCGAGATCACCTCGCGCGCGGCGCGCACGAGGTTCGGCTGCTCGGTCAGCATTCGCAGCTCTGCGTCGTTCATCAGGACGATGTCGACGGAGGCGATCGCGCGGCGCAGCGAGTCACGCGCGGTGTCGATCCAGAGGTTCATCGAATCGAGCCCCACGAGCCGGGCCTGGCTCTGCTCGCGTACCTGGAACTGGAGGTCGGGCTGGATGTTCGCGAGGAACAGCGTCTCCGCCTCGCGGGACGAATCCGAGAGCTTGGGCTGGAAGTCGCCGAACACGTTCAGCTGGGTGTCGTCGGTGTGCGCAACGTTGAGGTCGTACTCGTAGTGGCCGCGCCAGAAGAAGGTGTCGCCGCCCGGCACGCGCTCGATGTCGCTGGTGTCGATTCCGCGCTTGCGCAGCACGTCGTACTCGGCCTCGCCGAAGTCGTCGCCCACGGGCCCCACGACCTTCACGCCGGTGAAGAAGCCCGCCGCCAGGGAGAAGTGCACGGCCGAGCCGCCGAGCATGCGCTCGCGCTCGCCGAACGGCGTCCGCACGGCGTCGAAGGCGATGGATCCGACCACGGTCAGGCTCATCAGGCGGGGTAGCCTAGTCGTCCCCGGCAAGATGTGGCGCCGTGGGAGCCCTCCTACTCGCATTTGCCTCCAGCATCTCGTGGGGCGTCGCCGACTTTCTCGGCGGGCTGAAGGCCAGGCAGCTGCCGGTCCTGAACGTCGTGACGGCCTCGCAGCTCACCGGGCTGCTGCTCGTCGGGATCTACATGCTGATCCGGTGGGAGCCCATGCCGGGCGGCGACTTCGTGCTGTGGGCGCCGCTCTCGGGACTGGCGGGAGCCATCGGCCTCCTGGCGTTCTACCGCGGGCTGGCGGTCGGCAACATGGGCGTCGTCGCGCCCATCTCGGCCACCGCCGCGGTGGTGCCGGTCGTGGTGGGAATCGCGTCGGGGGACCGCCCGTCGGAGCTCCAGTACACAGGCCTGGTGCTCGCACTTGCGGGTGTCGTCCTGGCGTCGCGCGAGGAGGTGTCGGGCGGCCCCGCACGCGGCGCGGGGCTGGCGATCGTGTCCGCGCTCGGTTTCGGCTTCTTCTTCGTCGGGCTCGACCATGCCAGCGACGCCGACGTCGGCTGGGCCATCCTGGCCAACCGGGTGACGAGCTTCTCACTGCTGTTCGCCGCGTTCCTCGTGATCCGGCCGCCCCTCGCCGTGCGGCGCGCGGACGTGCCGGTGCTCGCCTTGATCGGCACGCTCGACATCACCGCGAACCTCATGTTCGCGATCGCCTCCACCATTGGCCTGGTGAGCCTCGTGTCCGTGCTGGGCTCGCTGTACCCGTTGACCACGGCGGCCCTGGCCGCCGTCGTGCTGCGCGAGCGGCCGCACCGCGTGGCGCTGATCGGCGTGGCGATGGCGATCGGGGGTGTGGTCCTGATCGCGGGCGGGTGAGCCGCGTGGCTTACCATCCTTGTGATGTCCCCGGTGCCATGGGCGGAGCCCTTCGCCGCCGCGCTCGCCCTGCGGCACGAGCCCGGCCTCGTGCTGCTCGAGAGCATGCCCGGGTTCGGCGAGCTCGGGCGCCGGTCATACCTCGCCGTTCGCCCGGCGGAGGTCGCCACGGACGGGGTTGCCGCGCTCGACCGGCTGGGCGATGGATGGTGGGCGGGGTGGCTCTCTTACGACCTCGGCCGCGAGGTCGAGCGCCTGCCCGACCTCGGCCGCGACGATCTCGGTCTGCCGCCGATCGCACTGGGGCGGTTCGAGGCCTGGATCGAGTTCGACCACGAGCGGCAGACGACCGCGATCCGGGGCGACGGCGACGCCGCTCATCTCGTGCGGGCGCTGCAAGCCGCGGGCGCCGCGCCGCCGGAACATGAGCAGATCGCCGAGTGGCGCACATCGCTGCCGCGGCCCGACTACGAGGCCGCCGTGCAGCGCGCGATCGACTACATCAGGGCCGGCGACGTCTTCCAGGTGAACCTCTCCCAGCGCCTGACCGCAGAGTGGGGCGGCGACCCGTTCGCGCTGTACGCGCGGCTGCGGCGTGAGAGCCCGGCGCCGTTCGCGGCGCTCGTCCGCCTTGGCGGCGCCGACGTGATCTCCGCCTCTCCCGAGCGCTTCCTGAGCCGGCGCGGCGCTGCGATCGAGACCCGGCCGATCAAGGGCACCAGGCCGCGCGCCGATGACGTGGCGGCCGACCGGCGCCAGGCGCTGGCGCTGCGCTCGAGCGCGAAGGACGTGGCCGAGAACGTGATGATCGTGGACCTGTCCCGCAACGACCTCGGACGGGTCGCCGAATACGGCACCGTCTCGGTCCGGGAGCTGTGCGCGCTCGAATCGCACCCGGGGGTGCACCACCTCGTTTCCACCGTCACGGCGCAGACGCGCGCCCGCGTTTCCGCGGCCGACGTGATCCGCGCGACTTTCCCGCCCGGGTCCGTGACCGGCGCCCCGAAGGTGCGTGCGCTCGAGATCATCGAGGAGCTCGAGCCCGTGCGCCGCGGCCCGTATTGCGGCGCGATCGGATGGTTCGGACCCGGCGACGAGCTCGAGCTGTCGGTCGCGATCCGCACGATGATCGCCGCGCGCGACAGGCTGCACCTGCACGTGGGCGGTGCCGTCACGGCGGACTCGGACCCCGCCGGGGAATGGCGCGAGACGATGCACAAGGCGGCGCGGCTGCTGCGCGCCGCGGGCGGCAGGGTCGAGACGGGCCGCGAGCAGCTCCCGCTCGCTTCGTGAGGATCTGGCTGAACGGCGACCTCGCCGAAGAGGGCGAGGCGTGCATCTCACCCGCGGACCACGGCTTCCTGGTGGGGGACGGCGTGTTCGAGACGCTGCGCTGGTACGACGGCCGGCCCTTCGACATGGACGCGCACCTCGGGCGGCTGGAGGACGGCTGCCGCGCGATGGGGATCACCGCGCCTCCGGGCGCCGAGCTCGCGCGCGGCGTCCACGCGGTGGTCGCAGCCAACGGCCTCCGCGACGCGCGCATCCGCATCACCGTGACCAGCGGCACCGGCCCGCCGGGCCTGGTGCGCGGCGCCGGGCCGTCAACCGTTCTGGTGGCGGCGCTCGCGCTGTCGCCGTGGCCGCCCACCTCGACCGCCGTCACGTCGCGGCTGCGGCGTGACGAGCAGAGCCCGCTCGCCGGGGTGAAGACCGTGGCGCTGGCCGAGAGCGTGGTGGCACTCGCCGAGGCCCGCGCGGCCGGTGCGGACGAGGCGCTGCTGCTGAACGGCCGCGGCGAGCTGTGCGAGGCGACCACCGCGAACGTCTTTCTCGTGCACGACGGCGTCGCGGCGACGCCCCCGCTCGATTCGGGATGCCTCGGGGGCATCACGCGCGAGCACGTGCTGGAGCTCGGGGCAGTGGAGCGGACGCTGACGCCGGAGGACGTCGTGACCGCGGAGGAGGCGTTCCTGACGTCGTCCACGCGTGAGCTGCAGCCGCTGGTCGCGGTCGACGGGAAGCCGGTTGGGAGCGGCGAGCCGGGTCCCGTCACGACGCGGCTGGCGGAGGCGTACTCGCGGATGGTCCGGGACAGCCTCGGCTAGCCGGCGGCCGCCCGCAGCATCAGCGCAACGTGACGCCGAGCAACTCCTCGAGCCGCTCCAGCGTGCCGTCGGCGCCGCGGTGCAGCACGGCTGTCATGCCGACCGCTTCCGC
>DASRIA010000026.1:0-29704 GCA_035650255.1 Solirubrobacterales bacterium
CTGCTTCTCGTACACGCCGCAGGCCGTGAAGCTGGCGGTGTGCGGGAGCGGAGCGGCTCGCAAGGATCAGGTGCAGCGAATGGTCGCCGCGTTGCTCGGTCTCGAGGCGCCGCCGGCCTCCGACCACGCCGCCGACGCACTCGCCCTCGCGATCTGCCATGCGCACAATTCAAGGGGCGGCACGCGCGGCGGCGCGAGAGGCGTCCGAGCCCAGGCGCAGAATCCGAACACATGATCGCCTCACTCAGCGGCAAGGTGGCGGACCGGCGCGCCGATCACGTGGTGATCGAGTGCGGGGGCGTGGGTTTCCGCGTCGCGGTGTCCTCGCAGACACTCGCGAAGGTCCCTGCCACTGGTAAGGACGGCGTCCTGCAGACTCACCTGATCCTGCGCGACGACGGTGCCCACCTGTACGGCTTCTCGACCGGCGAGGAGCGGGAGCTGTTCCTGCAGCTGATCTCCGTCGCGGGCGTCGGGCCGAAGATGGCTCTGGCCGTGCTGTCGGGGTCGACGGTCGCCGACACCCGGCGAGCGATCGCGGCCGGTGACGTGAAGCGGTTCCAGGTCGTGCCGGGCATCGGCCGGAAGACGGCCGAGCGCGTGATCGTCGAGCTGCGCGAGCGGATCGCCGGAGAGCTGGCCGCCGAACCGGCGGGCGCCGCCGGCGCGGGCCCGCGGGCGCTGGCCCGCGAGGGACTGGTGGGGCTCGGATACGACCCCTCGGAGGCGGAGGGCATGCTCGACGCCGCCGAGCGCGCCGCCGGCGCAGACGCCGCGCCCGAGGACCTGATCGCCGCCGCGCTGCGTACCGCGGTGAAGGCGGCATGACGACGCCGGCCGGAGAGGTCAGCGTCCAGGTCCCGGCGGTCCGCGCCGGGGAAGAGGAGCTTGACCGCTCCCTGCGCCCGCAGCGTCTCGAGGACTTCGTCGGGCAGGAGCCGCTGAAGCGCCAGCTCGCGCTGTTCATGGAGGCCGCGAAGCGGCGCGGCGAGCCGCTCGACCACGTGCTGCTGGCCGGCCCGCCCGGGCTCGGAAAGACGTCGCTGGCGCAGATCGCAGCCCGGGAGCTGGGCGCTCCGTTCGTGCAGACCGCGGGTCCGGCGCTCGAGCGCAAGGGCGACGTGGCGGCGTTCCTGACCGCGCTCGAGCCTGGCTCGGTGTTCTTCATCGACGAGATTCACCGCCTCACCCGGGCGGTGGAGGAGACGCTCTACCCGGCGATGGAGGACCGCCGCCTACCGATCGTCCTGGGCCAGGGCGCGGGCGCGCGGACCGTGACGCTCGACCTGCCGCAGTTCACGCTGATCGGCGCGACGACTCGCACCGGCCTGCTCACGACGCCGCTGCGGGAGCGCTTCGGCGTCGTACACCGCCTGGAGCACTATCCGCCCGAGGACCTCGCCCGCATCGTGTGCCGGTCCGCCGGCATCCTCGAGGTCGAGATCGACGACGAGGGCGCGCACGCGATCGCGGCGCGCGCACGCGGCACCCCCCGGGTGGCGAACCGGCTGCTGCGCCGCGTCCGCGACTTCGCCCAGGTGCACGGCACGGGCTCGGTGACCTTGGACATCGCCGCGGAGGCGCTCGAGATGCTGGAGGTCGACGCGGCCGGCCTGGAGCGCCTCGACCGTGAGCTGCTGAGGGTGATCGTGGAGAAGTTCGAGGGCGGCCCGGTCGGGCTCTCGACACTGGCCGTCTCCGTGGGCGAGGAGGCCGACACGATCGAGGACGTCTACGAGCCCTACCTCCTCCAGCGCGGCCTGCTGAAGCGAACCCCCCGGGGCCGGGTCGCGACTCCGGCCGCCTACGAGCATCTCGGCGCCGAGTACCCGCCTGCAACCGAACGGCGGGGCGCTAGCCTTTTCTAACGGCTCGTTCAGGCGGGCCGGTCACAATTTACGCCGAGAAAGCGTCCTGGACGATGGCGCTCAGGATTCGCGGCATGGATGCCGAAGTTCGATCTCATATAGAGGTGCGATGCCCGTCTTCATCTGCCCAAACTGTGGAAACCGTCTCAGCTCCCAGGACCGCACGGCCGGGTTCTCCTCCAAGCCGCGCGGCTGCTCGAAATGCGGGTTCGGGTTCATGTTCGAGTTGCTGGACGACTACTACCCGGCGCCGGACGCGGCTTTCTTCGTCTGCGACGCCGAGGCGCGGATCATCGGCTGCGGGCGCGGGAGCTTCGAGCTGACGGGGCTCAAGGACGAGGCGACCCTCGGTCGTCCCGTGAGGGACGTGCTGGGGCTCAAGTTCAACGACGACGAGGACCCGATCGGCACCTCCCTGGAATGGGGCGTGCGAGTGCTGGGAAGGAGCGTGCAGGTGGAGGCCGAGGGCGACCTTCCGGCGAAGGCCACGGCAGACGTGTTTCCCGCATACGACGACGACGGCGGCCTGCTGCTGGTGCTGACGCCCAAGCGGTGAGCTGCTCCGGCGCGGCTGAGGGCCGGTCTAGAATCACCGCGGGGATCGAGAGCGTGCTACCTCCCGAGCGCAAGATATGACCTCACGCAGGCGCAACCTGTTCGTGATCGTGCTGACGGTCGCGCTGCTGTTCGCGTCCGGGGTGGTGATCGCCACCAAGGACACGAAGCTCGGCCTCGACCTGAAGGGCGGCGTCGAGCTCGTCTACCAGGGCGAGCCGACCCCGCAGAGCGAGGTCACCCCCGAGGCGATCGACCGCGCGATCGACATCATCCGCGAGCGCGTCGACCGCCTGGGCGTCGCCGAGCCCGAGATCCAGCGGCTGGGATCCGACCAGATCTCGGTCGGCCTGCCGGGCGTCAAGAACCTGGAGCGCGCGAAGAAGCAGGTCGGCACCACCGCGCAGCTGCTGCTGTACGACTGGGAGCGCAGCGTGATCGGCAATCCCAGCTCGCCGATCGCAGGCCTCTACCCGGCGGTCAAGCGCGCGTCGCAGCAGGAGCCGGTCCGCGACGAGAACAACTCGACCACCGGCTCGTACTACCTCTTCAAGCCGAACAAGCTGCTGGCCGCCGGCCCGGACGCGTCGCGCAAGGACCTGTTGTCGGAATACGACGGCCGCGTGCCCAAGGGGTACGAGGTGCTGCAAGTCCCCGAGGGGACCGTGGTGCTGCGCGCGGAGCGGCCCGAGAACCTCTCCGACGACGCTCCGTTCGAGCGGTACTTCGTCGTGCGCGACAACCCCGAGGTGCGCGGCACGGACCTGAAGGACCCGCGGCAGGAGTTCGATCCCACCACGCGCGAGCCGATCGTCACGTTCCGGTTCACCGACAAGGGGCGCGAGAACTTCCAGGAGGTCACGCGCCGCCTCGCGGAGCGCGGCCAGACGCAGCAGATCCCGGGGCAGCCCGTCGAGAGCTCGTTCCAGACGTTCGCCATCGTGCTGGACCGCGAGGTCGTGTCGCGGCCGTTCATCGACTACCGCGAGAACCCGGACGGCATCGACGGCCGCACCGGGGCCCAGATCTCGGGCGGGTTCAAGCTCCAGGAGGCGCAGGACCTCGCCGACGTGCTGAAGACCGGCGCGCTGCCGATCAACCTGAAGCCGATCAGCGAGACACAGGTCTCCGCGAGCCTCGGCAAGCAGGCCCTGCGCGAGGGCCTCGTCGCCGGCCTCGTCGGGTTCGGGCTGGTGATCCTGTTCCTGCTCGCCTTCTACCGCCTGCTGGGCGTGATCGCGAGCGTCGCGCTGCTCATGTACGCCGGTCTCTTCTACGGCCTGATCAAGCTGATCCCGATCACGCTCACCCTGCCGGGCATTGCGGGCCTGATCCTCACCATCGGGATCGCGGCCGATTCGAACATCGTGATCTTCGAGCGCATCAAGGAGGAGTTACGCGCCGGCAGATCGGCGATGTCGGCCATCGCGACCGGTTACAAGCGCGGCATCGCGACGATCATCGACGCGAACGTCGTCACGCTGATCACGGCGTTCATCCTGTTCGTGCTCGCGACCGCGGGCGTGAAGGGCTTCGCCTTCACCCTCGGCGTCGGGACGCTCGTCTCGCTGTTCACGGCGGTCCTGTTCACGCAGGCGATCCTCGGCACCATGGGCCGCTCGAAGATCCTGCGCAGCCCGGCCATGCTCGGCGCCGGCGAGCGCCACATGACGTGGAACTTCGACTTCATGGGCAAGTCGAAGTACTTCTTCGCGATGTCGGGGATCATCCTGATCGTCGGGTCGCTCGGGCTCGCCACGAAGCAGCTCGACTTCGGCATCGACTTCGAGAGCGGCACGCGGGTGACCGCTGCCCTGGAGCGGCCGGCCGGCGTCGAAGAGGTGCGCGACGCCGTGCGCCCGCTGGGCATCGACAGCGCCAAGATCCAGAACGTCGAGAACCCCGAGGTGGGCGACAACGTGGTCCAGATCTCGACCTCCGAGCTCGGCCCCGGCGGCGTGCAGCGGCTCGAGCGGCTGCTCGACCGGGAGTTCGGCGTGGAGCGCGAGGGCTTCTCCAGCGAATCGGTCGGACCGACCTTCGGGGAGACGGTCGCCCGCAGCGCGGTGATCGCGATCATCGCCTCGCTGTTCCTGATCATGGCCTACGTCGCGTTCCGGTTCGAGCCGAAGTTCGCGATCCCGGTGATGATCGCCCTGATCCACGACCTGCTGATCACGGCGGGCGTCTACTCCCTCACCGGCCGGGAGGTGACGACGTCGACGGTCGCGGCGATCCTGACGATTCTGGGCTACTCGCTCTACGACGTGGTGATCGTGTTCGACCGAATACGCGAGAACGCGCCGCGCATGCCGCGGGCTGCCTTCTCCCAGATCGTGAACCGCTCGATGAGCGACGTGCTGACGCGGTCGCTGGCGACCTCCATGTGCACCTTGATGGGAGTGGCCGCGCTGCTGCTGTTCGGCGGCGACACGCTGAAGGACTTCGCCTTCGCGCTGCTGGTCGGCATCGCGTCGGGTACGTATTCCTCGATCTTCATCGCCGGGCCCGTGCTGATGGAATGGAAGGAACGCGAGCCCACCTATCGCCAGCGGCGGCGCCGGATCGTCGACGAGCTGGGGTACGTGCCCGCATATCCGACAGCCAGGGGAACGGACGAGGCGGAGGGCGAGCCCGCCGAGCGCCCGGCCAAGGCGCCGCGCCGCCGCCGCAAGCCTGCACCGGCCCCGGTCGGCCCCGCCCAGCCTGAGGCGCGCGACGAGATCGCCGAGGAGCTCGGCCTCGAGCACGCCGAGGACGGGCACGAGCTCGATCTCGAGGAGGAGGCGGCGGCGCCCGTCGGCTCCACCTCACCGGCGGACCGCAGCGCCCAGCTGCGAGCCGAGCGCGCCGAGCGCAAGAAGCAGCGCGCGGCCCGCCAGTCCCGCAAGAACCGCAAGCACGGGAGGGCCCGTTGAACATCTTCGTCTGGGTGATGATGGGCATCGCCATCTGGCACTTCGCCGTGTTCGTGCCCGATCGCTTCAAGGGCGGCATCGTGGGCGCCTTCGGGTGCGCGGCGGTGGGCGCGGTCGTCGTTGGCGCGGCACTGGCCGGAGGCGAGCTCGACGACGCCAGCCTCACGACGGCGTTGCAGGCCATTCCCGGCGCGCTGATCGGCCTCGGCGCCTGCTGGCTCTGGGGCGACCGGACCGACGAGCAGCACGCCTAACCAACAACTGGCAGCTCTCGACCGCGATATGGGCGGTCGAGAGCTGCCAGTAGGTGAGGGGGGCTGGCGCCTCCTGATCCGTCCGAACCCGTTCCTAGCATCGGCGAGTGACCGAAAAGTCGGAGGCCCGCTGGCGCGCCGAGCCCTACCCGTTCGATCGGGCGGTCGCCCTTGCCTCCGAGCTCGGCGTGAGCCACACGACCGCGGCCGTGCTCGTCCGCCGCGGATTCGGCGACGCGGCCTCCGCCCGGACGTTCCTCGAGGGCGGCGAGCAGCACGACCCGCACCTCTTCGAGGGCATCGACGGCGCGGTCGCGCTCGTGATGCGCCACGTCTCCGCCGGGACGCCGATCGCGATCCACGGCGACTACGACGTGGACGGCGTGTGCTCCGCGGCGGTGCTCGCCTCTGCCTTGGAGGGGCTCGGTGCGCGCGTGCACGTGCGGCTGCCGAGCCGCGACGAGGGCTACGGCCTGTCCGCCGCGCGCGTCGAGGAGCTGCACGACGCCGGCGCACGCCTGCTGATCACGACGGACTGCGGGATCACGTCATGTGACGAGGTCACGCGGGCCCGCGAGCTCGGCATGGAGATGGTCGTGACCGACCACCACCGCCCCGGTGCTGCCCTACCTACCTGTCCCATCGTGCACCCATCGGTCTGCGGCTACCCGGCGGAGCTGTGCGCCACGGGCGTCACCTACAAGTTCGCGCAGGCGATCTTCATCGCCGCCGGACGCGATCCCGCGGAGCTGGAGGCGCAGCTCGACCTGGTCGCGCTCGCGACGGTCGCCGACCTCGTCCCGCTGGTGGGGGAGAACCGCTCACTCGTGAAGCAGGGCCTGCGCGCGATCGCCGGCACGTCCCGCCCCGGCCTGCGCGCGCTGCTGCGGGTCACGCAGGTGGACCCGCAGAGCGTGACCGAGCAGACCCTCGGCTTCGCGCTCGCGCCACGCATCAACGCGGCCGGCCGCCTGTATCGCGCGGACGCGGCGCTGGAGCTGGTCATGACGCGCGACGACGATCGCGCGCTCGCGATCGCCCGGGAGCTGGATGCCATCAACACCGAACGCCAATCGGTCGAGACCGCGATCCTGTTCGAGGCCGAGCGGCTGCTCTCGGAGCACGGCGTGAGCGGATCCGGCGGCGCGGCCGATCCGCTGTACGTGCTGGCGCACGAGGAGTGGCACCCCGGCGTGATCGGCATCGTCGCGTCGCGGCTCGTGGACCGCTACCACCGGCCGTTCGTGCTCGTCGCGATGTCCGAGTCCGGCGAGGGCCGCGGGTCGGGCCGCAGCATCAGGCCGTACGACCTGCACGCGGGCCTCGCCGCAAGCGCCGACTGGCTGGAGGGATTCGGCGGCCACCGCATGGCGGCCGGCCTGCAGGTGAAGGCGGAGCGCCTCGACGGCTTCCGGGCCGCGATGGTCGGCCACGCCCGCAGCGTCCTGACTCCCGCCGACCTGGTGAAGGTGGAGCACGTCGACGCGGTCGTGCCGGGCGACGCCCTCGGGCTCGACCTCGCGGAGGAGCTGCAGTCGCTGCGCCCCTTCGGCATCGGCAACCCCGCGATCAACGTGCTCGTCCCGGCGGCCAAGGTCTCCGACGTGCGCCCGATGGGCGGCGGGAAGCACGTGCGCTTCAACGTCACCTCCGGCGGCCTGCGCTCACGGGCCGTCGGCTTCGGCATCGCGCCCGGCAGCAGCACGCTCGGCGACGGGGAGGCCCGCCACGACCTTGCCGCACGCCTCGAGGCCAACGAGTGGCAGGGCTCCGTCGAGCCGCGCCTGGTGGTGCGCTCGCTGCACCCGGTCGAAGAAAGCGAGGAATCCGCCGCTGACCACGCCGACGAAGCCGCTTGGTGGGACGCGGTGTGGACTGCTTACGAAACCGAGCCGGTCGTGGCACTTCCGACCGCGCGGCCTGAACCGCGCACGATCGCCGATCAGCGCGACCGGGGCGCGCTCGGTGTGCTGGGCGACCTCATGACGACAGGCGAGTCCCTGCTCGTCGTGTGCGCCGACGTATCGCGGCGGGCTGCCGTCTTGACCCGCGATCTCGATGCGTCACGTTTCGCGCGCTCGCCGTGGACGAGGGTGCCCGCGCACTGTGCGCCGGGCGGCACGCAGTCCGACCTGGTGCTCACCGAACACGCCGCGCTGGCCGCCAACCCATCGCTGGCGGGCCGCTTCACGCACGTGTTCGCGCTCGACCCGCCCCCGTCGCCGGCGGCCCGCTCCTTGCTCGAGCGCAGCGGCCCTGGATTCCTGCACCTGGGCTGGGGCGCCGCCGAGATCGACTTCACCCGCGCGGTCGTCGAGCACCAGCACGGCCTGCGCCCGCACCTGACCGAGGTCTACAAGGCCCTGGGGGCGCTCGACCCGCCCGGGCGCGCGATTCCGCGCACCGCGCTGGAGGGCGCCGGGCGCCATCCGCGCCCAGCCGTCCTGGCGGGCCGTTGCATGCGGGTCCTGGCCGAGCTCGACCTCGCGATTTTCCAGGGCTCAAGCGGTACCGTTAGTTGCACGATTACCACTGGGAAGCGGGTCGAGCTGGAGCGCTCAGAGACGTTCCGGGCCTGCTCCGCCGCAGGTGAAGAGGGACTCCGATATCTGAGCAGCCTGACACCGAGAGCACCGAGCGCGAGGGCCGCCTAGACGGCGCCGACGACGACACGCGCTCGGGTGAGCCCATCCTCGACGCAGGGGGCGCCCCGAGCGAGCTTCCGCCCGACGCCCACATCAGGGTCGGAGTGCGCGAGCGCCCGTCGGTGGCGACGGCAGCCACCAGTCTCGAGCTCGACCTCCTCCCGCACGAGCAGGAGCTGCTCGCCGACCTGTTCGCCGTCATCTCGGAGCACTCCGACGACGCGATCCGGCCCGTCGACCTGGAGCGGGTCGGCAAGGCCTTCGCCTTCTCCTGTGAGCGGCACGCGGACCAGCGGCGCAAGTCGGGCGCGCCGTTCATCACCCACCCGGTAGGCGTGGCGAAGATCTGCGCCGGCATGCGCCTCGACACCGAGACGATCTGCGCGGCCCTGCTGCACGACACCGTCGAGGACACCTCCGCCTCGCTCGACGACGTGCGCGAGCACTTCGGCGACGACATCGCACAGCTGGTCGACGGGGTCACGAAGCTCACCGGCATCACCTTCCAGAGCCGCGACGAGCAGCAGGCGGAGAACTACCGCAAGATGATGGTCGCGATGGCCACCGACATCAGGGTGATCCTGATCAAGCTGGCCGATCGCCTGCACAACATGCGCACGCTGGATGCGCTGGCGAAGCAGAAGCAGATCGACAAGGCGAAGGAGACCTTGGACATCTTCGCTCCGCTCGCCCACCGCCTCGGGATCCACTCGATCAAGTGGGAGCTGGAGGACCTCGCGTTCTCGGCGCTGCACCCGCGCAAGTACAGCGAGATCAAGTCGCTGGTCAACCAGCAGCGCGAGGAGCGCGAAGGCTACGTCGAGCGCGCAGGCCGCTACCTCACCCAGGAGCTCGAAGCCGTCGGCATCACGGCCGAGGTCTCGGGCCGCGCCAAGCACTTCTACTCGATCTATTCGAAGATGACCAAGAAGGGCCGCGAGTTCAACGAGATCTACGACCTCACCGCGATGCGCGTGATCGTCGACTCGGTGAAGGACTGCTACGGCGCGATCGGGATCATCCACTCCCTGTGGAAGCCGCTGCCGGGCCGCTTCAAGGACTACGTGGCGATGCCCAAGTTCAACCTCTATCAGGCATTGCACACGACGGTGATCGGGCCCGAGGGCCGGCCGCTCGAGATCCAGATCCGCACGCGGAAGATGCACTACACGGCCGAGTTCGGCGTGGCCGCGCACTGGATCTACAAGGACATCGGGATGGCCCGGCGCGACGCGGAGCGCGCCGCCGCGCTCTCGAACGGGGACGAGGCCGCACAGGAAGAGGACGGGGGCGTCGCCGCCAAGCCGGCCTGGCTGCGCCACCTGCTCGACTGGCAGCAGGAGCTCCAGGACCCCAAGGAGTTCATGGAGACCCTCAAGATCGACCTGTTCGAGGACGAGGTCTTCGTGTTCACGCCGAAGGGCGAGGTGAAGTCGCTGGCCGCCGGCTCGACGCCGCTCGATTTCGCTTACGCCGTGCACACCGACGTCGGCCACCGCTGCGTCGGCGCCAAGGTGAACGGCAAGATCACTCCGCTCCACTACCGGCTGCAGTCCGGCGACATCGTCGAGATCCTGACCTCGAAGTCCGAGCGCGGCCCCTCGCGGGACTGGCTCTCACTGGTGCGCACCACCCGCGCGCGGAACAAGATCCGCGCCTGGTTCACCAAGGAGAAGCGCGAGGACGCCGAGCACCGCGGCCGTGACCTGCTCCAGGAGACGCTCCGCAAGCAGGGCCTGCCGGCCCAGAAGATCACGGGCTCGCCGCTGCTCGCCGACGTGATCCGCGAGATGGGCTTCCGCAAGGCCGACGACTTCTACATCGCGGTCGGCCAGGCGAAGGTGTCCACGCGCGTCGTTGTCAACAAGGTCATGCAGCGCTTGAAGCAGGGCGAGGCCGCCGTCGAGGAGCAGCCCGGGGAAGGCCTCGTGCGCGGGCGCGAGGAGCGCGCCCGGCCGGAGGGCACGGCTTCCCGGTACGGGATCCGCGTGGAAGGGATCGACGACGTGATGGTGCGCCTGGCCAAGTGCTGCCGGCCGGTGCCCGGTGACGAGATCGTGGGCTACATCTCCCTGGGCCGCGGCATCACGATCCACCGCGAGGACTGCAAGAACGTCGTCGCCCTCATGAAGCAGAAGGAGCGGTTCACCGACGTGTCGTGGGACGGCGAGAACGAGACCGGCTTCCGCGTCGAGCTGCAGGTGGACGGCTGGGACCGCACCCGCATGCTGGAGGACCTTTCGCGCACCTTCGCCGAGGCCGGCATCAACATCCTCGAGGCGCGCTGCACCGTCGACCACCCGATGGTCAAGAACCGGTTCGTGGTCGAGGTGCCGGACACGGTCGCGCTGAAGAACTGCGTCACCCGCCTGCGAAACGTCGACTCGGTGTTCGACGCCTACCGCGTGACGCCGGGCTAGGTCCCTAGGCGATCACGAGCAGGGAGTCCGGCGCCGCCTCGTAGACGGCCTCGGGCGTGTGCCCGATGTAGTCGCCGTCGACCTCGAGCGGCAGCCCGCGGCCGTCCAGCGAGCGCACCGTGGCGTGCTGGATGCGCGGGAAGCTCGCCGCCTGGCGGTGCTGCGCCAGCCGGCCGTTACGCGAGAACAGGCGGTAGAGGATCCCGGGGGCGTCGAGCATCAGGGAGGCCCGCTGCATGCTGGTCAGCGAGATCGTGCCGTCGTTCATGGCGATGTCCTCGCACACGCGCAACGGGGTCTTGCGGAAGTAGGTGTAGGGATCGGAGTTCTGCACGATCGCGCTGACTCCCGGGACCCGCTGGTCCCCGACCTGGACCTCGAGCATCGGCGGCTTGCCGCGATAGTCGCGGAAGTAGCTGCGCAGCGCCGCGTACGTGAACGTCGCATCGCCGCCCCGCGCCTTCAGCCGCGGATGGTCGTCGACCCACCGCGTCACGTCCGCGTCGATGCCGACCCCGCTGGAGAAGAGGAAGTGCCGCCCGTTGACGCGGCCCGTGTCGATCGGCCGCGGGGTGAGGTCGTCCGCGAGCTGGAGCAGGTGCTCGGTTGCGTCCACTACGTCGGTCGGGATGCCGAGCATCCGGCAGACCACGTTGGTCGACCCGCCGGGCAGGATGGAGAGCGGGAGGGAGGAGCCGGCCAGGCCGTTCGCCGCCTCGTTGAGCGTGCCGTCGCCACCGAACGAGACGACGAGGTCGAACCCCTCGCCGATCGCCTGCCGGGTGAGCTCGGTGGCGTGATTCGGGCGCTGCGTCTCGACTGCCTCGATGTCGAAGCGGCCGCGGAGGGCATAGACGACCAGGTTCTTCAGCCGCCCCGACACGGTGGTCGCGAACGGGTTCACGATCAGGAGCATTCGCGGCTTGGTGCCGGGGAACGCGGAGTGCGGTTCCGCGGCGGCGATGCCTGGCTCGATGACGGTCGGGTGGCTCACGGGTCGGAAGTGTTATCCCCCAAAGGGGCGGAACGATACAAAGCGTGCGTGACGCCCGACCATGTCGTCTTCTACGACGCCGATTGCGGCCTGTGCAAGTGGACCGCCGCGAAGCTCATGGCGTGGGACCGCCACCATGCCCTGCGCCCGGTGGCGCTCCAGGACCGCGAGGAGAGCGATCGCCTGCTCGGCGACCTGGGCGATGAGCAGCGGATGGCGTCCTGGCACCTCGTGCTGCCCGATGGCCGGGTGTACTCCGCCGGCGAGGCCGTCGCCCCTCTGCTGCGCATCCTGCCCGGCGGCCGGCTGCCGGCTCGGGTCGCCTCCGCGCTGCAGCCGGTCACCAACGGCGCCTACCGCTTCGTGGCCGACAGGCGCTCCGCCTTCGGCCGCCTCCTCACCGCCGGCGCCAGGCGCCGGGCGGCCCGGCGGCTGGGTCTCAGGTGATCGCCTCGAATCGCGCGACGCCGCCGTCCTCGACCTCGCGCACACGGCCCTCGTTCAGCAGCAGGTCGACGTGGCCCAGGACCTCCGAGAGGGTCAGGTAGGCCTGCGTGACGGCGATGTCGCCGAACAGGGCCTGCGTGAGGTCGTATCCCGTGCGCGGGCGCTCGGCGATCAGGTCGTAGATCTTGTCCGCGCGGCGGCGGTGGAACTCGAAGCGCTCGTCGATCAGCGCCACGTGGTCGGTGATCGGCTCGCCGTGTCCGGAGAGCACGATCTCGGCGGGCATCTCGCGCGTCTGGCGCAGTGACTCGAGGTAGGTCACGAGCGCCTGCGGCCGCCGGGCCGCGTCCGTGCCTTCCCGGTCCTCCAGCGGGCGGCTGATCAGCGGGTTGGAGGAGATGTGCTTGATGAGGTGGTCGGCCGCGATCAGGATGCGGCGGTCCGCGTCCCAGAAGACGGTGTCCGAGGGCGAGTGGCCCGGCCGGTGCAGGACCTCGAGGGTGCGATCGCGGAGGGTCAGCAGCTCGCCGTCGCGCAGCGGGCGGGTGACCTTTGCCTTCGACCCCCAGGCGCGGAACGCGGAGGACACCGTCTGCAGCGCCCGCACGATCTCGTCCGGGATGCCGTTGCGGCGCATCACGGCGCCCGCGAACTCATCGTCGCGCGCCGCGTCCTCGCCGTAGTGCTCCGCGAAGTGGGCGAGCTTGTCGATCGCGGCCACCTCGGCGCCCGAGTGGTTGACGATGATGTCCACCAGCCCGAGGTGGTCGATGTGCTGGTGCGTGAGCACCACGAGTTCGATGTCCTCCAGTGAGTGCCCGTGCCCCGCGAGCTGATGCTGGAGCTCGTCGAGCGCAAGGCCGGAGTTGGGCCCCGAGTCGACCAGCGTGAGCGGGTCGTCCTCGATCAGGTACGTGTTGACGCGCCCGACCGCAAAGGGTGTGGGGATCCTCAGGAGGTGGATGCCGGCGTCCGCGGCGCGGGCGAGGGCCGCTTCGGCGCTGAGCGGCTCGCTCAAGCGAGGTGGCTCATGAGCGGATCAACGCAAGGACTTCCTCGGTGTGCGCCTCCATCTCCTCCTGGCTGAACGCCTCGAGGTTGAGGCGCAGCAGCGGCTCGGTGTTCGACGGGCGCACGTTGAAGTGCCAGCTCCCGCAGTCGACCGAGACGCCGTCGAGCCAGGTGATCTCTCCGTCCGAGTAGCGCTCGGCGATCTGCTTGATCCTGCCCTCGGGGTCGTCCACCGTGGAGTTGATCTCGCCGGAGATGAAGTACTTGTCGCGGAAGGGGGTGAGCAGCTCGGACATGGTCTTGCCGCGCACCGACAGCAGCTCCAGCACGAGCAGTGCCGGGATCACGCCGGAGTCCGCGCACCAGAAGTCACGGAAGTAGTAATGGCCGGAGACCTCGCCGCCGAACGCGGCGTTCTCCTCCCGCATGCGGGCCTTGAAGAAGGCATGGCCGACGCGGTTCACCAGCGCGCGGCCGCCGAGCCGCTCGACCGTGTCCGGCACGGCGCGGCTGGCCCGCACGTCGTAGAGGATCGTTGCGCCCGGCTCCTTGGCCAGCACCGCCTCGGCCAGCAGGGCGGTGAGGAAGTCGCCCGGCACGAACTCCCCCCGGTCGTCGATGAAGAAGCAGCGGTCCGCGTCACCGTCCCAGGCGATGCCGAGCTCGGCCGCGTTCTCCAGGACGGTGTCGATGATCAGCTTGCGGTTCTCCTCCAAAAGCGGATTGGGCTCGTGGCCCGGGAACTCGCCGTTGGGCTCGAAGTAGAGCCGTTTCCCCTCGACCGGGAACGAGTCGATCAGCGGGCCGATCATCGGGCCCGCCATGCCGTTCCCGCCGTCCAGGACCACCTTCGCCGGGCGGAGCGCCTCCGAGTCGATGAAGCCCAGCGCGTAGCGCTGGAACTCCTCGTAGAGGTCGGCGCGCGCGATCGTGCCCGTGGCGGTGGGAGGCGGGAAGTCGCCCTCGGCCACCACGCGCTGCACGTCCGGGATGCCCCGGTCGCCCGACAGCGGGAGCGCGCCCTCGCGCACCAGCTTGAAGCCCGCCCACTGCTTTGGGTTGTGGGAGGCGGTCACCGACACGCCGCCGTCCATCTCCCGCGAGCCGACTGCGTAGTAGACCATCTCGGTGCCCACCTGGCCGATGTCGAGCACGTCGCAGTTCTCCTCGGTCAGGCCCCGCGCGAACGAATCCGCCAGCGCGGGGGAGTGGAGGCGCATGTCGCGCCCGACCGCGACCTGGAGCGTGCGGTCGCCGGCGGCGCGCAGATCCCGCAGCACGCGCGCGAACCCGCGCCCCACGCGGTGGGCGACGTCCTCGTCGACCTGGTCCGGGTAGGTGCCGCGGACGTCGTAGGCCTTGAAGATCCCGGGCGAGACCGCCTTCATGGCGCCTCCGCGAACGCCTGCCGCAGCCGCGCCCACGAGTCCGGGAGCACCTCGGGCAGCACGAGGGTGTCGCCGACCACCGGCATGAAGCTCGTGTCGCCCTTCCAGCGTGGCACGACGTGCTGGTGCACGTGTTCGGCAAAGCCCGCGCCGGCGACGGCGCCCATGTTCACGCCCAGGTTGAAGCCCTCGGGGCTGTAGACCTGCTCCACCGCGGCCAGTGATCGCTGCGTGAGGTCCATGAACTCTGCCGCGGCGCCGGCGTCCAGCGCCCGCAGGTCGGCGACGTGGTCGTACGGGGCGACCATCACGTGCCCGTTGGTATAGGGGTACGCGTTCAGCATCACGTAGCAGCTATCTCCCCGGTGGACGATCAGGGTGCGCTCGTCGTCGCCCATGGCGGGCCGGGTGCAGAAGATGCACTCGTCGGTCTTGTCGCCTGTGAGGTACTGCAGCCGCCAGGGAGCCCATAGTCGGTGGTTGGCCAACGGGGGTTCATCCTATAGACGGCGATTGAAGGATCTTGGGGGCTATGACCCCCTCGATCCTGCAATGGGCCTGCGACGGTCCGCCACATCCCGCACGTTGCGTCCGTCTGCGAGGTGTGCCTATAATGCCGCCTCACATAGCAAGCATCCAGAGGGGTGGAGGGACTGGCCCTATGAAACCCCGGCAACCATTCCGAGCGAGAGCTCGAGAAACGGTGCCAATTCCAGCAGGCTCCAAGTTAAGGCCTGGGAGATGTGGACGAGAGCTTCTTCGACGGAACCTCCGCCACACCCGGGCGGAGGTTTTTTCGTTGAAGGAGACTAGATGCCGGCTGAAGCACTGAAATGCAAAGAGTGTCGGGAGGAGTACGAGCTCGGGGCGAGCTACGTCTGCGAGCACTGTTTCGGGCCGCTCGAGGTGAGCTACGACTACTCGGCGCTCGACGATCCCGCCGAGTTGCGGCGCAAGATCCAGGCGGGGCCGCCGTCGATCTGGCGCTACGCGGACTTCCTGCCCTTCGACCGCCGCCCGCGCACGGGGCTGGATGCGGGCTTCACGCCCCTGATCCGCTCCGAGCGCCTCGCCGAACGCCTCGGCGTGGGGGAGGTCTGGGTCAAGAACGACGCCGCCAACCCGACGCACTCGTTCAAGGACCGCGTCGTGAACGTGGCGATCGCCAAGGCGAAGGAGCTCGGCTTCGAGACCGTCGCCTGCGCCTCCACGGGCAACCTTGCCAATGCCGTGGCCGCCCACGCCGCTGCCGCCGGACTCGAGTCGTACGTGTTCGTGCCCGCCGATCTCGAGGAGCAGAAGATCCTCGCGACCGGCGTCTACGGCACCCGGCTGGTGGCCGTGCGGGGCAACTACGACGACGTCAACCGCCTGTGCACGGAGCTCTCGGGCGAGCACCCGTGGGCGTTCGTGAACGTCAACCTGCGGCCGTACTACGCGGAGGGCTCCAAGACACTCGCGTTCGAGGTCGCCGAACAGCTCGGCTTCGAGCTGCCTGACCACGTGGTGTGCCCGGTGGCGTCCGGCTCGCTCTTCACCAAGATCGCCCGCGGATTCGAGGAGTGGCTCGACATCGGCATCCTGGAGGGCTCGCTGCCCGTGTTCCACGGCGCGCAGGCCGAGGGGTGCAGCCCGGTCGCCCAGGCGTTTGCGGAAGGCCACGACATCTGCCGCCCGGTGCGGCCGGACACGATCGCGAAGTCGCTCGCGATCGGGAATCCCGCCGACGGCGTGTTCGCGCTCGAGGTTGCCCGGAGCACCGAGGGCTCGATCGACTCGGTCACCGACGAGGAGGTCGTGGACGGCATCCGCCTGCTGGCGGAGACCACCGGCGTCTTCACGGAGACCGCCGGCGGCGTCACGACCGCCGTCCTGGCGAAGCTCGCCGAGCGCGGCGACATCGGCTCGTCCGACCGCGTGGTCCTCTACATCACCGGCGACGGCCTGAAGACCCTCGACGCGGTGCGCGACGTGGTCTCCACCTATGACGTGGAGCCGACGCTCGCGAGCTTCTCGGAGACCGTTCCCGTGTCCAGCCCGGAGGCCGTGTAGTTGGCGGTGACGGTGAAGATCCCCGCACAGCTGCGGGCGCTGACCGGCAACGAGTCCGAGACGCAGGTGGAGGGCGGCTCGGTCGGCGAGGCGCTCGACGCGGTCTATGCCCGCTACGAGGGCCTGCGCGACCGCATCACCGAAGACGGTGAGCTGCGCCGGTTCGTGAACGTGTACGTGGGCGGCGAGGACATCCGCTTCGGGCAGGGCCTCGACACGCCGGTCGGCGACGGCGACGAGATCACGATCCTGCCCGCCGTTGCCGGTGGGTGACGGCCCGCCCGTAGTCCTCGCTGTCAGCCGCAGCGACGAGCACGGCCCGCCCAAGGCGAACCGCGAGAGCATCACCCTGCTGGAGGGGGTCGGCGTCGAGGGCGACGTGCACGCCGGCGCCACCGTCAAGCACGTCTCTCGCGTCAAGAAGGACGCGACCCAGCCGAACCTGCGCCAGGTGCACCTGATCCACGCCGAGCTGCACGACGAGCTGCGCGCGGGCGGGTTCGACGTGTCTCCCGGCCAGATGGGAGAGAACGTGACGACGCGCGGCGTCGACCTGCTGGCGCTGCCCGCGGGCGCGCGGCTGCGCCTCGGCCCGGAGGCGGTCGTCGAGATCACCGGCCTCCGCAACCCCTGCAAGCAGCTGAATGGGATCCAGCCGGGACTGATGAAGGCGACGCTCGATCGCGATGCCGACGGTGAGCTGATCCGCAAGGCCGGCGTGATGGGCGTCGTGGCTGCCGGCGGGGCGGTGCAGGCCGGCGATCCGATCGAGGTCGAGCTGCCGCCGGAGCCGCACCGCCCGCTCGAGCCCGTCTGAGCTGTTACGCGGTGGGCGTGCGGTTGGCGGCGCCCCGCAAGGCGTCGAGCGACTGCTCGAGCCAGCGCCGGAAGTACATCCGCCCGATCGCCGCGTCGAACATGCGCATGCTCGTGGTCCGCGGCTCCATGCCCATCTCCACGTCCACGAACGTGCCGCCCTGGGCGTCGGTCAGCAGCCAGTGCGCGTACATGCCGGTGGTCTGGCACACCATGCGGATCTCGCGGAGGTCGTCCATGCGCTCGATCACGAAGTCGGTCCTGGAGCTGCCGATCGGGTCCTTGGTGATCTGCGCATACTGATCACCCTCTTCGAAGCGCTCCCCGTTGACCTCGACGACCTTCGGGTACCACTCCGGGTGGCGGCGCGGGTCGCCCACCAGCTCCCAGATCGACTGCACGGGAGCCTCGATCACCGCTTGGCGCCGGATGCGTGACACGGGAGCCCTACAGCCAGCCGCGGCGGCGGAAGAACGTCACCATGGCGACCAGCACCCCGATCATCACACCGGTGATGATCCAGAACGCGGTGTCGTCGCCCTCGCCGGGCACGCCCACGTTCATTCCCCACAGGCTGGCCAGGAACGTCAGCGGCAGCACGATCACGCTGATCGACGTCAGCACGCGCAGGATGTCGTTGACGCGATGCGAGATCACGGATTCGTTCGTGTCCTCGAGCGCCTCCACGACCTCCTTGTAGTTCTCGAGCATGTCCCAGATGCGCTCGGACGCGTCGACGATGTCGTCGAAGTACACCTCCAGCTCGGCGCGCATGTAGCGCTGCTTGGTGCGCTCCAGGTCTCGCAGGACCGTGCGCTGCGGGCGGATGGTCTTGCGGAAGTTGATGATCTCCTGCTTCACGTTGGAGATGTCGCGCACGATCTCCTCGCCGCGGCCGACGAAGATGTCCTCCTCGAGCTGCTCCAGCTTGTTGCCGATCTTCCGCAGCATCGGGAAGCAGTAGTCGAACGACTGGTCGACGATCTGGTAGAGCAGGTAGCCGGTGCCGTTCGCGAACAGCTGCTCCCGCACCTCCTCGTTGGAACGGCAGCGCTCGAACAGGTACTCGACGGGCTTCAGCGGCTGGTTCGGCAGCGTGATGATGTAGTCGGGCCCGACGAACAGGTCGAGCTCGCCCGCGTTCAGCCGCCCGACCTGCTTGTCGAAGATCGGGAAGTGCAGCACGATGAACAGGTAGTCGGGGTACTCGTCGATCTTCGGCCGCTGGTTGCGGGACATGACGTCCTCGAGGTCCAGCGGGTGGAAGTCGAAGTGCTCGGCCAGCCACGCGCGCTCCAGCGGTCCCGGCTCTTCGATGTGTATCCAGCGGATCCCCGCCTCGGAGACCTGCTCTATGTGCGGCTGAGTGCGCTCCGGAGAAGGTGTGACGGCGGTGCCGTGACGGCGCGCACGTGTCCTGCGCGGCAGTCGTGGTCGAAAGGCGATCGGCATTGGACTGGGTCTTCGGTGGCCGTCATCGGATCTCCAGGCGAGAGTGCGATTGTAACCGCGAGCCGCCCGGCGTCCGGGTCACCTCCGGCGCGGCGCGAAGTCGTCGGGCCCGATCAGGTCGAGCGCGAGCGCCCGCGCCAGCAGGTCGGCCTCGGCCGCGATGTTGCCGCGCATCACCGCCTCGTAGAACGCGACCATCTCGAGCCGCGCCTGCGAGAGCGCGTCGTCGACCTGCGCGGCTTCGCCCGCGTCGAGGTCGCGGATCGTGCGCGCGTCGCACTCGGGGCAGCGCAGGCGCAGCGTGAGGCCGCCCGCGCCGCGCTCGTGCCATGCCTCGAGCTGGAGCAGCTCGGAGGCGCACGCCTTGCAGACGGGCGGCACGCGCTCGCGCAGCACCAGGGGGTATGTCCTCTCGGCCGGCTCTCCATCCATGGTCGAATCCAACGGAAACGCTACGGACGCCGCATGACGTAACGGGACAGGCCGTGTGTCAGGCTTTGCCCGTGGAAGCGAGCGCGCTCCCCGCACGCCGGCGTTCATGGGGCCGCTGGGCCGCCGTGGCGGTGGCGCTGCTCTTCGTGGCGCTGCTGATCTACGGCATCGCGGCGAAGGGCACCAGCGACGAGATCGACTCGGCGCTCGCCGAGGGGCGGGCCCCCGCCGCACCGGAGTTCACGCTGGAGGTGCTGGAGCGGGGCCGGCTGCCGGCCCGCCTCCAGGAGCCGGTGGGCGCCGCGCTGGCGGACGGCAAGGTGTCGATGTCGGAGCTGCGCGGGACCCCGGTGGTCCTCAACCTGTGGGCGTCGTGGTGCACGCCCTGCCGGGAGGAGTCGCCGCGGCTGCGCCAGGGCTGGGAGCGCCTCGGGCCGCGGGGCATCGCGTTCCTCGGCCTCAACATCCAGGACCTGCGCGAGGACGCGCGCAAGTTCAGCGCCGAGTTCGGCCTCACCTACCCCAGCGTGCGGGACGCGCGCCGCGGAGTCGCCGACGACTACGGCGCCACCGGGATCCCCGAGACGTTCTTCGTCGATGCCCGCGGCCGGGTCGTGGGCCACGTGATCGGCGTGGTGTCCGCCGGCCAGCTCGCGGCCGGGATCAGGGCGGCGCTGTCCGGGGAGGTCGCGGGGACGGCCTCCGGCGGGGCTTCCTTTGACGTGCGGTAGGGGAGGCCCTCGGTAGGTGAGAGCGTCTGGGGTTGTAGTACGACCCCATGTGCTCTCACCTCGATTCGCGCCCGGGCCTCGGCCCCGCGCGGCGCCCGCCGCCGATGAGTTCTCGCCCCGCCGCCGGTCATACATGAGAGTTCAGTTGCAAGACCAGGGCTTTTCCGCAAGTAACATGATTTGTGTCGAAATGAAGGGACGAGATGCCTAGATCGATCTGGAGAGGTGCCATCAGCTTCGGGCTCGTGAACGTGCCCGTGAAGCTCTACAGCGCGGTTTCGAAGAAGACCGTCCGCTTCAACCAGCTCCATGACGCCGACGGAGTGCGGATCCAGCAGAAGCGGGTCTGCCCTGCGGACGGGGAAGAGGTGCCCTACGAGAACATCGTCAAGGGGTACGAGATCGCGCCGGACAAGTACGTGATCATCACCCCGGAGGAGCTCGAGGCGCTCGACCCGAAGAAGACCCGCTCGATCGACATCGAGGACTTCGTGGACCTCGACGAGATCGACCCTCTCTATTACGAGCACCCCTATTACCTCGTGCCGGACACCGGCGCGGCGAAGGCCTATCGCCTGCTGCTCGACGCGCTGCGCGAGACGAACAAGGTTGCGATCGCGCGCGTCGTCCTGCGCTCGAAGGAGTACCTGACGGCGATCCGGCCGGCGGGCGACATCCTCACGATGGAGACGATGCTGTTCGCCGACGAGCTGGTCCCGTCGGAGAACCTCGACGAGCTGCCGGACGACGACACGCGGGCGACGGACCGCGAGCTCGCGATGGCGCGCCAGCTGATCGAGGCGCAGGCGACCGGCTTCGACCCCACGAAGTACCGCGACGAGTACCGCGAGCGCGTGCTCGACCTGATCGAGCGCAAGGCGCAGGGCGAGGACGTGTCGGTGCAGCCCGACGTCGAGGAGCCGACCGAGGTGCCGGACCTGATGGCCGCGCTCGAGGCGAGCCTCGCAGCGGCGGGAGGGAGCAAGACGTCGGCCGGCAACGGCGGCGCCGCGAAGGCGAAGAAGCCCGCGGCCAAGAAGCCGGCCGCGAAGAAGCCGGCGGCGAAGAAGACCGCCGCCAAGAAGCCCGCGCCGCGCGCGAAGCGCGCGAAGGCCGGCTCCCGCTCGTAGCCACTCGGTGACTACTGGAGGCCGCGCTTCAGCTCGAGCGCGTTGCGCACCGCGTAGGTGCGCCAGTCGTTGTTGAAATAGGCGTAGACGTCGACCTCGCGTCGCCACTGCGCGATCCGCCGGCGCCAGTCCTCGAGCTCCGTCTGCGAGTAGTTGCCGCCCCGCCCGCGGGAGCCGTAGTGGAACCGCACGAAGGTCCAGTCCGCCGTCATCTCGTAGGTCTGGAACGGGCGCTCCGGGTGATCGCCGATCACGAGCGCCGCATTGCGGCGGCGCAGCGCCGCGTACACGTCGTCGTTGAACCAGCTCGGGTGGCGGAACTCGAAGCAGTGCCGGCCCGGCGGCAGCTGTGCAAGGGCGGAGTCGAGGCGCTCGAGGTCGCAGTGGAAGTTCGCCGGCAGCTGCCACAGGACCGGGCCCAGCTTGCGCGCCTCGGCCAGGGGCTCGATGCGCTCGAAGAACCGCCCCCAGCCCGATTCGAGGGTCGTCAGGCGCTTGATGTGCGTGAGGTAGCGGCTGGCCTTGACCGTGAAGACGAAGCCCGGCGGGGTCTGGGCGGCCCAGTTCGCGACCGCCTCCCGCTTGGGCAGCCGGTAGAAGGTGTTGTTCACCTCGACCGTGTCGAAGACCCCGGCGTAGTGCTCCAGCCACTTCCTGGCGGGGAGCCCCTTGGGGTAGAAGGCCTCCCGCCAGTCGGCGTAGTTCCAGCCGGAGCAGCCGATCCGGACGCTACGTGGCGTGGCTGCTGGAGCTGCGTGCCGCGTCACGGACTCCCGAATCCCCCACCGGATCGGCGGCCGCCTCCTCGGTGCTCGGGACGCGATCACCTTGGCGGCCGGCGAGCGTGGCGTCCGCGCGCCGCTTGCCGCGCCACAGCAGGAAGACGACGAAACCGGCCAGGAAGAACGGCAGCGCCAGCAAGGCGGGCGCGTAGATCAGGAGCACCAGCCCCACGAGCAGGAGGGCCACCACTGCGCCGACGGTCGTGAAGGACGTGGGTGCCTGCATCGCTTGCGCTGTACCCGGGCACCCGGCTCGAAAACCCGGCCGGGTTTGAGCCCGGACGGCATCACGGTAGACAGCAAGGGACCGATGCCCCCGCCCGCAGCCCTGCTCGACGTCGACGGCACGCTCGTCGACACCAACTACCAGCACACGCTGGCCTGGTACCGCGCGTTCCGCAAGCACGCCGTCGTGCTGCCGCTGTGGCGGATCCACCGGCACATCGGGATGGGAGGCGATCACCTGATCGCAGCGCTGTGCGACGAGGAGACGGACAAGCGGATCGGTGACGACATCCGCGCCGCCGAGCACGACCTCTACCAGGAGCTGATCGGCGAGGTCGAGCCGCTGCCGCGGGCGCGCGGGCTGATCGAGGCGCTCAAGGAGCGGGGCCACGCGGTGGTGCTCGCCAGCTCGGCGAAGCAGGAGGAGGTGGACCATTACCTCGACCTGCTGGACGCGCGCGAGCTCGTGGACGGCTGGACCACCTCGGCCGACGTGGAGAGCACGAAGCCCGATCCCGATCTGGTTGCCGCCGCCCGCGAGAAGGCCGGCGGCGGGGAGGCGGTGATGCTGGGCGACTCGACTTGGGACTGCATCGCCGCCGCGCGCTGCAACGTGCCGACCGTGGGGCTGCTGACGGGGGGATTCTCCGAGGAGGAGCTGCTCGAAGCCGGGGCGAGCTGCGTCTATGACTCGATCGGCGCGCTGATCGAGCGGCTCGACGACACGCCGCTCGGTCGTCCCTGAGGCGCCCCATGTTTTGCGCCCGGGCCCGGGGGTACCCGTTCCGAAGTGGCTACGCGTCCTACAGACAGCCCTGCCGGCACTCGCGCCAAGCGAGTGATCGTGGTGGCCAACGCGGCGGTCGGCGGTGACCGGCTCGTAGACGAAGTCGTGAAGCGGATCGGCGATCCCGAGACGGCGAAGGCGATGATCGTGTCCCCGGCGCGGGTGTCTTCGCCGCTTGACCTGGCCGCGGGCGACGTCGACGACGACATCGAGGCGGCACGCGGCCGGCTGGACGCCGCGGTGCAGGCACTGCGTCAGAGGGGCGTGGACGCGAGCGGTGAGGTCGGGGAGGCGGAGCCGGAGCTCGCCCTGCACGACGCACTCGTGAAGTTCCCGGCCGACGAGGCGATCGTGGTGGCGCATCCGGACGAGTCCTCGACCTGGCTGGAGAAGGACATGCTCGAGCGCATGCGCCGCCAGGTGACGATCCCGATCGCCTACATCGAGGTGGACCCGCACGGTGACACGTCCACGGTGAAGGAGGTCCACGACGTCGCCCCCCTGGGCCGCCAGGCGGCGGCGGCAGAGCGCGCGGACGAATTCGAGACGGACTATCTGCCCCCGATGTCGGCGCGCGACCGCTTTGCTCTTGCGCTCGGCCCGCTCGGCACGCTGGCGCTCTTCCTCCTGGCTTCCACCTGCCGGGGAGAGCTCGTCCATGACTTCAGCGGTGACGCGGGCTGCGTCACGATCGCGTTGCTGGCGATCTTCGGCTTGCTGATCACCGCCCTCCACGTGCCCATGTTGCTGCTCTTGCGCAGCGGAAGCCAGACGGGCACCGGTCGGCTGGCGGGCTTCGTGTCCAACCTCATCTACGTGTACTTCATCCCGGCGCTGCTGGTGGCGGCTGTGATCGCAATCCTCAACTGAGACATGGAAGACCCGAAGCAGCCAGACGAGCGCGAGCTGCGCGAGCCTCCGGAAGGCGGGCAGAACCGGGAGCGCGAAGGACCCGGCTCCGGCACCGAGGACGAGCAGCCCGACGTCTCCGGCGACGACGTCTCGCCCGAGCCGCCCGAGAGCGACGACGAACGGGCCGACCGGGAGGCCGACGAGACCTTCCCGGCGAGCGATCCCCCCGCGAACTACTGAGATCCGCCTCCAGAAACAGGAAAGCGCCTGCCGGGAGGTCAGACGCTTTCCAAGAGGTGCCTTGCCGCTGGCAGGCAAGGTTCTACTTTGGAGGTGCCACCGTTATTCCAGCATTCCGCCATTCATAAACCGGTTCGGCGAAAAAAATTCCTGACCGGCTCGGGGGTATGATCCGCGCCCGATGGCGCTCATGATCATCTTCATCGGCCTGACGGTGCTGACAGCTGCCGCGATCGGCGGCGCCGTGGCCGCCGGGACGACGACCGCGGTGGTCGTGGCGCTCGCCCTGCACCTGGTCGGATCGGCGGTCGTGATCGTCGCGACCCTCGCCGCCCTGGGTCCCGACGGCGGCGACTAGCAGGGGTTTTTCCGGGCCCTCAGCGGGTGTGGAGCCAGGCGTTCACGATCCACGAGATGAACGCCGCGGACACCACGAACCAGGCGATCAGGAGCAGTGTCTCGAGAAACGAATCCATTCACCGAGGCTAGACCCGATCCGCACAAGTGGCAAGCCGTTTTGGCGCCGCGGTGACACCCTTTAGGATCCCGGGCCAGAGGTTCCCTTGACCGAGACGCTCACCGCCTACCGCACCTGCCCGCTGTGCGAGGCGACGTGCGGGCTCGAGCTGACGCTCGCCGACGGTGAGATCACGTCCATCCGGGGCGACGGCGAGGACGTCTTCAGCCACGGCTTCATCTGCCCCAAGGGCTTCGCGCTGAAGGGGCTGCACGAGGATCCGGACAGGGTCCGCACTCCCCTGATCCGCACGGCGAAGGGCTTCGAGCAGGTCTCCTGGGACGACGCCTTCGCGGAGATCGACCGCCGCCTGGGACCGATCCTGGAACAGCACGGGCGCGACGCCGCGGCCGTCTATCTCGGGAACCCGAACGCCCACAACCTGGACGCGCTGCTCTACGGGCGGGCCTTCGTGAAGGCGCTCGGGACGCGCAACGTGTACTCGGCCACGACCGTCGACCAGATGCCCAAGCACGTGTCGGCGGGGCTGATGTTCGGCGCACCCCTGAGCATTCCCGTCCCCGACGTGGATCGCACTGACCACCTCCTGATGCTGGGCGCGAACCCGCTGGCGTCGAACGGGAGCCTGCTGACGGCGCCCGACATGCGCGGGCGCTTGCGCGCGATCCGCGAGCGGGGCGGCAAGGTCGTCGTGATCGACCCGCGTCGCAGCCGGACCGCCGAGCACGCGGACGAGCACCACTTCATCCGGCCCGGCACCGACGCGCACCTGCTGCTCGGCATGCTCAACGTGATCGTGGACGAGGGCCTCACGGACCTGGGCGGCCTCGCGGCCCATGTGAACGGCCTCGAGCAGGTGCAGGAGATCGCGCGGGAGTTCCCGCCCGCGAGCGCCTCCCAGGCCTGCGGGATCGACTCCGCCGAGATCCAGCGCATGGCGCGCGAGCTGGCCGGGGCCCGCCGCGCCGCCGTGTACGGGCGGATCGGCACGTGCACGCAGGAGTTCGGGACGCTCGCGAGCTGGCTGGTCGACGTGCTGAACGTCGTCACCGGCAACCTCGACAGCCCGGGCGGGGCGATGTTCACGAAACCCGCTGCGGGCGCGACGAACACGCGCGGCACGCCGGGGAAGGGCAAGGGCATGCGGGTCGCTCGCTGGCACTCGCGCGTGCGCGGCCTGCCGGAGACCATCGGTGAGCTACCGGTCGCGGGGCTCGCGGAGGAGATCGACACGCCCGGCGAGGGCCAGATCCGCGCGCTCTTCACGGCGGCCGGGAACCCCGTCGTCAGCACTCCCAACTCGGGCCGCCTGCGCCGCGCGCTCGGGGGCCTCGACCTGATGGTGAGCATCGACATCTACGTGAACGAGACGACGCGGCACGCAGACGTGATCCTGCCGGCGCCGTCACCGCTCTACCGCTCCCATTACGACCTCGCGCTCTACCAGCTGGCGGCCCGCAACGTCGCCAACTATTCCCCGGCAGTGCTCGAACTGGGCGAGGGCCAGCTGCCCGAGTGGCACGTCCTGCTCAGGCTGGCCGGCATCGCTGCCGGGCAGGGCCCCGACGTCGACATCGACGGCTTCGACGACCTCGTGCTGGGCACGCTCGTGTCCCGCGACCTCCAGGATCCCGCCTCGCCGCTCGCGGGGCGCGACGCCGGGGAGCTGATCGCCGCGCTCGAGCCGCGTCGCGGCCCGGAGCGGATGCTCGACTGGATGCTGCGGGCCGGGCCGTACGGCGACCACTTCGGGCTCCAGCCGGACGGGCTCACGCTCGCGCAACTGGAGGCCGCCCCGCACGGCATCGACCTCGGGCCGCTCCAGCCGCGCATCCCGGAGGTGCTGCGCACCGAGACCGGGAAGATCGAGCTTGCGCCCGAGCCCATCGTGGCCGACGTCGAGCGCCTGCGCGCAGCCGCCGCGCGGCAGCGCAACGGGGGCATCGTCCTGATCGGGCGGCGCCAGCTGCGCTCCAACAACTCGTGGATGCACAACGTGCCGCACCTCGTGCGCGGCAAGGAGCGGTGCACGATGCACGTGCACCCCGACGACGCGGGCCGGCTCGGGCTCGACGACGGCGGCCTCGCACGCGTCACCTCCGAGCGCGGCGTGGTCGAGGTGGCGGTCGAGGTGACCGACGCGATCATGCCGGGAGTGGTCAGCATCCCGCACGGCTGGGGCCACGACGACCCCGAGGCGCAGCTCGAGGTCGCAGCGGCGCACCCGGGCACCAACAGCAACGTGCTGGCGGACGAGATGGCGGTCGACGTGCCGTCCGGCAACGCGGTGCTGAACGGCATTCCGGTCGAGCTCGCGCCGGTGCGAGCCGCCGAGCCCGTGCCTGCCTGAACCCTAGGCCCGCTCGACACCCGCGACCAGTGCTCCGAGCAGGAGCACCGGCGCGAATATCGGCAGCACCAGGTGGGACTGGTCCGCAGCGACGAGCGCGGCGATCGCGCCGCACCAGGCGAGGGGCCAGAATCGATCCATCAATCGATCCATCGCTTCCATGTATCCAGGGTCGATCACCTTCCGCGCGGTGCTGTGTCTTTCCGGTGAAGTCGTGGAGAAGATGCTGTGCACGCGGTCGTCAGAGGCCCAGCTTCTCGAAGGCCGTCGCGCGGTTCGGCATCGCCTCCATGCGCACGATCTGGTCGCCGCAGAAGCTCCACACATGTGCAAAGGACGGAGTGCTGACGTCGATGCCGCTGTCACGACCGGTGCCCCTGATCGCGGCCATCACGAGCACGTCGTCGCCGGCGTCGAATGCCTCCTCGATCTCGAAGCGGAAGTCGTCGAACGTGTCGCTCCACGTCCGGAGGAAGCTCAGGAACTCGTCGCGCCCCTTCACGACGTCCACGTCGGGGAGCATCGGAGGCGGGAGGAACTCGAAGTCGTCCGACAGGTTCCAGCGCGACTCGTCCTGCGCGCCGCGGTTGAACGCTTCGTACCCGCCGAGGATGGCCTGCACGCGCTCCCGGCTCATGTCATCAGTATCCCCGCTCGGTGGTCGATAATTGAGCCATGCTCGGCGCGCTGCTACTGATCGCGGTGGTCCTGGTCCTGGTGGCTTTCGCCGCGCTCGTCTCGACAGCGCCCAACCAGCGGCGGGCACGGGCTCCGTGGTGGCTGGCCTGGCTGTTCGCCGTCCCGTTCCTGGGGCCGGTGCTCGGCGGATCCGGCGAGGGTGACTCGGACGGCGGCGGTGGCGGCGACGGGGGCCACGACTTCGGCGGCGGCGACTTCGGCGGGGGCGGAGACGGGAGCGGCGGCGGGGAGTGATGACCCCCCTGTGGATGCCCGCGCTCGGTTTCTCCTTATAGAGAGGCTGCGCGCAGCACCACGAGGTTCTGCTTGAACCGGCTGGGATCCTCGACGAAGTCGAGCACCTCGAAGCCCCTCGTTGCCCACTCTCGCTCCACGTATGCGCGCGGGATGCAGGCTTCGCCCCACCACTCGCCGTAGCCGGACACTCGATACGGCACGTAAACGAACCTGCCGCGGTCATAGTCGCCGAGCGCCTGGTCAGGGTCGGGGAAGAGGCCGACCAGCGCGTTCTGCGTCGCGGTCTCGGCGGTCAGGCCGGCGCAGTACGGGATGAAGTGGCGCGGCCGGACGGTGAGGACCAGCAGGCCGCCGGACCGGACCACGCGCCGGAGCTCGTCGAGCCATGCCAGGTGGACGTCTTCCCGCAGGTGGGTGAAGACCGAGTAGCTGAACACGAGGTCGAAGTGGTCGGCGGCCAGATCGGTCGGCGGCAGCGGGTCGTTCAACGCGAAGCGACACCACGGGTTGCTCTCGCGGCAGAAGTCGATCAGGTCCTCGTTGCAGTCGATGCCCCACAGGTTCTGCCCCGAGACGTCCTTCAGGAAGAAGCGCGTGATCCGGCCCCAGCCGCACCCGTAGTCGAGCACCCGGGTGGACTCGGTCAGCGGCCCGACGTGCTCTCGGTACAGGTCCTTGAACGTTCGTGCCAGTGCGTGAGCCTCGACCAGTGCCTCGTCGCCGGCCTTCCCCGAGAAGCGACGTTGGACGCTCTCGTCCGGCAAGACCGGAAGGACTCGCGCGGCCTGCGATCCTGCGGACGTGTTCGCCCGCAGCCACGCATCCTCCGTCACGTCGCGAAAGAGCTGCGACAGATCCGTTTCCCTGCCGGCGGCGTTCAACGCCTCCTCGGTCGGAACGCCCGCTGCATGCGCCATTCGCTGATCGTACTCCCGCGAGAGAGCGCGAAGTCGGTGGCTCGCTACGGGATGAAGACGCCGGGCCGCAGGAAGACCGTGTTGTCCGCGCCGGTGTCGCCGTCGCCGTCGGCGCCGCCGTCGAAGATCCGCGCAGCGTCCAGCGCCCAGACCGCGCGTCTGTCGCCGTTACCCGCGCCAGGGAGGATCGCGCTCATGCTGGTGTCGAAGTTGCAGGTCGAGCCGATGGACGTCGATCCGCTCTGCACGCACGCCCAGGAGAAATCCGTCGCGAAGTCCTGGACCGTGGCGACGTCCGTTCCCCCGCCGGGAGCGGTCGCGTTCCAGTGGTCCGTGAGGCGGAATGCGAACGAGAATCGCATCTCGCCCGAGTAGTCGGCGGGGCCAGACGCATTGGCCGTGCCGCACCTTGCGCCGGCCGGCACGCAGCGAACGTCGTTGACCGCGATGTCGATTTTCATGTCGTCGTACTGAGGAAAGCAGTTCCCTCCGAGGCACGGGTGATACGCGAGGCGGAGATAACTGGTCGCGTTCACAGCGCCGCCGAAGGCGTCGGGAGTGCCCATGGTCGCCTGCGCGGAGCTCTGCGTCGGCGGGTTGCACGAGGCGAACGCCAAGGGCGGCCCGTGCGTGCGGTTCGGCGCGGTGCAGGCCGCGTAGGCGGGAACCAGGGCCATTCGGATCGGCGAGGCGCTCTTGGGCCGAGGATGGGACGCCTGGGCGGATGCCGCCGCCAGCAGGCAAGCCGTTGCGAGTCCCACAAACAGCATGACGGGCCTGCTCCTCACGATCACGCACCTCCTCACGCGCGCAGCAGGATTCGAACCTGCGACCTCTGGCTCCGGAGGCCAGCGCTCTATCCACTGAGCTATGCGCGCTCGCGAGCGATTCTAGAGTCCCCGGGGTCCGCGATACTCGCCGTGTGTCGCAGGAGAACGTCGAACTCGTGCAGCGGGGCCTCGAAACCTTCAACCGGGGGGAGTGGGACGAGGTGTTCGAGCGCTGGTTCCACCCGGAGATCGAG
>DASRIA010000027.1:0-2951 GCA_035650255.1 Solirubrobacterales bacterium
CGCGGATGGTCCGGGACAGCCTCGGCTAGCCGGCGGCCGCCCGCAGCATCAGCGCAACGTGACGCCGAGCAACTCCTCGAGCCGCTCCAGCGTGCCGTCGGCGCCGCGGTGCAGCACGGCTGTCATGCCGACCGCTTCCGCGCCCTCGCAGTTCTCCGCGAGGTCGTCGACGAACACGCACTGGCCCGGCTCGAGCCCGACGCGCTCGGCGCCGAGCTGGAAGATCTCCGGCTGCGGCTTGTAGAGCCCGACCTCGCCCGAGATCACGACGCCGTCGAACAGCGTGCCGAACGCGTCGCGGTCATAGCGCCCGCGCCCCCACGAGTTGGAGATCAGACCTGTCTTCACGCCCGCGGCGCGGGCGCGCGGCAGTGCGTCGATCATGGCTTGCTCGGGCTGCATCCCGCTGAACAGGCGATCGACCAAGCCTGCGTAGCGCTCTTCGCGCACGCCGATGATCGGGCCGAAGAGCGGCGCGAACGAGTCCTCGTCCAGCTCGCCCGCCTCGAGCCGGCGCAGGAGCGCAAGCGCCTCCGGGTTCTCGCGAAACGCCTTCTTGACCTCGTCGCGGTCGATGCCCTCCGCTTCGCAGAACGCGCGAAACGAGTCCCACACGTTCGTGGTGAGCACGCCGCCGTAGTCGACCAGCAGCCCGGTCAGGGTGCCGTTGTCAGCGGCCGCCACGGCTTGCCTCGTATGCCGCCTCGGCGAGCGCCGGCACCCCCTCGTCGAAGAGCTTCAGATAGGGATCGTCGGTGGTGCCGGCAAGCGAGCGCTTGTAGTTGCCCTCCATGAAGACCGCCGCCTTCCACAGAGCCAGCGTCTGGTACCAGTTGAGCGCCGACATCGAGCGGCCGGTGCGCTCCTCGTAGTGGGCGATCATCTCCTCGCGGCTCGGAAATCCCTCGCGTCGCGATACGGCGGTGAGCGAGGCGAACATCGTGTCCTCGGGGTCGCCGGGCTGGATCCACGTGACCGTCATGTATCCCAGGTCGGCGAGCGGATCACCGATCGTGGACAGCTCCCAGTCGAAGATCGCGATCACCCGGGCGGGAGGGTCGTTGGCGACCATCGTGTTCCCGAGGCGGTAGTCGCCGTGCACGATCGTCGCGTCGGGGGACTCGGGCATGTTCGCCGCCAGCCAGTCGCGCAGCTCCTGCACCCGCGGCAGCTCCCGCGTCTTGTTGTACTCCCACAGGCCCGTGAACCGCTTGATCTGGCGCTCCAGATAGCCGGTCGGCTTGCCGAATCCCTCCAGGCCGCACGCGCGCCAGTCGACGGCGTGTACCTCGGTCAGCGCGTCGACCAGGTCGAGTCCCATCCGCCGCCGCTCCTCCGGCGTGTCGAGCGGCTCCGGGATCTCGCTGGTGATCACCGAGCCCACGACGTACTCCATGACATAGAAGGGCGCACCGATCACCGACTCGTCGTCGCAGGCCAGGAGAGTGCGCGGCGAGCGGGCGGGAGTGTCCTTGATGGCGTCGAGGATGCGCCACTCGCGCAGCACGTCGTGCGCCGACGGCGGCAGCGGCGGGCGGGGCGGGCGGCGCAGCACGAAGCGGTCCGCGCCGCGCGTGACGAGGTACGTGATGTTCGAGTGCCCCTCGCCGATCCGCTCGAACACGAGCTCCGCATCGTCGCCCGGCAGCTCGCGCGCGAGGTACTCGCGCAACGTGTCGCTGATGATCAGCGGCGCGAGCTCGAGCTGCTCCGCCTCGGCCGGCGTGGCCACCACGTCGTGCGTCTCGACGGCCATCAGGCGTTCGACCGTTCGGAGTCGAGCGCGTCGACGTGCTCGATGTTCGCGCGGTCGGTGGGGTCGTCGCTGGGGCCGGTCGCGAACCAGCCGTCGAGGATCTCCTCGAGCACGGGTTGAGAGGTGGAGCGCAGGCTGAGCGCGAGCACGTTGGCGTCGTTCCAGGTGCGGGCGCCGCGAGCTGTCTCCGCGTCGGCGCACAGAGCGGCGCGGACGCCGGCCACCTTGTTGGCCGCGATCGACGCGCCGGTGCCGGTCCAGCAGCACACGATGCCCTGCGCCGCCTCGCCCTCGGCCACGTCGCGGGCCGCGCGCTCGCACGCCCAGGCCCAGTCGGCGCGCTCGCCATCGGCCAGGGCGCCGTGGGCGATCGGCTCGTGCCCCCGCTTTCGCAACTCGTCCAGCAGCGCCCGTGCCACGGGCGTGTCCATGTCGCTTGCCACCGAGACCTTCACGGGGGCGCAGAATAACCTGCCTCCGCTGGAGGCCGGCAGGAACGACCTGGCGAACTTCGTCGACTCGGGACCGCCATACGGTCCCTATTCAGCAAAGTTCGGGAGTGCAGCGCACGATGCGCTCGTGACTTTCGAGATCGCTACGGTTTCGGCGTGCCGGAGGACCACGACAGCACGTCGCCGGACGAGGCGGCCGCGCAGCGCGGCGCGCCCGACGACACCACCCGTACCAGCGACATCAGCTTCTACAAGCAGTCGGCGCTGGGCCGGCTGATGACGGTCGAGGCTGCCCGCCGCGCACGCGAGGCACGGCGCGAGGCGCTGCTGATGCTGGTGCTGGGCGCCGCTGTCGTCGCCCTCTGGTACCTGCGCGACGAGCTGTTCGGCACCGACGTCCCCGTGCGGATCATCGCGGCCCTGCTGCTGGCGGCGATCGGCTGGCGCTTCGCGCGCGACATCGGCCGCGCGATGGGGCCGCGCCTGATGCGCCGCTTCGACCCCGGCACCGCGTCGACGGTCAGCTTCCTGCTGCAGCTCTTCACGCTGCTGGTGATCGTGGTGTTCGCGCTGCGGATCGTCGACCTCAACCCGCGCGCGATCGCGCTCGGAGGTGCGGTCACCGCCGTCGTGATCGGGCTCGCGGCGCAGAGCACGCTCGGCAACGTGATCGCCGGGATCATGCTCCAGGCGTCACGCCCGTTCCGCGTAGGCGAGCGCGTGCGCCTGCAGGGCGGGACGCT
>DASRIA010000028.1:0-23843 GCA_035650255.1 Solirubrobacterales bacterium
GCCTGCGAGGAGGCCGTGCAGATCCACGGCGGCTACGGCTACATCGAGGAGTACCCGGTGTGCCGCTTCTACCGCGACGCCAAGATCCTCACCATCGGCGAGGGCACCGACGAGGTGCAGCAGATGGTGATCGCGCGCCAGCTCGGCTGCTAGCGCGCGATACCCCTGGCGTTTCAGCTCATCGCACCGCGACGGGCCGGCGCCGGCGCCGGTTGAACAGCACGGCCCCGGACATCAGGACGCCGAGGCCCAGGACGGTCGCCGCGCCGATCGACGCAGAACCCCAGTCGAAGCCGCTCGATTCGCTGCCCTCGACCGTTGTGACCAGCGGCGTGGCCGCCGCAGGGCTGGTCACCGGGTGTGTCCTGAAGACGATCGGTGGGGCCGGATCGGTCGACGAGTTGACGACCCGGGCGCCTGCCGGCGAGGCCAGCGCGGCTGCGAGAGCGACAGTTGCGAAGACGGCGATGGAGACGTGCTTGAGGCGGGTCATGGTTGCTCCTTTGGTCGATGTGCGGCGCCACCGTCCCCCACGCCGGCTTCAAAGCGCTTACAGCGCGGTTACAGCCCTGTTAGCGTCGGCCCGTGGCTACTGCGTCCATGCACTTCCGGGTCCTCGGACCGCTCGAGGTCCAGGCCGGCGACACGCTGCTGGCGCTCGGCGGGGCCAAGCAGAGAGCGCTGCTGGCTGTGCTGCTGCTGAATGCGAACGAGGTCGTCTCGAGCGACCGCCTGATCGACCAGCTGTGGGGCGAGGAGCCGCCGAGCACAGCACCGAAGGCGCTCCAGGTGGCGGTGTCGAGGCTGCGCCGGGCGCTCGAGCCGGAGCGGTCATCCGGCCAAACGGACGGCGTGCTCGTCACCCGCCCGCCCGGTTACGAGCTGCGGGTCGAGCGGGGTCAGCTCGACCTGCATCGCTTCGAGGATCGGATGGCTGTCGGGCGCACGGCCCTCGGCGCCGGGGACGCGGTGGTGGCTGCTGCCGAGGTCGACGAGGCGCTCGCGCTGTGGCGCGGGGCACCGCTGGGTGACCTCGCCTACGAGGCATCTCTGCAGGCCGACATTGCGCGGCTGGAGGAGCTGCGCATCGCGGCGCTCGAGGACCGAGTCGCCGCAAATCTCCTGCTGGGTCGCCACGCCGAGCTGGTCGCCGAGCTCGAGGCCCTGATCCGCAACCATCCGCTGCGAGAGGGGTTGCGCGAGCAGTTGATGCTGGCCCTCTATCGCTCGGGCCGCCAGGCCGATGCATTGGCCGCCTACCAGGAGGCGCGCCGCATGCTGGTCGAGGACCTGGGCGTCGAGCCCGGACGGCGCCTGCGCGAGGTGCACCAGCAGATCCTGACGCAGGACCCCGTGCTCGACCAGCCGGCGGCCGACACAGAGACACGAGCGCCGGCCCGAGGTCTGTTCGTCGGTCGCGAACGCGAGCTGGCCGCGCTCGCAGCGGCGCTCGACGACGCCCTGGCCGGTCGGGGACGGCTGGTCCTGATCGCGGGCGAGCCGGGCATTGGAAAGACCAGGCTGGCCGACGAGCTCGTGCGCGACGCCGAAGCGCGCGGCGCACGGGTGCTGATCGGCCGATGTTGGGAGGCGGGCGGCGCGCCCGCCTACTGGCCATGGGTCCAGTCGCTGCGCACGTATATCCGCGAGACCGAGCCCGAGGCGCTGCGCGCGCAGCTCGGCGCGGGAGCGAGCGACCTCGCCCGGTTGCTGCCCGAGCTGCGCGAGATCTTTCCGGGGCTTCAGGAGCCGGTGGCTCCGGAGTCCGAGGGTGCGCGCTTTCGCCTATTCGAGGCGGTCAGCGCGTTCCTGCACAACGCGGCGCGGGTTCGGCCACTGGTACTCACGCTGGACGACCTCCACGCCGCGGACGAACCGTCGCTGTTGCTGCTGCGACTCGTCGTCCGGCAGATGGCCGACAGCCGGCTGCTGCTCGTCTGCCCATACCGTGACATCGACCCCGCGCTGGGAGACCCGCTGAGCGCTGCACTGGCGGGACTGGTGCGAGAGCCGCAGGCCACGCAGCTGCAGCTCGCAGGATTGAGGGAGGTGGACGTCGCCAACTACATCGAGCTCTCCACCGGGATCGAGCCCGCACCGGAGCTGGCGAAGGCGATCCGTGACGAAACCGAAGGGAACCCTTTCTTTTTCGGGGGAGTCGTGCAGTTGCTGGCCGACGATGATTGCCTCACCGAAGCCGGCGCAAACCTGCGCATCCCGCCCGAGGTCCGGGCAGTCATCGGCGAGCGCGTGGGCCGGCTGCCCGAGAGCTGCCGCAGCCTGCTCGTCCCGGCCGCGGTGATCGGGCGGGAGTTCGGGCTCGACGCGCTGGCGGCGGTCAGCGAGCGTTCGCGTGCCGAGGTGCTGAACGTGCTGCATGCGGCCATGACGGAGCGCGTGGTGGACGAAGTCCCGGGCACACCCGGCCAGCTGCGTTTTGGCCACGCCCTGATCAGAGACACGATCTACGACGGGCTCACGCCGGCCCGGCGGTTCCAGCTTCATCTGCGGGCCGGCGAGGCGCTGGAGGCGCTCTACTCATCCGATCTCGAGCCGCATCTGGCCGAGCTGGCGCACCACTTCATCGCCGCGGCGCCTGCCGGACTGACGGACAAGGCGGCGGAATACGCACGGCGTGCCGGCGACCGCGCGGCTGCCCAGTCCGCCTACGAGGAAGCCGTGCGCCACTACGAGATGGCGCTGATGCTGGTCGGAGAGGACGGGCGCCGCTGCGAGCTGCTCCTGGCGTATGGCGACGCTCAAGCGAGGGCCGGCGACACCGCGGCGTCGAACCGATCCTTCCGCGAGGCGGCCGACCTTGCGGAAGGGCTTGGGCTGAACGAGCACCTGGCCAAAGCCGCGCTCGGTTACGGCGGCAGGTTCGTCTGGGTGGCGCCCCCCGATACCGATCACGCGCCACTGCTCGAGCGTGCGCTCGCCGCCATCGGGGAAGAGGACAGCACCCTGCGGGTCAGGCTGCTCGCTCGGTTCGCGGGCGGTCCTCTACGCGACCCCGATTTCCCCCCGGAGAGGAGCAGTTCGCTGAGCGAGCAGGCGCTCGAGATGGCTCGCCGCATCGGCGACCCGGAGACGCTCGCGTACGCACTGAGCGGATTCAACCAAGCCCACTTCTTGCCCGTCCACACCGAAATGCGAGCGGACCTCGCGAAAGAACTCGTAGAGCTGGCGACCGAGGCCGGCGATCTGGAACGAGCCGGGGAGGGACACGAGCTTCGCGCCGTCGCCCTGATCGAGCTCGCCGACATGCCGGGTGCGAAGGCCGAGTTCACGGCCATGGCGAAGCTCGCCGCGGGGCTCCGACAGCCGGCGCAGGACTGGGTGGTGACGGTATACAGCGCGGAAGTAGCGCTGCTCGAGGGAGCGTTCGCGGAAGCGGAGCGTTTGATCGCGCATGCGCGCAGCCTTGGGGAGCGCGGGCTGAGCTGGAACGCCGGCCTCTCGCACGGGGCGCAGCTCTCACTGCTTCGCCGCGAGCAGGGCAGCTTCGACGAGGTCGAGGACCTCCTGCGGCGCTCGGCGAAGGAGTACCCGGCCTTCCGGATCTACGATTGTGCACGGGCGCAGATCGCAGCGCAGCTCGGGCACGAAGACGAGGCGCGCGCGGTGCTCGAAGACCTCACCGCAGGCGACTTCGCCAGGTTGGCGCGCGACGAGGATTGGCTCGTCTGCATGAGCCTGCTCGCGGAGACGGCGACCACTCTCCGGGACGTCGAGCCTGCCGCTCGTCTCTACCGGCGGTTGCTGCCTTACGGCGAGCGGGTCGCCATTTGCATCGCGGCGATCAGCACCGGCGCCGTCGCACGCTACCTCGGGCTCCTCGCGACGACGCTCGAACGCTGGGACGACGCCCAGGCGCACTTCGAGCACGCGCGCGCGATCAACGAGCGGATCGGCGCTCGTCCCTGGCTGGCGCACACGTACGACGATTACGCGCGCATGCTCATCGCTCGAGGTGGACCCGGCGACAACGACCATGCGGTCGAACTCGCGGGTCGTGCGCTCGAGGGCTACCGCAGTTTGGGGATGGACACGTTCGCGGCCGCTGTCGAGCGCCGGTTCGTACCCTGACGAATCACCGCTCCCTGCGCAGCAGCTCCTCCGCCGCGCTGGCCGGGTCCACCTCGCGGCGCACCACGCGGTCGAGCAGCTCCTGCACGCTCGCGTCGCCGCGCAGCGAGCGCTCGAGCTCGCGCCGCAGCCGCACCGCCGCCAGCCCCAGCACCTCGTTGCGCAGGTTGCGGCCGCGCCGCTCCTCGAGCGTGCCCGCCTCGGTGATGTGCGCGTGGTGCGCGTCGATCGCCTCGGCAAGCTCTGCCACGCCTTCGCCCGCGGTCGCCTCGGTCTTCAGGATCGGCACCTTCCAGTCGGTCACCGGACCGAGTGCCAGCACGCCGCGGATCTCGCGGATCATGCTGTCGGTGAGCGGATGGTTCGCCTTGTTCACGACGATCACGTCGGGGATCTCCATCACGCCGGCCTTCAGTGCCTGCACGGAGTCACCGGACCCGGGCATCAGGGCCAGGACGATCGTGTCGGCGTGGTCGATGATGTCGATCTCGGCCTGTCCCACTCCGACCGTCTCGACCAGCACGTCGTCCTTGCCCGACGCGTCCATCAGCAGGACGGCCTGGAGGGTCGCCTCCGACAGGCCGCCGAGCGCCCCGCGGCTCGCCATCGAGCGGATGTAGACGCCCTCGTCGAGGAAGTGGTCAGCGAGCCGGATGCGATCCCCGAGCAGCGCGCCCTCCGTGAACGGGCTCGAGGGATCGATGGACAGCACGCCGACCTCGCGCTCCCTCGCCCGCGCGTGCGCGACCAGCGCGCCGATCAAGGTGCTCTTGCCCACTCCCGGCGGCCCCGTGAAGCCGACGATCCGCGCCTTGCCCGTGTGCGGATAGATCTCGCGCACCAGGTCCCAGCCCGCGGGGTCGTCGTTCTCGACCAGCGTGATGCCGCGGGCCAGCGCGCGTGTGTCGCCCTGCAGCAGCCGCTCGGCGAGCGGCGCTTCCTTCGAACCGGTCGAGGGAGTCATGGGGCGGGAACTATGGCAGGGCGCTAGGCCACCGCCGCGGACTTGCCGCGATGACGGCGATACATCTCCCGCACCCACTCCCAGGCCGGCCGCCCGGCGTGCTCGGCGCGGAACTCCTCGAGCCGCTCCGGCCCGGGGCCGGGTATCAGATGGTCCGACTCTGGAGGTCGCACGAGCGGGAAGAAGAGCGCTGCCGCCGTCAGATCGGCGACCGTGAAGCTGTCGCCGACCAGATAGCCGCTGGGCCCGATCTCGGACTCCAGGCGCTCCAGCGCGGCACCGGTCTTCGCGCGGCCTTCGATCGCGGTCTCGTCGTTGATCCCGTAGCGCAGGCGTGTCAGCGGGCCGGCCACGTACACGCTGCGCTTGAAGCCCGCGTGCAGGAGCCGGCCTGCGCGCGGCGCCGCGATCCAGGCGAACGCGTCGGCGTCACGGGTGACCTCCGCGAAGGCGGCGCGGCGGATGTGCGGCGCGAGCTCCTCGTCGAAGAACTCCTCCAGCCCGAGCGCGCGCCGGCGGTCGTCCGGATCGCCGGGATAGAGCGGCGGGTCGGGGTAGTCGCGCTCCAGCCGCTCGATGATGCGAGTCGAGTCGTGGATCGTGTCGCCGTTCACCCGCAGGATCGGGAACGTCTTGCCCTGACCGCGCGTCATGGCGAGCGCCCACAGCAAGTGCGCCATCGGCATCGGCGCCTTGCGCCTGTGCGGGACGCCCTTGTAGTCGAGGGCCCAGCGAGCCTTCTCGTTGTAGTGCGAGACCTCGATGTGGTACAGCACCGGCGTCGCCACGTTCGCAAGCCTACTTATGATCCTGCGTCGTGGCACACGACGTACTGGCGAAACCTGACGTGGACGTCCCGCCGGAGCCGCTGCCGCGGCGCGCGGGCCCGTTGGCAGTGGCCCGCTTCTGGGTGCGCAACGGCATGATCACGCCGAAGTACGCGCTGCTGGTCGCGCGGCTCGCATGGCGGCGCTTCCTCACGCCGGCCGGCTGGCGGATGTCACTCGACGGCATGCTGTTCCTCGGCCCGCGGGTGACACTGCAGATCGGCCGGGGAGCGAGCGTGCGCTTCGGCCGGTGGGTCTGGGTCGGGCACGGCACCAAGATCCGCTGCCACGAGGGCGAGGTCACGATCGGCGACAAGACCGTGATGGGCCAGGAGTGCACGATCTCCGCCTATCAGCACGTGTCGATCGGCGAGCAGTGCATCCTCGCCGACCGCGTGATGCTGATCGACTTCGACCACAACGTCGCCGAGGTCGAGCGCCCGATCCGCGTTCAGGGGATCTACAAGCGGGACGTGCGGGTCGGCAACAACGTGTGGATCGGACACGCCGCGCAGATCCTGCGCGGCGCAACGGTCGGGGACAACGCGATCGTGGGCGCGAACGCGGTCGTCACCAAGGACGTCCCGGCGAACGCGGTGGTGGCGGGCGTGCCGGCGCGCGTCATCCGGATGCGCGACGAGCCGGAGCGCCTGCGCTGGCAGAACCCCGTCGAGCCGTAGGAGTCACACGTGGGCGACGGCATCACCTACGAGTTGATGCGCATCGGCCTCAGCGACGGAGAGGAAACCACGGTGTACCTCGTCCGCCACCCGCTGGCCACCACCGCCGTCCGGGTGCAGTGCTTTGCGGAGCCCCGGCGGCTCGATCACTGGTGCGCGACCAATGGCCATCACGAAGCGGTGGTCGGAGGGTTCTTCCTGCGCGACCCGTACCGGCCGCTCGGCGAGGTGCGCATCGACGGCAATGCGATCGCACACGAGCCGGTCACTCCACCCTGGGGGCCGAAGCGCGGCTGCCTGCACATCGACGGCACGATCCGGGTCTCGGCTCGCGAGCACATCGCGGCCGACCCGCCCGGCGACCTGCTGCAGGCAGGTCCGCTGCTGGTGTCAGGAGGGCGTTCGCTCATCGACGGGCAGGATCGTGAGGGCTTCTCCTCCGGCGCGTCACAGTTCGACTCGGACATCACCGTCGGCCGGTACCCACGCTGCGCGCTCGGTATCGGCCCGACCGAGCTGCTGGTGGTCTGTTGTGACGGTCGCCGGTCGAGCCTCGACGGCGGGCTGGACCTCGGGGAGCTGGCAAGGCTGCTGATCGGGTTCGGCGCCGAGGAAGCGATCAACCTCGATGGAGGCGGGTCCGCCACGCTGGTGCATCGCAAGCACCTGCTCAACCGGCCTTACTCCGACCAGGACCAGCCCGCGCCCGAGTCACGGCCGGTGGTCACCGCGCTGCTGTTCGAAAGCACTGCCTAGCTAAGCGCGCGGAACCGCGGCCGGCGCGAGCCGCGCGTACACGGCCGCGGTCTGCTCCGCGACGTCGGCCCAGTCGAAGCTGCGCACGTGCTCATAGGCCTCGGCCACGATGCGCCGGCCCAGCTCGTCGTCGGCCAGCACGCGGATGGCGACGTCCGCCAGCGAGCGTGGGTCGCGGGAGCGGAAGCGCAGCCCGACCTCGTCGTGCGGCACGACCTCCCGCAGGCCGCCGGTGTCGGCGACCAGGCACGGGCAGCCGGATGCCATCGCCTCCAGCGCCACGAGCCCGAACGGCTCGTAGATCGAGGGCACGACCGTCAGGTCCGCGATCCGGTACAGCGTGTGCAGCACGTCGTCGCCGATCCAGCCCATGAACGTGCCGTGACTGTCGAGGCCCAGCTCCGTGGCCTGGTCGCGCAGCTCCTGTTCATGGGTCCCCGAGCCCGCCACCAGGAAGCGCACGTCGCCCAGCTCCTCGATCACGCGCGGCATCGCCTCGAGCGCGACCTGGAACCCCTTCTCGTACACGAGCCTGCCGACCAGCAGCACCAGCTTCTCGTGCGGCGCGGCAAAGCGCGTGCGGAGCTCCCGCATCTGCGCCTCGTCCCACGGCTGCAGGTCTGCGGGGTCGATGCCGTTGGGGATCACGGCCACCCGCTCCTCCTCGAGGGAGTAGATGTCTGCCACGTGGTCGCGCATGTAGGCGGAGCACGCGATCACCTGCTCCGCGCGATTGGCCATCCACCGCTCGATCCCGTGGATGTGGCTCTGTGGGTGCTTGTCGACCCAGCCCTGATGACGGCCGTACTCGGTCGCGTGGATCGTGATCGCAAGCGGGGCGTCGAACCGCTTCGCCAGGTGGTCGCCGGCCACGGCGACGAGCCAATCGTGTCCGTGCACGACGTCGAAGTCGTACCGGTCGCCGAGCTCCACGCCCGCGGCCAGCATGTCGGTGTTCATGTGCTCCACCCACGCGATGAACTCGCTCAGCTCGGCCGGACGGCGCGGCTCCAGGACGCGATGCAGGTGCACTCCTTCGACCACCTCCTCGGCCGGCGACTCCTCGCGGCCGCGCGTCAGCACGTGCACGTCAACCCCCTGGCAGACGAGGTTCTCCGAGACCTTGCGCACATGGCGCGCGAGGCCGCCCTCGATCAGCGGCGGGTACTCCCACGACAGGATCAGGACCCGCACTACCGGCTCCAGCCGGACGCCGGCTCCAGCAGGGGCGCGAGGTCCAGGTGCGGGGCGAGGCCGCGCACGCGCTCGTCGGGCGCCCCGAAGGAGTGGCCGTTCGGCGATCGCATGGCGCGGAAGTCTGCCATGCCGTGCGTCACGGCGGTAATCGCCTCCCCGAAATGCGCGGCGTGGCCGCGCACGCGCTCGTCCGGGTACCCGCCCGCCAGGCCGCGCGAGGTCATGAAGGCCCAGTCGCTGGCCTGCAGGGCGATCAGCTCCCGCGCAGCCCGGCGGACGGCGGGGCCGCGCGCCGGCAGCGCATCGGGCGTCGTGCCGGCGAGCGCGCCGACGAGCTGCAGCTCCGCCTCGCGCGCGGCCCACACGAATCCGGCCACCCGCGGCGAGTCCCAGGTCCGCAGGTCCTTGTCGGTGCCCCAGGAGGATTCCCGCAGCGGACGGGCGACAGGGTCGCGGCGCGCGAGCGCCGCGGGCAGAGTCGTCAGCGGCAGCTCGTGCGCGGCAGCCTGCGCGATGACCTCCGCGAGCCACGCCGGCCCCTCGTACCACCAGTGCCCCAGCAGCTCCGTGTCGAGCGCGCACACGACGAGGGCAGGGCGCCCGCGAGCGGCGCGGTATGCCTCCGCTCGCGCGACGACGCGTTCCACGAACTCGCGCGCGTGCTCGCGTGCACGGGCGGCGGCCGCGTCGTGGTCGTACGACGCGCCGCCGTTGGTCCACGCGCGCATCCCGTTGACGGTCTGCGCGTGGTAGTCGCGGTACGCGGGGTCGGCGGGAAACCCGTGCTCGTCCCACACCAGGGAAACCGTCTGCCAGTCGATCGGCACCGCGACCGCGCCGCCCGCCGTCACGGGCTCCAGCTGGTCGAGCGGATCGCCGTGACCGGTCTGATCGACGCAGAACGCCCGCACGCCGGCCGCCGCGAGGGGTTCCTCGATGCCGGGACGGTAGGCGCACTCGGGCAGCCAGAACCCTCCGCTCCACGCGCCGAAGTGCTCCCGGTGGGTGGCGATGCCGGTCGCGACCTGCAGGCGCAGTCCCTGCTCGGTCGCGAGCATCGGCAGCACCGCATGCGTGGCAGCCGACGCCCACAGCTCGATCGTGCCGCTCTCGCCGAGGCGTCGCAGCGGGCCGAGCAGGTCACCGCCGCGGCGCTCGAAGTCGTCCGCCGCCCACTCGTAGTCGGTGGCCGACCGCCGCAGCGATTGCGCGTCCGCGTGGCGCCCGGCCGCGTCCAGGCCCTCCGCGTCCTGGCGGTGGCATTCGCGCCGCACCTCGCGCATGAAGCGCAGGAAGCGGGCGCCGAGCTCGGGCACCGCAAGCTGGTCGGCGAGCACCGGCGTGACACCCACGGTCGCCACCCCCCGCTCTCCGCGCCCGGCGGCCTCCTCGAGCACGCGCAGGAGCGGCAGGTAGGACGACGCGATCGCTTCCAGCAGCCATTCCTCGCCGAAGGGCCATGTGCCGAACCCCTCGACGTACGGCATGTGCGAGTGGAGCACGAGCGCGAGCTCGCCGCGGTCCGCGCCGCCGCGCGAGCTCATGGGCGGCACACGGCGAGCAGGTCGAGCGCGCGGTCCAGGTCGCCTGCCCGCACGGCGAAGTCGCGCTCGTCGATCGCCGGCACGAACCGGTCGTAGAACGGCCCGGTCACCCGCAGCGCCGGATGCACCCGGTCCCAGCCGAGCCGCAGCGCGAGCTCGTGCAGGCGCAGCTTGCGGGCGTGGTACACGCCGAGCAGCTCCACCTCGGAGAAGGCCGGCTCCACCAGCGCGCGGTACTCCGCGGGCGTGTACTCGCGCACATGCCAGGGGTTGCCGGACTTCTCCGCCCCGGGCGCCGCCAGCGTGAGGCGGTTCGGCGTGCTGACGTACGCGACACCGCCGGGAGTGAGCAGCGACGCGAAGCGCTGGAGCAGCCCGGTCGGCTCTTCGACGTGCTCGATGGTCTGCAGGAACACGATCGCGTCCCAGGGTGCGCCCGCCTCGAACTCCTCGACGAGGGCTCTCTCGAACGCCAGGCGCGGCGACGCGTAGCGCAGGCGGGCGTGCTCGTGCGCCTCGGGGTTCGCGTCGACTCCCACGACGGCGGCCGCGCGCTCCGCCAGCACCGCGGATCCGTAGCCCTCGCCGCACGCCATGTCCACGACCCGCAATCCGGCACACCGCGAGGCGATCCAGCGGTACACGACCAGGTGGCGCCGGTACCAATAGTTCTCCTCCGGCACGTCGGGGAGGGTCCGCTCGCCGGTCAGCTCCAGCGGAGGGACGCCGGGAGGCTGGTTGCGCTGGACGTAGGTGGTCGTGGAATCAGTCATCGAAGCGGCGGGGAGTATAGGTTTCGCCCCCGGTTTCGCCTGCGCGAAGCTATAGTCCGCGCGCTCCATGGCGACGCCCGCACGAACCATCGAGGAAGACCGCGTCCGCGCCGCCAACGTGCGCTACCACGACGAGGCGGCGGAGACGTACGACTCGAAGTGGGCCATCGACTACGGCGAGATCGGCGCGGGCCAGGTGCTCGGCAAGCTGCGCAAGGCACTCGGCCGCGCGCCCGGCCACTACCCGCGGGCACTCGAGATCGGGGCCGGGACCGGTTACTTCACGCTCAACCTGCTGCGCTCCGGCGTGGTCGACCGCGCCACGGCCACGGACATCTCACCGGGGATGCTGCGCCGGCTGTCGGCAACCGCAGGCGAGCTCGGGCTCGCAGTGGAGACCGCCGAGGTGGATGCCCAGGCGCTGCCGTTTGCCGACGCCTCGTTCGACCTCGTGATCGGCCATGCGGTCCTTCATCACCTGCCGCGGCTGGAGGAGGCGATGGCGGAGTTCCATCGCGTGCTCGTGCCGGGCGGGACCTTCGCGTTCATGGGCGAGCCGTCCCGGCACGGCGATCGGCTGGCGGTCGTGCCCAAGTGGATCGGCGGTGTCGTCGAGCCGGCCTGGCGCAGGTTGATGAGCGCCTCGCCGAAGGCGAACGGCACGCATCCGGCGCCCCCGGCCGAGCTCACGTACGGCGAGCTGGAAGGGCTGGTCGACGTGCACACGTTCACTCCCCACGAGCTGCGCGCGCTGGCGGCGGCGGCCGGCTTCACCGGCGTGCGGGTGTGCGGCGAGGAGCTGGTGGCGAACATGTACGGCTGGTTCCTGCGCAGGCTGGAGTCCGACGTGACTCCGGAGTCGGTCCCCCATGCGTGGCACAAGTTCGCGTTCCGCAGCTACCTGGCGCTGCAGAGCCTGGACGGCAGGCTGCTGGAGCCGCGCCTGCCGGCGAACCTCTTCTACAACCTGATGCTGTCGGGCCGCCGGCCGGCCTGATCTCAGCCCTCCTGCGCGTCCTACACTTGGCGGGATGGTCGCCGAGCCCCAGCCGGACTTCCCGCTGTTCCCGCTGCCGGTCGTGCTGCTCCCGACCGAGGTGATCCCGCTCCACATCTTCGAGGACCGCTACAAGACCATGATCTCGCTGTGCATCGACGAGGGCAGCGAGTTCGGGATCGTGTGGCTGTCCGACGACGGGCTCAAGGAAATCGGCTGCACCGCCCGGGTGGCGGAGGTGCTCGAGCAGATGGAGGACGGGCGCATGAACGTCCTCGTGCGCGGCGGCAGCCCGTTCCGGCTGCTGGAACGCCAGGAGGAGCACGTGTACCCGGCGGGCAAGATCGAGCTGCTGGGCGACCGCCCCGGGCCCGACCAGGAGGAGGCGGGCGACGACGCGCGAGAGCGCTATGCCGACCTGCTGGAGAGCCTCACGAGCGAGCGTCCCGACGCGAACGCGCTGGCCGAGCTGAGCGCGTACGAGATGGCCGCGACTGTCGAGATCGAGCTCGACGTGAAGCAGGGGCTGCTGGAGCTGCGTTCGGAGGGCGAGCGGCTCCGGATGCTGGCGCGCCTGTTCAAGGCCGGCATCAAGCGCGTCGAGCTGGCCCGCGACATCTCGGACCGCGCCCAGAAGAACGGCAAGGTCCGCTTTCAGTAGGCGCCGGGCGCGCCCCGGCCCGCTGTCTCTTGTAGCGTCCTCCGGGCATGAGCGCGCCCAAGCCGATCACCGGTCGCTGCCTGTGTGGCAGCGTGACCTACAGCGTCGACGCCGACCCGGTGGTGCAGGCCGTCTGCCACTGCACGGACTGCCAGCGCCAGACGGGCAACCCGTTCTCGGTGATCGTGGCGGTACCGCGCGCCGCGCTCAACGTCGAGGGCAGCACCATCGCAACGTTCGCGACGACGGGGGACGACCACGGCCAGGAAACGCACCGCAGCTTCTGCTCGGCGTGCGGCGCGCCGGTCTTCAGCATGGCCGCCGTGCTACCGGAGCTGGCCTTCATCAAGGCCGGATCGCTCGACGACGCATCATGGCTCGAGCCCGCGGTGGAGGTGTGGACCAGCTCGGCACAGCCGTGGACGCCGCGCTTCGAGCACACCACGCGGATGGAGCGCGGCCCGCAGTAGCAACGCGGCGCCTAGTCCACGACGACCGCGACGCCGCCCCGGCGGGGATCGCCGGCGCCCGCCAGCTCGCCCGTCGCGGGGTCGCGAAGCGCGGCCTGCGCTCCGCCGAAGAAGAGGTTCAGGCCCTTCCAGCGCACGACCGGGTAGCCGCGGCGCTCGAGCTCGTCGATCGCCTGCTTGCTGAACCCGGGCTCGACGTGCACCGTGCCCGCCTCGTAGTGCATGCGCCCCATGCGCACCGCCGCCCCGGCGTCCTTCCCGTAGTCCACGACGTAGCGGATCACCTGCAGGATCGCCGACCGCAGGCGGTTCGACCCGGCGCTGCCCACCGCGAGCTCGATCTCGCCGTCGCGCAGCACCAGCGTCGGCGCCATCATGCTCGTCACGCGGGTGCCGGGCTCGTGCATGTGGAAGCCGTGCGGGTTCAGGTCCTCCTCGCCGAGCATGTTGTTGAGGTGCACGCCCGTGCCGGGAGCGAGCACGCCCGACCCCGACCCGTTGGAGCAGGTGATGCTGGCCGCGTTGCCGTCGCCGTCGAGCACCGAGATGTGCGTGGTCGACCCCAGCGGCCCTCCCGCGTGAGACGCGAGGCCGCTCCCGATCCGCCCCGCAGCCTCCGCCACGTGCGGGCCGCCGAGGAACCGCTCCGCGAATCGCTCCTCGTGCAGCCGGTTGTGGAAGTCGCCTTCCCGGGCCCTGCTCGCCTCGACCATCACCTCGGCCAGCAGCGCGAGGCCGTTCGGGTCGTCGAGCGGCGGGGGACTCCCCCATCGCTGCAGCAACTCCAGCGCATACGCGATCAGCACGCCGCCCGATGACGGCGGGGCGTTCGTCAACACGTGCCGGTCGCGGTACGTGACCTCGACGGGGTCCCGCTCGATCACCTCGTAGGCGGCGAAGTCGGCGGGCGCCAGGAGCCCGCCCCGTTCCGCGATCCAGTCGGAGATGCGCCGCCCGAGGTCCCCGCCGTAGAGATGACCGGGGCCCTCCTGCGCGATCGCCTCGAGTGCGTCACCGAGATCGGGGAACCGGAACGTGTCACCGGCCGTGAGGAGGTCGCCGCCGGGCCTGTAGAGCTCCGCGGTCTCCGGATAGCGGCACAGGATCGGGTCGAGGATCGTGAAGACGTACGCCTGCTCGGGGGTCACGCGCACGCCGTCGCGCGCATGGCGCACAGCGGCCGCCGCCAGCCCTCCGAACGGCATCGTCCCGAAGCGGCGCGCCACCTCCCACAGGCCCGCGGCCGTCCCGGGCACCCCGCACGACGCGGGCCCGATGTTGAATACCTGCGGCGTCTCGTCGAAGCGGATCTCGACCGCCTCCAGCACGCCGCGAGCGTCAGGGTCGAGGTCGCGCCCGCCGGCCTCCACGAAGAAGTCGAGCAGGTGGTCGCCGCCGCCGCCCGCGCAGTGCAGGAGCGCGAAGCCGCCGGCACCCAGGCTGGTCAGCGGGCTCTCGGCCACGAAGGCGGCCAGCGATGCGGCCACCGCCGCGTCGAACGCGTTGCCGCCTTCGCGCAGCACCTGCGCGCCGGCCTCCGCCGTCACGGGATGACCCGCGGCCACCACACCTTTCATGTGGGGCAGAGTAGTCGGCGCTTAGCGCTGCGGGACGAACTCGGGGATCTCGAAGTCCCCGGACAGGTCCGACACCGAGTTGCGGCGCACGCGCGGCTCGCCCTTCGGCTCCGTGAACCCGCTCGACGTCGAGCGCCGCGTGGGGCGGTCGCCGTAGCCCGTCGCCACGACCGTGACCCAGCACTCGTCCGAGATCTTCTCGTCGACCATCGCGCCGAAGATGATGTTCGCGCTCGGGTGCGCGGCCTCCGACACGGCCCGCGCGGCCTCGTTGACCTCCCACAGCGAGAGGTCGGGGCCGCCGGTGATCGACAGCAGGATGGAACGCGCCCCCTCGATCGAGGTCTCGAGCAGCGGCGACGAGACGGCCTCGTGGGCCGCCGCAACCGCGCGCTTGTCGCCGGTCGCCATGCCGATGCCGAGCAGCGCCTGGCCGGCGTCGCTCATGATCGTGCGCACGTCGGCGAAGTCGAGGTTGATCAGCCCCGGCAGAGTCACCAGGTCGCTGATGCCCTGCACGCCCTGCCGCAGGACGTCGTCCGCGACCCGGAAGGCATCGACCATCGACGTGCCCTTCTCCAGCACGGCGAGGAGCCGGTTGTTCGGGACCACGATCAGCGTGTCCACGTGCTTCGCGAGCTCGTTCACGCCGTCGTCCGCCTGGCGGGCGCGGCGGGTGCCCTCGAAGCCGAACGGCTTCGTCACGATGCCGACGGTGAGCGCGCCTACCTCGCGGGCGATACGCGCGACGACCGGCGCCGCGCCCGTGCCCGTTCCGCCGCCCGATCCGGCGGCGACGAAGACCATGTCGGATCCCTTCAGCAGCGACTTGATGCGATCGTCGTCCGAGATCGCGGCGGCGTGACCGACCTTGGGATCGGATCCCGACCCCAGGCCGCGCGTGATGTCGTTGCCGATGTGCAGGGTGACGTGCGCAGCGCTCTGCTGCAGCGACTGCGCGTCCGTGTTCACGGCGATGAACTCCACGCCTTCGACCGCGGCTTCCACCATGCGGTTGACCGCGTTCACGCCGCCACCGCCGACGCCGACCACGCGCAGCACCGGCTGGTGCACGGCGGCGCGGGTGATCTTCGGCTCGTCGCGGGGGCGGTACTCGCGGGACGGCTCGCCCGGACGCTCCATCACGTTGTGCGGGATGTCCTGCGAGAAGGCCGCGCTGAGGCGCTCCTTCGGGCTCGGCAGCCGCTGCTGCTCCTCGGCCGCGTAGCGATCCTGCTGATAGTCGAGCTTCTGCTCCTGGGCAGGCGGCGGGGGCGGCGGTCCCTCCTCGTTCGGAGCGTCTTCGTCGGTACGGCGGAAAAGTGCCGCGAGAGGTCCCTCGCGCATGCTCGCGCGCTTACCTGGGCCTGACATGTTCGAGAACCTCCTTGGCAAGGTCGCGGTAGGACTCGGCTGCCGATCCGTCGGGATCGTATTTCAGGACCGAGGTGCCCTTCACCGGAGCCTCCGCAAACCGGATTGTCTTGCGAATGCGGGTGGCGAACACGCGATCGCCGAAGTTCTCCTCCAGGATCTCGATCGCCTCCTTGGCATGCACCGTGCGGGCGTCCACGAGCGTGGGGAGGATCCCCTCGATCTCGACACCGGGGTTCAGTTCCTCACGGATCATCGAGAGCGTGTTTTGCAGCTGGATCAGTCCGCGCATGGACAGGTACTCGCACTGGACCGGGACGATAACTTTGTGGGCGGCTGTCAAGGCGTTGATGGTCAGCAGGCCCAGGGAAGGCGGCGTATCGATGCACACGAAGTCGTAGTCCTCGCGCACGGCCTTGAGCGCCTTCTCGAGCGAGCGTTCGCGCCCGATCTTCGTGCTCATCGCGATCTCGGCGCCGGCCAGGTCGATGGAGGCGCAGGCAACATCGACCTCCCGCTTCCGGATCACCTCGCGGATGGAGAGGTTGTCGACCAGCACGTGGTACATCGACTTCTCGACCGTGTCGGGGTCGATGCCCTGGCTCATGGTGAGGTTCCCCTGCGGGTCCATGTCGACCGCCAGCACGCGGTGCCCGGCCTCCGCGAAGGCCACGGCGAGGTTCAGCGTGGTGGTGGTCTTCGCCACCCCGCCCTTCTGGTTGGCGAAGGCGATCACTTTTGCGTGACCGGTGACTGGCTGCGTCTGCTGTACCTGCGGGCCGGAGCCTGTGTCCGGCGTGAGGCCGTTGCCTTCCACGCCGCCACCTCCTTCTGCGGGGGAGGGCGGAGCTGGCACGGTCTGCGCGGCCGCTTCGGCCTGCAGCTCGGGATCCGGCTCCTTGCGCTCCTCCTGGTCGGGCCCGAGCTTGTACTCAGGGCGCGCGAATCGCTGGAGTAAACCCATCGTGCGGGGGTATTCGGATAAGGGGTGCACATTCCTCCCGCGTCAGCGCAGGGAGGGCGGGGTGTTTCCCTGCTCTAACCTGCATCGGCCGCCTGGGCCGATCCTCCTCGCGCCGCGATGAGCCAACTCTTCGACAAGCGACTGATCTTCGTGACCGGCAAGGGCGGCGTGGGCAAGTCCACGGTCGCCGCCGCGCTCGGCGTGGCCGCCGCGCGCCAGGGTAAGCGCACGATCGTGTGCGAGGTGGCGCAGCAGGAGCGCATGTCCTACGTGTTCCACCGGGAGGGCGTCGGCTACCGGGAGACCGAGATCGGCGAGGACCTCTACGCGTTCTCGATCGATCCTCAGCATGCGCTGGAGGAGTACCTCCAGATGCAGATTCGCATCAAGCCGGTCTACGACCTGATGTTCAAGAACAGGATCTTCACGTATTTCGCCGCGGCGACACCGGGGCTCCGCGAACTGGTCACCGTGGGGAAGATCTGGGAGCTGGCGCAGCTGGACCGGCGCGTCAAGAAAGGCTCGAAGTACGACCTCGTGATCGTCGACGCGCCGGCCACGGGACACGGGCTGGGCCTGCTGCGCACGCCCAAGACCTTCGGCGACATCGCCCGCGTGGGCCCGATCAAGCGCCAGGCGGACACGATCTTCGAGTTCATCACCGACACCAGCCTCACCTCCGTGGTCGCGGTCGCGTGGCCGGAGGAGATGCCGGTCAACGAGACGGTCGACCTGCAGCGCAATCTCGACCGCGACCTGGGCCTGCCGCTCGACCTCGTCCTGATGAACGGCATCTACCCGGAGCTCTTCACAGACGCCGAGGCGGCCGTCCTGCGCGACCATGCCGAGCAGGACGCGAACGGCAACGGCGACCCGGCCGGGACGGCGCGCCGGGCAGCGGTGCGCGCCGCGCTGTCCGAGCACCGGCGCGCCGGCGCGAACACGGAGCAGCTCGAGCGCCTCGCCGAGGGAACGGGCCAGGACCCGGTCGAGCTGCCGTTCCTCTTCCGGCCGCAGCTCGACATGGAAGCGGTGGAGGAGCTGGCGGACAGGATCGAGGAGCAGACGTGAACGTCCGCGACATGCTCGAAGACAGGAAGATCTGCATCTGCGCAGGCTCCGGCGGCGTGGGCAAGACCACCACTTCCGCAGCGATCGCGATGGGGATGGCGGCGCAGGGCCTGAAGGTCGCCGTGCTCACGATCGATCCCGCCAAGCGGCTGGCGAACTCGCTCGGGCTGCCCGAGCTGGGCAACGAGGAGCGGCTCGTGGACCCGGAGCGGTTCGCCGCCCACGGGATCGAGATGAAGGGCGAGCTGTGGGCGATGATGCTCGATGCGAAGCGCACCTTCGACGACCTCGTCGAGCGCCATGCGCCGGACGAGGAGACGCGCGACCGCATCCTCCAGAACCGCATCTACCAGGAGATCTCCAACGCGATGGCGGGCTCGCAGGAGTACATGGCGATGGAGAAGCTGTACGAGCTGCACCAGGAGGCGCGCTACGACCTGCTCGTCCTGGACACGCCGCCTACCCGCCACGCGCTCGATTTCATCGACGCCCCGGAGCGCATGTCGCGCTTCATCGAGGGGCGCTCCCTGCAGTTCTTCCTCAAGCCGGGAAGGCTTGGCGTGAAGGTGCTCGGCCGTTCCGGCGGCGTGCTCTTCTCGGCGCTGAAGCGCATCACCGGCATCGACCTGCTGCAGGACCTGTCGGAGTTCTTCCAGAGCTTCGGGAACATGGCCGAGGGCTTCAGCGAGCGCGCGCAGCGTGTGAAGGAGCTGCTCGCGCACCGCGACACGACGTTCCTGCTGGTGACCGCTCCCCAGCGTGAGGCGATCGACGAGGGCGTGTATTTCTGGCGGCGGCTGAAGGAGGCACACCTGCCGTTCGGCGGCGTGGTCGTGAACAAGGTCCACCACGACTTCGTGCGGCCGCTGGAGCCCGGCACGTTCGCGGGCGACGACCCCGGCGAGCTCGAGCAGGAGATCCTGGCGCGGCTGCCCTCCGACCTCGCGCAGGCGCTGGATGACGAGGACCTCGCCGCCCGCGTATACGAGAACTTCGAGAACTACCGCGCGCTGGCCGCGCGCGATCGCGAGAACATGGCGCGCCTCACCGCGCGGCTCGAAGAGGACTGCGTCCTGTGCGTGCCGTACTTCGACGAGGACGTGCACGACATCGACGGCCTCGCGCAGGTCAACCGGTACCTGTTCTCGTCGAGCGCCGAGCGCCGCGAGATCCTCGAGAGCGCCGGCGTGTAGTAGACCTGGCTCGTCCGGCGGCTTGCCGCCGGACGGTTCTCATTCCGCAGCGGTCGTCAGACCGCTGCGGAGTAATCCGCGGCGTCGTCGTCGAGGTCCCAGTCCTCGGCGGGCTCCTCGCCGCGCACCTCACGCACTCCGCCGACCGCGACCGCCTCCTCGGTGTCATGGTCGCCCGCGTCCGGCTCCGGCTCCGGATCCGGCTCCTCGAAGTGCGGATCCTCATCCGCGGCCGCTTCGCCGCGGCGCACCACGAACTCGGGCTCGGGCGGCGGGGCGGGATCGGGCGCCGGCGGGGCCGCTGCCGCGACCTCCGCCGTTCTCGGCGCGGAGGTGCTCAGCAGGTCGTCGGCGATCCCGGTGAGATCGAGTGCCAGGTGTCCGCACACCATGTCGCGCAGCAGAGCGCGCAGGTGGTCCTCGAGCTCCGACACGACCGCGTCCGGGGACGACACGCCGATCGCCTGGAGGTAGCCGGCGTCGACGTCCCCCCGCATCACCAGGCGCTCGAGCCGGAAGGCGTGCTCGACGGTCTCCTGCACGGATTCACGGTGAGCAGGCTCGGCGCACAGAGCTCCCAGGCGCCGCGCCAAGTCGCCCGGCAGCGACTCGCCGCGATCGAGCAGCGCCCGCAGCGCAAGCAAATGGTCCGAGAGCCCGTCGAGCGCGACGCGCTGCTCGCAGCCGAGCTCGAACCGCGCCAGGGCCCACGGCAGGGATCCGCCGTGCGCATGGCGTGCGCGCGCGAGCTCGAACAGCTCCGCCAGCTCGGGTCGCTCGGGCTCCTCCAGCCAGTAACGCGGGCCTCGCACGCGCCCGGCCGAGCCGAGCGGCACCGGCTGCCAGGGGCCGTCGTCGGTGCGCCACCAGGCCGTCGAGCCGAGGGTGGCCGCCCCGGACTTCAGGAGGCGCAGCGCGGTGACCAGGCGCTTGAACGCGACGCGCGCCTCCGTCAGCGGAGGAGGCTCGCTCGGACGCGACTGGACGGTGAGCATCACGAGGGTGTGCGGCTCGTCGCCGGCCCGCCCGCTGCCCCACACCGCCTCCGGTGGAGCTTCGACCTGGTCGCCGCGCGCAAGGGTGACGCCGGAGCCGAGCTCCCAGCGCTCGCCTTCCATGACGACGCCGACCACCGGCGCGAGGACCGTGTTGACGGCGGTGTCCTCGTAGACGATCGACTCGAGCTCACGGTAGGCGCGCTCGAAGCGCGGGAGGTCGAGCTCGAACGAGCTGGAGTCCTCCCATACGCGGCCCAGGAAGCGCTCGATGGCGGCCTCGGCGCGATCGCGCTCGGCGGCCGGCACGTAGTTCGCGCCCATCACTCGCAGGTAGCCGGACACTCCTTCGATGCGCGCCAGCGCGGACGCTGCGACGCCGAAGCCCGGCATCGACTTGAGCTCCGTGAAGCGCTCCCGCACGAACTCGGAGGACAGCGGGCGGTAGCGATAGAGGACCGAGCGCGCGCCCGGGCTCTCGGCCACCTCGAACGGGATCTCCGCACCGGCCTCGACCGCCGCCGACAGCAGGTGCGATGCCGACTCGGTGAACTGCTGCAGCTGATCGTGGAGCCCCCGGTTCCGCACGGGCGGTGACTTCGCCGCATGTCCGCCTCTTCCTTGCCCCAGCACGAAAGAGGGGCGGCGCTTGCGCACCGCCCCTCGGAGCTGCTCCTCGGATCTAAAGGCCTACAGGAAGACGTAGCCGCCGAAGACGCACTTGTCGTCCTTGCCGTTGACGTTCACGCCTGCGAACAGGTACGAGCCCTTGATGTAGATCACACCGTTGTGCCCGATCGCGAGTCCGTCGGACGATGCCTCGAAGCGAGGCGCCCCGGTCGGACTCGGGATGGTGGTGTTGACGAACTGGCGCGACTCGATGTTGTCGTTCTTGTCGAGCTTGCCGAGCAAGTCGTCCCCGTCGAACGCAGCGCCGTCTTGAGACGTCGAGATGATGATGTCGGCCTGGTCCTGGTTGGCGTGTCCGTCGATCGTCTGGTTCACCCTGCATCGTGCGGTCAGGGTGAGGTACGGACCTGCGTCGATCACCTTCTTCTCCTCGTTCGCGGCGATTGTGAACGGCTCGACCCAGCGCGCCTGGCCACCCGACGGGATCTGCGGCAGGCCGTCGGTCACCGTCTTGGCGGCCTGGGCGGCGATGCTCGCTGCGGCGGCCGCTTCCAGCGAGGCAGCCTGGTCGGCATGCCCTGCCCTGTCGGCGTACCCCGCCTTGTCCGCGTAGCCCGCCTTGTCCGCGAACGCGACGCGGTCAGGCGTGGATGGCGCGGCGGAGCTCGTGACCGGGCCGGCCGTCCCCGCCGGCGCCGGCGCGCTGAGGGCGCTGATCGCGCTCTTCGCAAGCTTGGCCTTCGTGACCGATCCGGCCTTCAGGTGCTTGGCCCGCACTGCGCCCTTGCGCAGCTGCGCGGACCCGACGCTCCCCTTCGGGAGCTGGCTGACTGCATAACCGGTTCCGCCCATGGCCACGAAGAGTGCGAGCGTCGCCACGATCATCGCCGGCGAAGGGCGGTACTTCCACAGACGGGACAATTTGGCTCCTTCCACTTATTTCCCTCAGCAATCCCTGCGTTCGGGCGAAGCACAAAGCCGTCCGAGGAGATTCGGAGCTAGCGAGGGCCCCTGCCCGAGGTCCCAAGACGAAGGTAGACGAGTTCTCGCTCCCGTGCCCGAAAAAACGAGGCTGGGGCGCACTTCCGGGTATCGACCCGGACATGCGCCCCAGCCGCCGGGGGCCGCGGATGCCTGCCGTCAGCCGATCGCGCTGCCGGCGAACACGCAGCCCGTGGCGGTCTCCTGCGCCAGGTAGTGCGCGGTGACCACCTCGGCGTCGGGCCGCACGTACGTCAGCGTCCCGCGCAGCGCGGTGCTGCCCGTGACGGCGTTCTGCAGCACGTCGAACGACTCTCCCGGGGTGAAGGTGTCGTCGAACACGTAGTAGTTGCCCGCCCCGCCGTGCGTGCCGCCGGCGTGGATCCAGGACCCGCCGACCGCGGTCGTCGCGCTCACGCTGAGCGCGGGGCCCGCGTTACAGGCGGCGGCGATCGACAGCCCGTTGAGGTTCAACACGGACGTCCCGCCGGTGCCCGCGGCCGCGACGAACGCGAGCTTCTCGACGCTGCGGCTGTTCACCTTGCTCGAGTTGGGCACGGTGGAGAGCGACGACTCGACGACGTTCTCGCCCGTGAGCGCGTCCTGGCCGACCAGCTCGGAGTTGATGGCGCGGCGAGCGATCTTCGACCGCGTCACGTTGCGCGCACGGATGTGCTTGGTGCGCACGGCGTTCTTGTAGATGTGCTGCGTGCGCACGGCGGCGCGCGCAATGTCGTCCTTGCGCACGCGGCTCTTGCCGGGCAGCGCGCTGGCCGTGCCCGCCAGCGCCACGCCCAGCGCTATAAACGCGACGACCATCGCAGGGGACGGCCGCCGCCTCAAGATGCGGCTCATGGGAAAGCTCCCTTCCTCGGGTTCAACCGCCGTGGAGGCGGCACGGCAAGCGGCCTAAGTTAGCGGGCCGCAGGCGGGCCGGTCGCAGCCATGAAAAAAGCCGCCCGGGGCGGCTGGTCAGTGTCGTGTCGGCGGAGCGGAGGCGCCTACCGGCTCGGTGTGGCGAATGGCCTCCGGCTGGTGGCCGTTCCCGTTTACGAGCCAGTCGCGGCCGTAGCGGCGCATCTGCTCGATCAACGGCACGAGCGCCTCGCCTTTCGCCGTGAGCGTGTACTCCACGCGCGGCGGCACCTCGGGGTACGTGCGGCGCTCCACGATGCCCTCCGCCTCGAGTGCGCGCAGGCGCAGCGAGAGGGTGCGCGGGCTGATGCCCTCGAGCGAGCGCTCGAGCTCGCAGAAGCGGCTGCAGCCCTCGGCCAGGTCCCTGATCACGAGGAGGGTCCACTTGCCGGAGATGATCTCGGCCGTATGACAGACAGGACAAGTCTGGTTCGCCATGGTGATTCTTCGCGCTCTCCTCGCGACGGCGCGGCTTGTGCGCCTCTGGCGATGATACCAGTGGCTTTACAAGTTGAAGTGAGGAGGCCTGCGGCGGGTGTCGCGCTACGTCGCCGGGGAGGCGTACGCGCTGCGCTCGTCGCCGTAGCCCGGTCCCCCGACGCCGTTGGTGTCGAGGCCCGGAGGCGGCGTATCGCGGGAGCGGTCGCTCGAGTAGATCTGCTCGACCGACGTGGAGCGCTGGCCCTCGGCCGCGACCAGCAGCTTGAAGTCGTGCGGGTGGGTGGCTGCCTTGAGCGCCTCCTCCATGGAGATGACGCCCTCCTGATAGTGCTTCAGCAGCGCCTGGTCGAAGGTCTGCATGCCGTAGTAGGAGCCCTCGGCGATGACCTCGCCCAGCTTGTTGGTCTCGGCGGGGTTGGAGATCAGGTCCCGCACCCGGCCGGTCATCGTCAGCACCTCGCAGGCCGGCGCGCGTCCCTCGCCGTCCAGGGTCGGGACCAGCCGCTGGGAGATCACGCCGCGCAGCGCCCCGGCCAGCATCGCGCGCACCTGCTGGTGGTGGTGCGGCGGGAAGAAGTCGATGATGCGGTTGACCGTCTCGACCGCGTCGATCGTGTGCAGCGTGCTGAGGACCAGGTGCCCGGTCTCGGCGGCGCTGAGGGCGGTCCCCACCGTCTCCTCGTCGCGCATCTCACCGATCAGGATCACATCCGGGTCCTGGCGCAGCACCCGGCGCAGGGCCTG
>DASRIA010000029.1:0-22820 GCA_035650255.1 Solirubrobacterales bacterium
ATCGATCGCACGGGCGCGCATCTCGCGCCGCCGTGCGTGCTCGTGCTCGGGCTGCTGATCGCCACGCTGCGGCACGGGTCGCCGCGCGCGCGCGGCGCGGCGGGGCTCGGCGTGCTCGTGCTCGTCGCGCTGCTCGGCCGCTACGGCGAACCGGGGGCGGCCCCGCCCGAGGCGGTGGCCGTGCCGGCGCAGGAGGAGCGCACGCCCGTCCCGGCATGAGACGCAGCCGGACGACGCGCCCGGCATCCAATCGGGCGAGCCTGGACGGCGAGCGGATGCCGTGGGCGCGGTTGCTGGCCGGGGCGGCCGCGTTCGCGGTCGTAGGCGTGCTGGCGACGACGGTCGGGCCGACCAGCAACGCGGCCATCACCGACCTCCCGATCTACCGGGACATCGCGAATGTGGTCGGCCAGGGCCACTGGCCTTACGAGCACGGTGGGACCGAGTACCCGCCGGTCGCGCTCGTCCCGATGTGGCTTGCCGCGCAGACGAGCGACTTCGACCTGGCCTTCGGGCTGCTCATGTTGGTCGCGGGCCTCGTCCTGTTCTGCACCACGGTGCGGTTGTGCGAGGCGGGCGAAGGCTCGGGCCCCGTCTGCGCCGGAGCGCTGATCCTCAGCCCCCTCGCGGTCGGGGCGCTGTACCGGACCCACTTCGACCTCTGGCCGGCGGCGATGACGATGGGTGCGCTGCTCGCGCTTGCGCGTGACCGGCCGCGATTGGGGCTTGGCCTGCTCGGGCTCGGCACGGCGACGAAGCTGTTCCCCGCCCTGCTCGTCCCGATGACGCTCGTGTGGCTTGTGGGGCGCGGCGAGCGCCGCGCCGCGTGGCAGGGCGCAGCGGTGTTCGCCGTGGTCGTGGCGCTCATCGCGCTGCCGTTCGCCCCGCACGGCCTCGCGCGCGTGGTGACCTTCCACGTCGATCGCCCGGTCCAGATCGAGTCGACACCGGCGACGGTCTTGCTGGCGGTCGGCGACAGCACGGTGACCGGAGTCCCCGCGCACCCCAGCGCGTACAAGTCCCAGGGCCTCGTCGGCGGCCCCGCCGACGCTGTCGGAGCGGTCTTCGCCGTCCTCGCCCTGGCGGCGGTCGTCGCCGTGGCCTTCGCCGCCCGGCGGCGCACGGACGCCCGCTGGCTCGTCCTGTGCGCGTTCGCGACCCTGGTGGCGTTCGTGGCCCTGGGCAAGGTCCTCTCGCCGCAGTTCGTGATCTGGCTCGTTCCCTTCGCCGCGCTGGCCTGGGCGTGGCGCGAGTGGACCGCCGCCGCCGCGGTGACCGCGGCGATCGTCCTGACCCAGCTCGAGTTCCCGGCCCGCTACTGGGACCTGGTGTACGGCAACACCGGCGCCGCCGTGCTCACGGGCGCGCGCAACGCGCTCCTGCTCGTGGCGCTCACGTCACTCCTGGCGCGGATCGTCGCACCGGCGCGATGGCGTCGGCCTGCGGCGGCTGCGACGCGCTGATCAGGACGCCCATGAGCCACGGGTCCTCGGGCGAGGTCTCGAACCGCACCGGCATCATCGTTGCCAGGGATTCGATCGCCTGCTCGCGCTTGACGCCGATGACGCCGCCGCGCGGCCCGGTCATTCCGACGTCGGTGATGTAGGCGGTGCCGCCCGGAAGGACGCGGTCGTCCGCGGTGGGCACGTGGGTGTGCGTGCCGACGACGGCGGTGACGCGCCCGTCGAGGTGCCAGCCCATCGCGACCTTCTCGCTGGTCGCCTCCGCGTGCAGGTCGACGATCACGTAGTCGGCGTCGCCCTTCAGCTTCGCGAGGATGCGGTCCGCGACGTGGAACGGTGAGTAGGCCGCGTCCATGAAGACGTTGCCGCTCAGGTTCACGACGCCCCAGCGGGTCCCGTTGCGCTCCACGACGGTGTAGCCCTTTCCCGGGTTCGACTCGAGGTAGTTCGCCGGCCGCACGATGCGGTCGCTGGCGTCGAGGTACTCGTAGATGTCGCGGTGCCGGTAGACGTGGTTGCCGGTGGTCAGCACGTCGATGCCGGCCTCGAGCAGCTTGTCCGCGGTGCGCGGGGTGATCCCCAGCCCGCCGGCGACGTTCTCGCCGTTCGCGACCACGAGGTCGGGGGCATGGCGCTCGACCAGCGCAGGCAGCGTGGTCGTGACGGCCATCCGGCCGGGCTCGCCGACGATGTCCCCCAGGAAGAGCACGCGCTTGCCCGACATGGCACGTGTATACCGGATGGGACGTTACCCTCGCAGGATGCATGCTCCTCCGCCCGTCGTGCTTGCAGCGGAGGGACTGCGCAAGAGCTTTGGCGCACGGGCCGCGCTGAAGGGCGTCTCGCTGGAGGTAACGGCCGGGGAGCGGGTGGCCTGCATCGGCCCCAACGGGGCCGGCAAGACGACCCTGTTGACCATCCTCGCCGGGATCCAGGCCCCGGACGCCGGGACGGTCCGCGCGGACGGCCGGGTCGGCTGGGTGCCACAGGCGCCCGCGGTCTACGACAAGCTCACGGCGGCGGAGAACCTGCGCCTGTTCGCCGAGCTCGAACACGTCGACGACGTGCGGGCGAGCGTCGAGCGCATGCTCGACCAGACCGGGCTGAGCGAGCGCGCGGGGGACCAGGTCGGCGAGCTGTCGGGCGGCAACCGCCAGCGCCTCAACGTGGCGATCGGGCTGCTCTCGAGCCCGCCGGTGCTGCTGCTGGACGAGCCCAGCGCCGCGCTCGACCCGCGCCAGCGCGAGCGCCTGTGGGAGTACCTGGGCCGGCTTTCCGACGACGGCACGACGGTCGTCTTCGCGACGCACACGGTCTCGGAGGCCGAGCGCTACGCCGGCCGCGTGCTGGTGCTGGCAGACGGGGAGGCGCTGTTCTGGGGCCCTCCGCACGAGCTGCAGCAGCGCGTCCGCGCCGACGGTGACCTGGAGTCGGCATTCGTCGCGTTCCTCCGGGAACAGGGCCACTAGATGCGCAGCCTGCTCGTCAAGGACCTGCGCATCCTGTGGCGCTCGCCGCTGCTCCTCGCGCTGCTCGTGCTCTATCCCCTGGTGGTGGCGCTGCTCATCGGCCTGACGCTCAGCCGCGAGTCGGACAAGCCGCGCGTCGCGCTCGTGAACGAGGTGCCGCGGGGGCAGTCGCTGGACGTCGGCACCGGGCCGCTGCGACTCGGGATCTCGGGCGATCAGGTGCGCGACCACATCGAGCCTGTGCAGGTCTCGACGCGCGAGGAGGCGGAGCGGCTGGTGCGTGACGGCGACGTCGTGGGCGCCCTGATCATCCCGGAGGACACGTTCCGGCAGATCGAGTCGCGCGTGGAGCAGCCGCAGCTCGAGGTGATCGTGAGCGAGGAGGACCCGGTGAAGGCACGGCTGGTGGACGACGCGATCGCCGCCGCCGTCTCGGAGGCCAACCGCCAGGTCGCGCGCGCCCTCACGCAGGCCAACGTGCGCTACCTCGACCTGCTGCTGAACGGCGGCAACGTGACGGTGTTCGGTGAGCGGTTCAACGTGCTGGGGCTGCGGCGCATCGGCGAGTCGGTCGAGGCCGCTCGCCGGCGGCTGCCGCGCGGCTCGCCCGAGCGCCGCGACCTCGACCGCGTCGTGCGGTTCACGCGCATCGCTCAGGCGAACTTCGGGCTGTCGAGCCAGGTGCTGACCGCGCTCAGCGAGCCCATCCGCGTGGACAAGCAGGTCGTCAGCGGCGCGCGCGTGCCGCTCACCACCTTCGCGGCGGCGGTCGCGGTCGCGGTGTCGCTGATGTTCGTGACGGTGCTGCTGGCATCGGGTGCGCTGGCGCTCGAACGGGAGCAGAACACCTTCGACCGGCTCGTCCGGGGACCGGTGTCCCGCACGACGCTGCTGGCCGAGAAGGGACTGTTCGCCCTGGCCGGCGCGTTACCCGTGACTCTCTTGATGCTCCTGGTGGTGGCCACGTTTGCGACCGTGGAGTGGGACCGCTTTCACCTCTGGCTGGTGGCGATCGCGATGGCCGCGACTGCCTTCGCAGCCATGGGCACCCTGATCGGAGCGCTGGCGCGCGAGGTGCAGGCGGCCTCGCTGCTCGCCTTCACCCTCCTGCTGCCCGTCGCCTTCCTGGCGCTCGTCCCGTCGGGGGCGGTCGGCCCGCTGGTGCACGACGTCACCGAGGTCGTGTCCTTCGTGTTCCCGTTCGACGCGACCGTCGACGCCATGCGCGCGGCGCTCTACTCCAGCGGCAGCCTGGGTGGGCCGCTCCTGCACCTGGCCGCACTGGCGGTGGCCTACGGGCTCGCATCCCGCCTTGCGATCCGGCGCTTCGGCTGAGGCGCGACCCGTGGCGGGGCGAGGCCCCTGGATATCCTGTTCCGGCATGTCTTTTCCCGCCACGCGGCTGAGAAGGTTGCGCCGCACCGGTGCGTTGCGCGGTTTGGTGCGCGAGACCGACCTGTCGGTCGACCATCTCGTCTACCCGCTGTTCGTCACCCACGGCCAGGACCGGCGCGAGCCGGTCGCCTCGATGCCGGGCATCGAGCGGCTCACGATCTCCCACCTCGCGGAGGAGGCCGGCCAGATCGCACAGCTCGGCGTGCCGGCAGTGCTGCTGTTCGGCATTCCCGCCGACAAGGACACGGCAGCCTCCGGCGCCTACGACGACGAGGGCATCGTGCAGCTCGCCGTGCGGGCGCTGAAACAGGCGCAGCCCGACCTCACGGTGATCACCGACGTGTGCCTGTGCGAGTACACGTCGCACGGCCACTGCGGAGTGGTGCGCGACGACGGTGAGGTCGACAACGACGTCACGCTGGAACTGCTCGCGAAGACCGCGATCTCCCATGCGGCCGCGGGGGCCGACGCCGTGGCGCCGTCCGACATGATGGACGGGCGCGTGGGCGCGATTCGCGCGCAGCTCGACAGCGAGGGCCACAGCGAAGTGCCGATCCTGGCGTACAGCGCCAAGTTCGCGTCCGCCTTCTACGGGCCGTTTCGCGAGGCGGCCGAGTCGACGCCCGAGTTCGGCGACCGGCGCGGGTACCAGATGGACCCGGCCAACGGGCGCGAGGCCGTGCGCGAGGCCAAGATCGACGTCGCGGAGGGAGCCGACATGGTGATGGTGAAGCCGGCCCTGCCGTATCTCGACGTCATCCGCCGCGTGCGCGAGGAAGTCGACGTCCCGGTCGCCGCCTACAACGTGTCGGGCGAGTACGCGGCGCTGAAGGCCGCCGCCGCGAACGGCTGGCTGGACGAGCGCGGTGCGGTGCTGGAGTCGCTCACCGCGATCCGCCGCGCCGGCGCAGACGTGATCGTCACCTACCACGCAAAGGATGTGGCCCGCTGGCTTCAGGACTGACACGCGCCGTGCCCAAGCTGCGCTCCCGCGCCCAGGGAGCCGCAGTCCCGCTGGACGAGACCGACAAGCGCCTGCTGAACGCGCTGCAGTCGCGCTTTCCGCTCGCTCCGCGCCCGTTCGAAGCGGTCGCGCGCGATGCCGAGATGACCGAGGCCGAGGCGATGGAGCGCACGCAGCAGCTGCTCGAGGACCGGATCATCCGCGAGGTCACGCCGATCTTCGACACGACCGCGCTCGGCTACAGCTCGATGCTGGTCGCGGCGCGCGTCGACAGCGAGCACCCGCACCGCGCCGCCGCGGTGATCAACGAGCACCCCGGCGTGTCGCACAACTATCTGCGCAACCACGACTTCAACCTGTGGTTCACGATCGCCACCGCGCCCGACTCCAAGCTCGGGGTGGACGGCACCCTGGACGTGCTGAAGCGCCTCAGCGGCGCGGAGTCGATCCGCAAGCTCCCCACCCTCACGATGTTCAAGATCAACATGAACCTCGAGATGGAGGGCGGCACCGAGCAGCTCGCCGCGCCTGTCGAGGCGGTCGAGCCCCGGCCGCGCGACCCGGTGCCCTTCGACGACTTCGACGTGGCCGTGATCCGCGCGCTCCAGGGCCCGATGGAGGTCCGCTCCGATGCCTACGCACCCGCCGCCGCGCAGCTCGGCATCCCGGTCGAGCGGATGCTGGAGCACCTCGAGGGCATGGTCGAGCGAAAGCTGCTGCGCCGGGTGGCCGCGATCCTGTTCCACCGCCGCGCCGGCTTCTCCGCGAACGGCATGGGCGTCTGGAAGGTGCCCGAGGACCAGATCGCGGAGATCGGGCCGCGGATGGCGGCCGTGCGCGGCATCTCGCACTGCTACCGGCGGCCCACCTATCCGGACTGGCCCTACAGCGTCTTCACGATGGCCCACGGCCGCTCGAAGGAGGAGTGCGACGCCGTGCTCGACGGCGTCGCGGGCGTGTGCGGCCTGAGCGGGGACGACCGCGCCACGCTCTACTCCTCGACCGAGTACAAGAAGGTGCGGCTGCACTACTTCACTCCCGACTACGCGGAGTGGGAGGCACGCAATAAATAACAGGGCGGTTGATCTGCAAGCAGATCAACCGGTTGGCAGAGTGACCGACACGCGCTCACATCAGCTGTACGGGCGCGCTACGGAGGTCATCCCGGGCGGCGTCAACAGCCCGGTGCGCGCGATGGGCGCGGTCGGGCGCGAGCCGCTCTTCATCCGGTCGGGCGCCGGCGCCGAGATCGAGGACGCCGACGGCAACCGTTACATCGACTACGTCTGCTCGTGGGGCCCGCTGATCCTCGGGCACGCGCATCCCGCCGTGGTCGAGGCCGTCACGAAAGCGGCGGAGCGCGGCACGAGCTTCGGGGCGCCGACCGAGGCGGAGGTGGAGCTTGCGGCGGAGGTCGTGGAGCGTGTGCCGTCAGCCGAGATGGTGCGCTTGGTGTCCTCGGGCACGGAGGCGACCATGACGGCGGTCCGCCTGGCCCGGGCAATCACCGGCTGCGACAAGATCGTCAAGTTCGCGGGCCATTACCACGGGCACGTCGACGGGCTGCTGGCCGAATCCGGCTCCGGGCTTGCGACGCAGGGCATCCCCGCGTCGCCGGGCGTGACGCAATTGCAGGCTGCGGACACGATCGTCGTGCCCTGGAACGACGCCGACGCGCTGCGCGCGGCGATGAACGACGACGTTGCTGCGGTGCTCGCGGAGCCCATCGCGGCGAACATGGGACTCGTCCCGCCGCGGAGCGGCTTCCTGCAGCTGCTGCGCGACGCGTGCGACTCGCATCGCGCGCTGCTCGTCCTCGACGAGGTGATCACCGGCTTCCGGGTCGCGCGCGGCGGGGCGCAGGAGCTGCTCGGCGTGCGGCCCGACCTGACCATCCTCGGCAAGGTGCTCGGCGGCGGCCTGCCGCTGGCCGCGGTTGCGGGTCGCCGCGACGTGATGGAGCAGCTCGCGCCGGTCGGCCAGACCTACCAGGCGGGCACGCTGTCCGGCAATCCGCTCGCGACCGCCGCGGGCCTCGCGACGCTGCAAGAGCTCGACGGCGCCGCGTACGAGCGGCTCGGCCGGGTCACGCGGCGCCTCGTGCAGGGCCTGCGCGCCGACCACGTGCAGGTGACGGGCGAGGCCGGCCTGCTGACCGTCTTCTTCGCGGACCGGCCGGTGACCGACTACGCCTCCGCACAGGCTGCTGATCACGCGGCGTTCGCGCGGTTCTGGACGGCGATGCTCGAGCGCGGCATCTACCTGCCGCCTTCCCCGTATGAGGCATGGTTTCCCTCGCTGGCCCACACGGAGGACCAGGTCGAGCGCACGATCGAGGCTGCGGCGGAGTCGCTCGACGTGGCCCACGCGGCATGAGCAGCACGGCCGCGCTGCGCGACCTCGTGTCCTCCGAGGGCGAGGCGATCGCGCCCGCGCTCGGCGCGGCCCCCGGGGAGGACGCGCTGGGGCCGCTGCTCGTCTCCGCGCGGGCCGGCCGCCCGGATGCACCCGAATATGCCCTCGTGATCGAGAGCGTGCTGGAGGGTTACCTGCTGCACTTCGGCCGCAGCCGCCTGCTGGACACCTCAGACGAAGACCTGCAGCTGCTGGCGGGCGACTACATGTATGCGCTGGGGCTCAGTCGGCTGGCGGCCATGGGAGACCTCCCGGCCGTCGCGGCGCTCGCGGACCTGATCACCCTGAGCGCGCGCCACCATGCCGCGGGCGCAGCCGACGGGCTTCTGCTCGAGGGCCTGTGGATGCTGACGGCGCTGGCAGTCGGCGGCGGGCCATGGACCGGCTACGATGCCGCGATCGCCGGGGCGCGCGAGGGTGCCGCCGATCCCGGGGAGCTGCTCGCCGAGGTCAGCAGGAGGGCCGCGGCGGCCGGCATCGAGCTTGAAGCGCAGCACGCCTTGATAGCGTTTCGTCATGCGGCGTCTTCCGCGCCGCAAACCTAGTAACAGCGGCAACTTTCCTCTCTCGATGGCTGATCGCACGGAGACCGAACGCCGCCCCGGCACCGGGGAGAACGGTGCGTTTACATCGCGCGACGGCGCGCCCAACGGCCCGCAGCCGCTCCCGAAGGCGAAGATGCCCGGCTATTTCGAGGGCGAGACCATCACGCGCCGCGCCCTGTTCACCGGTGGCGCCTTGGCGGCGGGCGGCATCGCCGGCGCTGCGATCGCGCTCCCCGCGATCGGATTCGCGCTCGGGCCTGTGTTCGACAAGGTCGAGGAGGTCTGGCAGGACGCCGGCGCGACCACTGACTTCAGCGCCGACGACTACACGCCCAAGGTGCTCACGCTCGACACGAGCGTCGGCGAGGCGGGCAAGACGACCGTCTACATCCGCAAGGGCAACACGAGCCTCGGCGAGCGCGCGGACGAGTTCATCGCGATCTCGACACGCTGCGCCCACCTCGGCTGCCCGGTCCGCTGGGTCGGCCCGGCGCAGCGCTTCGTGTGCCCTTGTCACGGCGGCGTGTACAACGCCCGCGGCGAGGTCGAGGGCGGACCGCCCGTGCGCCCCCTCGACAGGTTCGAGACCCGCGTCCAGAACGGCACCGTCCAGATCGGTCCGCGCTACAGCGTGAACTCGAAGCTCGAGAAGTTCTCGGCGCGCGACCCGGGCGAGCCGCTCGACGGCGTCTGGCAGTACCTCTATCCGAAGCGGTTCTCGGTTCCGAGCGCCTGAGCCATGGCGATCCGGATCCCAAAGCCCCCGCTGCCCGGCCGCCGCAAGCCACCGCCGCCGGCGGAGCGCGTGAACGGCGAGGTCACGGTCAAGGACCAGGCGGCCGAGGTCGGCGCGGGGCTCGTCGGCTGGGTCGACGAGCGCACCGGGGTCGGCGGCTTCACGAAGGGGATGCTGTTCCGCAAGGTCCCGAAGGGGACCAACTGGTTCTACACGCTCGGGTCCGCCACGATGTTCGCCTTCCTGTCGCAGGCCGTGACAGGGGTGATCCTGGCGATGTACTACGACCCGGACCCGTCCCGCGCCTACGACAGCGTGCAGCACATCACCAACGACGTGTTCCTCGGCAACATCGTCCGCGGCATGCACCGCTGGGGCGCGACGGTGATGATCGTCCTGATCTTCCTCCACATGGGGCGCGTGTTCTTCTTCGGCGCGTACAAGTACCCGCGCGAGCTGAACTGGGTGATCGGCGTCGTGCTGCTCGTGATGACCCTGATGATGGGCCTCACCGGATACCTGCTGCCGTTCGACCAGCGCTCCTTCTGGGCCACGATCGTGGCGGTCAACCTGAACGGCACCGCGCCCGTGCTGGGTCCGTACCTCGCCGACTTCCTGCGGGCGGGGCCCGAGTTCGGGGCGACGACGCTGACCCGCTTCTATGCGATGCACATGCTCCTCATACCGGGGCTGATCGCGGCGCTGATCGCAGTGCACCTCTATCTGGTCGTGAAGCTCGGGACGACTGCGCCGCCGTGGCTGAAGGCGAAGCTGCCGGAGCCGCTCGAGAAGGAACGCGTCTAGGCGCCCGATGAAAGCGCGCGACAAAGAGCAGTACCTCCGCGAGTACCAGATCCTGAAGTCGCAAGGGAAGCCGTTCTTCCCGTACGCGGTGCTGAAGGACTCGATCATGGCGGCGATCGTGCTGATCGTGATCATCCTGATGGCGGTCATCCTGGGCGCGGGCGAGCTGGCCAACAAGGCCGACCCGACGACGACCACCTACACGCCGCGGCCGGAGTGGTACTTCTACTTCTTGTTCGAGCTGCTGCGCGTGATCAAGCCGCCGGAGCTGACGGTGCTCGCGACGGTCGGCATCCCGACGATCTGCCTGGTGCTGCTCCTTCTCCTGCCGTTCTACGACCGCAATCCGGAGCGGCGCCCGGAGCGGCGCCCGATCGCCACCACCGCTGCCGTCGCGACGATCGCGGCGATGGCCTACCTCACCTACCTGGGTGCGAACGCGGTGGCGCCGGACAAGATCGACCTCGACGTGCCGGCCAACCTCCAGGCCGGCCAGAACGTCGCGAACCAGTCCGGGTGCGGCGCATGCCACAAGTTCGGCGAGGCCGGCAACCACGGCCCGGGCCCCGACCTCACGGAGATCGGGGCGAAGCTACCGGCGCCGGCCATCGAGCGCACGCTGCGGAACCCGACGGCGCCCATGCCCGCCTACGGGGACCTCCCGAAGGAGAAGTTCGACGCGCTCGTCGAGTACCTCGCCGCTCTGAGGTAGAGAAAGGCCGGAATTCTGCAAGCAGAATTCCGGGCTAGCCCAGGGATGGCGCAGGAAGCGCAGGTCCGCTCGATGTTCGACCGCATCGCGGATCGCTACGACCTCATGAACTCGGTCATGACCGCGGGCATGCACCACCGCTGGCGCCAGCGCGCGGCGGACCTGGCGCGCGTCGGCCCGGGTGACAGTGCACTCGACGTCTGCTGTGGCACGGGGGACCTGGCGCTGGAGCTTTCGCGGCGGGCCGGCCCCGGGGGAGAGGTGACCGGGCTCGACTTCTCGGAGCCGATGCTGGAGCTTGCACGCGAGAAGTCCCGTGCGGCCGAGGCGCCGGTGCGGTGGCTGCAGGGGAATGCGCTCGAGCTGCCCTTCGCGGAGGGCGAGTTCGATGCGGCCACGGTCGGTTTCGGCGTCCGCAACCTCGTCGACCTCGAGCGCGGCATCGCCGAGATGGCGCGGGTCGTGCGGCCCGGCGGCCGGGTCGTGATCCTCGAGATCACGACGCCGCAGCGACCGCCGCTGAGCTGGTTCTTCGCGGTCTGGTTCGACCGCATCGTGCCGCTGCTCGGCACCGCCGCCGGTGACCGCGACGCCTACACCTACCTGCCCAGCTCGGTGCGGCGTTTCCCGCCGGCGCACGAGCTGGCGGCGCTCATGCACGAGGTCGGGCTGCGCGACGTCCGTTACCTGCTGCTTGCGGGCGGGATCATCGCCATCCATTCGGGCACGGTGGCCGCGTGAGCACGGTCGACGAGGTGATCCTGCTCGGCGGGGAGGCGATGCCCGCGTTGATGGAGCGCGTCGAGCGGGTGCTCGAGGCGACCAGCGGAGGCGACGGCCCTGACCTCAAGGCTGCAGCGTCCGACACCTTGTCCGCGGGAGGCAAGCGGCTGCGTCCGCTGCTCGTATTGATCTGCGGCGGAGCGGAGGACGCCGACGGGCTGGTGTGCGCGGCCGCCTCGGTGGAGCTGATCCACATGGCAACGCTCGTCCACGACGACGTGGTCGACAACGCGCTCCTGCGCCGCGGCCGGCCGACCGTGTTCGCGAGCGGCGGCCGCACGGCGGCCATGGCCACCGGGGACTTCCTGTTCTCCCGTTCGTTCGCACTGCTCGCTTCGAACGGCGATCCGGAGCAGGTGCGCGTGCTGTCCGACGCGTGCCTCGCACTCGCGCGCGGCGAGCTGGCGCAGCGCCACGACGCGTACCGCCTCGACGTCGACGAGCAGCGCTACCTGCTGCGCTGCGAGCTGAAGACCGCACGGCTGTTCTCGGCGGCGTGCTGCCTCGGCGGCCTGGCTGCCGGGCGCCCACAGCGCGAGCTGACCGCCCTCGAGGCGTACGGCCGTCAGCTCGGGCTGGCATTCCAGATGCTCGACGACCTGCTCGACGTGAGCGGCCCGGCCGAGCGCACGGGCAAGCATCGCGGCACGGACCTGCTCGACGGCACGGTCACGCTGCCGCTGATCCTGGCGGACCTGGAGCTGACGGATCTGCGCACGGTCACGACGCGCGAGCAGGCGGAGGCGCTGTGCGACCGCATCGCCGCGACGGGTGCGCTGGAGGAGACCCGCGCCCGCGCGACCAAGCTGATCGCCGATGCGAAGTCGACCTTGAACGGCAAGGTGGAGCCGTCGCTGGAGCGCTCGCTCTCCGACGTCGCCGACCGCATCGCGGACCGCTACGCCTGAGCAGCCGCGCGCCGCGATGCGGCCCAAATAGGGACCGCCGGCCCTATTGGACCGGCGGCAGGGGGAGGGTGATTGCGGGAGGAAGTCCTAGAAGTCTTCGGGGAGGATGTGGTTCTCGACCAGGGCCCTGGAAAACCGCTCGATCTCTTCTTCCATGTTGGCCCTGATCAACCTCTTCAGGTCGTCCACCAGGTTGTCCGTCCCGCGGTCGAGCTCCTCGTCGAAGCGCTCCACCGTGTCCTGGTCGTAGACGCCGGTGTGGAGCCACTCGCAGTTGGGGCACCGCAGGGTGACCTCCCAGCGCATCCGGTCCACCTCGCTCCACTGGGTGGGGTACACGAGGCTGGCGTCGCAGTCGGGGCAGAGGTGCAGCTCCTCTGTCGGGCACTCGGTGGTGGCCTGGGCGGCGGCCTGGTCGTCGAAGTAGACGACCTCGATGGTCTTGCCGCTCGGCAGCGCCACGCGCTTGACCCGGTGGTTCTGCTGCCCGCCTGAGGTCTCCATCTCCATGGCGCACATATCGGCTCCGGAGCCCCCGAGCTTTAGGCCTTCGGCGAGGGCTAGACTGCGCGGCGCCGTGGTACTCAGCGACCGCACCATCAAGGCCGAGATCGCCGCGGGGCGAATCGTCATCAACCCCTATGACGAGGGCCTCGTGCAGCCCTCGAGCATCGACGTCCGGGTCGACCGCAAGTTCCGTGTCTTCCACAACGCCCGCTACCCCTACATCGACGTGCGGCAGGAGATGGACGGCCTCACGGAGCTGGTCGAGGTGTCCAAGGAGGAGCCCTTCATCCTGCACCCGGGAGAGTTCGTCCTGGGGCAGACGCTGGAGTCGATCGCGCTGCCCGACGACATCGTGGCGCGGCTGGAGGGCAAGAGCTCGCTGGGCCGGCTCGGCCTCCTGATCCACTCCACCGCGGGCTTCGTGGACCCCTCCTTCGAGGGCAACCTCACGCTCGAGCTGTCCAACGTCGCGAACCTCCCGATCACCATCTACTACGGGATGCCGATCGGGCAGATCTCCTTCATGCGGATGGACGGGCCGGTCGAGACCCCTTATGGAGCCAGCGAAGCAGGCTCCAAGTACCAGGGCCAGGCGGAGCCGACCCCCTCCCGCTTCTACAGAAATTTCGAATAACCGGGCGGTCTGCGGTAGGTCCCGCCGCCAGCGCTACCATGTCCTCATGCCATTCGGCATCGGAACCCTCGAGATAGTTCTCATCCTCGTCGCGGCGCTGGTCATCTTCGGCCCCAAGCGCCTGCCCGAGCTGGGCCGGTCGATGGGCCGCGGCATCCGCGAGTTCAAGAACTCGGTCACGAGCGACAAGGACGATGACGACGACGTCCGCGAGCTGGAGCGCTCCGGCGCGGCCGCCAGCGAGCACCCCCTCGAGGGCGAGGTCGTCCACGACCGCAGGTCGTAGCCCGACCTCCTCCGCACGCTGGTCGGCGGCATGGCCAGGATCAAGCCGGTAAGCCACGACGACCGCCTCACGCTCGTCGAGCATCTCGACGAGCTGCGCACGCGCATCATCCTCTGCGCGCTCGCGTTCGCAGTCGGCTTCGGGCTCTGCTTCTGGCAGGACGAGCAGGTCTTCGACATCCTCAACTCGCCGTTGCCGGACGGCTTCAAGCCGATCACGTTCGGAGTCACGGAACCGTTCCTGACGACGGTCACCGTGTCCGCTTATGCGGGACTCGCGCTCGCCCTGCCCGTGATCCTCTACCAGCTCTACGCGTTCGTGCTGCCCGCGTTCAGCCCGAACGAGCGACGCGTCGCGCTGCCGATCCTGCTGATGGTGCCGCTCCTGTTCGCCGCCGGCATCGCCTTCGGGTACTTCATCGTGCTCGACCGCGCGGTGGAGTTCCTCCTGAACTTCAACGACGAGCAGTTCAACATCCAGGTGCGGGCCCGCGACTACTACAGCTTCGTCGCCTTCATGCTCGTCGCGATGGGCCTCATGTTCCAGGTCCCGATGGGCATCCTGGCGGTGACCCGCGTCGGCATTGTGACGCCGCAGCAGCTGCGGGAATGGCGCCGCTACGCTTACTTCGTGATCATCGTGGTGGCAGCGCTGCTGCCCACGGTCGATCCGGTGTCGCTGGCGCTCGAGATCGTGCCGCTCGTGATCCTGTTCGAGTTGAGTATCGTCCTGGCGTCGCTGCTCGCTCCCTCCGATGCAGAGCGCGCTCCCGCCGAGCCATCGGCCGAAGGTTCCCCCTGACCTGTCCGGAATAGAGGAAGACATTGCTCTTTGACCTGAAGGGAAAACGAAAGCGCCTGGTCCAGGTGGTCTACGTGATCCTGGCGATCCTGTTCGGGGGCGGCCTCGTGCTGTTCGGCGTGGGCGGGAACGTCAGCGGCGGGCTGATCGATGCGTTCCGCGGCAACGGCGGCGGCGACGTCGACAACAGTGCGTTCACGGACGTCGTCGACCGCGCCGAGGCGCGGGCGGCGCGCAATCCGGACGACCCCGAGGCGTGGATCGCCGTGGTGCGGGCGCAGTTCAACCTCGCGTCCTCGCCGGCCGGCTCGGACGCCGAGACCGGGCAGCTCACCGACCGCGGCCAGCAGGCGGTGATCGAGGTCACCCAGGCCTGGGAGCGCTACGAGCGGCTGAAGCCGAAGGAGATCGACGCGAGCGGCGCGTCTTTCGCGGCCCTGGCGTTTGGCGCGCTGCAGGACTACGACAAGGCCGTGGAGATCCAGGAGAAAGCCAACGAGGCGCGCCCGAGCCCGAACGGCTATTTCCAGCTTGCGGACTTCGCCTACCGCGCGGACCAGGTCGACAAGGGAGACGAGGCGGCGCGGGAGGCCGTGCGGCGCTCCCCCTCGGACCAGCGCAACACGGTGCGTTCGCTGATCAGCGACCTGAAGAAGCAGGGCCGGCAGATCGCCGCCGCGGTGGAGGAGGCCGAGAAGGCCCGCCGCGAGGCTCGCCAGAAGGGCGAGGAATCGCCCGGCCAGAGCTTCGGGCCGCTGCCCGGGCAGGGCGCCGCCCAGGCCACGCCGTAGCCCGCCACGCCGTACCTATAATCGCTCGTTCTTCCCGGGCCGTTAGCTCAATTTGGCAGAGCAGGGGACTCTTAATCCCAAGGTTGAAGGTTCGAGTCCTTCACGGCCCACTTCCACTGCGCACGCTTGACTTCGACTGAGCGACCGGTTAGGACCCGCCCACGGAGAACCGACGGAGGGACGCCGCGTGTCGCAGGGTCGCTCCACGGAGGGAGCGGAGATGGCAAAGCTGTGCGTCCATTTGCTGGTCACAGTGGTGGCAAGTCTGGTCTCCATCGCGCTGGTGGGATCCGGAGCGTCCTACGCGACGTCGCCCGGAAGCAATGGGAAGATCGCGTTCGCCCTCGACGAGCGTCTCTTCACGATCAATGCCGACGGCTCCGGCCTGACCCAGGTTCCGACCTCGTGTGAAGCACTCGAACCTGACTGGGCTCCGGACGGCCGCACGATCGCGTTCATCGCTCGATGCGGGCCGTCCGGCACCTTCGACCTCCGGGCGATCGACGTCGGCGGCACGGGGCTCCGCGAGCTCTATGCGACCGATGCCGACGATGCCAGGATCGACTGGTCGCCTGACGGATCGAAAGTCCTCTTCATCAGCGATGTCAGTGGAAACAGGGAGATCTACGTCAGCGACGCCGGCTTCACGCAAGTGGTCAACCTGACGAACAACCCGGCGCGCGACGACTGGCCCGCCTGGTCCCCTGACGGGAGGAAGATCGCCTTCACCAGCAACCAGGCCGGCAACTTCGAGGTCCACTCCATGAACGCGGATGGGACCGGCGTGACCAACCTGACGAACCACCCTGCCGATGACGGCGACGGCGATCGCGGTTCCGGCGGCCCGTCCTGGTCTCCCGACGGCAGGAGCATCGCGTTCGACAGCCGGCGGACGGGAGCGTATGAGGTCTTCTCGATGACCGCCGGCGGTGCCGATGTGTCTCAGCTCACGGACGGCGGCACGAATCTCGAACCAGCATGGTCGCCCGATGGCCGGCTGATCGCTTTTGCGAGCGACCGCACTGGGAATCGGGACCTGTTCCTGATGGCGGGCGACGGAACAAACGAGTCTCAGCTGACGAACCTCCCGTCGTTCGACGAGCGGCCGGACTGGCAGGTCCTCCCCCGAAGCGAGCCCGACCGCGACAACGACGGTGTCGCAGACGCGGCCGACAACTGCCCGCGTGTTGCAAACCCCGCGCAGCTCGACACCGACCACGACGGGATTGGCGACGCCTGTGACTCGACTCCATCACCCGGCCCGCAACCCGGCGACTACAAGAACGCGGAGAGGTTCTGCAAAGCGGAGCGCAGATACCTAGGCAAAGCAGCGTTCAGGCAGAAATACGGCAGCCGGAAGGCGTTCCGCACGTGCGTGAAGCGAAATCGCGGTCGGACCAGGGCCAAAGACCGGGAAGAGCATCGGGACGGCAAATAGGGGTGACCGGCGGCGTGGCGGCGACTCAGTCGCTTCCCCGGTCTCCTCCTCACTCAGTGAAGTTTTCCCCGCTCTCCCCTGGGTTCTCGGCGCCAGGCCGCCGCGGGTCAGCCGCGCGTCGGCAGGGTCTGCAAGGATGCACCGCTGTTCGGCTCATGGAGGCTGCGTCCCCGCGCGGCCGCGATGGATCGCAGGGCCATGGACATGTCGTGGAGAAAAGCCACCGCCCTCTGCGCGCTCGCATGTGTGGCCGCGCTGCTTGCGCTGACCCCCGCGCAGGCATCGGCGTGCACCCGGGTGGCTGCTCCCGGCGGCTCCGACGGCGCCGCCGGCACCGCGGCGTCTCCCTGGGCGACGTTCCAGAAGCTCGCGCACTCCCTCGCGCCGGGCCAGGTGGGCTGCCTGCGCGCCGGCACCTACCGCGAGAACGTGGAGGTGAACGCGAACGGCGCGCCCGGTGCGCCGATCACGATCCAGAGCTATCCCGGTGAGCGCGCGACCTTCCTCGGGCGGCTCGTCACCGACAAGAGCAGTTCGTACCTCACGTTCCAGAACATGACCTTCGACGGGTCGGCCGCGCCCAGCGACGGCGGCGGCTCCTTGAAGCCGAGCCCGACGGTGCACGGGGAGAGCATCGCCTTCATCGGCAACGAGGTCACCAACCACCACACCGCGATCTGCTTCGCGGTTGGCAGCGAGGACTTCGGGCGCGCGCCGCGCGCAGTGTTCCGCCGCAACCGGATCCACGATTGCGGGCGGCTGCCGCCGACCAACCACGAGCACGGCATCTACCTGCACTCGCCGTGCTGCGTGCAGGTGACCGACAACTGGGTCTACGACAACGCCGACACCGGGATCCAGATGTTCCCGGACGCGGACGGAAATTACATCGCCCGCAACATCGTGTACGGGAACGGCGACAACATCAGCTTCGGCGGCGAGAGCAAGGACGGCGGGTGCGCGTCATCGGACGACAACATCGTCGAGCGCAACATCCTTTCCCATCCACGCGTGAAGGAGAACGTGGGCTCGTGGTCGGGATGCGGCAAGCACGGCACCGGGAACGTGCTGCGCGAGAACTGCATCTGGCCGCCGACCTTCCAGAAGGCCGGCGAGGGCTTCGCGCTCGTGAACAACTTCTACGTCGAGCCTGCCTATGTGAATGCGGCCGCGAAGGACTTCCGCATCGTCCCCGGCACCGTTTGCGCGCCGCTGGTGATCGACCCGGGCTTCGGAGTCGGAAGCGCTCCCCGCAAGCGCACGGCCCGCAAGGTGATCCTGCAGAGCAACCGCCGCTGGGTGCGGGTCGGCGGGCGTCTCCGGCTGTCGGGCCGCCGCACCGCGAGCACCGCGGCGAAGCGCGTCCGCCTTCAGGTCCGCCGCGGGAAGCGCTGGGTGCGCGTGCGCACCGCGCGCCTGCTGCCGGCGGGCGAATTCCGGGCCGTGCTGCGACTCGGCCTGCGACACCGTCCCGCGCCGCGGCTCGCGTTCGGCCGCGCGCGCCTGCCACGCCGGGCACCCGCGCTGCGCCTGCGCGCACACATCCCGGGACTGGGTTACTCGGCGACCGTGCGCGTGCGGATCAGGCGCTAGCGCCGCTCAGCGCAGCAGCTCGTAGCCGCCGTGGCCGTTGCCGGCCGCTCCGTCGATGCGGTCGGCCACCAGCTCCTTGGGAGGCCGGCGGCGCCTCAGCTGGTCGCGGATCTGCTGCTCCCAGCCCTCGTGCCCGCAGTACATGCGAAACACCTCGCGCGCCGCGCCGAGCGCGCGCTCGGCGACCTGCTCTTCGCTCTCCTCCGGCGCCTGTGCCCGCGCCGTCGCCCATGCAACCCCGTATGTGAACCCCCAGTCCGCCAGGTCCAGCTCGAGGTCGGACATGCCGGCGGTCTCCTCCTCGGCGAGCGCGATCGGGCTCAACATGCCGTCATGCGCGACGTCGTTCTGGAGCGCTCGGCCCACGGCTCGGACCAGGTCTTCGTCCCGGGTGCGCTTCCGCGATACTCGCGCCGGGCGCGCCACCGGCTCGGCGACGGGGACCGCGTCGGCCCACAGCACGCCGAGCGCGTTCAGCCGCACTGCGAGCAGCACGACGATGTTCGCCACCCACAGCCCGGCGAGGAAGATGACGCCGATGCCCAGCATCGCGATCCCTCCGTCGACGGGTGCGAGCGCCGCGATGCCGACAGCCAGGACTGCATTCGCGGCGAGCCAGGTGACCGTCGAAAGTGCCGCGCCGGCCCCGAGTGCCGCGACGCCCGACACGTGGAAGTCGGGCGTGACGTAGTAGAGCATCGTGAACATCGTGATCCAGACGAGCAGGACGATGCCCGACCCGATCGTGCCGTAGGTGTTCTCGAAGGTGTCGAAGCTCGCCAAGTAGAGCGCGAAGCCGGTGATCGCGAACGCCCACGCGAGCACCGCGAAGACCTGGCTCGACGTCACCGAGCTCGCCGCGAGCACCCGCGGGTCGCTGAACGCCGATCGTTGCAGCGCCGCAAAGGCCGCGAACGTCATCAGGAACAACAGCGGCCACTTGACGATGTCCCAGGACACGACCGCGTCCGTGGACAGCCCGGCCACGTCGCCGATCGAGTGGGCCAGCGAGCCCGACACGATCACGCAGAGCCCGGCGAGCACGATCAGCTCCGCGACGAGCACGCGCGCGAGGACGCCGAGCGGCCCCCGCCCGCGATCCGGCGCTTCCTGATGGCCGGTCAGCGGCCGCGCCACCCGGCGGAAGGCTCGCAGGTAGAGCGCGGTCGCGGCGGCGGTCGCCGCCAGGCCGCCGACGAGCAGCAGCATCGCCAGCTGTTTGTCGGCGAACAGGTCCTCGACCGGTCCCTCGAACGCGCCCGCGTCCGAGGAGTTCCGCAGGTCCCGTACGACGTCCAGGACGGCGTTGCTCGTCTCCGGGTGGCTGCCGGCCAGACCCAGCAGCGCGATGAGGCTGGTGAGCGCGCCGAGCACGCACAGGGCGCCGTAGAACGCCAGCGGAGCCGCCTTGTCGGGCAGGCCGGCCCGCGTCAGGTCGCGCATCGCCCCGCGCAGGGCATTTGCGCGCACGCCGCCGGCGCCCGCCATGGGCGTCTCCTGCCGCTCGTCTGTCGCTCGGCCATCCATTGCCGGGAGTGGCTTTTCGCCGCCAAGGGAAAAGCCGGGCTGCGAATCCTTCCGATGCGGCGTGGTCAATGCAACTTTTTGGCTTGCAAAAAGCCGCTATTTGCCAAGAACCAGGGCGATTGGCTACGCTTCCGGCCTCGCAGGGGATACTGCGACATGACGAAAATGGACTAGCAGTTGGAGGACGCCACGGTGCAGGCCGACGCGCCGGATCGCGAGCCGCACGCCTCCGGAAAGCACGGAGAGCCTGACGCCGGAACGAGTTCGATCACCGGCGGCCTCGCGCATTCCATCATCGAGGAGATCCGGTCTCTCGACGAGAAGGCCCGCGCTGTGCTGTTCGACGCGCTGTTGCCCGGGGAGCATCCGCACGTCGTGATCCGCGGCGCCGGCACCTCCGCGATCGTGGCCACCGGAGAGCGCGTCCTGGTGATCAAGACGGGCGCGCGCTCGGGCGCTCTGCTGGGCGCGCGCGCGAAGGCGTTCGAGTACGAGAGCGTGATCGGCGTGCGGCTGAACACGGAGCGCTCCTCCGGCGTGATCGCGGTCGATGCGCCCCTGAAGATCGCCTCCTGCCGTGTCTACTGGGCCGACAGCCGCGACAACGCCTGGAAGGCCCGCAACGCGATCCCGGTCGAGCGGCCGTACGAGCCCGCGCGCGAGGCAGTCGACGCGATCAGGGGGCTGCTCGAGGCGTTCCGCGAGCGACACCCGGGCTATGTCACCGGTGCAGCGGCTGCCACACGCCCGCCGCAGCGGAGGGTGAAGGCATTGCCCGACACCCCGATCGAACTCGAGCCCGGCGAGGAGGGCGGGGTCGTCTCCCCGCTGCCCGGGCTGGGGGAGCGGTGCCCGCGCTGCCGCGCAGACGTCAGGCCGGGGTGGCGCTTCTGCCCGAAGTGCGGCGCCGCGTCGGAGAGCGCGACCCGCTCACCGCTCGGCTGACCGCTACCGGTAGAAGCCGGAGTAGTAGTCGGCCATGGCCAACCGGACCTCCTGGTCGCGGTAGCCGGACGGGTCGTGTTCCGGCGCGGCCTTGATCTCGTCGCGGGTCCGGTCCGTGTAGATCTTGCGCTCGTCCGGATTGATCTGCTCGATCACTCCCGCGGGCAGGAGCACCTTCTTGCCCAGCACCGGCAACCCGGTCTCGACGACGAGCCAGCTCGACCCGAGCTCGTACGACGCCTCGGTCACCTTTCCGACCGGGCCGTCCACCGCCTCGACCTCGAACCCACTCAGATCGACCTCCTCGACCTCCGCCGGCGCGCGAAACGTGCATATCTCCACGACTTGCATTCCAACCTCCAGTCTCGGGGTGCGTGCCTCGCGTACCCGGCCACCAGGCTTGCAAACGGCACCAGGTTGCGGGGCTTCCTCTAGGATTGGGCCGCGGCGCAACATGGCCGCCTACCAGGGGTTCCGTCACTCAGATGAAGAAGCTCATCGTCGCAACAGCCGCGCTTGCCGTCCTCGTCACGGCCACCGTCGCCCAAGGCGTCGTGGTGCAGGAGTTCAGCTTCCAGCTCAAGGACATCAAGAAGTGGGGCGCGTTCACCGTCGTGTTCAACTCGCGCAGCTACGAGCCGACCGGCGGCATCCCGGACGAGCTGAAGGAGAACTACCTGCGGATCCCGGCCGGTTCGACCGTGCCGAAGGTCTTCCGCCAGAAGAAGTTCTACTGCCAGACCAAGAAGCTCGTCGACCAGGTCCGCATGGACAAGGGCAGCGGCCGCTTCACGCCCTACATCAACAACCTGCTGAAGGGCAAGAAGACGATCCCGAAGAACGGCAAGAGCCTGATCAAGACATGCCGCTACGCGCGCATCGGCACGGGCCGCGTGCTGGTCGACGCGCGACCGTTCGAGGAGCGGCCGATTCCCGCCGACCTGATGATGTTCTGGGCCAAGCCGGCGAAGGGCGCCGTGGCCGCGTTCGAGATCGTCGGTATCCCCGACGAGCGGGTGCCGGTCGTGCAGGAGAACCCGACGGTGCGCGAGACCGTGCCGGTCGTCGCCGCCAACTTCTACAGCGAGAAGACGCCTGACGGCCTGTTCGACTACAAGCTCGTCTTGCCGACGGGGCCGATCAACGGCATCCGCATCTCCGTCGCCGAGGTGAAGGTCACGACCACCGGCCTGACCTACACGAAGAAGACGCGCAAGTGCACGCGCAAGCGCGGCGGGAAGTGCGTGAAGCGCAAGACCACCTTGAAGCGCTCGTTCTGGTTCACCCGGCCGCCCTGCCCGGCCAGCGGCAAGCTGACGTTCGAGGCGTTCTACGGGTACGACACGGCCCCTGACCAGTTGAAGCGGTCGGAGATCCCCTGCCCGGACTTCGACTAGTGGGTCGAGAAGCGCGGTAGCACGCGGTCGAGCCACGGCGGCACGGCCCACGTGCGCTCGCCGAAGAGCCTGATCAGCGCAGGCAGCAGGATCAGTCGCACGACCGTGGCGTCCAGGACGACCGCGACCGTCAGCCCAATCCCGAACTGGCGCGTGTTGGCGACCGGCGAGACTGCGAACGCGAGGAACACGAAGGCCATCACGGCCGCCGCTCCGGTGATGATCGTGGCCGTTTTCTCGAGGCCGTAACGGATCGCGCCCTCGGTCGTTCCGGTCAGCGCGCGGCCCTCCACCAACCTGCTGATCAGGAACACCTCGTAGTCGATCGAGAGGCCGAAGATGATCGCGAAGATGCCGCTCAGGGCGATGGCGTCGAGATAGCCCGGCCCGCCGAAGAGCGGCGGGTCCGTCTGGAAGCCGATGATCAGCACTCCTACGGCCGCGCCCACGGTGACGAGGTTGAGCAGTACCGCGACGAGCGCCAGGACCGGCGCCCGGAACAGCAGCAGCAGCACCAGGAACGTGACGATCACGAGCGTGATCACCAGGAACGGGAAACGCGCCGACGTGGCGCTGTCAAAGTCGTCGAGGAGCACGGCAGGGCCGCCCACGACCTCTCGTGCGCCGATGTCCTTCGCTGTGTCTTTCGCCAACCGCTCGAGCGCGGGCCGTAGCTTCGCGGTCTCCTCGTCGAAGGGCCCCTTCTC
>DASRIA010000030.1:0-22752 GCA_035650255.1 Solirubrobacterales bacterium
GGAAGCGCCGCTGCCTCGAACACGCTCTGCCCTCGGGTGAGTACGGCACACGCGCTGCCGGCTGCGATCGTTGCCCCACAGCCTTCGGCGTCGAACGTGACCTGCGTCAGCCGCCCGTCCTCGATGCACAAGGCCATGCGCACGACGTCGCCGCACGCGGCGCCACCGGCGCTGCCGACGAACGCGCCGTCGGGCACGGGCCCGCGCCCGCGCGGCTGCGTCAGATGCTGCTCGAAGGGGTGCACCCCAGGGAGTCTAGATAGCCCCTCTCCAGCGAACTTTGTTGATTCGCTCCCACCTGTGGTGAGCAGATCAACAAAGTTGGAGGAGCGGCCCGGGCGACGGCTCCCGTACCCACCCGGTTTCGCGCTACGAAGGCCGCGCGGGGAGCTACTTACGCCGCGAGGCGTTCGAGACGAACTGGTTGATCGTCTGGAAGTCGCTGTAGCCCGCGAGGACCTCGGCCTGGCCCCGGCGGTTGACGACCACCAGCGCAGGCGTGGTGTTGACGTTCGCGGCGCTCGTGATGCGCGTGTAGCGGGAGAGGTTCTTGACCGTGTCCGTGAACTTTGCGACCTGGCCCCTGCGGCGCGACAGGCGGTCGACCGACTTCTTCACGCTGCGGTCGTCGACGCCGCTCCTGTTCCAGAACAGGACCACGACCGTCTTCTCGGCGTCGAGCGCCTTGGCGACCCGGGAGGGCAATCCCTGGCTGCCGCGCTCACCCGCGTCGGCCGACGGCGCGGCGGTCTTGTCCTGTGTCGCGTTCTTCTGCGCCGGCGCCTCAGGCGTCGAGGCCGACGGGTCGGTCGGCTGCGCGGTCTGCGACGGGGCGGGCGAATCCGGCACGGGCTCCTCGCCGCCGCGGCGGGTCACGAAGAACAGTCCGATGACCGCGATCACGCCGACGATCGCCAGGAGTGCGGGCCGTGGCAGCTGGGTCGTCACGGCCTAAAGTCGCCCCAACTTGCCGCTGCCGCCCCTGAGTTGAACCTGCCGAGGCAGGTGGGCGTCCACAGGATCCGCGTGCCGGAGGCACACGCACCCGATTCGAACTCCCAACTCGATTGTGTTGGCTCAAACGTCGGACGACTGGCGTACAAGTTCGGGCTCCTCGCAAGTTAGCAGGGACCTCGGGAAGAATCGGCACGGCGGCCGGAAACCTTAGGAGCCCGCCGTGGGGCCGGGAGAATCCACCCGGATTCCCAGCTCCCGCAGCTGCTCCGCCTCCAGCGGCGCCGGGGCGCCGGTGAGCGGATCGGTCCCGGACGCGGTCTTCGGAAACGCGATCACGTCGCGGATCGAGTCGCGGCCGGCGAGCAACGCCGCCATGCGGTCGAGGCCGAACGCGATGCCGCCGTGCGGCGGGGCCCCGTGCTTGAGCGCCTCGATCAGGAAGCCAAAACGCTGGTCGGCCTGCTCGCGCGCGATGCCGAGCGTCTCCAGCACGCGGTACTGGACGTCGGCCCGGTTGATCCTGATGCTGCCGCCGCCGAGCTCCGTGCCGTTCAGGACCAGATCGTATGCGCGTGCCCGCGCGCCGGCCGGGTCGGACTCGAGCGTCGCGAGCGACTCCTCCGTCGGCGAGGTGAACGGGTGATGCAGCGCATCCCAGCGCCCCTCGTCGTCGTTCCACTCCACGAGCGGGAAGTCGGTCACCCACAGCGGGCGCCACTCGCCCTGGGGGATCAGCCCGAACCGCGCGCCGAGCTCGAGCCGCAGCGCACCCAGCGTCTGTGCCGCGACGCCGGCGTCGTCCGCGACCAGCAGCAGCAGGTCGCCGGGCGAGGCCTCGAGCAGGCCGCCCATCGCGGCGCGCTCTGCATCGGAGAGGAACTTCGCGACCGGCGAGCGCCAGCCTCCGCCCTCCTCCAGGTACGCCCACACGAGCCCGCCGGCCCCCTGTCCCTGGGCGAACTCGATCAGCTTGTCGAGCTCGGCGCGCGAGAGCTCCTGCGCGCCCGCGTTGAGCCCCCGGACCGCGCCGCCACCGTCCAGCACACCGCGGAACACCTTGAACTCCGTGTCGCCGAGCACCGCGCCGAGGTCGCGGATCTCCATGCCGAACCGCGTGTCGGGCCGGTCCGTCCCGAACCGCGCGATCGCCTCGTCGTAGGGCATGCGCGGGTAGGGCGGCGCCAGGTCCACTCCTCCGGCCGCGAACGCCGCCGTGATCACGCCCTCGGTGACGCTCATCACGTCCTCCTCCTCCACGAACGCCAGCTCCATGTCGAGCTGTGTGAACTCGAGCTGGCGGTCCGCGCGCAGCGCCTCGTCGCGGAAGCACCGGGCGATCTGGTAGTAGCGCTCGAAGCCCGAGATCATCAGCAGCTGTTTGAACAGCTGCGGCGACTGCGGGAGCGCGTAGAAGCTGCCGCGCTGCAGGCGGCTGGGGACCACGAAGTCGCGCGCGCCCTCCGGGGTCGACCGCGTCAGGATCGGCGTCTCGAGGTCGAGGAAGCCGGCGGCGTCGAGGAATTCGCGGATCGCCTGGGTGACGTCGCTGCGCAGCTCGAGCGAACGCTGCATCGCCTCCCGGCGCAGGTCGATGTAGCGGTGACGCAGCCGCAGCGCCTCGTCCACCGGCACGTCCTCGTCGACGGGGAACGGCGGCGTCTCCGCGCTGCCGAGCACCTCGTAGTCCGCGGCGCGGACCTCCACCTCCCCGGTCGCCATCTCGCGGTTGACCGTTTCGTCCGAGCGCCGCACCACCTCACCGCGGACGGAGATCACCCACTCCGAGCGCAGCTCATGTGAGCGTGCGTGCGCGTCCGGTGCGGTCTCCGGGTTGAAGACGACCTGCAGCAGGCCCGTGCGGTCGCGCAGGTCGACGAACACCAGGCCACCGTGGTCGCGGCGCCGGTGGACCCACCCCGCCACGCGCACCTCTGCTCCCACCCGCTCGGCCAGCACCTGGCCGCACCACGCGTCGCGGTAGCGGTTCGCCCGCGGCGCGGGCGGTCGCACGTCCTCAGCGGCCACGGGAGAGCAGTTCCTTGCGCAGGCTGGAGAGGGGAATTTCGTCCTGCTCGCGCCGCGTCATGTCGCGCACGGCCGCCGCGGAGCGCTCCCACTCCTGCGGTCCCACGATCACGACCCATGGCACGGCCAGGCGCTCGGCAGCGCGCATCTGATTCTTGAGCGAACGGGAGCCCAGCCCCATCGTCGCGCCGATGCCCTCCTCGCGCAGCTCGGACATCGCCCGGAACACCCGCGGGCGCGCATCCGGCTCCGTCACGATGAACATGAACTGGGGGGTGTCCTGCTGCGCAGCCGCCTCCTCGGCCCCCTCCCCGCGCACGTCGGCCAGCACCTGCTCGATGCGCTCCAGGCCGGTGGCCCATCCCATGCCGGGAGTCGCCGGGCCGCCGAGCTGCTCGATCAGCCGGTCGTAGCGGCCGCCGCCGCCGATGCCGCTCTGTGCGCCCAGCGACTCCGAGCGGAACTCGAACACGGTGCGCGTGTAGTAGTCGAGTCCGCGCACCAGGCGCGGGTCGAGTTCGTAGTCGATCGCTGCGGCGTCGAGCAGGCTGCGCACCTCGTCGAAGTGCAGCGCGTCCGCGTCGGACAGCCGCTCGATCATCTTCGGAGCGTCCTCGGTGACCGCGACGATCTCGGGCGCGCTCCAGTCGAAGGCCCGCATCGGGTTGATCTCGATCCGGGCGCGCTGGTCTTCGTCGAACACGTCGTGGCCGAGGAGGAACTCGCGCAGCTCGCGCCCGTACTCGGCGCGGGTGGCCGGGTCGCCGATGCTCGTCAGGTGCAGGCGCACGGACGGCAGGCCGAGGCGCGCGTACAGGTGCGCGAGCAGGTCGATCAGCTCGGCATCGACCGCGGGGTCGTCCGAGCCGATGGTCTCGGCGCCGATCTGGCTGTGCTGCCGGTAGCGCCCGGACTGCGGCGCCTCGTAGCGGAACATCGGGCCCGTGTACCAGAGCTTCACGGGCTGCGGCTGCTTGTGCATGCCGTGCTCGAGGTAGGCGCGGCACACGGGCGCCGTGCCCTCCGGCCGCAACGTGAGCGAGCGGCCGCCGCGGTCCTCGAACGTGTACATCTCCTTGCGCACGATGTCCGTGGCCTCGCCCACCGTCCGGACGAACAGGTCGGAATCCTCGAACACGGGCGTGTCGATCTGCCCGAATCCCGCGCCCTGGAGCAGCGCCCGCGCCTCGGCCAGGATCTCGCGCCGCAGCGCCGCGCGCCCGGGCAGCAAGTCGTATGTGCCCCGCGGGGCCTGGTACTTCGCCGCCATCTAGGTTCCTGATTCCCCGCCGTGGCGCCGGAACCTGCGCGGTGGCACCTGCGCGGGCACGGCCGGGCTCAAGATTTCCTCAAGAACCGCCCGCGGCGAGCTCCGCCAGGAACGGGTTGGTGCGCCGCTCGGCCCCCAGGGTGGTGATCTCCATGTGTCCCGGGTAGATCGTGGTCTCCTCGGGCAGCGACTCCACCAGGCTCCCGATCGAGGCAAGGAGCGTGTCCCAGTCTCCGCCCGGCAGGTCCGTGCGGCCCACGGAGCCGCGGAACAGGACGTCCCCGGAGAAGGCCGCGCGCTCTGCGGGGATCGAGAAGGTCATGTGCCCGGGGCTGTGGCCGGGCGTGAAGAGGACGTCGATGTCGAGCCCCGCAAAGGTCAGCTGCTCGCCGCCGCGCAGGGTGTGGTCGGCCTCGTAGCTCTCGTAGGGCCCGATGCCGGGGAACGGCACGAAGCGCATGATGTCGGCGAGCACGGGGCGCTCGATCTCGGGGACGTACACGGGGGCGCCCGTCGCGCGGGCGACCGGGGCGACCGCCCCGACGTGGTCGAAGTGCGTGTGGGTGAGGAGGATGGCCTCGATGGTGAGGCCGAGCTCGTCGACCGCCCCCAGGATCCGGTCCGCCTCGTCTCCCGGGTCGAAGATCACGGCGCGGTCCGCTCCATCACGCCGTGCGATGAAGCAGTTCTCCGCCACGGGGCCCACGGTGAACATGCGGACGTCCATCGGCCGGAGTCTAGTTACTGGCTTGCGCGTTCCTCCTCGCGCTTCCGCATTCTGCGGCGGTAGGCGAACGTGTCGATCGCGTGGAACGACGGCGTGTAGATCGCCGCGGCCAGCAACGACAGGCCGATCGCTCCCCCGACCGGGGCGTCCAGCAGCAGGACCAGCAGCAGGAACAGGCTGCCGGCGGCGATCGCGCCGCGGGTGATGGCCCCCTGCCAGGTGGGCGGCCGGTTCTGCTTCTCCTGGCGGCGCTGCTCGGAGGTCTGGCGCGCCTGCGCGCGGTTGCGGGGGCGGGCGCGGCGGCTCTGGCGCACGCTCCCTCCCTGCGTGCCGCCGCGGTGCTTCTTTCGCCTGCGTTGCGCTCGGGCCATGCGGCGAGTTATACGCGCCGCACGGGCATGCGGTTCTCCAGGATGTGCCGGCGCTCGTCGAAGCCGCGCAACTCCACGTCGGGCGGGAAGCCGTCGAGCGCCGCCGCCGGCGCCAGGCCGACCAGCTCGGCCGCGGCCACCGATGCGCCCAGCGGTGCCGCCTCGGCGCGCACCGCCTCCACCACTGCGCCCAGCGGCATCGCGAACGGGTCCTGCACGTTCGTGGACACCTGCGCCACGCCCCGCGTCTCGAGCTTCACGCCGATCGCCCGCACCCCGCCCAGGCCGCCGTTCGATTCGCGCACCTTCGCGGCGATCTGCTTCGCGACCTCGAGGTCATCCGTGTCGAGCTCGACGTTGAAGGCCACCAGCGGCGGGCGGGCGCCGACGAGCGCGGCTCCGGCCGTCGGATGCAGCCGGGGCGGCCCGAAGTCAGGCGCCAGGTCGCCGGATGCCATGCGTTCTGTGAGCGCAGCCACGCCGCCTTCACGGAAGAAGGAGCGCTCACGCCGGTGGTCGGAGCTCGCCAGCTCCCCGTACACGAACACCGGCAGGTTCAGCTCCGCGGCGAGGCGGTTGGCGACCGCGAGCGCCTCGTCCTGGGCCAGCTCGCGGTCCTCCTCGCGCAGGTAGGCGATCGGAACGACGTCGAGCGCCCCGATGCACGGGTGGGCGCCTTCGTGCACGCGCATGTCGACGTGCTCGATCACCTTCCGCGCGGCGGCGACGAGCGAGTCGGCCAGCTCCTGCGGCCCGCCCACCAGGGTGAACACGCTGCGGTTGTGGTCGGCGTCGGAGTGGACGTCGAGCAGGCTGCAACCGTGGGCCCCGAGCGCTCGCCCGAACGCCGCGATGCATGCCTCGTCCCGGCCCTCGCTGACGTTGGGCACCGCCTCCAGCACTATGTCGTTGGAGCTCACGAGCAACCTCGCGGCATTCTAGGAACTAGTGGCCACTAAGCGTCGAGGCCTGCTGCCTCCAGCGCGTCGGCGCGGCTCGTGAACACCCGCCCCCAGCAGATCAGGTCGCCCCGGATCCGCCACAGCCAGGCGGCCGGCGAGTCCGAGATGTAGCCGCCCTCGCCCCGCGCGTAGACGCGCCCGAACACGAGCACGCTGTCTCCGAGGTCGCGGTACTCGTGCGGGATGATCTCGAGGTGTCGCCAGACGCGGGCGGCGTCCTCGAAGTAGCTGCGCAGGCCGGCGTGGCCGCGATAGGGCTCCGTCCGGTTGACCATCGACGCCGTCACCTGCGGGAAGAACTCCATGTCCTCGGTGATCAGCGACACCATCGCGTCGAGGTCGCGCACCTCGAATGTCTCGTACAGACGGCGCACGAGCACGACGTTGGCAGACTGAGTCGATTCCACGGCTTCCACGGTCCAAAGGTCCTTTTCGGGAGCACGAACGCACGCCGTGAGGATGACGCGCGCGGGGTCGGCAAGTGATCCTGAGCGCTGCCCACCCCTTGCTAGGCTTGCCCCTCCCGGCCGGAGTAGCTCAGTCGGTTAGAGCAGCGGAATCATAATCCGCGTGTCGGGGGTTCGAGTCCCTCCTCCGGCACTGCGCTGGCTGGCCGCTGATTAACGGCTGACCTCAAGGCCCGGACAGGGAACGGCGCGATCGCGTTGCGCGTGGACGACGTGGCGGCTGCCCGCACCGAGCTCGAGTCGCCAGGCGTACTTCAAGGACCCGGACGGCAACCACCTGATCCCTGCACCACCGCTGTGCGCCTCCGCCGCACTCCCGGCAGGCGACGTAGCGCCGGACCGGCTTACTCGAACAGCGAGTCCACCGACACCTTGATCCGACGGTGCTCGCCGCTGAAGCCGGCCGGCTGGGCCGGCTCGTCCGCGGGACGCACCACCTCGCACAGCCTTTGTACCTCCGCGGTGAGGAAACGCGACGGCTTGCCGTAGCCGTGCGCGTCGCTGCGGCCCTGCGGGTGGTGGTAGTAGCGCACCGGCACGTACAGGTGCAGCTGCCGCCGCGCGCGCGTCATCGCCACGTACAGCAGGCGGCGCTCCTCGTCGATGCTTTCGTCCGAGCCGGCGGCCATGTCGGCGGGGAAGTTGCCGTCGTAGAGCGCGAGCACGTGCACGGCCTGCCACTCGAGACCCTTGGCCGAGTGCACGGTCGAGAGCACGAGATAGTCCTCGTCGAGGTGCGGCGGCCCGGCCAGGTCGCCGCTCGACTGCGGCGGGTCGAGCACCAGCTCGCCGACGAAGTGCCGCAGCTCCGCCCCTGACTCGCGCGCCGCGCCGACCAGCTGCTCCAGGTCCTGGAGGCGCAGCGCCCCGTCGGGATAGCGGCCCTCGATCAACGGAGCGATGGCATCGCGCAGCCGCTCGGCTCGCGCGCCGGCGCTCTCGCTCTTGAAGGCGGCGTCCAGCGCGGCCACCAGCCCGTCCGCATGGGTCCGGGCGCGAGCCGGGAGCTGCTCCCTGGCCGCCGGCCAGCCGTCGCCGCCCGCCGCCAACCGGTCAAGCGCGCGACGGGCGGTCGCCGGTCCCACGCCCTCGAGCAGCTGCAGCACGCGGAACCACGAGATCTCGTCGCCGCGATTGTCGGCCAGGCGCAGGAGCGCGATGAAGTCCTTCACGTGCGCCGCCTCCAGGTAGCGCAGGCCGCCGTACTTGACATACGGGATGCGGCGGCGGGTGAGCTCGAGCTCCAGCAGGTCGGTGTCGTGCGACGTGCGGCTCAGCACAGCCTGCTCGCGCAGCTCCATGCCCTGCTCGCGCGCCGCGAGCACGCGGTCGCACACCTCGCCGGCCTGCGTCCCCTCGTCGCGGCAGAACAGGAGCTCGGGACATACGCCGCCGCCGCGCTCGGCACGCAGCTCCTTGGGGAACGACCGGGTCGCCTGGGCGGCCACCGCGTTGGCCGTGTCGAGGATCGGCTGCGTGGAGCGGTAGTTGCGCTCCAGCGCGATCACCGCCGTGTCGGCGAAGTGCTCCGGGAACTGCAGGATGTGCTCGGCCGACGCGGCGCGCCAGCCGTAGATGGCCTGGAAGTCGTCGCCGACCGCGGTGACGTCGCGCCGGGCGGCGCGCAGCGCGCGCACGATGTCGACCTGGAGCCCGTTGACGTCCTGGTACTCGTCGATCAGCACGTGATCGAACGCCTGCTGCATGCTGCGCCCGATCACCTCGTCCGCGGCGAGCGCGCGCCAGTAGAGGAGCAGGTCGTCGAGGTCCAGCACGCCGAGCGCTCGCTTGCGGGCGGTGTAGGCCTTGAACATGGCGGCCATCGCCTCCGTGTGCTCCTCGCACCACGGGAAGTGCTCCGCCACGACCCCTGACAGCGGCTGCTGCGCGTTGACCGTGCGGGAGTAGACGTCGAGCAGCGTGCTCTTCTTCGGAAAGCGGCGCTTGCGCTGGGCGTGGCCGTGCTCCTCGCGGACCATGTCGATCAGGTCCGCCGCGTCGCCCGCGTCGAGCACGCCGAAGCCGGGGGCGAGCCCGAGCGCCGACGCGTGCAGGCGCAGGAAGCGGTGGGCGACGGAGTGGAAGGTGCCGCCCAGCACGCCGGCGGACCCGCCGGGCATCGGGACCAGCGCGCGCGTGCGCTGCAGCATCTCGCGCGCCGCCCGGCGCGTGAACGTGAGCAGCATGATGCGCTCCGGCGCGACTCCCTCGGACACCAGCCAGGCCACGCGCGCGCAGAGCGTGGTCGTCTTGCCCGTCCCGGCGCCGGCGAGGATCAGCAGCGGGCCGCCCGGGTGCGTTGCGGCCGCGCGCTGCTCGGGATTGAGATCCCCCAGCCATGCGGGAGTCTCCGTCGCGGCCGGGGCTGTTGCGTGAGCGAACAAGCGTTCGCCACGCTATGCCGGTGCCCGGACGGAGGCCGACGCGACCGCTACGTTTCCCGGCGCGTGAAGGCCCTCCTTGCAACCTTTCTTGCAGCCGCGGCGCTGGCCGCGGCCGGCTGCGGCGGCGACGACTCGCCCGACTCGAACGGCGTGGAGTCGAAGGCGCCGCGGGACATCGTGGCCGCGGCCGCGGCTGCGCTCCGCGACGTGAAGAGCTACCGCGCGGTCGCCAAACAGGGCCGGGACACGGTGGTGGCGGAGGTTCAGCTGCCCTCGAAACTCCGCATCTCGGTGCGCGAAGGCAATTCCTCCGCCGCGATCATCGCGGTCAGCGGGGACGTCTACATCAGGGCGAACGAGGCCTACTGGAGGGAGCAGGGAGAAGCCGGCGAGGGGGCTTCGCAGCTGGCCGGGAAGTGGCTCAAGAGCCCGTCGTCCACGACCGACTTCCGGGACCTGGCCAAGGGCCTGGACCCCGAGACCGGCAGCCGCTGCCTGACGAGGGACATCGGGACGCTCGCCAAAGGCGGGGTCGAGAACGTGAATGGCCGCCCGGCGGTCGTGGTCATCGACAAGGGCGGCGTGGCGGGCACGGCGCCGGGCAGGCTCTATGTGGCCACGACAGGGGAGCCCCTCCCGCTGAAGACCGTCGTGACGGGAAACGAGCGCCCCGGCGGAAAGAGGGATCCGCTGTGCGACACGGACGGCTCCCGGGACCGCAAGGGCGACAACGTCACGCTCAGCCGCTTCAACGAGTCCTTCGACATCAGCGCGCCGTCCGGAGCCGTGGAAATCGGCGCCGGGACACCCAGCTAGCGCAACGGGAAACGGGGGCCCGGCGTGCATGCCGGGCCCCCGTCATGGGAGGTCCTGCTAGCGGAGAGACGGCTCTCGCGTCGCGGGGGCCTCGTCCTCGGCTCGTGCACCGTTCGTTGCCGCGCGTGCACCGCTCGTCGCCCTGCGCGCACCGTTCGTGCGACCGGTGAGCGTGACGCCGGTCCCGGCCTCGGCTCCGAGGCCGGTCTCGCTGCGCACGAACAGCTCGTCGAACATGCGCTCCGACCTCTCCTCCCGGCTCAGCATGGTGCCGAGCCAGCAGCCGAAGAACCCGAGCGGGATCGAGATGATCCCCGGGTTGGCGAGGTCGTACCAATCGAGCGCTCCGCCCTGCGAGTCCGGGCCGGCCCACACCGTCGGGCTGATGATCACGAGCGCCACGGAGCTGATCACTCCGAACAGCACCCCCGTGATCGCACCGGCAGTGTTGAAGCGCCGCCACGTCAACGCCAGCAGCAGAGCGGGGAAGTTCGCGCTCGCCGCGACGGCGAACGCGAGCCCGACCATGAACGAGACGTTCAGGCCGGCACCCCCGATCATCGCGATGCCGATGGCCAGCGCACCGACACCGATTGCCGCGATCCGTGCGACCCAGATCTCTTCGTGCTCCGACTCGCGGTCGTGGCGCACGATGTTCGACCACACGTCGTGCGCGACGGCACCCGATGCGGAGATCACCAAGCCCGCGACAACCGCGAGGATGGTCGCGAACGCGACCGCCGCGATGATCGCGAGGAAGAGATCGCCTCCGAGCGTCCCTGCACCGCCGCCGAGCTCCTCGGCGAGCAGCGGAGCGGCGAGGTTCCCGCCCTTGCCGACCGCCTCCTCGGCGCCGGTGCCGAGGATCGCCCGCGCGCCGAAGCCCAGGGCCGTCGTCATCAGGTAGAAGGCTCCGATCAGCCCCACCGCCCACATCACCGACGACCGGGCTGCCTTGGCATCGGGCACGGTGAAGAACCGCATCAGGATGTGCGGCAGCCCCGCGGTGCCCAGCACCAGCGCCAAGCCGAGGGAGACGGTGTCGATCGGGCTCGACAGGAACAGGCCGGGCTCGAGATACGCCTGGCCCTCCGGGTGCTCGGCACGTGCGTCACGGAACAGGTCGATCGGGTTCCAGCCCGTCTTCGCCAGCACCATGATCGTGAGCGCGGTCGTGGCCGTCATCAGCATCACGGCCTTGATGATCTGCACCCAGGTGGTGGCAAGCATGCCGCCCGCGACCACGTAGATCAGCATGAACGTCCCGGTGAGGATCACCGACAGCTCGAAGCTGATCCCGACGAGCGCTTCGATGAGCACACCGGCGCCAACCATCTGCGCGATCAGGTAGAAGGCGACGACGCTGAGCGTCCCGAGCGCGGCCGCCGCACGCGCCGGCCGCTGGTTCATCCGGAACGACAGCACGTCGGCGATCGTGAACTTCCCGGAGTTGCGCATCCGCTCCGCGAGCAGGAAGAGCACCGTCAGGAATGCCACGAGGAAGCCGACGGAGTACAGGAAGCCGTCGAACCCGAACAGGAAGATCAGTCCGGCGATGCCGAGGAACGAAGCGGCCGACATGTAGTCGCCGGCGATCGCGAAGCCGTTCTGCGCTCCGGTCACGCCTCGTCCCGCGGCCCAGAAGTCCGTGGTGGTCGACACGCGCTTCGAGGCCCAGTAGGTGACCAGCAACGTGATCGCCACGACCACCCCGAAGATCGAGAGCGCGAGCTCGTTCAGATCTGCCGCAAGGTACGTCATCGCGACATCACCTTCCCTCCGTTACGCGGCGCGTACCCGTCGGTGGCATGCGCCTGCCCGGCGCGGAGCGCTTCACGCGCCGCACGCTGCGCGAGTGGATCGAACTCACTGTCTGCCTTGCGTAGGTACAGCCACGCGAGGCCCCACGTCATCAGGAACTGCGACAGCGCCAGCACATAACCGACGGTCAGCCCGTCGGTCAGGAACTCCTCGCCCATGAAGTCGGGTGCGTACCCGGCCAGCACGATGAAGCCTATGAACCAGGCGAGGAAGAAGATCGTGGCCGGCACGACGAACCTGCGCCGCCGCCGCACGAGCTCTCGGAACTCGGGCGTCCGAGCCGCCGCCGTCCAGTCGATGGTGGACGTTTGCGGTGACCTCCCGTCCCCGTTTGTGCGAGGCGCGGGAGTGGGGTCTCGCGTCACAGTCGAATCGCTCATCGGTTCCTCCCCTTCCGAGCAATCGAAGGTTTTCGCGGTGCTTAACCCCTACCCCGGTTTTGAATCACGTCAAACGGTTACCTCATTTGACGCTGACAGTCGATCAGGGCCCGTTCCCCCTGCAAGGTTTTCGGGCTGACCGGCCGCCCCTGGTGAGTGCCGCCCGGGACGCCCACCAGGGGCGATTTCGGGTCTCTCAGTTGCCGCCTTCGTACTTGAAGGAGAGGTCCAGGCGAACGCGGTAGTTGGCGATCTTGCCGTTCTCGATCGTCACGTCCTGGCGCACAACTTCCGCCACGCGGAGGTCGCGGACGGTGTTCGCTGCCGTTTCGACCGCGTGGCGAGCCGCCGCTTCCCACGATTCGCTACTGGAGCCGATCACCTCGGTAACGCGATAGACGCTGTCGGCCATCTCCTTCTCTCCTCTCGTCGCAGTGAACTTGCGGCGCAACTCTCGCACATCCGCGCGCCCGCAGCCGGAGAAGTCAGCGCCCGTTACCGGCCGATCCGTACCACCAGGTTGTTCGACAGCCCCACTCCCTTGACCGAGACGCGCAGCCGCAGCGTGCGCCGGCCGCTCCACACCCGGGCCTGGCCGAAGGACCGCCACTTCTTCTGATCGCCGAGCCGCAGGGCCACCTCGTAGGCGGTCCTGTCCAGCTTCAGCTTCATCGCCCCCACCCGGCGCCAGGCACCGTCGCGGCGCACCTTGAGCAACGCCCGCGCCGGGGCGTGACCCGCGTTGTCCAGCGGGAGCTTCGCCCGCAGCCGGATCCGTCCGCCCGGCCGCACCAGTGAGCGGAGCGCCCACAGCTGCACGGGGCGCTTGAGCTTCTTGCGCGCCGCCTGCGGGTCGCTCGCCGGGATCAGGGAAAACGTGTTGCAAGGGCTGCCCGGGTGCAGGCGGAAGTCCTTTGCCGCGCGGTTGACGTAGCCCGGGTCCGTGATGATGTTCTCGATCGCCGGCCATACCAACCCGGTCTGCAGGCCGGCCGGGTTGCCGGCGTGGCGGGTGCTCCACAAGCAGTTGCGCCGCCCGATGTTGCCGGTGCCGGTGAGCTCGAAGTCCTCGAGGTTGTAGCGCACCACCGGGTTGGAGATGATGTTTTTCTCGACCACGTTGTGCGAGGACGTCCGTGAGATGACGACGCCCTCGCCGTTTCCGTCGATCACGTTGCGCGCGACGTAGGTGCGCTGCGCGTCGGGGAACATCTGGACGCCGCGGTCGGCGTTGTCGTAGATCCAGTTGTCGGTGATGCGGGCGTTGTCCGTGGCCTCCGCGTAGATGCCATGGTGGTGATTCGTCGCCGGCAGCTGACCGCAGTTGTGGATGCGGTTGCGCTCGATCACCGTGCCGCGCGCGCGGCCCCACTCGCGCGAGCCGAGCAGGAAGCAGATCGACGTGTGGCGGTTGGTGACGTCGTTGTCGCGAAACACGACGTTGTCGCCGTTGACCGTGGGGCTGGGCAGCCGCTCGCGGTTGTATCCGTCCAGGTCGAGGTTCTGGAAGACCAGGTTGTTCGCGTGATCGTTCACGTGAATGCGGCCCAGGAGCGTCGCCCGCTCGCCGGGGTAGCTCGTGATCGTGATCGGGGCACCCGAGCTCCCGCCCTTCTTGAGCTCCACGTCGCGCTGGTAAACGCCGGCGCGCAGGCAGCCCGTCTGCCCGCGTTGCAGCGAGCTCGCGAGCTTGTCGACGGTCAGGTACGGCTTGCCGGACGAGCCCGACTGGCTGTTGGACCCGAGCGGCGACGCGACCTTGTCGCAGAACACCTTTGGTTTTGCGGCCTCGATCGCGCCCGTCGAGCGGGCGGCATCCATGCCGAGTAGGGCCACGACCACGGCCGCGGCGGCCAAGAACTTGAGCGACAAAGCGCGGGACTCCCTTCCGTACCCCTGAGCGACGTATCAATCGTAGTCATTGCGACCCGATCCGTCCACGAATCCCGCAGCAAGGGGCGCACATCCTGGCGGGAAGCCGCCTGGCCCCTGGAGCTGTTCCGGCCGGGCTCCGGGGGCGTCAGTGCCCGGGGAGCACCAGTGCCAGCACGAGCATCAGTGCGAAGTAGCCAAATGCGATGCGAGAAAGAACCATCGGCGTGGCATTCTGCGACGCCCCGGCGCATCCTGCGCCGGGGCGCGTAGTGGATTCCGCGGTGAAAGTAGCTACCCGTGCGGACGGACCGGAGAGGAGCGCCGGCCGCGCCAATCCAGGTGAGAGCGTCTGAGGTTGCTGTACGACCACACGTGCTCTCACCCGGTGTGACCCCTCCCTACCCGGCCCCGCCCAGCCCCGCCAGGCAGCCGGCATAGGTCGCCTCCACGCCCCCGCGGTCGTAGGTGCGCCGCGCCGCCTCCCGGGCGATGTCCTCCGGGTCGCTGCTCTCGATGCCGTAGACGCGCCGCATGCCGTCTGCTCCCGCCCGGCGGCAGAAGAACTCGGCCGCCTCGTACACCTGCCGTTCCTGCGGATCGAACGCAGACTTCGGCTTCGGGGCCCCGCGCGGCAGGTCCCGCGCTCGCTGCTCGGCCGTCGGCGGCGGAGCCGGGGCGTCGGTGTCGAGCTCGAGCTTCCCGGTCTCCCCTCCGCCTTCTTCGCGATTCTCGGACGCCGGGGGCGAAGCTCCGCCCGAGCGCTGCTCGCCCTCGGGTGTCGCCTGCCCCTTCTCACCTGTCGTAGTGCGCTCCTCGGATCGCCCGTCGGCGCGCGACTCGGTGGTCGCCTCGGGGGCCGTGCTCTGCGACGGCTCCGCCCCGCTGCTGCTGGACTCGTCATCGCCCCCGCACGCCGCGAGCCCGAGCACGAGCACCGCCGCGACGGCGGCGACCCGCGTCAAGCCGCGGGTAGCGACGAGCCGGCCAGGAAGAGGAACCAGAACAGGGCCGCGGCGATGCCGAGCACTGCCGTCGAAACGACGACCACGTCCAGCACGGTCACCTCCGGGCGCGAGTCCTCCTCCCCGCGGACGCTGCGCATCCACGGCAGCCGCACGCGCACCGTCGGGACCCGGCCGCTGACCTCCTGATACTGCCGGTGGATCCGCGCCAGGCCGAAGGAGACGCCGATCGTCGAGGCCAGGATGCCGAGCGCCACGACGAAGTAGGGGCCCATGCTCACCCCTTGCGTCTCCGTCATCTGCGACCCGATCCAGAGCCAGATCACGGGGTTGCCGAACCACAGCATCAGCCCCCCGAGCACCATCAGGATGACCAGACCGGTCTGCTTTGCCTTGCGGGACATCCACCCGTCGATGATAGTCCCGGGATGCGCTCGCCAGACCGCGACGGTGGCAGAATCGGCGGAGGAGGAGCCGGAGTGCGATGAGGAAGACCTGTCCCCGCTGTGGCCAGTCCGCCCGTGAACGGCGCGCGCGCTGCCGCCGCTGCGGCTACCGCTATCCCGAGCAGGCCAGCCCCAAGCCCGCGGGCCTTGCGATGGGCGCCGGCTTTCCCCTGTTCGTGACCGGCACGCTGATCCTGCTCGTCGGCGAGCTGTCCACCGCGCTGAACGCGATCGCGGCCGTGATGGTCGTGGTGGGCGCGGTGCTGTTCTTCGACCCGCGGTAGCGCTCGGACGCGGTTAGCCCGGGGCGGGCTCCGGCCGGTCGGGCGTGCGACCGGGCAGCGCCCGCGTCACCGCGCGGAAGGCGAGCGCCAGCAGGTCGGCGCACGCCGCGATGCCGCCGCAGACGAGCAGCGGCACGACCGGGATCAGGTAGCGCAGGACGAAGTCGGACGTCGCCGCCGTGCCGAGCAGCATGAGGAGCCCGGCGCCGCCGAGGAGGAACACCTCGCGGCGCCGCGGCAGGGGCGGGCGCCGCAGCAGCGCCGCACCCACCGAGACCAGCAGAGCGGCCACGGCGGCCAGCGCCAGCACGCCCATCAGGGCCCGGGGCGTGTGCACGGTCTCGTGATAGTCGCGCACCCGCTTCGCCGGCGGTCGGACGTGCGGCACGAACCCGGGGAACCAGCGGTCGCGCGCAACCTCGTTGAGGCCCACGAGCCGCCCGAACTGCGGCAGCTGGACGGCCAGGTCGGAGTTGCCGCGCGATGTCGCGTCCGCATCGAAGTAACGCATGAAGTCCTTCCACACGAGCGCGGTGTACTTCCCCGGGCGGTCGCGGATGATCGCGAGCGCGAAGTCGCGCAGGACCTCGTTCGACCGCTCCTGCGTCGCGGGGTCGTTGCTCATGCCGCCGAAAACGCGCCGCGCGGGGCCGTCCGCGTTCCAGATGTGGTACGCGGCGCCTTCGCGCCGGTCACGTTCGTTGCGCGCACACAGCGGGCGCGCGGCGCGCGGTATGTTCGCGTCGCCGCAGTCGGCGATCTCCCCGATCCGCCCGTACAGGAACCAGCCGTCCGCCTGGGTCATGCCCAGGCGCCCCGTCTCGGCGGAGTGCCACACCGCGTATGCGACCAGCGGCACGGCGAGCCCCACCGCCGCCGGCGCGATGCGCCGCAGCGACCGGTGCGACCACACCACATACGCGATCCACACCGGCACGGCAAACAGCGCTGCCGTGCGCATCGTCGCGGCGAGCGCCAGCAGCAGGCCCCCCGCCGCCAGTGACAGCGGAGTGCGGTCGCGGCCGACGCTGAGATAGAGCGACGCGACCAGCGCGAGCGTGAAGAACGCCTCCGCGAGCACCTGCTGCTCGAGCGCGATCGCGTATGCGTCGAGCGCCACGACGGCGGCGCCCCCCGTGGCCGCCCAGCGCGGCAGTCGCATGCGCAGCAGCAGTGCGTACACGAGCACGCCGGTGACGAGCCCGGCGAGGTGCTGGGCGATCGTGATCAGGGCCAGGCTGCGCCCGAACACCGACAGCGCGTCGATCGCCAGCGGATAGCCGCTCGGCCGGTCGGGTGCGATCGCGACGGGGTTGCCCTCGAACGCCAGGTTCAGATAGGACCAGGAGTCGCCGAAGAACACCGCCGGCCAGTAGGCGACCGCCACCGCGATCCGGACGGCGGCGGCCACCGCCAGCACGACGGCCAGCGGCCAGTGGGCACGCAGCAGGGATCGGCCGCGCCGGGCAAGGCGGCGGGCGGCGGCACGCGGTGCTGGGCGGGGTCCCGGCATCGGCCCGGTGAAGGTTAGACCGGGACCAAGCGCCGGCCATTGCTACTTCACTTACTGAAGTAACCTTGGGAATCCGGTGAGGAGCTTCGTCCGACTGCTCGGCTTCCTGCGCCCCCATCTGCGGGGGTCGCTCTGGTCGCTGGTGCTCAGCTGCCTGGCGATCGCGGGGACCGTCGCGATCCCGCTTCTGCTGGGCGAGACCGTCAACGCGATCGAGGACGGCGACCGCGACGCCGTGCTCCCGCTCGCGCTTGCGATCGTCGGCGCCGGGCTGCTGCGCCTGGGGCTGGCCGTCCCGCGGCGGCTGATCTCCGGCAAGGTCTCGCTGGGAGTGGAGTACGACCTGCGCAACCGGGTCTACCGCCATCTCCAATCGCTCGAGCTCGGGTTCTTCGACCGCCAGCAGACGGGCCAGCTGATGTCACGCGCGACGGTGGACCTGCAGTCGGTGCGCTTCTTCCTCGGCTACGGGCTGATCTTCATCCTCCAGAACCTGCTCACGATCCTGCTCGCGGCGGCGGTGATGTTCGTGCTCCAGCCCTCGCTCGCCGCGATCACGCTCGCGCCGGTTCCGCTCGTGATCCTGGCCGCGGCGCGCTACGGCCGCCATTCACGGCCGGCGTTGCAGGAGGTGCAGCAGCGCATCGGCGAGCTGACCGCGGAGGCCGAGGAGAGCATCTCGGGCATCAGGGTCGTGAAGGCGTTCGCGCGCGAGCAGGAGCGGCAGCGCAGCTTCACCCACCGGGTGACGCGCGTGTTCGACCAGAGCATGTTCTCCACGCGCCTGCGCGCCTTCTACAACCCGATGATCTCGTTCCTGCCCAACCTCGGGCTGGCCGCGGTGCTGCTCGTGGGCGGCCGCCAGGTCGTGAACGGCTCCATCAACCTGGGCGAGTTCGTCGCCTTCAACACCTACTTGCTGATGCTGATGTTCCCGATGCGGATGCTCGGCATCGCGCTCGGCATGGCGCAGCGCGCCGTGGCGTCCGGCAACCGCGTGTTCGAGCTGCTCGACCGGGCGCCGCGGCTCGAGCCGCCGGCGCAGCCGCGGTCGCTCCCGGCCGGCGGCGGGCAGATCCGCTTCGACCACGTGACTCTCTCCTATGGAGACGAGCGACCCGCGCTGGTGGACGTGACGCTGGAGATCGCGCCCGGTGAGACCGTGGCGATCGTGGGCGGCACGGGCTCGGGCAAGACGACGCTGGTGGCGGCGGTGGGGCGCCTGTACGACGTCACCGAGGGAGCGGTCAGCATCGACGGCGTCGACGTCCGCGACCTCGACCCATCCGAGCTGCGCCACTCGATCTCGCTGGTGCCCGACGACGGTTTCCTGTTCTCGGCGTCGGTGCGCGACAACATCGCCTACGCGCGACCCGAGGCGTCCTTCGAAGAGGTCGTGACCGCGGCCCAGCGCGCGCAGATCCACGAGTTCGTCGAGAGCCTGCCCGACGGTTACGACACGCTCGTCGGCGAACGGGGGCTGACGCTGTCGGGCGGGCAGCGTCAGCGCATCGCGATCGCGCGCGCGATCGTCACCGACCCGCGGGTCCTGATCCTCGACGACGCGACGGCGAGCGTCGACGCGGCCACGGAGCGCGAGATCAAGCACGCGCTGCGCGAGGTGATGGAGGGGCGCACGACGCTCGTGATCGCGCACCGCCTGTCGACGATCTCCCTCGCCGACCGCGTGGTCGTGATGGAGGGTGGGCGCGTGACCGCGCAGGGCTCGCACGAGGAGCTGCTCGACGCCAGCCCGCTGTACGCGGAGATCGTCGACAAGGGGATGCCGCGGCTCGGCGCCGCACTCAGCGGCCTCGACGGGGGCGAGCCGGACGAGGACGTCGTCGGCGAGGTGGGAGCGGCGCGCGGATGAGGCTGGTTCCGAGGCCGGACGCCGGATCGAGCGGGCGCGAGCGGCGGCGGCGCCTGCGCGGCGTCGCGGAGCTGCTGCGGCCCTATCGCAGCCGGGTGATCCTGGCGTTCGTGTCGCTGGTGCTGGCCACGGCCGCCAGCCTCGCTCCCCCCTACCTCGCGAAGCTCGCGATCGACGAGGGCATCACGCCGGGGGACCTCGGCGCGCTGAACCTGATCGTGGGGGCGTTCATCGTGGCCGCGCTCCTGTACTGGGGCGCCACGTACCTCCAGACGTATCTCGTCGGCTGGGTCGGGCAGCGCGCGCTCCAGGACCTGCGGCTGCGGATCTTCGATCACCTGCAGCGGCAGTCCATCGGCTTCTTCAGCCGCCGCAAGACGGGCGTCCTGATCTCGCGGCTGACCAACGACGTGCAGGCGCTCGACCAGCTCGTCACCGACGGCATCGTGACGCTCTTCTCCGCGACCCTCACGCTCGTCGGCACGGTCGTGATCCTGCTGCTGCTCGACGCCGAGCTCGCGCTGGTCGTGTTCGTCGCGACGTTCCCGCTGCTGGCGGCGGGCAGCGTCGCGTTCCGCTACTTCTCCGCGGGCGCGTACCGGGCGGTGCGCGAGAAGATCGCGAACGTCACGGCGTATCTGCAGGAGACGCTGTCGGGAGTGCGGATCGTGCGCGCCTTCGGCCAGGAGCCCCGTCACGTCGAGCGCTTCGCGGAGCTGAACGAAGAGCACCGCGAGGTCAACTACCGGACGGTGCAACTGAACGCGACGTATTTCCCGGGCGTGGAGTTCCTGTCGTCGGTCGGGACGGCGGTGATCCTCCTGTACGGCGGCTACCAGGCGATCGACGGCAACATCACGATCGGCGTGCTGGTCGCGTTCGTGGGCTACCTCCAGAGCTTCTTCGACCCGATCCAGCAGCTGTCGAACCTGTACGTCACGTACCAGCAGGGCATGGCCGCGATCGACAAGATCTTCGACCTGCTCGACACGGAGCCGGACATGCAGGACGCCCCGGGAGCCCGCGAGCTCGACACGATCCGCGGCGACGTCGACTTCGACCACGTGTGGTTCAGCTACGCCGGCCCGGACTGCGACATGGAGGAGTCGGCGCTGGCGCTGCGCGACGTGTCGCTGCACGTGGAGGCGGGTGAGACGCTGGCGCTGGTGGGCGAGACGGGCGCGGGCAAGTCGACCGTCGCGAAGCTGGTGGCGCGCTTCTACGACCCGCAGAAGGGCGCCGTGCGCGTGGACGGCAACGACCTGCGCGAAGTGACGCAGGCAAGCCTGCGGCGGCAGCTCGGGATCGTGCCTCAGGAGGGGTTCCTGTTCTCCGGCACGGTGCGCGAGAACATCGAGTTCGGGCGGCCGGGCGCGAGCGAGATCGAGCTCATGAGCGCCGCGAGAGCCGTGGGCGCGCACGAGTTCATCAAGGCGCTGCCCGATGGCTACGAGACCGACGTGGGCGAGCGCGGCAGCCGGCTGTCAGCCGGCCAGCGGCAGCTCGTCGCGCTGGCGCGGGCCCTGATCGCGGACCCGCGCATCCTGGTGCTGGACGAGGCGACCGCGAACGTGGACGTACACGCGGAGGTCGCGATCGAGGAGGGCCTGCGCAAGCTGCTCGCGGGACGCACGGCGATCGTGATCGCGCACCGCCTGTCGACGGTCATGCGCGCCGACCGGATCGCGGTGCTGCACGGCGGCGAGGTGGTCGAGCTCGGCTCGCACGACGAGCTGATCGAGGCGGGCGGCGCCTACGCGCGGCTGTACCGCAGCTGGGCGGAGCAGGCGGCGGCTTAGAGGTTCGAATCGAACATGCGTTCTGTCCCGACGCGGCCGGTACCTTGGTCGAAACCGAACTGCGGGGCAGGGACTCGAACCCCGATAACGGACTCCAGAGGCCCGCGTCTTACCGATTAGACGACCCCGCAATGACGTGACGGAGGATAGCTATTCGGACGGGGCGCACGCGCGCGCCGGTCAAGGATGAATGCCGGGAACGATTCGGATTTTCTGGCCAGACGCCGAACTTCGGCTCGAAGAACAAGCGCCTCCTGGCGGCCTGCCTCAGACGTCGCCGGGGTCGCGCTTGCTCGCGCGGTACACCGGCATCGTCATCCAGACTTCCTCGTCGCGCGCGATCTCCGGGCGGATCGGGCCCTGGCGCCAGCGTTCCAGCAGCGGGTAGATCTTGGGCATCGCCTCCTGGCGCACGAGGATGTGCAGCACGTCACCGCTGGCCAGCTTCGTCGACCCGCGCGGCGGTATCGCCCTCCCCCCTCGCACGATCACGTTCACCAGCGCCTCGCGCGGTAGTCCCAGATCGCGCACGGCGAACCCGACGATCGCGTCGCCACTCACGATCGGGAACTCCACCACCTCCGCACCCAGGCCCTGCGCTGCGGCAGAGTCCGCCAGCGGCCGCGGCAGCGCCGGGTCCGACGTGGTCAGCGACAGCCGGCGGGCGAGGCTCTCCAGCGAGGCGCCCTGCAGGATCGTCGACAGGAGCACGGCGAAGAACGCGATGTTGAAGAACTCCGTGCTGTTCGGCACTCCCTCGATCACGGGGAATGTCGCGAGCACCACCGGCACAGCGCCGCGCAACCCGGCCCAGCCGAGCACGATCCGTTCTCGGGCCGAGTAACGATCGAACGCCGTGGCGACGAACGTGGCCAGGGGCCGCGCCAATGCGACCGACACGAAGGCCAGGATCGTGGCCTCCAGGGCGACCTCGTCGAGCTGGCCCGGGAACACCAGCAGGCCGAGGGTGAAGAACATCGCGACCTGCGCGACCCAGGCCAGTCCCTCGTGGAACGCAAAGATCGTGCGACGCGCGGGAATCTCGCGGCTGCCGAGTACCAGCCCGGCGAGATAGACCGCCAGGAACCCGGATCCGTGCAGCGCGTCCGCGCCGCCGAATGCGATCGCCGCGATCGACAAGGTCGCCACCGGATAGAGCCCGCCGCTTGCCAGCCGCGCCCGCTTCAGCAGCTCGACTCCCAGCAGCCCCGCGCCAAGTCCCACGGCGAGTCCGATCGACAGCTGCTGCGCGAACAGGCCGACCATGTTCCAGGCGCCGTAGCCAGGGTCCTGGATCCAGTCGATGAAGCCCAGCACGAGCAGCACCGCGACCGGGTCGTTCATGCCCGACTCGCCCTCGAGCGTCTGCGCCAGCCGGCGTCGCAGCGTGGACGTGCGCAGCACGGAGAAGATCGCTGCCGCGTCCGTGGCGGCGATGATGGAACCGATGAGCAATCCCTCGAGCGTCGTCAGGTCGAACAACCAAGCTGCCACGAAACCGGTCGACAGCGCGGTCAGGATCGTGCCGACCAAGGCGAGGCTGACGGCGGGCCGCAGCACGCGGCGCACCTCGCGCCACCCGGACGCCAGGCCGCCTTCGAACAGGATCAGCGCAAGCGCCACGATCCCGATGCGGCGCGCCGCCTCGTAATCTGCGAATTCGATCCAGCCGGTCCCGTCGGAGCCGATCGCCATGCCGGCGAGCAGCACCAGCACGAGGGCCGGCACGCGGAAGCGGGCCGCGAACAGCGAGGCCGCCAGCCCGGCGGCCAGCAGGGCCCCGCCCGCGAGGATCAGTTCACCGTCGCTCATCCCGAAAC
>DASRIA010000031.1:0-10871 GCA_035650255.1 Solirubrobacterales bacterium
TAAAGATTCGCTTTCTGGTAACCGTGGGCGACCCGTGGCGGCGCGCCGGCGCTATGAAGCCTGAACCGTAGACTCGCGGCCATGCCGTTCACGCTCAAGAACCTGAGAGAGGATCTGGCGGACGTCGGGTCCAACTTCGACGGCGCGCCAGACCTGGAGTTCCGCATGGCAACCCAGGCGCTTGCGCTTGAGCAATCCGGCCTGAGCTACCAGAGCATCCCGCCCGACTACCGGTTCCCGTACGGCCACACGCACAAGGAGCAGGAGGAGGTGTTCGTGGTCGTGGGCGGGAGCGGACGGATGAAGCTCGACGACGAGATCGTCGAGGTCGAGAAGTGGGACGTCGTGCGCGTTCCGCCTGGTACATGGCGAGGGTACGAGGCCGGGCCGGAGGGCCTCGAGATCCTCGTCTTCGGCGCGCCCAACCTCGGCGAGAACCCGCGGGATGACGTGGAGGGTCAGCGAGACTGGTGGGCTGACTGAGCGTCGCTCTCCAGGGGCAGCCCTAACGCGGGTACCTAGCTACCGTATGGGTCTATGAGTAGCCAGCGAGTACCCGGTGGCGTAGTGCACGCGTTGCCTGCAGATCTGCGCAAGGCGCTGATCGCCAACACCACGGCACTAGACGCGTGGAAGGACATCACACCCTTGGCCCGCAACGAGTTCATCTGCTGGGTGGAAGATGCCAAGCAGGAGATGACCCGAGAGCGACGCATTCGCCGGACCCAGGAGGAACTAGCGGAAGGCCAGCGTCGGCCCTGCTGCTGGCCCGGATGCAAGCACCGCGAGCGCGCCGTCAGTTAGCGGCTGGCGCGAACAAGAAAGGCCTGCCGTAGCGGGCCTTTCGTGAGGTAGCGGGGGCGGGATTCGTCCCTCAGAGCGACGCGCGGGTAGTCGAGAGCATGCGCCTCGCGGCGTAGGCCTGCCTACTCGGGGACGCGCTTATCGACGTCCTCCTCGAACCCGCGTCCGGCGTGCGCAACGCCGCGTGACGTAGCATGCCGTCGCAATGACCGCTTTTTGGGCAACGCTCGGCACCGTGGCGCTGATCGTGGCGGTGTTCACCCTGGTGGATCTCTTTCGCCGTCACCTGGATCGGAGACACACCCTCGCCTGGCTGCTGATCGTCGTGCTGCTGCCGCTTGCCGGGTCGGTGCTGTACTGGGTACTGCGCCGCCAGGAAGCCAGCCCGGACGCGCGGCGGGGCTAGCCGCCAGGCGTAACGGTCGACTTGGCCGACGTCGCCCGCAACATGTCCGAGCGCTCGCTCGGACGCACTCCGACCGAGGGCCATGAAGAGGCGATCCCCCATACCGAGGAGCCGTTTGCCAACCGCGGGCCCGGGACGTTCGTCGAGCGCTTCGCCGTCGGCGGCACCGTCATCGCGGGCTCGGTGGCACGATGAAGATCCACCATCTGCGAAACGCCACGATCGTCCTGGAAGCCGGCGGCAAGCGCATCCTGGTAGACCCCATGCTGGGGCCAAGGGGTTCGCAGGGGCCGCTGGCCTTCTTCCGCCACAAGCGCCAGCGGAACCCGACCGTCGAGCTGCCCGAGAACTCCGAGCAGATCCTCGCCGACCTCGATGCGGCCTTGATCTCCCACTGCCGCTACGGCCACGTTGATCACTTCGACGAGGCCGGCAACGACCTCCTGAGAGACCGCAGCTTGCCCGTCTACTGCCATTCGAAGGACGTCAAGTTCCTTCAGAACAAGGGCCTGCGGACCGAGCCGATCACCCCGCACCAACCCCGCGACTTCTTCGACGGAGAGATCACTGCCTTCCACGCCGTCCACGGTCACGGCGTCGTCGGCAAGCTCATGGGCCCCGGCGTCGGCTACCTCATCAAGCTGCCCAACGAGCCGAGCATCTACCTCTCCGGTGACACCGTCCTCACGAACGAGGTCAAGCACGTGCTCACCGCACACAAGCCCGACATCGCCCTCGTCCACGCCGGCAGCGCCAGTCTCGATGTCGGGCGCCCCATCCTGATGACCATGAAGGAGCTGCTGGAGTTCATGCGTCTCGCTCCCGGCCAGGTCGTCGCCAACCACATGGAAGCCCTCAACCATTGCCCCACCACCCGCGCCCAACTACACGAAGAAGCTCAGAAGGCAGGGCTCGACGACAAGCTCGTCACGCCCGAGGACGGCGAGACGGTCGAGCTGAGCCGCTAGCGGGGACCGAGACCTCTACGAATCGCGTCCTCGCGCCCCCTGGGAACTGCCTTCCCTGGCCGCGTTGGGGGAATCCTGGAGCAGGCCCAACGCGGTTTCGTTCACCGCCGAGCTTGCCGCGTGTCCGGTCGCGCCGCGGACTCCGGCTCTGGCGGGTGACCACGCAGGGAGCCGGCATGGGCGCGTGCGGCGGGGTCGCGGCGCGCCTTGGCCAAGCTGGCGATGGTGGCCACGGTGAGAATCGCGACGATCACCGCGAGCGAGAGGCCGATCGAGACCTCGGGAATGGAGTCTTCCTGTTTGTGAAGGAAGTGGAGCACCAGCTTGACGCCGATGAACAGCAGGATCAGCGATAGGCCGGTGGAGAGGTAAACCAGGCGGTCGAGCAGGCCGGACACGAGGAAGTACAGGGCGCGCAGACCGAGCAGCGCGAACGCGTTCGCAACGAAGACAATGTAGGCCTCCTCTGTGACGCCGAAGATGGCAGGGATGGAGTCGAGGGCGAACAAGACATCGACCGTCCCGATCGAGAGCAGCACGAGGAACAGCGGCGTGAACACCCGCCGGCCGCCCTCACGGACCACGAGTCGGCCGCCGGCGAAGGACTCGGTGAACGGCAGTCGGCGGCGGGCGAACGCCACGATCACGTTGTCCTCCACGGAGGGATCCTGGTCGCGATGACGGAAGAGCTGGACGGCGGTCACGATCAGCAGCAGCCCGAAGACGAGGAACATGAAACTGAACGCGGCCAGCAGGGCCGCGCCAAGCGCGATGAATACCGCCCGCATCGCGAGCGCCGCGAGGATCCCGAAGGTGAGCACCCGCTGCTGGTGCTCGCGCGGCACCGCGAACGTGGTCATGATCACCAGGAAGACGAAAAGGTTGTCGACCGACAGACTCTTTTCGACGATGTAACCGGCGAAGTACTCGGTGCCGTAGCGCCAGCCGGCGAGGGCACCGAACGCGATCCCGAAAGCGACCGCGACCCCGACGTAGAAGACCGACCATCCGACGGCCTCGCGGAACTCGACTGCATGCGGGCGGCGGCCGGACACCAGCAGGTCGATCGCGAACAGCCCCGCCACGAGAGCCAGCGTGGCGGCCCAGGCCTCGGCCGTTACGTCCAGTGATCCCATCCGCGCACCCTACGACGCGGGCGAGGCTGATCCCGCCGCTCAGCCGTCGTCCCTGCGTGGGCTTACTTCGCGATCCGGCTCACGATGCGGCATGGACGCGGTGCCGGTGCCGATCCAGTTACGCTCGCCCGCACGCTGTCGTGCTTGACGGTGAAGGCGCTCGAGTGGGACCAAGCCGGGCGCGACGGCAGCTTTCTTCTCCGTGGTGCTCATATAGTCAGCAGCCGCCGGGATGAGAATCACCTTTCCAACCCTCACCTCGACCCGCCCGACTGGCGGAACCATGTTGGGCTACGAGTACGCCAACGCCATCTGCCGGCTAGGGCACACGATGCAGCTCCTGCACATTGGCTCGGACCAGCCGATCAGGAGCCTCGACGACCTCTCATGGATGAGCTTCGAGGACGGGATAGAGCACAGATTCCTCGACCCACAGGGCTCCCCGCCGGTGGACATCCCGCCGGCTGACGCTGAAGGCAGCGTGAGGGCCGAGGGGTTTCGGCTCGCCGACCTCGCGCCCTACCTACCGGAGGCCGAGTTCATCGCCCAGTACGACGAGCAGCTCCCGTTGCGTCACGGGATGCCGTTCTTGTTCGTGCAGGGCTATCGGACTTTCGTGCCTTCGATCGAAGACGCCACGTTCCGGGCGCCGTGTCCAAAGGTCTGCATCTCGAGATGGCTCGTCGATGTCGGGAGGCAGAAGGGTGTTCCAGAGGACGAGCTCGTACACATTCCCAATGGGCTCCAGCACCAGAAGTATCGTCTCGTTTCCCCGGTCGAGGACCGTCCCCCCTTGGTCTCATCGCAATACCGAATCCACAGGGTGTCGAGGCCGGCGGAGATCCTGAAGGTCCTCGCCGAGGTCAAGAGACGGGTGCCCGCACTCGAGGCGACGCTCTTCTCGACGCAGCCTCTCGTGCACGAGACAGAACCGTGGATGACGGTCGTCACGGATCCGCCGCAGGAGTTCATCGTCAACGAGATCTACAACCGCAGCCGCATCTATCTGTGCGCAAGCCGCTGGGAGGGCTTCGGGGCCGCCAACGTCGAAGCGATGGCATGCGGCGCCGCCCTGGTCACGACCTCCAACGGCGGATCCGACGAATATGCCATCCACGAGGAGACCGCGCTTGTCTGCGAGCCCGACGACACAGCTGCGCTGGCCGACAACGTCGAGCGCCTGCTACAGGACGACGAGCTGCGAATCCGTATCGCAAAGCAAGGGATGCAGTACGTGCGTGAGACGTTCGACTGGGACCGCAGCGCCGAGCAGCTCGTGACGTTCTTGGACGACTACGCGGCGAACCCGGGGCGGTACCAGCAACGATGAACACCGAGAAGCTGCAACTCCAGTGGGACGGCGAGACCATGGAGCTCGAGAGCTTCACGAACTGTCTTTTGCGGGTGACAGCCGAGACCATCCTCAATGGCCGGACTTACCCCGTCGTCCCGTTCGTCCGCGACGCCAACGTGGTCATGGACATCGGCGCGAACGTCGAGCCGCGCCCGTGTTCTTCTCGCTCGCATATCCGGACGCGACGATCTTTGCGTTCGAGCCCTCGAGCTGGGCCTATCGTCTCCTCAGCGCGAACACGGACACCCGGACCAACGTCCGTGCTCACAACTTCGGGCTCTACTCGTCCGACCAGTCCCTCCCGCTCTATCGCGGCAAGTACGACAGCGGGATGTCATCGGTCGCCAAGACGGCGAGCCCCTGGCCGTCGCCCGGGCGCTGCTGATCGAGCCCCGCACCTAGTCTGGTGAGCCTGTAGGCTCAGGCCAATGGCGACCGTACGAAATCCTGGCAAGGGCGAGACGCGCAAGTTCGTGCGCGAGGGCAGTGGAGTCTGGACCGTCTGGTTCTTCGCGCCGACCGTGTACCCGGGCGATCAGATTCCGTTCGTTTGGTAGGGACGGTCACGGCCGACGAGTCCGCGAAGGCCTTCCGTCGCGGTATCCGCGCGCGACATCCCCGCTTCCGGGAAGCGATCGTCGCGGATGCGAAGATCACCGCCGCCTTTCGCGGCGAGCAGGTGGAGTTCGGTGGACTTCGCACCATCTGGCAAATCCTCCGGCTGATCGTGGTCTCGGACTCGTACTTCGCGCAGGTCGCCTACCGCGCCAAGGCACGCATGCAGGCGCTACGCATTCCGTTCCTGCCTCGGGTCGCCCACTGGATCGCGATGGTGACCGCACAGGTGTCGATCGGCGATCCGGTCGTCGTGCAACCGGGCGTCTACATCGTGCACGGCCAGGTCACCATCGACGGCATCACGGAGATTCACTCCGGCGCGGTGATCGCCCCGTGGGTCTCGGTCGGGCTGGTCGCAGGGAACTTCATCGGCCCGACGATCGGGCCCAAGGCGTATATAGGCACCGGCGCGCGGGTGCTCGGCTCGGTGCGCATCGGTAAGGGCGCGCGCGTCGGTGCGAACGCGGTCGTCCTGCGGGACGTCCCCGACGGTGCAACTGCCGTCGGCGTTCCCGCCCGCATCGTCGGCTCCTGACGGCGACGCGGGCCTGCTCAGTCGGGTCCGCATCGGCGGCCTGGTCGATGGCTGGTGCCTCGTCGGCCGCTCGTTGGGTCTCCGACAGCCGCGCGCCTCCGGGCGTTGTCGGAACGCGTGCAGGTGAAACGACGAAACCCCCGCCTTAGCAGGGGTTTCGCTGAGGTAGCGGGGGCGGGATTCGAACCCGCGACCTTCGGGTTATGAGCCCGACGAGCTACCTGACTGCTCCACCCCGCGGCGTGAGCCGATTATAGCCGCGCATTTCCGCATCGCAGCTTGCGAAGCGGGCATTGCAGAGGCTGGTCAGGTCATATCCGATCGGATATACTAGCCACATGGATGCTGCAACCACCATCCGCGCCGCGCGCCGGCGTGCCGGGCTTTCCCAGCAGGAGCTGGCAGCGCGGGCGGGCACGTCGCAGGCCACCGTTTCGGCGTACGAGAACGGCCACAAGCAGCCCACCGTCGAGACGTTCGGCCGGCTGCTCGCCGCCGCCGCGACGCGACTCGTGGCCCAGCCCGCGGAGCGGCCGGTCGTGCGGCCTTCGGACGCACAGCTCGCGCGGGCGGGGCGGACGCTGGTCGCGGTGCTCGACCTGGCGGCGGCCCTCCCCGCACGGCATCGGCCCGAGCTGCGCTTTCCACGCCTCGCCGGCAAGGCGGATCGCGCGGCGTGACCCTTCCGGAGAAGATCGTCGCGCTGCATCGCGCGCTTGCGAAGAAGAAGATCGCGCACGCGTTCGGCGGCGCGCTCGCGCTCGCATACTGGACCAGCGATCCGCGCGGCACCAGCGACATCGACCTGAACGTCTTCGTCCCCGCGGCCGACAGCGGGCCGGCGCTGGCGGCGCTCCCGCCCGGCGTGGCGCGTCCCGCCGGAACCGCCGAGACCATCGCCAAGGAGGGTCAGGTGCGCCTCTGGTGGGGGGAGACACCGGTCGACCTGTTCTTCGACTACGAGCCGGTGCACGCAGACGCTGCGCGTCACGCAAAGCCGGTCCCGTTCGCCGGCACGCGCATCCCGATCCTCGGGCCGGTCGAGCTGACGGTCTTCAAGGTGATGTTCGACAGAACGCGCGACTGGGCGGACGTCGAGGCGATGGTCGCCGCGAACACCGTCGACCTCGATGCGGTGCGCGCCACCCTCGCGACGCTGGTGGAGCCCGGCGATCAGCGTTTCGAGCGCCTCGATGAAGCCGTGCGCCGCGCGGACGCCGCGGTCAGCTGACTTCGCGCAGGAGGCCGGTCTCGACGTCGTAGACGAACCCGCGCACGTTCTTGTGCGGGATGAACGGGCTCTGCGTGATCCGGCGTATCGACTCTCGCACGCTTTCGTCTACCTCGGTGAACGCTTCGATGCGCCACGGAGGATCGACGCCGGCGGCGGCGCGCAGCTGCCCGCGGATCTCCTCCTCGCCAATTCCCTCCAACCCGCAGTTCGTGTGGTGGATCAGGACGATCTCCTCGGTGCCGAGCAGGTGCTGCGAGATCGCCAGCGAGCGGATCCCGTCGTCGGTCACGACGCCGCCGGCGTTGCGGATGATGTGCGCATCTCCCTCCTCGACGCCGAGCACGCGTGACGGGAGGAAGCGCGCGTCCATGCATGACACGATCGCGATCTTCTTCGCGGGGCGGTTGGAGAGACCGCGCTTGTCGAAACGCTCCGCCCAGCGGCGGTTGTTCTCGAGCAGCTCGTCGGTGACGGACATTCGCGGGGCAGCTTTGCACAAGCGCAGTTCCGCACAGCGCTCGCGCCGGGCGTTGGCGCCATTCCCGGCGCCAACGCCAACGCTCCGGCGGGGGCGTCGCTACGGCGCTGCGGAGATGGCCTCGACGAGGTCGCCGACCCGCTCCTCCGGGAGGTTTGTCGCGATGTCGGCCTGACTCACGATCCCGACGAGATCGTGCCCGTCGATCACCGGCAGCCGACGCACCTTGTGCTGCATCATCGTCTCGAGCGCCTCTTCGACGGAATCGTCAGCCCCGATCGTCACGGGCTTGCCCTCGCCGAGCTCGCCGGCCTTCGTGGACCCGGGGTCTTTGCCCTGCGCGAGCACCTTCACGACGATGTCGCGATCGGTCAACATGCCCTTCAGGCGGTCGTCCTCGCCACAGATGGGCATGGATCCGACATTTAGCTCGGCGAGCCGCTTCGCTGCGTCAAGAACAGTGTCGTTCTCCCCGACGCACTCCACGCCGCTGGTCATCACATCACGCGCTTTCTGTGCCATCTGAGTCCTCCCTCGGTGGATGGTGGTGATGTTTGGCTACCCAGTCGAGGCGGGGCTGGAACGCACGTGGCGCGCGCGCTTCACGCCCTTCGCGCTGCGTGCAGGTACGGGCGCTGACACCCCGTATGCGAGGAGCTGCGTCGGCTCTAGCCCGCAGCTCGGCTTCGCGGCCTAGCCTCTGCGCCTTCCACGCAGCAACACCGGCAGCAACGGCAGTGTCACCTGCGGGCGCAGCAGCATCGCCTTCAGCAGCGGCGCGGGATCGAAGTGCGCGTGGCGCTCCTTGATCTTGCCGTCCTCCAGCACGATGCGGTCGACCGTCGTCCACGCCACCGGGCGGCCACCGAAGTGCCCGCTGAGGCGCAGCTCGATCATGACGCCGTCCTTCGTCTCGCCCCAGCTGCGCACGTCGCCACGCAGATCGGGCATCGCCCGGAAGACCGGCTCGAACAGCGGGCGGAACGTCGCGATGCCGCGCGCCGGGGGAGCGAGCGGCTGTGTCATGAACACGTCGGGGTGGATGCGCGACTCGAAGTGGGCGAAGAAGTCGTCGCCCGCGCCCTTGGCCCAGCCTTCGGCGAAGAACTCCACGAACTCCGCCGCACTCGAGCGCTCGCGTGCGTGTGGCTCTGTGACCGTCATGCCGCCACCTGCTGCGCCGCCTCGATCTGCTGCTGGATCGTGACCGAGTCCACGTAGGTGTCCTTCGTCTTCACCAGCCCGTTCTCGACGGTGATCACGTCGACCGCGTCGGCGTCCATCTTGCTGCCGTCCGCGCCGGTCGCGGTCATGCGCCACTCGGCGACCCAGAAGTCGGCGCCGAAGCGCAGCGCGACGGGGTGGAAGTGGAGGTCGGGCCACTGCGTGAGGATGTGGGCGAACGTTTCGCGCACGGCCGCGCGCCCGCGGGCCGGCTCCTCGCCCACGTGCAGCTGGAACTCCGTGTCGTCGGTGTGCAGCGCGACGATCGCGTCAGGGTCGTGGCTGTGCCAGGCGTCGCCGTAGCGGTCGGCCAGCTCCTGGATGGTCTGCTCGGGCACGGGAGCTCCTCTCTCTGGTGGACTCGTGCAGCGAGTATGCAGCATACAGACTGTACGTATGTGTGGAAGGAGTCACAGATCGAGGTGCCCTGGCAGGCCACGTCTGCCTGATTCGGGGGACCGGCTGCAAGGGTCCCGCGCAGGGCCCGGACCGGGGTTACGAGCGCGGCGGGCTGCGCGTATCCTCGCGCCGTGACCGCCCCGGACCGCAAGATCGCATTGGTGCTCGCGGGCGGGGGTGCGCGCGGTGCCTACGAGTCCGGCGTGCTGCGCACGCTGCTGCCGTGGCTGGCCGGGCAGCTGAAGCCCGAGGACGGGTGGCCGGCCGACATCGATCCGGAGACGTGGCGACCGCACATCGTCGTCGGCACCAGCGTCGGCGCGCTCAACGCCGCGCATCTCGCGGCCACGGCCGACGAGCCGCTCGAGGTCGCGCTGGACCACGGCTGCAAGGTGTGGGAACAGATCACGTGGGGGAAGGTGCTCGCCAACCTGCTGTCGCTGTCGTCGGTGAAGGCCGGCTTCAGCACGATGTTCGACTTTGTGGGCGTGCCGCGGTTTCGCCCCGCCCGCCTGCTCGACCCCTCGCCGCTGCGCGCGACCCTCACGGAGGGCCCGCTGGTCGACGAGCGGCCCGGCGGGATCCCGTTCGAGCGGATCCACGCCAACGTCAGGTCGCATCCGCAGCTGGAGAGCGCCGCGGTCGTCGCGACCCTGGCGGCCACGAGCCTCAGCCGGGTCTTCCACGACAGCCGGTCCGCCACACCGAAGGACAGCGCGCGCCGCGGCATCGCCTACAAGCACACGAGTCTCGAGGTCGACCACGTACTCGCCTCTGCCGCGATTCCGAGCGTCTTCCCGCCGGTGTATGTCGAGGCGGAGGACGCGTGGTACTACGACGGCGGGACTCGGCTCAATACGCCGATCAAGCCGGCGATCGATCTGGGCGCGACCCACCTGATCGTGGTCGCGCTGCACTCGCCCCAGCTCGGGAAGGTGTCCGGCGAGGACGTGCGGCCGGTACTGATCGACGGCGCCAAGCAGCTGATCCAGGGACTGCTGATCGACCCGCTCGTGAACGACCTGCACACCGTCACCGACATCAACGAGATCGTGGCGACGACCCCCGGGCGCGAGATCGTCGTGCCGCCGGCGCCTCCCTCGCGTCCGGGCAGGAAGGTCTATCGCGAGATCCCGTACATCTTCATCCATCCCGGTCACGAGGCGATCGGCCAGGCGGCGTACGACGTGTTCGCGGAGCACTACGGCGACCTCTGGGACCGCCGCCACAACGTGGCGATGATGGGCCAGGCGCTCGACGTGGACACCGACCCCTCGCGCGGAGAGCTGCTGAGCTACCTGTTCTTCGACCGGCACTTCGGGTCGAAGCTGGTGCGGCTCGGCGGTGCCGACGCGGCGAAGTGGGTCAGCCGCGTCGAGCGGGGAGAGCTGCCCCTCTGGCAGACCGGGCCGCCGGCGGCCTAGCGCCCCCGCGCCCCGAAGCTGTGGGGCGCGGGTAGCACCGCGCGCAGGTCGCCGGCCGCCGCGGCGGGGAGCGCAGGCTCCTCCGGGCGGCCGGTCTCGCGGCCGGCGGGCGGCTCGATGTGCTTCACGTCGGCGAGCGGCAGGTCCGGGCGCTCGATGCCGGTGATCTCGTCGACGATCACGTTCGTCGTGCCGAGCCGGCGCTCGAGGCGGCCGCTCGCCAGGATGAACGGCTCGGCGCGCACGGCCAGGCGGTTGCGCTGGTACACAGGCGGCGGGATCACCAGGTTG
>DASRIA010000032.1:0-63607 GCA_035650255.1 Solirubrobacterales bacterium
GCCGACGACTACACGTTCTACAGCCCGCCCGACCCCGGTATCGACCGCGCGACGTACTTCGAGCGCTGCTGGCCGAACGCCGAGACGATCGACGCGTTCGAGTTCAAGCGCCTGGTCGAGGTCGGCGACGAGGTGCTCGTCACCTACGAGAGCACCAAGACCGACGGGCGCCGGTTCCGGAACACCGAGCTCTTCGGCTTCGACGGAGACAAGATCGCCCGGACCGAGGTCTACTTCGGCTGGGACGTCGAGTAGCCGCGCGCCACAAGCGCCGCGAGGCCCAGCGCAGTCACCCCTCCGAGCACCGGAACCGCGCGGCGAGCCAGATCCGGCGGCAGCACCAGCTCGAACAGCGGGACCTCGTCACCGATGCGATCGCCCAGCGGCCCCAGCGGGCAGTCGCCTCCGTTCGCGGCGACCAGCGCTCCCTCACCCACGAGGGCGACGATCGCCGGCCGCAGGAATCGCCCGCGCCGGCCGCTGATCGCACACCACCAGACGTATCCGATCGAGGCCAGGAACCCGATCGCGATAAGTCCGTGCGCGGTGCGCCAGGCAAGCACCACTGGTGACAACGACCTCGACATCCCGCTAGAGGCGACGACCGGAATCGAACCGGTGTAAAGGGCTTTGCAGGCCCCCGCGTAAGCCACTCCGCCACGTCGCCGGGCGGGTCGAAGGTTAGCGTCGAGGCCCTCCGGCCCGGCCCGGGCCCGGGGCTATAATCGGCCGCTCTGCGGATGTAGCTCAGTTGGCTAGAGCGTCTGCTTGCCATGCAGAAGGTCGTGGGTTCGAGTCCCATCATCCGCTTCGCTCTACGAGCGAGGTAGCGCGGCTCCGGAGTTTCCAACCCTGCTCCGGGCCGCGTTTTTTGATGGCCGTTTTCCGCCACTCGGTCGTGACGCTGACCCATAATGTGGTGCCTAGATGACGGGAGGCCGCCCAATAAGGACCACGGGTAGCGGCGGGCGCCCGTCCCTCTTCGAGATGCTGGGCCGGCTGCGCTGGAGCGTACGGGGGCTGGTGCCGCCCACCAGCCCGGTCGTGATGGCGCAGGCGTTCGCCTACCTCTACGGGGTCGGGGCAACACTGGCGCTGCTGTCGCTGCTCCTCCCCCACGACCCCGATCGGTGGGTGCCGGGCATCGTCGCGCCGGCGCTGATCGCCTACTGCGTCGCCGCCCTGATGGTGGTCGGGTTCGAGCGCATCCCGCTGTGGCTCTTCCGCCTGCTTCCCGGGTTGGGGGCGCTGCTGATCACCTCGCTCGTCTACTCGGGGGGCGCCGACGCAGGGATCGGCTACGCGACCATCTACTTCTGGGCGGTGCTGTCCGCCTACTACTTCCTGGAGATGCGCTACGCGCACATCACGCTGCTCGTCTGCTGGGCGGGCTTTGCCGGCGCGATGGCCGCCCACGGCGACGCTCGCGATCCCGCGCTCAACTGGCTGCTGGTGGCGACCACGCTGACGGTCGCAGGACTGCTGACCGCCTTGCTGCGCCAGCGCAGCGAGCGCCTGGTGGCCCTGCTCGGGGAGGCGCAGGACGTCGCGCACATCGGCAGCTGGGAATGGCACATCCCGTCCGACGAGGTCGCGTGGTCGGACGAGCTGTACCGGATCCACGGGCTCCCGGCCGGCGGGTTCCCGTCGAGCTACGAGGAGCATCTGAGCCACGTCCACCCGGACGACCGCGACGGTGTCGGCCGCACGCTCAGCAGGGCCCTCGAGGACCACGCCCCGTTCGCATTCGAGCACCGCATCGTGCGACCCGACGGGAGCACGCGGATCCTGCACGGCGGCGGCCAGGTCGCGACGGACGACAGCGGCAGGCCGCTGCGGGTGTTCGGCACGGTGCAGGACGTCACCGAGCAGCGGCGGACGCAGGAGCAGTTCCGCGACCTGGTCGAGTCCGCGCCGGACGCGATGGTGATCGCGAACGACCGGGGAGCGATCCAGCTCGTCAACGCGCAGGCGGAGCGGCTCTTCGGCAGCCCCCGTGAGGAGCTGGTGGGCCGGCATGTCGAGACGCTCGTGCCGGAGCGCTTCCGGGAGGCGCATCCATTCCGGGACCCGAGCGCGACGCGCCCGGTCGAACTGGTGGGCCTGCGCAAGGACGGCACCGAGTTCCCGGTCGAGATCAGCCTCAGCCCGCTCGAGACCGAGGCGGGCATGCTGGTCTCGAGCTCTATCCGCGACATCACCGAGCGCAAGCGCGCCGACGTGTTGCAGCGCAGCTTCGTGCCGGAACGCCTCCCGCGGATCCCGGGAGTGCGCCTCGCGGCGCGGTTCGAGCCCGGCGGGACGGGCGTCGACGTGGGCGGGGACTGGTACGACGTGCTCGAGCTGGAGGGCGGGCGGATCGGCGTGGCGATCGGCGACGTCGCCGGCCGGGGCATCCACGCGGCCTCGCTGATGAGCCAGCTGCGCAACGCGCTGCGCGCGTACGCGTTCGAGCATCACCCTCCGGCCGCGGCGCTGGCGCGGTTGAACAGCCTCGCGTGGCGGCGCGAGGGCGTGGTGATGGCGACGGTCATCTACCTGGTGCTGGACCCCTCCTCCGGGCGCATCCTGCTGTCGAGCGCGGGCCACCCGCCGCCGTTGCAGGCCAGGCCGGACGGGACGACCACCTACCTGGAGGCGGGCCGCTCGCTCCCACTCGGCGTCGCGCGGCAGACCGACTACCAGGAGGCGGAGTACCGGCTCGAGCCCGGGTCGACTCTGCTCCTCTACACCGACGGCCTGATCGAGAGCCGCGGCACGCCGATCGACCACGGCATGGCCCGACTCGCCGGAGCGGTCGGCGCACACGTGGGCGACCGTGACCTCGAGCAGCTCTGCGACGAGCTGCTCGAAAGCGTCGCCGGCTCCGAGGACGACGTCGCGATGCTGCTCCTGCGGGCCGTGCCGGTGGAAGCCGAGCGCATGCAGCTGACGCTGCCGGCCGAGCCGGTGGAGCTGAGCTCCCTGCGGCGCGCCCTGCAGCGCTGGCTGGCGGAGTGCCAGGCCAGCGACGCCGACAGCTACGACATCGTCCTGGCCTGCAACGAGGCGTGCGCGAACGCGATCGAGCACGCGTATGGTCCCGGTGACGCGTCGGTGCACGTCGATGCCGCCTTCTCCGGCGACGAGGTCGCGATCACGGTCCGCGACCACGGCCGCTGGCGCGAGTCGCGCGGCAACAACCGCGGGCGCGGGCTGGCCTTGATCGAGACGCTGATGGACTCCGTGAACATCGTCACCGACCCGGACAACGGCACACAGGTCAGCATGACGCGCCGGCTGAAGAGCACGTGACCGCCCTCGAGCACGTCGACCTCGAGCAGCGCGGGAACGTGCTCGTCGCGCGCGTGAGCGGCGAGGTGGACCTCTCCAACGCCGCATCGGTGACCGATCGCCTGATCGCCGCGACGCCGAACACCGCGACGCAGCTGGTGCTCGACCTCTCCCGCACCCGTTACCTCGACAGCTCGGGTGTGCGGATGCTGTTCGAGCTCGCCCAGCGGCTCCGCAACCGCGGTCAGGAGCTGCGGCTCGTCGTGCCGGACGAGTCCAACGTGCGGCGGGTGCTGCTGATGACCGAGGTCGAGCGGGTCGTGCCCATGGCGAGCACACTCGACGCCGCGGTCGGCGAGTGACGCGCGGCTACACGCCCCCGCTGCCCACCGGAATCGCGATCTGGTCCGTGAGGTCCAGCTTGCCGTCCTTGAAACGGAAGACGTCGTAGACTGCCGCGGTCGCGTCACCGTCGTCGTTCAGCTCGATCGGGCCCGAGACGCCCTCGTAGTTGATGTCGGCCCCGGACTCGAGCGCCCGGATCGCCTGGTCGAGCTGGAGCCAGGTGTACTTGCGGCCCGGCGCGGCGGTGATACCGCGCAGCTCGTCCTTCATGTCCTCGCCCTTGGTGGTGCCGGCCGCGACGGCCGCCAGGTAGCAGAGCACGACGGCGTCGAACTGCTGCGCGTCGTAGGTCTGCCGGGTCGTACCCGGCACCCGCTTGTAGGCCGTGTCGAAGGCCTCTGCCGGCTCGCCCTTCTCGGGCGCCGAGATCGCAACCCCTGACAGACCGTCGCTCACAGTCGGGCCGGCGGTCGGAAGCCTCGGGCTCGCCAGCGACTCGGTGGCGAACGTCTTGCGGGGAGTCCAGCGGGCGGACTTGTTCGTCTCGAGCTCGCGCGCGACCTTCAGGTAGGTGTCGACGAAGTCGATGAACACCCAGGCGTCCGGCTTGCCCTGGGCGAGCAGGTCGGCCGGCGCCGTGAAGATCGTCGAGTCCGCCTTGTAGGTGGCCTTGCGACCGACCTGGCCGCCCTTGCCGCGCCACACCTGTTCGAAGCGCTTGGTCACCGCGGCTCCGTAGGTCGACTCGAGCGTGCCGATGTTGACGGACTTGCCCCGCGCGCCGCCCTTCAGCTTGCCCGCCATGTACTCGGCCAGCGCATCGGCCTGCATCGTGTCGGGGGGCACGACGCGGTTCAGATAGCCCCGGTCGTTCACATCCGTCAGCTGCACGGCGCCCGCGGACGGCGTGATCTGCAGGACCTTGCTCGGAACGCTGACCTGCGCGCCCACGCGTGCCGCGGTCCCCGACCCGTACGGCCCCGTGAGGCACGACGCGCCGGCCTTGACGAGTTTCTTGGCCTCTGCAAGCGCGGTCTTCGGCTCGGACTTGTCGTCGACGTGCTGCACCTTCACGGTGTGACGGGCGCCGGCCTTGGCGGCGGCCTTGCGGATCTCTTCCGCGGCAACGTCAGCGGCCCGCTGCGCCGACTTCCCGAACGGGTCCAGGTAGCCGGTGAGCGGCGTCAGGTTGCCGATCGTCAGGTCGAGCTTCTGCGGGCCGGTGGGCTTCTCGTCGCCGCCGCCGCATGCGCCCACGACCGCGGCGGCCAGCACCACGGCCGCGAGGAGGATCGCCCTCATCCCGCAGCCGTCTCCACCGCAGAGCCCCGCAGGGCCTCGCGCAGCGCCCACAGCAGGCGGTCGGCTGCGTGGCGGTCGCGTATCGCCGCCCGCACGCAGTCGGCGTCGCCCAGCGGCTCGCCGGGAGCAACTCGCACGCGGGATCCTTCGAGCCGCGCCACGAGGTCCTCGCCGGGCACCTCGTGCGCACGGATCCACAGGAAGTTCGCCTGGCTGTCCGGGACGGTGACGGCCATCGTAGAAAGCTCCGCGAGCAGGCGGGTGCGCTGCTCGATGACCGCTTCGCGGCGGCGGCGGATGTCGGCATCCCCGACCTTCAGCGCCTGGAGCACCGTGGCCTGGCTGAGCGCGTTGACGCCGAGCGCGGGCGCCAGCCCGGCCAGGAGGCCGGAGGCCGCCGGTGAGCCGACCGCGTAGCCCGCCCGGATGCCGGAGAGGCCGTACACCTTGGAGAACGAGCGCAGCACCACGAGTTTCGGAAAAGCCTCCACCAGCGACATCACGGAGTCCTCGGGTTCGACGTCCTGGAACTGGACGTAGGACTCGTCGACGACGGTGTGCACCTGGTCGGGCAGCCGCGCGACCAGGTCGCCGATGCGCGCCGCGGGCGCGTACGTGCCGGTGGGATCAGCCGGGTTGCAGAGGATGACCACGCGCGTGCGCGGCCCGACGGCGCCCAGCACGGCTTCGGCGTCCAGCATCCCGCCCGGCATCGCCGGCTGCACGAGCCGCGCACCGGCACGCGCCACCATCGCCGCGTAACGCGCGCGCGACGGGCGCGGCACGACGACCTCGTCGCCCTCGGAAGCCAGCAGGTATACGGCGCTGCGAGCCAGCTCCGCCGCCCCGTTGCCGAACACGATCTGGCTGGAGCGGATGTTGTGGCGCTCTGCGAGCGCGCGCCGCACCGGCACTGCGTCGGGGTCGGGATAACCGTTGATGCGGCCGCGCGCCTGATAGACGGAGGCGCCGACCACTTCTGCGTTGGGCAGCTCGGGCCATTCGGTGCTCGACAGGTCGAGCACAGGCACGTGCTCGAGGGCGAGGGCCTTCTCTCGCGCGCGCCGCTCGCGCAGCCCGGCGTTGTACTCGGACTCGCCGATGTCGTCGAACTGCTTGTAGTAGTCGAGCAGGCCCATCAGCGCGGCGCGATACTCGACGACGGGCCCTCGAGCACCAGGAACCAGAGCACGAACCCGATCAAGGCCACGCCCATGCTGATCACGAAGATCCGCTCGAGCGCGCCCTTCTCCTGCTCGTGGCCGCTGGCGCGGCGCACGATCTTCCACCACCGGTCGAGCCGCATCGTCACGGCCAGTGTGCCGAGGATCGTCGTCAGCATGCCGACGAACGCGACCAGGATCGCCAGGCCGATCGAGTCTGTCTCGTGGTAGAGCTGAGAGCCGAGCCACAGCCATGCGGCAGGCTGTGGCCCCCACAGCGTCGCGCACAGGAGCGTCTCGACCACGAGGATGCCGGCTGCCAGCACGGCGTCGACGCGCCGCCGCTTCCCGCCCGCGGGCGTAGGCTGCCCGCGATAGCGCAGCGGGGCCGTGCCGGGGCGCCTGCCGATGAACAGGCCGCCGGTGTCAGTCGGGTCGTTCCGTGCCATTCAGTCGAATCGGGCCCGCTCCCTGCAAGCGGCGCCCGAAGCAGGAAGTTTAGGCGAGCGGTGCGGGAACTCTGTCAGGCGGTCCCGGCGCGGGCGTCGATCGCCTCGTTGACCAGCTCGTCGGCAAGCTCGTTCTGCTCACGGGGCACGGACCTGACCTGCCAGCGCTCGAACCCGCGCAGCCTGGCCAGCGCCTGCGCGTGCAGCGGCTTCAGGTCCGCCTTCTTCACCCGGTATTCGCCTGAGATCTGGCGGGCCACGAGCTGGGAGTCGTTCACGACCTCCACCTCGCGGGCACCGAGCTGCGACGCGAGCTGGAGCCCGAGCAACAGGGCGTGGTACTCGGCCTCGTTGTTGGTCGCCTCTCCGATGAAGTCGTTCGCGCGCGCCAGCTCCTCGCCGTGCGCGTCGGTGACCACGACGCCGATCCCGGCCGGCCCGGGGTTGCCGCGCGCGCCGCCGTCGACGTGGACGACGACCCGTTCGGGTGCTGCGCTCAAGCTACGACTAGTCCAGCTTGGTGCGTGGGAACATTCCCGGCCGGCGCCGGCGCCGGTCGCGGATCACGCGCTGCCCGCCGCCGGTCGAGCCGCGGTCGCGGCGCTCCGACTTGCGGCGGTCGACGATCACCTGAACGCCGGGATCGTCCTTGTAGTAGTCGCTCATCTTGTCGAACAGCTGGCCGGCAAGAGGCTCGGGTATCACGCAGTAGATCATGAGGAATCCTTCGCCACTATAGGGGGCGGTCCTCCCCGCCGCCAGCCGTTTCGGGCACCGGCGGGGGCGCTGCCTGCTCGTCGCTCTCCGCGGCGAGCGTGATCGTCCCGTCCGGCGCCATCTCGCAGTTCCAGTTCTGCGCCTCGCCCGGCAGCTCGGACAGCTCCTGTCCCTGGCCGCGCAGGCGCACCGGCTCGCGGCCGTCGGAGAGGTCGACGTTGAACTGGTACCAGGACAGCTCCCACGCGACCGTCAGCACGACCTCCGCGGCCGACGCGGTCGACGTGGCGGCGCCCGCGTGCGGTTCGCCCAGCGTGCGCGCGAGGCCGGCGACCGTGCGCGGGTGCTCGGAAGCGTTGAACAGCTCGAGTGCCCGGCCGATCTTGAGCTGCGCGTTGGTCGGCACGGCCTTCACCTGACGCGGGCTGCGCGGGCGGGTGCGGCGGATCAGATTGCGCAGCGGAGCCTCCTCGGCCTCGCCTTCTGCCGCCTCGCCGTTGGGTGCGCGCAGGCGCTCGGGCTCCGCGTCGGGCTGGGGCGCCTGCTCGGGCTCGGCGTCGCCGCGCTTGCGCCGCCGCCGCAGGATGCCCCGCCGCTCCGGCTGGCGCGCCGGGCGCGCGGGCATCTCGGGCGCGGCCGCCTCTCGTATCCACCCCTCGTGCTGGGCGCGCGGTGCGCACAGCTGACACACCAGCCGCCGCTCGCGCGAAGGCGTCAGGTAGGGCTCGGCGCGCTCGCCCTTCAGCATGGTGCGGTGACAGACCTCGCACGAGACGTGGTCTTCCGTCATCGGGTTGATGTTGACCTTCTGAGCCATGGGCAAAAGGTACGCGGTCCCTCGACCGACTTGCCATTCTGCGCGCAGAATGGCGGTTTGACCTACGTCCTGGCTGCCGCTTCCTCTTCCTTGGTGGCGGCCGAGATCACCTTCTGGGCCAGGTGCGCCGGGATCTCGTCGTAGCGCACGAACTCCATCGAGTACTCGCCGCGACCTCCGGTGATCGAGCGCAGGTCAGGTGCGTAGTTCAGCATCTCCGCCATCGGGACCTCGGCCTTGATCTCGGTCATCGGGCCTTTCGGCTCCATGCCGAGCGGCCGCCCGCGGCGGCCGTTGAGGTCGCCGATCACGTCGCCCACCGCGTCCTCGGGCACCACCACCAGGGCCTGCATGATCGGCTCCAGCAGCGTCGGCTGGGCCTGCTCGGCAGCCTTCTTGAACGCCATCGACCCGGCCACCTTGAAGGCGTTCTCCGACGAGTCCACCGAGTGGTAGGAGCCGTCGTACAAGGTCACGCGCACGTCGCGGAGCGGGTAGCCCGCCACGACCCCTGACCGCATCGCCTCGACGACCCCCTTCTCGACCGCCGGGATGAAGCCGGTGGGGATCACGCCGCCCTTGATCTTGTTCACGAACTCGAAGCCCGTGCCCTGCGGGAGCGGCTCGAGCTCGATGTGGCAATCGCCGAACTGACCGCGGCCGCCCGTCTGCTTCTTGTAGCGGCCCTGCGCCTTGGCCGATCCCTTGATGGTCTCCTGGTAGGGGACACGCGGGGGCTTCAGGATGACCTCCGCGCCGAAGCGGTTCTTCATCCGGTCCACGATCACCTCGACGTGCACCTGCGACAGGCCGGCGATGATCTGCTCGCCCGTCTGCGGGTCGCGGTGGAAGTCGATCGTCGGGTCCTCCTCCTGGAGGCGGCGGATCGCGCTCCCGATCTTGTCCTCGTCGCCCTTCGCCTTCGCCTCGATGGCGAACGCCATCACCGCCCCGGGCAGGCCGAGCGGCGGCATGGAGACCTTCGAGTCCTTGCCCGCCAGCACGTCGCCGGAGTGGGTCTCCTTCAGCTTCGCCACCGCGCCGATGTCGCCGGCGCCGAACTCGTCGGCGTGGCCCATCTCCTTGCCGTGCGGCACCAGCAGCTGCCCGATGCGCTCCTTCGAGTGGGCGCGGACGTTCGTGAGCTGCGAGTCGTGGCTGACGGTGCCGGACAGCACCCGGAACAGGTTGATGCGACCGGCGAACGGGTCGGCCAGGGTCTTGAACACGTAGGCGATCGGCTCCGCCGCGTCGTCGGGCGCGATGTCGACCTCGTTGCCCTCGCCGTCGCGCGCCTTGAACGCTCCCTTCTTGGCCGGTGACGGCAGGTCGTGCACGAGCGCGTCGAGCAGCCGGTCGGTGCCGAGGTTCTTGGTCGCGACGCCGCAGGTCACGGGAAAGATCGTGCCCGCGGTGACGCCCTCCTTCAGGGCGGACACGATCTCGTCGTGCGAGATCTCCTCACCCTCCAGGTAGCGCTCCATCAGCTCGTCGGAGTTCTCGGCCACCTCGTCCATCAGCTTCTCGCGGTAATCCTGCGCCTGGCCGGCGATGTCATCCGGGATCGGGATCTCCTGCGCGCTGTCGCGCCCCGCGCCCGAGTACTCGTAGGCCTTCATGTCGATCAAGTCGACGATGCCGCGCAGCTCGTGCTCGGCGCCCACCGGGATCTCGGTCGCGACCGCGTGCGGGCCGAACGCCTCCTTGAGCGAGTCGAGCGTGCGAAAGAAGTCGGCGCGCTCGCGGTCCAGCATGTTCACGAACACGAGCCGGGCAAGTCCGCGGTCCTTCGCACGTTCCCAAAGGCGCGTGGTCGACACCTCCACGCCCATCACGCCGTTGACGCAGAAGATCGCGCTCTCGCAGACGCTCAGCGGACCGAGCGCGTCGGCGATGAAGCTCGGATCGCCGGGCGTGTCGATCAGATTGATCTTGCGGTCCTCGTACTCGAACGACGACAGGCTGGCGGAGATCGACATCTCGCGCTCCTGCTCGTCGGACTCGGAGTCGGAGACGGTGCTCCCGTCGGTGACGGAGCCGAGCCGGTTGATCACGCCGGCCTCGAACAGCAGGGCCTCATTCAGCGACGTCTTGCCGCACCCGCGGTGCCCGACGATCGCGATGTTCCTGATGCGCTGAGCGCCTTTGTGCGCCACCAGCTATCTCCTCTCCTCGAACGACACGCCGAGGGGGGATTTTAGGGACGGACGCGCCAAGGGACGAACAGGCCCTGGACGGCGAGAACTTCGTTGTCGTCCGGAGCGAAAGCCGGGCCGTCAGGCTTCGACTTCGCTCTGTAGCCGGGCCTTCAGCCGCAGCACGGCCTTGGTGTGCAGCTGCGACACGCGCGACTCGGTGACGCCGAGGACCTCCCCGATCTCTCGGAGAGTCAGGTTCTCGTAGTAGTAGAGCGCGATCACGAGCTTCTCGCGCTCGGGCAGCCGGGAGATCGCGTGGGCGAGGCGGTCCTTCAGCTCGCTCACGCCCAGCTCCTTGGCCGGGTCGACGGCGTTGGGATCCTTCATCGTGTCGAGCAGCGACACCTGGTCGCCGCTCGAGTCCGACACGGTCCACAGCTCGTCCAGCGCGACCACCGTCGAGTTGGAGATCTGCAGCAGGCTCTCCTGGAAGTCCTCGACGGAGACCTCGAGCTTCGCCGCCACCTCCTGGTCCGTCGGCACGCGCCCCAGCTCGTGCTCGAGCTTGGTCTGCGTCGCTTCGATCTCGCGTGCCTTCGCGCGCACCGAGCGCGGCACCCAGTCGAGCGAGCGCAGCTCGTCGATGATCGAGCCCTTGATCCGCGCGACGGCGAACGTCTCGAACTTGATCTCGCGGCTGAGGTCGAAGCGCTCGATCGCCCCGATCAGGCCGAGCAGGCCGTACGAGATCAGGTCGGACTCCTCGATGTGCGCGGGGAGGCCGCTGGACATGCGGCCGGCGACGAACTTGACGAGTGGCGAATATGCGAGCACGAGCGTCTCGCGGGCCTTCTCGTCGCCGTCCTTCTTGTAGCGGGCCCAGGTCTCCTTGAGGTCTTGTTGGCGTACGCGCGTATCCATGCAGGCAGGGAGGACTACGCCCTCGGGTGGCTCCGACTGTACTGGCGGCGCAGGCGGCCGGACTCTACCCGAGTGTAGATCTGGGTAGTGGAGACGCTGCTGTGCCCCAGCAGCTCCTGGATCGCGCGCAGGTCGGCGCCGCCCTCGAGCAGATGAGTGGCGAAGGAGTGGCGCAGCGAGTGCGGCGACGCGCCTGCCGACAGGCCCGCGTTCCGCAGCCACAGCCGCAGGCGGCGGCGCACGTCCGAGGGCGACAGGCGGCGGCCGCGCTTGGAGAGGAACAGGGCGGGCTCGGTGCGCTCGGCCGGCGCCAGCAGGGCCGGGCGGCCCGTCGCGAGATAGCGCTCGAGCGCGTGCTGGGCCGGCTCCCCCACCGGCACGATGCGGGTCTTCGAGCCCTTGCCGGTGACGCGCAGCTCCTCGGCGTCGAAGTCGACGTCGCCGGCGTCGAGGTTCACGACCTCCTCGCAGCGCAGGCCGCACGAGTACGTGAGCTCGAGCATCGCGCGGTCGCGCGTCTCGAGCGGGGTGCGCGCCGGGATGCGGTCGAGCAGCGTCGTGACCTCGTCCGTGCGCATCAGCTTGGGCAGCGGGGACTGCCGGCGCACATGGGAAACGAGGTCGGCGGGGTTCTGGGACAACTGCCCACGTTCGACCATGTGTCTGTAGAACGCTCGGATCGACGCGAACTTGCGGGCCACGGAGCGCGGCTGCAGCGCTCTCCCCCCCTCGCGCTCCGTGCTCGTGAGGTGGGCGGCGTAGCGGCGCAGCAGGCGGTAGTCGACATCGGCAGGGGCGGCGCGCTCGGACACCCACTGTGCGAGCTCCGCGGCGTCGTTGCCGTAGGCGCGGCGGGTCTTCTCGGCCATGCCGCGGGCCGCGAGGCTCTCGTCGAAGCGGCTCAGGGCGGAGCGCCACGCGCGCGGCAGCTCCTGCTCGCGGGTATCTACGATGGGCACGGGATGTCGGGTTTCTTCATCAACGTCGATACGGGCCGGGTCGCGACGCACTCAATGCTGATCGAGGCCGGCGAGGCCTCCGACCGGGAGCCTCCCGGGCTTCCCTGGCATCCGCTGCAGGGCCCCAATGACGCTTCCACGGCCGTCTACGCGGTCCTGCGCAAACGCGTCGAGGGCCGCGCGCGCAGCGCATGGATCGGCCTGCTCTGTATTCGCTACGGCGACCGCCAGGCCTCTTTGGAGCAGGAGGGCTGGGAGGAGGTCACGGTCGACGAGATCCGCGGCGCGGCGGCGCAGTGACCCGGCTCGGAAAACGAGGTGGGTACGGCTGCGCTGGCCGAAGGCGCAAGGGTTTCGTGACGTTGGTGTCGACAGCCGCGCGGATCCGGCCCTTCCGGCGCCCGCGCCCAAACCGGGTGGGCGTGAAAACGGGCGCATAGCGCCCGAATTCCCGCCCACCCGCAGCGCCGCGTCACCGAAGTTGCGCCATGAGTGCAGTGAGCGTCGCGGAACTCGCCCCCTTACGCACCGGTTATGTGGTGAGGAATCGCGCGCTACTGGATGTAAACCGGCGCCTGGACCGGGACCTTGTCGTACAGCTCCTCGACGTCCGGGATCGCCATGCGGATGCAGCCGTGGGAGGCGGCGGTGCCGAGAGAGCTGATCGCGTCGGTGCCGTGAATGCCCGCCCCGTCGTAGATCCCGAGCCAGCGTGACTTCAGCGGGTTGTCGGCGCGCCCGCCGGGGATCACCTTCCCCGCCAGGTCGCCGGCCCAGTCGCTGTTCGGGACGTGCCAGGCGGGATTCTCGGCCTTGTTCTGCACGTGGTACAGGCCCGACGGCGTTTCCAGGCCGACCTGGCCGACCGCGATCTTGTACGTCTTCGCGAGCCTCAGGTCCTTGAAGTAGCGGAGCCGGAAGTTCTGCCTGTCGACGGTCACCACGTGCGGGTACTTCTGGCCGAGCTCGGCCGTGGTGACTTCCGGCTGCACGACGCGCACCTTGCCGCGGACGCGGCGGTCCTTCCCGGTCGCGATCAGCGCCGCCTCGACGTCCGACCGCAGGCGCTTGGCGTCCAGCTTCAGCCCGGTCTGGGAGGGGATCGCAGGCAGGCTCGCGGTCTGGAAGTTGACGTCCGCGTCGCGCGGCGCACGGTTCACCTGGCGCCGCACGCGCCGCACGAACCGCTGCACCTCGACGCCGGAGTAGGTCACGCGTGCCTCGACCTCCTTGTCGATCTCGCCGCCCGTGATGCCGCGCCACACGCGCGCGGGCAGCCCGCCGTCGCGGCTCGCCTCGAGGGCCGCGTCGACCATGCCGTCGACGTCGGCGACCAGGTGGGCGCGCGCGGCGGTGAGCTTCAGCCGCCGGCCCGCCACGGCGACCCGAACCGGGCGCTCCAGGCCCGGACCCAGGCTGGCGCGGATCTTGTCCGCGGCCTTGTCAGCTCGCATACCTCCCACGTCCACGCCCGCGACGGTGACTCCCTCGGAGACGAGGTCGTCACGCGAGGTGTCGTAGCCGTACGCGGCAACCGCCAGCGCGATGAGAACCGCGACGGAGAGAACCGCTACGAGTGGGGCACGCTTGCGGAGCATGGTCTTCCTGTTCGACCTGGCCGGAGAAACCCCCGCAAAGGGGCGTACCAATAGTACGGGCCAATTCCGCGGAACGGTTCACCCGCACGCAGGATTTCAGCTTGCGCCAGGCACCAGCGACTCGCCGGAGGCGTCGCGGTTGCGCACGCTGGGGCTCCACCGCAGGAAGTCCTCGACCTCCTTCTCGTAGCGGTAGGGCTCCGCGACGCCGCGCAGCACCGGCCCCAGGCGCAGGTGCTCCGCGAAGCTGATCACAGTCTCGCGCGTCGAGTACTCGTACTCGAAGCCGGCGGCCTTGTACCTGCGGTTGTCGAGGCCGCGGCCGTAGCGCAGCTGAAAAACCATCTCGAGCGGGATCAGGAGGCCGAGCCGGCGCAGCGCCGCCGTTGCGAACCGCGTGCCCCACGGAGGCAGCACGGGCAGGGCCTGCTTGCCGAGCAGGCCGATCACCTCGCTCAGCGCGAGCACGCCGTCCGGCGCGACGTTGTAGATCCCCGGGTGGTCGTGCGCCACCGCGAACTCGAGCGCGCGCACGACGTCGTCCGCGTGGATGAACTGGTAGCGCGGGTCGAACCCGGCGATCATCGGCACCGCGGGCAGCGCGAACAGGCGCGCGTGCGAAGTCACCATGTCCGGCCCGAGCACGTTGCAGAAGCGCAACCGCGTGACCGTCACGTGCGGGTGCTTGTCGCGGAAGTCGGCGACCGACGTCTCCGCGTCGACGATGTCGCGCTTCAACTGCGTGAGCGGCGCGTGGTCGCGCCGCATGTCCTCCGTGAAGAACGCGGGATCGCCCTGCCCGGTGCCGTAGTAGTGCGCGGAGCTCTTGAAGACCAGCTTGCGCACCGGCGAGTCCTGGCCCGAGCACGCGGCCAGGATGTTGAGTGTGCCCATCACGTTGTTCTCGTGCGCGCGGCGCGCAGACGCGCGCCCTGCGTCGACGACCAGCCGGGTGTCGACGACCGTGTCGATCTCGGCGGCGCGCACAATGCGGCGGAGCAGGGCGTGCTGGTTGGAGACGCGCACGAACTCGGTGCGGTCCAGCTCCTGCGTCGGGTCCTCGGAGTCCACCCCCACGATCACGTCCACTTCGGGGTTGCGCTCGAGCGCCTGCGCGAGCCGCCCGCCCCAGTAGGTGGACAGCCCGGTGACGAGTATCCGGCGGCTTTCGGGCATCCGGCTCATCTTTCCACGTGGCGATCGAGGGAGGCGTTCAGAGCCGTGGATAGGATTGCGCGCGTGCCGACCAGGGAGAACGCGAAGCGAGGCGGCGTCAGGTCCAAGGAGGCGATCCGCCGCTCCGTGTGGAACGCCATGGAGAAGGAGGGCGTCGCGCGCTTCCCGGGAGCGCAGGAGCGCATCCCCAACTTCGCCAACGCCCGCGGCGCCGCGGAGCGGCTCGCGCGGCACCCGGCCTGGAAGAAGGCCAAGACGATCAAGGCGAACCCCGACGCGCCGCAGACGCATTCGCGCCGGCTGGCGCTGGAGGAGGGCAAGATCCTGATCATGGCGGTGCCCCGCCTGCGCGACGCGCACCCCTTCCGGCTGCTCGACCCCAGCCGGCTGACCAAGGCCAAGATCCGCGAGGCGGCCACGATCAAGGGCGCGCTGAAGCACGGCGAGGTGATCGACGTGGACCAGGTGCCGAAGCTCGACCTGATCCTGTGCGGCTCGGTCGCCGTCAACCTGAAAGGGGCGCGGATCGGGAAGGGCGGCGGCTTCAACGATCTCGAATACGCCCTGCTCGCGGAGGGCGGCACGGTGTCCGAGAAGACGGCGGTGGTGACGACGGTGCACCCGCTTCAGATCCTGCGCGAGAACCTGCCCGTGACCGCCCACGACATCCCCGTCGACCTGATCGCCACGCCGCGGGCCGTGATCGAGGTGGAGCGCGCCTACACGCGGCCCAAGGGCATCCTCTGGGACCACCTCCAGCCACCCCAGATCCACGAGATCCCCGTCCTGGAGCGGATCGGCTACGCATGACAGGGGACGCAGATTGCGCGCCGGGGTATGGTGGATTTCCATGAGCACCACGCCGACCAGGCCACACGAGACCAGCCCCGGGACTCCCCAGCTCGCGCCCCTGCCCGACGGCTACGGGCCCGACGGCCGCTCCGCGTGGCTCGACGTCGACTGGCGCCGGCACCTGCGCTCGGCACCGGTCAACGGGACGCGCGTGAACTACGTCGAGATGGGCGAGGGCCCGCCGCTGGTGTTCGTGCACGGCCTCGCCGGCTGCTGGCAGAACTGGCTGGAGAACATCCCCCACTTCGCCCGCCGGCACCGCGTGATCGCGGTCGACCTGCCCGGCTTCGGCGAATCGGAGCTGCCGCAGGAGGACATCAGCATCCCCGGGTACGGGCGGTTCGTCGATGCTTTCCTGGGCGAGATCGGCGTGGAGCGCGGCGCGATCGTCGGGAACTCGATGGGCGGGTTCATCGCCGCCGAGGTTGCGCTCAACCACCCTTCCCGCGTGGACAGGCTCGTGCTCGTCTCGGCGGCGGGGCTGGTGACGGTCTCACCCGGGCGACTGGCATTGGCGAAACGCGTTGCTCCCTACTTCCACCTCGGCGCGGCCCGCACGGTCGGCCGGCGCGAGCACTGGGTCCGCCGGCGGGGCATGCGCCGCATGTTCCTCTACGGCGTCGCCACCCACCCGGACCTGCTGCAGCCCGAGCTGTGCTTCGAGATCGCGAGCGGCGCCGGTAAGGACGGCTTCATCGACGCGTTCGCGGCCGTCCTCGACTACGACTTCCGCGACCGGCTGTCGGACGTGGCCGTGCCGACGTTGATCGTCTGGGGCCAGGACGACCGCATCGTGCCGGTCGCCGGCGCCCACGAGTACGAGCGACTGATCGCCGGCTCGCGCAAGGAGATCTTCCGCGACACCGGCCACGTGCCGATGATCGAGCGCCCCGACCGGTTCAACCGGCTGCTGGACGAGTTTCTCGGCGGCTAGGCCGCGCTCACGGCACGAACACGCCCTGCACGGCGAACGGGTCGTTGGGCTGGGTGGCGGCAAGGCCGTCCGACCCGCCGTCGTTGACCCGCACCTGCCCGATCTCCCAAACCGAGCGCCGGCCCTCCGGGATCGCCCCGGGGATCAGCGCGTCGATCGTGGTCACGACCGCGCATGTGGCGCCGACCGTCGTGGAGCTCGTCGCGCCACACGGGACGGCCACGGGGAGAACCGTGTCGATGACGGTCCCCGGACCGGCGCCGCCGTTGAAGCGGTCGGTCGTCCTGACCCCCAGCTCCAGCTCGAGCTCGCCCGCGTAGTCGTCCAGCGTCGTGAGCGCGCGGACGTCGCTGAGGCTCACCTCGACGGCCACGTCCGCCTCGTCGGCCGGCGTGCCGGGAACGCCCCCCACCGCGCGCGCCTTCACCAAGCCGACGGATTCGGCCGGATTGGAGTTCGCGTCCGGGGTGCCGATCGTCAGCGCGGGCGACGCCTGCGCCGGTGGATGGCACGACGCGAAGGCGAGCGGCGGGCCGTGCTCGCGGTTCGCCGCCGTGCACGGTGCATATGCCGGGACCAGCGACACCGACAGCGCAGCTGCGATCTTCGGGCGCGGGTAGCCGAGCGGGATCGGCTGCCAGTCGGGCTGCTCGTCCGCGACCGTGTTGTTCGTGAGCGCCTGGCGGCCGCTGCCGTCGGCGTTCACGACGAACACCTCGAAGTCGCCCCCCTCGTTGCTTGCAAACGCGATCTTGGAGCCGTCCGGGGACCAGACCGGGTTCAGATCGTCCACCGTGTTGTTCGTCAGGAGATCTTGGTCGCTGCCGTCTGGGTTCGACACCAGGATCTCCCAGTCCGAACCGGTGTGAACCGTGTAGGCGAGCTTCGTGCCGTCGGGCGACCAGTTCGGATCGGCGCAGCAGATGAAGAGGGTGGTCCTCGCGTCACCGTCGGGTTCCACCTTGCCCAGGCCGTCCTCGTTGTGCTGAGCGAAGATGATGCTCTGCCCGTCCGGCGACCACGTGGGCTCCACGTCCGGCCCGCCGTCATTCGACGTCACCGGGTCGTAGCCACTTCCGTCGATCCCGACCGTTGCGATCTCCTGCGACAGCCAGCATTCGCTCAAGTCTTCGGGCGGATCGCAGAACAACTGGGTGATGTCGAACACGATGCGCGCACCGTCCGGCGACCAGGAGGGATGTGTGATGTCGCCCCAGTGCCCGAAGAACGTGCCCGCGCCGCTGCCGTCGGCGTTGCGCAGGCAGAACTCGGTCGCGTCGAAGCACGCGATCACGAGCTGCTTCCCGTCGGGTGACCAGGCCGGCATGCGATCGGCGTAGGGAGCGCTGTTCGTGATGCGCGCCTGCGCACTGCCGTCCGGGTTCATCGTGTAGACCTCGACGTTGCCGTCGCGGTTGCTCTCGAAGGCGATCTTGCCGTTGGCGCCGGGGAACGCGGCGTGGGCGGGCGACGCGGCTGCGAGCGCCAGCAGCAGCCCGGCCATCACGGTAAGGAACCGTTTCATCACCCCGCGCGACCATACACCCACTCGGCCGCCACGGGTGAGGGGTACGTCAGCGAGTGATCGCGCCCAGCGACGCGGACGACACCGACCGCGCGTACTTCGCCATCACGCCCTTCTCGTACTTGGGCGGCGGCGGCTCCCAGGCTGCCAGCCGGCGGTCGATCTCCTCCTGCGGCACGTCCAGCTCCAGGCGGCGGTTGTCGATGTCGAACTCGACGGTGTCGCCGTCGCGGACCGCCGCGATCGGGCCCCCGTGCGGCGCCTCGGGCGCGACGTGCCCGGCCATCAGCCCGCGGGTGGCGCCGGAGAAGCGCCCGTCCGTCAGCAGCGCGACCGAGTCGCCCAGACCCTCCCCCACCAGCGCCGCGGTGACGAGCAGCATCTCTCGCATCCCCGGGCCGCCGCTCGGGCCCTCGTTGCGGATCACGACCACGTCACCCGGCTCGATGGCGCCCGCGGTGACCGCGTCCATGGCGTCCTCCTCGCACTCGAAAACGCGGGCGGGGCCGCGGTGCGTGGTGCGCTCGTAGCCCGCGACCTTCACGACGCAGCCGTCGGGCGCGAGGTTGCCGCGCAGGATCACGAGGCCGCCGGTCTCCTTCAGCGGGTTGTCGAGCGCCCGCACGACCTCCTGGCCGGGCGCCTCCTCGGCGCCGGCGGCCTCCTCGCCGATGGTGCGCCCCGTGACGGTGCGCTCGTCCTCGTTCAGGACGCCCGCGTCCGCCAGTCGCCTGGTCACGAGCGCGACCCCGCCCGCCTCGTACAAGTCCTTGGCGACGAACCGCCCGCCCGGCTTCAGGTCGGCGAGCAGCGGCGTGCGCGCGCTGATCCGGTCGAAGTCCTCCAGCTCGAGGTCGATGCCAGCTTCATAGGCGACGGCGAGCAGGTGGAGCACGCCGTTCGTCGAGCCACCGGTCGCAGCCACCGCGGCGATCGCGTTCTCGATCGAGCCGCGCGTGATCACGTCGCTGGGCTTCAGGTCCCACTCGAGCAGCTTCATCACCAGCCGCCCGGCCTCCATGCACACCTCGTCCTTGCGCGGGTCCATCGCGGGCACCATCGCGCTGCCCATGGGCGAGATGCCCATCACCTCGAACGCCGTCGCCATCGTGTTCGCGGTGAACTGGCCTCCGCACGCGCCGGCGCCCGGGCATGCAGCGTGCTCGAGCTCGGAGAGGTCGGCGTCGCTGATGTCGCCCGCGGCGCGCGCACCGACGCCCTCGAACACGTCCTGGATCGTCACGTCCTTGCCACGGAACCTCCCGGGCGCGATCGACCCGCCGTACAGCATCAGCGACGGCACGTCGAGCCGCGCCAGCGCCATCACGGTGCCGGGGATCGTCTTGTCGCAGCCCGACAGCGTCACGACCGCGTCGAACAGGTGCCCGCGCGCGACCAGCTCGATCGAGTCGGCGATCACCTCGCGGCTGACGAGCGAAGTCTTCATCCCCTCGGTCCCCATCGTGATGCCGTCCGAGATCGCGATCGTGTTGTACTCGAGCGGCGTGCCTCCGGCGGCGCGGATGCCCTCCATCACCTTCGCCGACAGGCGGCGCAGGTGGAAGTTGCACGGCATGGTCCCGATCCACGTGTTGGCGACGCCCACGATCGGCTTGCGGAGGTCGTCGTCGTCGAGCCCGATCGAGTACAGGTACGACCGCGCCGCGGCGCGGTCCGGGCCCTCGACGACCACGCGGCTGCGCCGCCTGGTGTCGACCGTGGTCTGGCCCGCGTCGCTCAAGCGCCCACGGCGGCCTGCGGTGGGCCCTGCTGCTCGCGCCGCGCCCGGCGGTCGCGCTCCCAGACCTTCAGCCGCCACAGGTCACGCCGCACCTGCTGCGGGTCGACCTGGCGGCCGGGAAGGTGCATGTTGGCGCGCTTGATCAGGTCCTCCTCGTCGGCCCGGATCATCATCCACTTCGCCAAGACGTCGTCGGAGTCGGGCAGCTTGGGCCCGTACACGCGCTCCTCGTGGTCCGGGAACTCGACGCAGTACTCGCTCATCAGGCTGTTGGAGCCGGGTAGGTAGGCCACGATCGGCTTGTGCGGATAGATCAGGTAGCAGTAGGCGCCCGCGCTGGTGCCGTCGACGGCGTTGCGGCCGATCACGCGGATGAAGCCCAGGTCGCGGTACATCTCCCACTCGTCGCGGTTGACGATCGAGCGCAGCAGCGCCCGCGCGCGGCGCTCGGCCCGGCGCTCCGTGCCGGGATCCATCCGCGGCGCGCGGCGGCGCCGGCGACGCTCCTGGCGCTCGGCGCTGCGGCGGGCGGCGTGTGCGCGGACCCGTGACGCCACCACGAAGGTCGCGAGTGCGGCCGCCACCAGGGCAACCACGACGAAGGCGAGCGTCGACACGTCCGGAGTGCGCTACCCGCCGGCGGCGCGCGGGAAGAAGATCACGCGCTCGGTGCCGTCCGGGATCTCGCCGTAGTCCCTGACCATCAACGCCTCCCGGCGGCCCGTCGAGCCGTCCATCGTCGGGACGGCGGCCCACATGCCAGAGTCGAGCTGGTTGCGGAACTCGTCGATCAGGCGCTCCTCGTCCTCGGACAGCCGCGGATCGCCCTCCGCGAGGACGACCTCCCCCCTGCCCGGCATCAGACGCAGGAACTTCACCCGCCGGATTATGCCAGAGGGGTCCGCACGCGCCCGCGCGATGCGGCCCGCGCCGCGACGCCCAGCGCGTCCACGGGGCCCGGCCCGGCGCCGATTTCCTGCAGCCCGTCCCGCACCGCCTCGGACGCGATGACCTTGGCCGCCACAGCCGCTTCGAGCGGGCTGAGGCCGAGCGCCAGGTGCGCTGCGAGCGCGGACGAATGCGTGCATCCAGAGCCGTGCGCGGCGCCGTCCGGGAACCGCGGGCCGGGGATCGGCACGTCGCGGACACCGTCGCTGAAGTAGTCGACGGAGTCGGTGTCGCCGGAGTGCCCGCCCGTGACGACGACGTTCGCCGGGCCGAGCGCCACGAGGGCACGGGCCAGCACCGGCGCATCGCCGTCCGCGCGCGCGCCCGCTTCGGCCAGCAGGGCCCGGGCTTCGAGCAGGTTCGGTGTCACAACGGTGGCGCGCGGCAGCAGGTGCAGGAGTGCGTGCTGCGCTTCCTGCTGGAGCAGGGAGGCGCCGCTCTCCGACACCATCACCGGGTCGAGCACCACAGGCGCGTCGGGGAGCAGCTCGAGCGCCTCCCCCACGGCCGCGATCGTCGCTGCCGAGCCCAGCATCCCGATCTTGACCGCGTCCACGCCGATGTCCGAGGCGACGGCGCGTACCTGGCCCACGATGGCGTCCGGAGGGACCGGGGTGACGCCCTCCACCGCGACCGTGTTCTGCCACGTGATCGCGGTGATCGCGGTCATGCCGTGGACCCCGCAGCGCGCAAACGCCTTCAGGTCCGCCTGGATGCCGGCCCCGCCGCCGGAGTCCGAGCCCGCGATCGAGAGCACGCGCGGGATGTAGCTCGCTTCCATCGCGCTCAAGCATAGGCACCGGCCCTCATCCGGCGCTGCGGACGTAGGCCCCGCCGGGCCCGCGCCGCACGAGGCCGAGCAGCTCGAGCTCCGTCAGCCCTGCGAGCACGTCCCCCACGCGCGCTCCCGCCCGGACGATCGCGTCCACGCCCCGCCCGGCCTCGACCGCGTCGAGCAAATGCACGAGCCGGGGCTCGAGCGACGCCCGGTCGTCCGGCGCCCGTACGCGGCGCACGCCGGCGCCGTACAGCGCGTCGAGCACGTCCGCAGCCGAGCGCACGACGCATGCGCCGTCGGCCAGCAGCGCGTTGGGGCCGGCGGCGAGACGCGAGGTCACCTGGCCCGGCACCGCGCCCACCTCGCGGCCGAGGTCGTTCGCGAACTGCGCGGTGATCAGCGAGCCCGACGTCGTGGTGCCCTCGACCACGACGGTCATCTGCGCAAGCGCGGCCATGATCCGGTTCCGCGCCGGGAAGCACCACTTCAGCGGCGAGGTGCCCGGCGGCAGCTCGGAGACCACCAGACCCTGTTCGCACAACCGCCGGTGCAGATCGTGGTGCGACCGCGGATACGCGACGTCCGCGCCCGAGGGCATCACCACGACCGCGGGTCCGCACCCCGCCAGCGCGCCCTTGTGCGCCTCGGCGTCGACGCCGAATGCGAGGCCGCTGACGACCGGCACGCCGGTTGCCGCCAGCTCACGCCCGAGCGTGAACGCGACCTCTCGCCCGTACATGGATGCCTTGCGCGATCCGACGATCGCGACCGGTCGCTCGCTCTCGAGCAGTTCGAGCAGCGACGTGTCGCCCTTCAGGTAGAGCGCCGCGGGCGCGTCGCGCTGCGCGCGCAGAGCGGACGGGTACGCGCCGCGGTGCGGGCAGACGGTCGCCAGGCCGGCGCGCTCGGCGGTCGCGGCAGCGCGGCGGGCGTCGAAGGAATCGATGAAGCGGTCGATGCGCGCACGCTGGTCGCCGCAGGTCGACGCGATCAGGTCCTCATCCGGCAGCGCCAGCACCGCGGGCAGCTTGCGCCGCTGGTCGAGGATGCGCTCGATCCACGGCACCAGCCGCCCCAGGAGCGCGGAGCGGCGCAGGCACGCAGCGCAGGCGCTCACGCGGCCCGGCCTTCCACGCCCGCGCTCTCGCTCCCCGGCGCCCTGTACGCGACCGCCTGCGCCACATGGACGCGGTGCACGGTGTCACTGCCGTCGAGGTCCGCCAGGGTGCGTGCCACCCGCATCGCGCGGTCGTGGCCGCGCATGGTGAGGCCGGCCCGGTCGTGTGCATCGGCGAGGGCGCGGCGCGCGGCGCCGTCCAGCCGGCACAGGCGGCGCAGCTCGGCGGGTGTCATCTCCGCGTTGCAGGCCGCCGCACTCCCGCGGAGGCGGTTGGCCTGACGCGCCCGCGCCGCGACCACGCGAGCGCGAACCGGCGCCGACGCCTCCGGCTCAGCGGTGTCGCGCAGCTCGGCGCGGGTGGGCTGCTCGACTCGCAGCACCATGTCGATCCGGTCCAGGAGCGCCCCGCTCAGCTTTGCCCGGTAGCGGGCCAGGACCGCGGGCGGGCAGCTGCAGTCGCGCCGCGGGTCGCCCTGGAGCCCGCACGGACACGGGTTGCTGGCGCCGACGAGCATGAAGCGGGCGGGGAACGCGACGCTGCGCTGGGCGCGGGTGATCCGCACCGTCCCCTCCTCCAGCGGCTGGCGCAGGGCCTCCAGCGCCGGGCGCGAGAACTCGGCCAGCTCGTCGAGGAACAGGACGCCGTGCTGTGCCAGGCTGGCCTCGCCCGGCGCAGGCGGCGTGCCGCCCCCGACGAGCCCGGCCGCCGAGATCGAATGATGCGGCGCGCGGAACGGCCGCCGGCAGGCGATCGGCTCGGAGCCCAGCACACCGGCCACGCTGTGCACGCGCGTGACGGCCAGCGCCTCGTCGAGGGTCAGCGGCGGAAGGATGGACGGCAGGCGGCGCGCAGCCATGGACTTGCCGCTGCCCGGCGGGCCCACCATGAACACGTTGTGGCCTCCGGCCGCCGCGACCTCGAGCGCGCGCCGGAGCGCGTGGTGCCCGCGCAGCTGGTCGAAGTCCTCTGCGCCGCCATGGGGCATCGCGAGCAGGGCGCCGGCCTCGACTGCGGGCGGGCGCGGGAGCTCGTCGCCGGCCAGGAAGCGCACCAGCTCGAGCACGGTCTCGATCGGGACCACCTCGAGCCCGTCGACCAGCGCCGCCTCGGCGGCGTTCGCGCGCGGCACGACGAGGGTGGCGCACCCGGCTGCCCGGGCGGCCTGTGCCATCACGATCGAGCCGCGCACCGGGCGCACGGAGCCGTCGAGGCCCAGCTCCCCGCAGAGCGCACACGACGCCAGCCGCTCGCCGGCGACCTGTCCCGACGCCGCCAGCACGGCCGCCGCCAGCGCGAGGTCGAAGCCGGGGCCGGCCTTCCGCAGGTCGGCGGGAGCGAGGTTCACCGTGATGCGCCGCAGCGGGAACTCGCAGCCGGAGTTGAGCAGCGCCGCGCGTACGCGCTCGCGCGATTCCTGGACGGCGGCGTCGGGCAGGCCGACGATCGTGAAGGCGGGCAGCCCGGAGTGGATGTCGGCCTCCACCGTGACGGGCACGCCTTCCACGCCGAGCAGCGAGAACGTGAGGACGCGGGCGAGCACATCCTCAAAGGTAGGCGCCTGGGTGTCAGGCAATTCGCGCGAAACGGGTCAAGTCGACGCGCCGCGCGCAGATGTTCCGGAGTCGGTACGAAGGAGTGCGGATTGTGACCCTCAGGGATGCCGCTGACCGCTCGAATGAAGTGGTGACCGACATGCGCAAGGTGCTCGGGCAGCGCGGCGAGGACATCGCAGCCGCACATCTCGAGCGCTCGGGCTGGCGCATCGTGGCGCGCAACTACCGAGTGCGCGAGGGCGAGATCGACCTGATCGCCGCGCGCGGCGCGACGCTTGCGTTCTGCGAGGTGAAGACGCTGGTGCAGCGCGGGCAGCCCCGCAGCGGACCGGCGAACCCGATCGAGTCGGTCGGGTACGAGAAGCAGGCGCGGGTGCGCCGCATGGCGCGCAGGTGGCTCGCCGCGCACGACGGGAGACTCGGCGTGTCGGACGTGCGCCTCGACGTGATCGGGATCGTGCTGTCGCGGGACGGCGAGCTGGTGCGGCTGGAGCACGTGGAGGGCGCCTTCTAGGTCCCGCGCCCGCGGTGCGACACGTTGTGGGGGCTATACACACCCCAAACCGCGCACCGGCCTGCGGCTAGGCGTCGATGACGAGCTGCTGGTACGCGATCGACTGGAAGGAGCGCCGGTGCAGCGCGCTGATCCCGTTCTGTGCGATCGCGGCGCGGTGCTCCGGCGTCGAGTAGCCGACGTTGGAGTGGAAGTGCCAGCCCGGCATCTCCGCGGCGATGCTGTGCATGTAGCGGTCGCGCGTGACCTTCGCCACCACGGACGCGGCCGCGATCGCCGCGCTGCGCGCGTCGCCGTCGATGACCGCCTGCTGGGGGTGGCCGACGTCGCCGACGCGGAAACCGTCGACGAGGCAGATGCATCCGGGCACCGCGACGCGCTTCAGCATGTCGCGCAGCGCCGCGAGGTTCGTCACGTGCAGGCCGCGCTCGTCGATGCCGCGCACGCAGCGCGAGGTCACGGCCACGCGGACGGCGGTGCGCATCACGAGCGGGTAGAGCGCCTCGCGCTGCTCGATGTCATGTGCCTTGGAGTCGTCCAGCCGCGTGAGCGTGCGAATCTCGCGGGTGGTCAGCCGGCCGTAGTCGAGCAGCACTGCCGCCGCGGCCAGCGGGCCGGCCAGGCTGCCCCGCCCGGCCTCGTCGGCGCCCGCGACGAACCGGTGCCCGAGCTCGCGGTCGAAGCGGAACAGGCGGGCCGCGGTCTTCCGCCGCTTACGTCCCTTGGCAGACCCGGCCGCCGCCTTGGCGGCGGGCGGCATTTCCTTACAAGATTCCGATTCGCTTGGGGGGCCAGTAGGTGGCGAAGGCCTGTCCGATGATCCATTCCTCTGGGACGGGGCCCCAGAAGCGGCTGTCGTCGCTCGCCCCACGATTGTCGCCCATCATAAAAAAGTGTCCCGGCGGAATCGTGATGGGATCCGGGAAATTGCAGGTTCCGGGTGCGCACGGGCGGATGTCGGGCTCCTCCTGGAGCTTGCCGTTGACCACCGCCCGGCCGTTGCGCACCGACAAGGTGTCGCCCGGGATGGCCACGATCCGCTTGATGAAGTTGACGTCGTCCTTGCCGCCGTCGGGCCGCGGGCAGAGCTGGTCGTCGGCGTGCTGCTCCCCGCAGGTGTTCTCGGCCGCGCCCGTCGGCGGGTGGAACACGACGACGTCGCCGCGGTCCGGATCGCTGACCTTGTAGTTGACGCGGCTCACCAGCACGCGCTGGCCGACGTCCAGGGTCGGTTCCATCGACTCGCTCGGGATCCGGTAGGGCTTCACCAGCACCGCCTGGATGCCGAGCGCCAGGGCGATCGCCAGCGCGACGATCACGATCAGCTCGACGAGTGGGTTCTGCCTGATGCGCTGGAGCACGGAGCGGACCGTGCTCAGGCCGGCTGCTGTTCGCTCTGGGGACTCTCGTCCCCGGGAGCAGCTCCGTCGGCCTCGTCCGGCTGAGGCTCGGTCTCCTCGGCGGCAGGTTCGGTCTCGGCGGCGGGCTCCTCGGCGGGAGCTTCGGCGTCCGCCTCGGCGGCGGGCTCGGCCTGCTCCTCGGGAGCGTCGTGCGGCTCGGTCTCCTCCGCTGCCTCGGCCACGGCCTCGGTGGGCTCCGCGGCGGCGGCCTCCGCAGGCTCGGGAGCGCCCTCCTCCGCCCCGTCGGCGGGCTCCGCCGGCGCCTCCGGCGCCCCGGCCAGCATGCCGACCTCCTCCGGGCGGAAGTCGCGCATCTCGCGCAGGCGCGCCGCGCGCCCGACCCGGCCGCGCAGGTAGTACAGCTTGGCCCGCCGGACCTCGCCCCGGCCCATCACCTCGATGCGCTCGATCTTCGGCGAGTGCACGGGAAACGTCCGCTCCACGCCGACCCCGAAGGACAGCTTGCGCACGGTGAACGTCCGGCGCGACCCGCCGCCCTTCTGCTTCAGGACGATGCCCTCGAAGACCTGGGTGCGGCGCCGGGTCCCCTCGACCACCTGGAAGTGGACGCGCACCCGGTCGCCGATGCGAAAGTCCGGAATTGCGCGCACCTGCTGGCGCTCGAGGGTGTCGATCATTTCGGTCACGGCGATGAAAGAGCCGCCCGGTGCGGCGGCTCCAGGGGAAATCAACGCGGGCGGCTGATGTTAGCGGAACGCCAGCGCTGAACCTCCGCGTGATGGCCGGACAGAAGGACGTCCGGCACGTCCCACCCGCGGTAGCTCGCGGGCCGCGTGTAGTGCGGGTACTCCACCCCGCCCTCGAGCGCCGGGCTGAACGACTCCTCGACGGGGCTGGCGGCGTCCCCGAGGGTGCCGGGCAGCTTGCGCAGCACCGAGTCCGCCACCACCATTGCGGCCAGCTCGCCGCCCGACAGCACGTAGGGGCCGACCGAGAGAGCGTCGTTCGCGAGGTGCTCGCGCACCCGCTCGTCCACTCCCTCGTAGCGGCCGCAGAGCAGCGTCAGCCGCTCCACGGCAGCCAGCTCCTCGGCGACGCCGTCGTCCAGCTGCCTCCCCGCCGGGGTGAGGACGGCCACGCGCCGCGCCTCCAGCATCGCGCCGGTGTCCGAGCCGTACACCGCCTGCAGGGCCGCGTCCACGACGTCCACGCGGATCAGCATCCCCGCCCCACCGCCATACGGGCTGTCGTCGACCTGCCCGTTCGGGAGCGGCGTCGTGTCGCGGTAGTTGAAATAGCGCAGGTCGTGGCCCAAGCGCAGCGCGTTGCGGACGTGCCGTTGGGATTCGAACCAGCCGAACCACTCCGGGAACAGAGTGAAGACGTCAATCTGCATCTGCGCTCACGAAACTCGTGTCGACGTCGATGCGCCGCGCCGCGACGTCCACGGAGCGCACCGCGTCGGCGACCATCGGCACGAGCAGCGGATCGCGCTGCTCGCGGGCGACCTCGAGCACGTCGGCCGCCGGCAGCAGCAGCACCTCGCGCACGGTGCCGACCTGCCGCGCACCGTCCACGACGGCGCAGCCCACGAGGTCGTCGATCAAATACTCGCCCGCGGGCAGCGCGCCGAGCGCGTCGCGTGAGACCTGGATCTCCTCCCCGCGCAGGGCCTCGACGGCGGTGCGGCCGTCAGTGCCCTCCAGCTTCAGCAGCGGGCGCGCGCTGGTGCCCCGCCGCCACGCGATCTTCACCTCGCGCCCCGCCACGATCACGGTGCGCCCCGCGTCGAGCAGCTCCAGGCGGGCGGTGGGCTCGGTCACGGTGAAAGCGCCGTCCTGTGCGTGCGGCCGGCCCACCCGGCCGATCCGGACTGCCGCAGACCCGTCATCCGGCCGGCCGGATGACGGCCGCTGCTCAGTCGACGATCTCGACGAGGACGCGCTTTCCCTCTTTGGTGCCACCGGCCTTCATGATCGCGCGCAGGGCCTTCGCCGTGCGCCCGCCCCGGCCGATGACCTTGCCCCGGTCCTCCTCGGCGACGACGAGCTCGTACACGACGGTCTCGTCCTCCTCCTCGAACTCGTCCACGCGAACCTGGTCGGGATTGTCGACCAGGGTCTTGGCGAGGAACTCGAGGAGCTGCTTCAGGCGGCGATCCCCTTCGCCTTGAGCAGGCGCTTGACGGTGCCGCTCGGCTGTGCGCCCTTCTGCACCCAGCCACGGATCTTCTCCTCGTCGAGCTCGATCGTGGACGGATCGGTCTGGGGGTTGTAGTGGCCGAGCACCTCGATGAAACGCCCGTCCCGGGGTGAGCGCTGATCCGTCGCCACCACGCGCCAGATCGGGTTGTTGCGTGCGCCCACTCGAGTGAGCCTGATCCTTACCGCCAAGTCATGCCTTTCTCCGCTGGTCGTCCGACGACGCTCGTCAGACGGGGACGCCGGGAAGGATAGGGCAGGGAGGGACAGGACCGCCGACGACCGCGGGCTCCGGCTCCGGGTGTGCGTGAATCCGAGCGCCACGCGCATGCTTTCCCGCACACCTCGCGAAGTGCCGGGCGGCGCAGCCGCCGGCGATCAGCGGCCGCCGCGCATCAGCTGGTCCATCGAGGGCATCTTGCCCTGCTGGAGGGAGCGCATCATCTTCTGCATCTGGCCGAACTGCTTGATCAACTGGTTGACGGCCTGCACGCTCGTCCCGGAGCCTGCCGCGATCCGCTTGCGGCGCGAGCCGTTGATGACCTGGGGGCGCCGCCGCTCCTCCTTGGTCATCGAGAGCACGATCGCCTCGATGCGGTCCAGCTCGCGCTCGTCGATCTTCGCGTTCTTGAGCTGCTTCATCTGCCCGAAGCCCGGCAGCATGCCCATCAGGTTGCCGAGCGGCCCCATGCGGCGGATCTGCTTCATCTGGTCGAGGAAGTCGTCGAAGCCGAACTCCTGCTTGCGGATCTTGCGCTCGAGCTCCTCGGCCCGGTCCGCGTCGACCGTCTGCTCGGCCTTCTCGATGAACGAGAGCACGTCCCCCATGCCGAGGATGCGCGACGCCATCCGGTCGGGGTGGAAGGGCTCGAACTCCGCCAGCTTCTCCCCGGTCGACGCGTACATGATCGGCTTGCCCGTGACCGCCTTGATCGACAGCGCGGCGCCGCCGCGCGCGTCGCCGTCGAGCTTGGTCATCACGACGCCGTCGAACTGCGCCGTCTCGGCGAACTGCTCGGCCACGTTGACCGCATCCTGGCCCGTCATCGCGTCGACCACGAGCAGCACGTTGTGCGGGCGCACGCGCTTCTTGATGTCGGCGAGCTCCTGCATCAGGTCCTCGTCGATGTGCAGGCGGCCGGAGGTGTCGACGATCAGCACGTCGCGCTCGTCGCGCCGCGCCTGGTCGAGCGCCCATTCGGCGATGTCGCGCGGATCGCGATCGGTGCCCTGCTCGTAGACGGCGGCGTGCGCCTGCGCGCCCACCTTCACGAGCTGGTCGACCGCGGCGGGGCGGTACACGTCGCAGGCCGCCAGCGCGACGTCCTTGCCCTCGGACTTCAGGAGGGTCGCGAGCTTGCCGCAGGCGGTCGTCTTGCCCGAGCCCTGCAGGCCGGCCATCAGGATCACGGTGGGAGCCTTCTGGGAGATGGCGATCTGGCGGGCGGACTCCCCCATCAGCTCGGTCAGCTCCTCGTTCACGATCTTCACGACCTGCTGGCCGGGATTGAGGCTCTCCATCACCTCGTTGCCGAGCGCGCGCTCCTTCACGGCCGCGGTGAACGAGCGCACGACCTTGAAGTTGACGTCCGCCTCGAGCAGCGCGAGCCGGATCTCGCGCATCGCCTTGTTGACGTCGTCCTCGTTCAGCTTGCCGCGCGAGCGGACGTCGGAGAGGACGGCCTGGAGCTTGTCGGAGAGGGCGTCGAACACGGGTTACAAGAATAGGCGCCCTCGTGCGGGGCCCCCGGAGCCAGAAGTGGTCAAGGTTCAGCGTCGGAGGAAGAACAGACGCCTCGTTGGGGGTGCGCCGCCCAGCCTGCGGTTGGGTGGCGCGTCGCCGTTCGGGCCGCCAGCCGGGTCCGCGGCGAAATACCCTAATTCCAGTCTCCTATTTGCTATATTCGCCCGAACGCCCAGCCTCGGCGAGGAGACCGCATGGAACCGACGTCTGTCGACGCAAAGCCCAAGGGCCGCAAGGGGTCGCTCGAGAACCCAGAGGTGCTCGAGAACGTCCCCGGCCATGTGATCCCGATCCTCGAGCGCGAGTTCGACGACTTCGACACCGAGGCCAAGAAGTTCCTCGACGGCGAGACGCCCGAGGACAAGTTCATCGGGTTCCGGCTCAAGCAGGGCGTGTACGGCCAGCGCCAGGCCGACGTCCAGATGATCCGCGTGAAGCTCCCCTTCGGCGGCGTCAGCCCCGAGCAGATGGAGTCCTTCGCCGACCTGGCCGAGATGTACACGCCGCTGAAGAAGGGCCACATCACGACGCGGCAGAACTTCCAGTTCCACCACGTCCCCCTGGCCGACGCCGCCAAGGCGATCCGGATGATCAGCGCGACCGGGCTCTCCAGCCGCGAGGCGTGCGGCAACACCGTGCGCAACGTGACCGGGGACCCGTGGGCCGGCGTGTGCGAGGGCGAGCTGTTCGACCCCACCCCCTACGTCGGCGCGTTCGTGCGCTACTTCGTGCGCAACGAGGTCTGCCAGCTGCTCCCGCGCAAGTTCAAGGTCGCATTCACCGCGACCGACGAGGACCGCGCGATCACCAACATCCACGACCTCGGGTTCGTGCCGCGCATCCGTGAGATCGACGGCCGGGAGGTCAAGGGCTTCGAGATCCGCACCGGCGGCGGCACGTCGATCATGCCGCGCGTGGGCGCTCCGTTCTGGGAGTTCGCGTCGGTGGACGACGGCGAGTTCCTGAAGATCTCCGAGGCGGTGTTGCGGATCTTCGACCGCCAGGACTTCCTGCGCGCCAACCGCGCGCGGGCCAGGATCAAGTTCCTGATCGACAAGGTCGGCATCGAGGAGTTCCGCCGCATGGTCGACGAGGAGCTCGAAGGGGACTGGGTCGCCGAGCGCGACTTCGACCCCGATCCGCTGCTGTTCGTCGACAACGAGCAGGCCAAGGCGCCGGGTCCCCCCTCCGACTTCGGCAGCGCGAACGGCGACCAGCGCGACTTCGCCGAGTTCGCCGCATCGAACGTGAAGCCGCAGCGCCAGGAGGGCTTCTCGACCGTCGAGGTGAAGGTCACCCGCGGCGACCTCACCCCGGAGCAGTTCCGCGGCCTCGCCCAGATCATGCGGGAGTTCACCGGCGGCTACGCGCGCACCACCGTGCACCAGAATTTCCTGCTGCGCTGGGTCCGCGACGAGAGCGTCTACGACGTGTGGGAGCGCCTCGGCGAGCTGGGGCTCGGCGACGCCGGCGCCCATCAGATCGCCGACGTGGTCAGCTGCCCCGGCACAGACAGCTGCAAGCTCGGCATCACCAGCTCGATGGGACTCAACCAGGCCGTGCAGGAGCGGCTCGAGGAGATGCAGATCGAGGACCCGCTGACCAGGCAGATCCACGTGAAGATGAGCGGCTGCCCCAACGGCTGCTCACAGCACCACATCGCCAACATCGGCTTCTACGGCGCCGCGATGAAGGCCGGCGGCCGCCAGCTCCCGGCCTACATCGCCCACCTCGGCGGCAACTACGAGGGGGGCGAGGTCGTGATGGGCAAGCGCCTCAAGGCGCGGATCCCGGCCAAGCGCGTCCCGGACGCCGTCGAGCGCTGGGTCCGCCACTACGAGCAGAACCGCGGCGACGGCGAGGTCTTCAACGACTTCGTCGAGAGAGTCGGGCAGGAGGAGTTCGAAGCGCTCGTCAAGGACCTCTCGCTGCCGGTCGAGTTCACGCCCGAGCACATGACCCACTTCATCGATTGGAACCGCAAGGAGATCTACGAAGTGGTGCGTGGCGAGGGCGAGTGCGCCGTCTAGGCCTCCAGCAGCGCCCTGGCGAAGTCGTCGGGGTCGAAGGGACGCAGGTCCTCCAGACCCTCGCCTATCCCGATCAGCTTCACGGGCAGCTCAAGCTCTTCGGCAATCGCAAGCGCGATGCCGCCCTTGGCGGTGCCGTCGAGCTTGGTCAGGACGATGCCCGTGACGTCGACGGTCTCCCGGAAGAGCTTGGCCTGACGTAGGCCGTTCTGGCCGGTCGTCGCGTCGACCGTGAGCAGCGTCTCGTGGGGCGCTCCCGGCAGCTGCTTCTCGATCACGCGCCGCACCTTCGCGAGCTCCTCCATCAGCGGTACCTGCGTGTGCAGCCGGCCCGCGGTGTCCGCGATCACGACGTCGTGCCCGCGCGCCCGCGCGGCCTCGATCGCGTCGTAGACCACCGCGCCCGGGTCCGAGCCCGGGTTGGCGCGCACGATCTCCGACCCGGCGCGGCCGGCCCACTCCGTGAGCTGCTCCTGCGCGGCCGCGCGGTACGTGTCCGCGGCGGCCATGATCACCGACAGGCCCGCCTCCTTCTGCAGGTGCCACGCCATCTTGCCGATCGTCGTGGTCTTGCCGGTGCCGTTCACGCCCACGGTCAGGAGGACGGACGGCTGGTGCGAGACGTCGATGCGGTCGTCTCCCACCCTTGCCACCTCGGTCAGCAGCTCGCGCAGACGGCGTTCCAGGTCCTCCCCACCCGCGAGCGTGCCCTCGAGCGCCTCGCTCTCGAGGCGCTCGACGACCTTGGCCGTCGTGCGCGCCCCGACGTCGGCGTAGATCAGGATCTCCTCGAGCCGCTCCCAGGTCTCGTCGTCGAGCGGGCCGCTGAACGTCGCGCGCAGCTCGCCGCCCAGCGCCTCGCGCGACTTCGACAGGTTCTCGCGCAGCCGGCGGAAGAACCCGCGCTTCTGCTCGTCGGGCTCGGGCTCCGCGGCGGGAGCGGCGTCGCCGTTCGCGGTGATGAACACGTCCTGCCAGGTCCTGGCCATGGCGGGCGATTGTAGGGACAGTCGCGTCAGGCGCGGGCAGCGGCGAGGCTGGTGCAGAACTCGCGCAAGAGCTGCGCGAACTCCGGGCTCGTGCTGGGCTTCTCGCTGCAGCGATGCACCTGAGCGCCGGGAAAGGCCGCCACGGCGTCCTCGAACCCCTCGGGGGTGAACATCAGGCAGCCCACGTGCTGTGCCAGGAGCATCGGCACGTCGAGCTTGGCGAGTTGCGCGCCCATCACCACGCCTTCCTCCTCACGGGCCTCGTAGAACGGCTCCGCGATGTTCATCTCGACGCGGGTGAGCCACTCGTCGATCAGCCCTTGCCCGTACCCGCCCTGCGTCGCCTCACCACCCGTCATCTTGAACAGCTGCCGGACGAAGGTCCGCGGATCGGTGCGGAGCAAGCTCTGGATCCCGGCGAGGACCTCGTGGTTGAGCGCCCGGCGGGCGCCGCTCGTGGAGTTGGACACGCGCGCGTGCCCCAGGGCGAGCGCCTCCAGCCGGCCGCCCGCGGCCACCGCGAGATGCGCCGCTGCGACGAGGCCGAACTCGTCCGCCACGACGACGAACTTGTCCCAGCCCCGGCGGTCGGCCTCCTCCAGGCCGCGCCGCGCCGTGGCCTCCGATCCGGGATCGTCCACTGCCGGCTCCTCCCCCACGCCCGGCGCGTCGTACGTCGCGACGTCCGCCCACTCCTCCAGCTCGGGCTTGATCATCCACTCGAGCTCGGTGAGCATCGGGACCAGCAGTAGCCGCGGGCGCTCCATCCTCACGCAAGCATGTCGCATCAACCCGCGCCCGCGCAAGCCGCGGCGCAGCCGATGCTCGCGAATGAGGGCCACGGATAAGGTGGCCCGCGTGGACGTACCCGAGACTCGATACGCGCGCAGCGGCGATCTGCAGATCGCCTACCAGGTCGTGGGCGACGGGCCGCTCGACGTCGTGCTGATTCCGTCCTACCTGTCGAACACCGAGCTGTTCTGGGAGCTGCCGTCCTTCGCGCGCTTCTTCGAGCGGCTCTCGTCGTTTTCCCGCCTGATCCTGTTCGAGCGGCGCGGAAGCGGGATGTCCGACGGGATTGCGGGGGCGACACCGCTGGAGGAGCAGATGGATGACGTCCAGGCGGTGATCGACGCGGTCGGCTCGCAGCAGCCGGTGCTGGTCTCGTATCTCGAGGGCTGCGGCCTGACGGCCCTGTTCGCCGCCTCTCATCCGGGCCTGGTGCGGGCACTGGTCCTGGTGTCACCGCAGCCCCGCCTGGTGGCAGGACCGGGTTACGAGTGGGCGCCGAGCGTCGAGCAGCGCGCTGCAATCGTTCAAGCCATCGTCGAGTCCTGGGGGACCGACTCGCCCGCCAACCCGCTGGCTGCCCTCGTTGCGCGTGGCGACGAGCGGCTGCGCAGCCTGATGGCGCGCCTACAGCGCCTGGCGATGAGCCCTGCTGCCGCGGCCGCCGCGCTGGCGATGATCGGCGAGACAGACGTGCGCGACGTGCTTCCCAGCGTGCAGTGCCCGACGCTGGTCATGCGCCCTGAGCACGAGACATACCTCGACCCGCGCCACTCGCGCTATGTCGCCGAGCACATCCCCGAAGCCCGCTATGCCGAGGTGCCCGGGGAGGGGCCGTTCTGGGTCGGGGAGGAAGACGCCGTCGCCGACGAGATTCAGCACTTCCTGACCGGAGTGCGGCGGCCGGTCGTGAGCGACCGGGTGCTCGCGACGGTGCTGTTCACCGACATCGTGGGCTCCACCGAGCGCGCCGCTGAGCTTGGCGACGGTGCTTGGCGATCCCTGCTGGAGCGCCACGACGGCTTGGTGCGCGCGGAGGTCGCGCGCCACCGAGGGCGATTCGTGAAGTCGCTTGGCGACGGCGCGCTCGCCGTGTTCGACGGCCCGAGCCGCGCGATCAGCAGCGCGACCGGGATCCGTGACGGGGTCCGTGACCTTGATCTGGAGATTCGCGCCGGCCTGCACACCGGCGAATGCGAACTGCTCCCTGGCGACGACGTCGGAGGTCTGGCGGTGCACATCGGCGCGCGCGTCAGCAGCCTCGCCGGGCCGGGCGAGGTGCTCGTCAGCAGCACCGTGCGCGACCTCATCGTCGGCTCGGGCCAGACGCTGACCGACCGCGGGCAGCACGACCTCAAAGGCGTGCCGGGACCGTGGCGGATCTTCGCCGTCGAGGCCTAGCTGCTCAGGCTGCGCGGGACTCTGACTCGTGCGTCGGCTCGCGTGCCTCGAGCTTGCGCGACACGACCTTCGAGACGCCGTCGTTGCCCATGCTGACGCCGTAGAGCACGTCGGCCGCCTCCATCGTGCGCCGCTGGTGCGTGATCACGATGAACTGCGAGCGGTCGGAGTACGCACGCACGAGCTGCAGGAAGCGGTCGATGTTGCTGTCGTCGAGCGCAGCCTCGACCTCATCGAGGATGTAGAACGGGCACGGGCGCGCGAGGAACACCGCGAACATGAACGCGAGCGCGACGAGCGACTTCTCGCCGCCCGACAGCAGCGACAGGCGCTTGGTCGCCTTGCCCGCGGGAGTTACTTCGATTTCGATACCAGGCACGTCCGCGTCGAAGGGAGTCGGCTCCTCGATCGCGGCCTCCTCGCCATCCGCTGCGACGACCGTCGCGGGCTCGGTCCCGAAGGCCGGCTCCTCGTCACTCCCCTGCGGGCCCTCGCCCGCGAACACCGCCTGCGGGCGCGGGGTGCTGACCCGCCGCAGCTTCCCGCTGCCGCCCGGGAACAGGCGTCCGATCACGTCCTCGAAGTTGCGCGCGGCGGCCTCGAAGGTCTGCTCGAAGCTCTCGCGAATGCGGCGGTCGGTCTCGCGGATCAGGCCGCGCAGCTCGGCCAGCGCCGCCTCGAGGTCCGTGCGCTGCGTCTCCAGCTCCTCGACGTGCGCGACGGCCTCCTCGTACTCGCGCTCAGCCAGCGGGTTGACCGGGCCGAGCCGCTCGCGGCGCCGCTCCAGCCGGTCGAGGCGGGCCTGGAGCTCGTCGCGCTCCTCCGCGGACAGCTCTGCGGGCTGCGGGCCGGCGTCGTCCTCGATCCCGAGCCGCCGCCCGATCTCTGCGACCTCCGCCACCACGAGCTGCTCGCGGTCGCGGACCTGCGCCGCCTTGACCTCCTCCTGGGTGAGCGTCTCGCTGGCCTCGCGCAGCCGCCCCTGGAGGTCGTACTCGCGACGCGCGAGCTCGCGCAGCTCGGCCGCGAAGCCTTCGCTGCGGGCCTCGTCCGCGCTCAGCTCCTGCTCGAACCGCTCGCGCCACGACTGCGCGGCCGCGAGCGCGGCACGCAGCGAGACGCCCAGCCGCTCGGCCGCGGGCAGCACCGCGCGGTCCTGCTGCAGCGAGCGCTCGAGCGCCTCCACTCGCGCCATCCGCTCGCGGCGCTCGTGCTCCAGCCGGCCGGCCACGCGGCGCTCCGCCGCGATCTCCGCGCTGACCTCGGCGCGGCGCGCGTCGTCGGGACCGGAAGCGTGGCTGCGGCGCTGGTCGACCAGCCATGTAAGCCTGCGTTCCTCCTCCTCGACCTGCTGCTGCTCGCGGCGCACGTCGCGCAGCCGCGCCTCGGCGCCCTCCCGCTGATCCTCGGCGAGCTTCACGCCCGCGTCCGCCTCGCGCGATCCCTCACGGGCGTGCTCCACGTCGGCTTCCACCCGGGCCAGCTCCGCCTCGAGGTCGGCGAGCCGGTTGCGGGCCGCGAGGTCGCGGCCGCCCGCGCCGAGCGGCAGCCGGCGCACCTCGCCGAGCCGGGACTCGTAGGCGAGGCCGTCGCGGGTGACCGCGATGCCCCGGAAGCCCTCGGGCAGGTCGTCGATGCGGTCCACGATCCAGGCCGCGCCCAGCAGGGCGTCCACCAGGCCGGCGATGTCCGCGGCCGGCCGGACGCGGTCCACGAGCCGTTCCGCGCCCGGCAGGGGCGGAGCGGCAGCGCTCTCGGCGGCAGGCGCCCGGCGGACCAGAGCGCGGCCTCCCTCGGGCCCCAGCTCTGCCACGGCGTGCGCGCCCTCGGAAAGGCTCGACACCACGCGAGCGCGCAGCAGCCCGCCCAGGGCCGCGGCCACCGCCGCCTCGTAGCCGGGCTCGACGTCCAGGCGCGCCGCCAGCGCCTCCGCGCCGCCGTCCTGGCGTGCGAGGCGCGCGCGCTCACGGGCCTCCTCGAGCCGCTCGGCCACCGCACCGCGGGCGCGTGCCGCAAGTTCCACGAACTCCGTCGCGGCGTGCCGGCGCCCGCGGGCCTCCGCCACTGCGGCCTCGGCGGCTTCCAGCTCGCCGCCCGCCGCGCCGCCCGCTTCGGTCAGCTCCTCGATGCGCCGCTGCGCTTCGGCCCGCTCGGACTCGAGGCCCGCGAGCTCGGAGTCCAGCCGCGCCGCGCGCTCCCGCTCCAGCCGCTCCAGCTCGGCCTCCAGCTCGCCGAGCCGGCCGGCCCCGGGGTCGCTCTCCGCCTCCAGCTGCTCGCGCAGCGGTGTCAGGGCGCGTTCCGCGCGCTCGACGCGCGCGCCGAGGATCTCGGTGCCCCGCTCGACGGACTCGAGACGCAGCGAGATGCGGTCCACCGCCCCGCGGCACGCGAAGGCGCGCGAGGCGAGGCGCTCGCGCTCGCGGCCGTGCTCGGCGAGCCGGCGCTCGGACTCCTCACGCGAATGGGCGACGCCCGCCAGCTCGGTGTCGATGCCGTCGCGGGTGCTGCGCGCAGCCTCCGCGGCCTGCGTGACGACGCCGAGCTCGGCGCGCACGATCCGCAGGTCGTCGGCCGTGAGCCCGGCGCGGGCCTCGAGCGACTGGCGCTCCAGCCGCGTGTGCAGCTCGGCGGCCTCGGCCTGCCGCTTCAGCGGTCGCAGGTGCGAGCGCGCCTCGCGCTCCACGTCGAGCGCGCGGTCGAGGTTGTCCTGCGTGCGGTTCAGCTTCAGCTGCGCGCGGTGGCGGCGCTTGCGGTGCTTGGTGAGCCCGGCCGCCTCCTCGATCAGGGCCGTGCGGTCGATCGGCTTGGAGTTCACGATCGACTCGACCCGTCCCTGGCTGATCACGGAGTGCATCTCCTTGCCGAGGCCCGTGTCCGAGAGCACCTCCAGCACGTCGACCAGGCGGCAGCGCGCGCCGTTCAGGCGATAGACGCCCTCGCCCGAGCGGTCGATCCGGCGCGAGATGGAGATCTCGGCAAAGTCCGACTCGAGGCGGCCGTCGGTGTTGTCGATCACGACCTCCACCTCGGCGGCGTTGCGGCCCTTGACGCCGTGACCCCCGGCGAAGATCACGTCCTGCATCGACTGGCCGCGGACCGCGAGCGGGCTCTGCTCGCCGAGCGCCCACAGCACGGCGTCCGTGATGTTGGACTTGCCGCTGCCGTTCGGCCCCACCACCACGCTGACGCCGCGCCCGAACTCGAGGCACGTGCGATCGGGGAACGACTTGAACCCCTTCAGCGTGAGCGACCTCAGATACACGCGTACACCTTCGCTATGCCTCCCCCGACTCTTCCTCGTCGAGGGTCCCGAGCGCCCGCCGGGCGGCCTCCTGCTCGGAGTCCTTCTTGGAGCGCCCGCTTCCCGAGCCGAACGTGCGGCCGTCGACCTCGGCGACGGTCTCGAACATCCGGTCGTGCGGCGGGCCCTCCTCCGACACCACGCGGTAGGTGACCACGTCGCCGCGGCGGGCGAGGCGCTCCTGCAGCTCGCTCTTGAAGTCGTACAGGTTCGCGATCGCGAACTCGATCTGCGGCTCGAACGCCTCCGTCACCGCCTCGGCCGTGCGCTCGAACCCGTGCTCGAGGAAGCACGCGCCGATGCCCGCCTCGACAGCCTCCGCGAGCACGCTGTCCGCAGTGGTCAGGCGCCCGACCTGGTGCTCGTATCCCGCCGGCGCGGCGGCGCGCATGCGCTCCGGCACCCCGGTGGCGCGGGCGACCTCGACGCACGAGCGGCGGCTGACGGCCTGCGCGCGGATCTTCGTCAGGCGACCCGCCGTCGAGCGCGGGAAGCGCGGGAACAGCGCCCTGGAGACCGCGATGCTCAAGACACTGTCCCCCAGGAACGCCAGGCGCTCATAGGACTGCGCGCGATCGACCACCCACGAGGAATGGGAGAACGCCTGGCGCGCGAGGCTCTCGGGCAGCTCGTCGAAAAGGGCAAGAAGTCTCAGACCTGGGTCGTCTATGGAGTCGGGTTGACGGATGACTGCGCGAGCACGAAGTCGACCGCCTGGCCGACCGTCTTGATCTTCTCCGCCTGGTCCTCGGCCATGCGGATCCCGTAGCGGTCCTCGAGCTCGACCACGAGCTCGACGAGGTCGAGCGAGTCCGCGTCGAGGTCCTCCTTGAACCTGCTCGGCTCCGCGATGATGGCCTCGTCGATGCCAAGCTCCTCGGAGAGATGCGTGCGGATCCGGTCCAGCACCTCTTCGCGGGTCGGAGCCGTCACGGGGCGTTGACGGTATCAGCGGGCACGGACGCGGCATCCGGGGCGGCACGGGCGACTCCGGCGGCCTCGAGGGCGGCGCCGGTGCGGGCGGTGACGCCCTCCTCCACCCCCCGCTCGGCGAGGGCGACGGCGCTGGCGATCGCCCGCCGGCTGGAGGAGCCGTGGCACACGATCGCGAGGCCGCGCAGGCCGAGGAGGTAGGCGCCGCCCACCGACTCCGGGTCGAGGCGCGCGCGCAGCTCCCCCAGGCGTGACCTGATCAGCAGTCCTCCCAGCTTGGACGCCGTGCCGGCCCGGATCGCGTCGCGGATCGCGCCGACCAGCGTGCGCGTCGTGCCCTCCATCAGCTTGAGCGCGACGTTCCCCGTGAAACCGTCGGTCACGACCACGTCGGCAGCGCCGCCCACCAGATCGCCCCCCTCGACGTTGCCGGTGAACACGAACGGGGCGTGCGCGAGCGCAGCCAGCCGCGCATGCGCCTCGGCGACCGCGGGCGTGCCCTTCTCCGGCTCCGCGCCGACGTTCAGCAGGCCGACGCGGGGGCGCGACACGCCCATCACCCCCTCCATGAAGGCCGAGCCCATGAACGCGAACTGGACGAGCTGCTCGGGCCGCACCTCGACCGTGGCGCCGACGTCGAGCAGCAGCGTGGGTCGGCCCGGCACGGGCAGCAGCACGGCCAGGCCCGGCCGGTGCACGCCGCGCATGCGCTTGACCTGCAGCAGGCCCGCGGCCAGCGTCGCCCCGGTGGACCCGGCGCTCACCAGCGCGTCGGCGCGGCCGTCGGCGACCGCCCGGGCCGCCTGCACGATCGAGGCGTCCGGCTTCGCGCGCACCGCACGAGCAGGGTCCTCCGAGTTCGAGATGCCGACCGGCGCGTCCACCACCTCGGCCACGCCTGCGAGCTCGGCGTTCAGCTCCGCGGCGGGACCGAACACGATGCAGCGCGCGCCGCCGGACGCCGCCGCCCGCACTCCTGCTGCAACCTCGTGCGGACCCAGGTCGGCGCCGTGGGCGTCTACCGCGACGGTTGCGACGGCCCCTCCTCGGAGGAGGCGCGTTCGACGACGACCTGCCGGCCGCCGTAATAGCCGCACTCCGGGCACACCCGGTGCGGGAGCCGCGGTGAGTGGCACTGCGGGCACTCGTTGACCGTCGGCACCGCAGCCTTGTGCTGGGAGCGGCGCTTGTTCGTGCGCGAGTGCGACTGTTTTTGCTTGGGGACTGCCATCGGCTGGCAGAGGTTAGCGAACGAGGGTCCGGGCGACCCGCTCACTCCGTCGCCGCCTGATGCGCCAGCTCCTGACGGATGCGGGCCCTTGCCTCGGAGAAGCGCAGGGTCTCGTACAGGATCAGCGCGGACAGGATCGCCGCCACGAGGCCGACCGTCACGATGGCGGGCAGCTCCAGGCCCAGCGGCAGCAGCGCGAGCAGCACGACCGCGCACGCGAGCCGCCGTCGGTTGAGGGTGTGGAGGTTGCGCCAGCGGAAGGCGACGTGCGCCAGCAGGTACAGCGCCGCGCCGCCCAGCAAAGCCACGGCCGGCACGGTCTTCAACGGCTCCTCCACGTCACCCAGCGTCTTCTTCATGCCGAGCGCCACCAGGATGATGCCCGCCACCATCGGCAGGTGCAGGAACGAGTACGAGTCCCGTGCGATCCGGTTCTGCTCCTCGCCCACCGCCGCGCGTGACAGGCGGCGCTCGGCGACCAGCGCGACCACGTCGAAGTAGAGCCACCACAGCGCCGCCGCGACCACCACGCCGAGCACGGACGCGGCCACCACCCCGCCGTCGACGCCGAACTCGGCACCCGCGCCGAGCGCCACGATGGACTCGCCCAGCGCGATGATCACGATCAGCCCGTGGCGCTCCGCGAAGTGGCCCGGCACGAGCTTCCAGCCCTGCACTCCGAAGAGGAGCGGCCCGGCCATGTCGAGCGCCAGCGCGAGCGCCCACAGCGCGGTCTGCAGCCCTGTGTCCGCGTACGACCCGCCGACGAGCAGCGCCACGCTGATCGTCGTGCTGCCGACCAGGCCGGTGATCACCGAATGCCGCAGCGCGGGCTCGTCGCGGCTGGCAACCAGGAACAACGCGATTTGCCCGTAGCGGACCACGCCGTACGCGCACGCGAACAGCAGCGCCTCGGAGCCGAACGCGTCGGGGATGCACAGTGCGACGACCAGCAGGCCCGCCATCGCGGCGAAGATCACGATGCGCACGGCCCCCTCCTCGGGCTCGACCACGCTGGTCAGCCACGCGTAGCCCGTCCACGCCCACCACATCAGGGCCAGCACGAGGAGGCCCTGCGCAAGTCCCTCCCAGGTCGCGTTCGCGGCCATCAGCGCCGTGCATTGCGTGAGCGCAAGCACGAACACGAGGTCGAAGAACAGCTCGAGCGGCGTGACGCGCGCCTCCTCGCGGAGCACGGCGGTCATGCGACGTGTGCGCTCGGGTGCGGTCGCCGTCACGACCGCATCTTCTCAACTGGCCTAGCCGAGCTTCAGGTCGCGCAGCTTCGCCCAGCGCGGGTCCGTGCCGCCGGCGTGCTGGTGTTCCTCCGGGTCGGCCTCGTTCAGGTTCGCGCCGCAGACCGAGCACAGCCCGAGGCAGTCCTCCCGGCACACGATCTGCGCGGGCATCGCCAGCAGGAGCGCGTCGCGCGCCCACGCCGCAATGTCGACGACGTCGTCCTCGAGGTAGGGACTGTGCAGCTCCTCGGCCTCGCCGGCCTGCTCGATCTCGCGCGCGTCGACGCCGACCACCGGCGCCGCGTCCGCCATGCACCGCATGCACGCGCCCTCGACCGGGGCGTCGAACCGCAACCGCAGCGCGAAGCCGCCGGACACCGTGCGGGAGACGTCCATGCGCGTGTCCACTCTCCCGTCGCCGACGGTGTAGCGCTCGCCGCCCAGCATCAGCGGCTGGACGCGCACCGCGGTGTCCACGCGCCGGCCTTCGCCGGGCCGCAGCTGCAGCGTGCCGAGGTCGATCAGGTCGGCAAACGGAGGCACGCGCTCATGTTAGCCACGGCCCGGTGGGCGCCCGGCTACTGCCCCGAGCGCCGCAGGGAGCGCAGCGCGAGCGAGACGAACACGGCCGCAAGCCCCGCCAGCGCGAGCAGCCCGGGCCACGTGTCCGCCCAGGTCACGTCACCCACGAAGCCCTGCCGCACAGCCTCCAGGATCTGCGTCACGGGGTTGTACTTCGCGACGTCGTGGAGCCAGCCGGTGAGCAGGGCCTGGGGCGCGTATGAGGTGGTGAACAGGACGGCCATGAAGACGCCTGCCTGCATCAGGGGAGCCGCCGCCTGCGTCTTGAAGCGCATCGCGATGATCACGCCGTAACAGGCTGCGACCGCCGCGAAGCACGCGGCCAGGAACAGCGCCAGGAGCAGGCCGTCCACCCCCGGGAAGCTCACGCCGAGCGCGAGGCCGACCATCATCAGGAGCGTCACCGGCATCAGCACGCGCAGGCTCGCGGACAGGACCGTCCCGGCAAGGAGCACGCCCCGCGGCGCGGGGGATGCGAGCAGGCGGTCGAACCAGCCCAGCTCGATGTCGCGCGCCAGGTTGACGCCGGTTGCCGCGCCCGTGAACGCGGCGCCCTGGAGGAACCCCACGGGCAGGATGAAGTTGATGTACTCGTCCGTGGTGAAGCCGGGCAGGTTGGTGAGGTTCCCGAATACGGCCGTCAGCCCGCACATGAATATGGAGGGCGCCAGCACGCCCGGGATCGCCGCGCCGGGCACGCGCGCGATCTCGTTGATGCCACGGCGCATCAGCGACCACGTCGTGCGGGCGTCGTAGGCGATGCCGGTCATGGCGCTCATGCGTTCTGGATCCTCGAGCGCAGGCCCCAGACCGACAGCGCCGTGCCGATCCCCGCGACGATGGCGATGCCGCCGAGCGCCTCCAGCGTGGGCCGCAGCGAAAGGTCGGAGATGATCGGGTCGCGCAGGCCGTCCGCGATCAGGCTGAGGGGGTTCCACTCCGCGATCGTCCGGGCCGGCTCCAGGAGCAGGTTCTCGGGGAAGAAGGCGCTCGACAGGAACAGGATCACGAACACGAGGGGGAAGATCCCCTGCGCGGTGCTCGCGCTCTTCGCTTTCAAGGCCAGCGCGGCGCCCAGCGTGCCGAACGCGGTCGCGTTCAGCACCACGAGCGCGATCACGACGAGCGCTCCGGCGACACCTCCCTCGATGTGCGCGCCGAACACCAGGCCCACGCTCAGGAACCACAGGGCGGAGATCGCCCCCATCACCGCGGTCGCAGCGAGCCGCCCGAGCACGAACGAGGCGCGCGCGATCGGGGCCGCGAACAGGCGGTCGATGAACCCGATCTCGATGTCGAGCGCCAGCGCGATCGCCGCACTCACTCCCGCCAGCATGGTCGATTGCAGCATCGCCCCGGCAAGCTGGAAGTCGAGGAAGCCGTGCACCTCGGGGAACTGCGGGAGGTCGACGGCGCGGCCCGCGCCACCCGTGTTCACCGCCAGGAACAGGGTCGGGAAGATGATGATCGGGGCGAGGAACTGCGGCCGCCGGAACGCCTGCCGCACCGACCGCCGCCCGAGCTCGCCCACGACGCGGGCCTCGCTGCGAAGCCTCGCCGCGAAGCCGGGCGCCCGCAGCCGCGCCGGCACGGGCGCGGCCGTCACGCCGAGACCGGCTCGTCCGCGGGCAGGTCCGAAGGCCGGGGCTGCTCCTCGTCGGCGCCTTCGAGGTGGCGTCCCGTCTTCTCGACGAACACGTCGTCCAGGGTCGGCTGTACGAGGTTGAGCGACTCGACGCAAAGACCCGCGTCGTCCAGGGCGCGCACGACCGGCGCGACATCCGACGCGCCGTGCTCCAGGGCAACCATCAGCACGCCGTTCTTCGACGGCATCGGATCGCCGAACCGCGCCATCACGACCTCGGCCGCTTCCGAGCCTCCCTCGGCGATCACGATCTCGAGGTGCGAGCGCCCGATCTGCGCCTTCAGCGCGGCAGGAGTCCCCTCGGCGGCCATCTTGCCCTCGTCGATGATGCCCACCCGGTCGGCGAGCTGGTCCGCCTCCTCCAGGTACTGCGTGGTGAGGAACACGGTGGTGCCCTCCTCGTTCAGCCGCCGCACCTCGTCCCAGATCGCGATGCGGCTCACCGGGTCGAGGCCGGTGGTCGGCTCGTCGAGGAACAGGACCTTGGGGTCGTGCACGAGCGCGGTGGCGAGGTCGAGCCGGCGCCGCATGCCCCCGGAATAGGTGCCGACGCGCCGGTCGGCGGCGTCGGCCAGCCCCACGCGCGTGAGCAACTCGCCGCCTCGGCGCGTGGCCTCGTCGCCGGGCAGGCCGTGCAGCGTCGACTGCAGGTGCATCAACTCACGGCCCGTCATCAGCGGGTCGAGCGCGGCCTCCTGCAGCGCGACGCCGATGGCACGCCGCACGCTCGGCGCGTCGCGCACGACGTCGAAGCCGGCGACGGTTGCGCTGCCGCCGGTCGGGGCCAGGAGGGTCACGAGCATCCGCACGGTGGTCGTCTTGCCGGCGCCGTTCGGGCCCAGGAAGGCGTAGATCTCCCCCTCGGAGACCTCCAGGTCGATGCCCGCCACCGCCAGCACTCCTCCGGCGTAGCGGCGCTCGAGCCCGCGTACCTCGATCGCTGCCACGGGCGAATGCTAGACGGTGCCGTGTGCCGGGCCTGTGCGCGGCGTCACGCTCAGGGGACGAAAAGGCCCTGCGCGAACATCACCTTGCTCCTGCCGAATGCCTCAGCGCCGCGCGAGGAGCGCGACCCCGGCGGCGGCTGCGCCGAGGGCGGCGCCCAGGCCCGGCATGCGCTTGTCCGCCTGTATGTCGCCCCACTCCGCCAGCATCACGCCCGCGTCGAGCAGGTCGCTCAGGACGCCGGCCGTGATCCATCCGTCGGTGTCGGTCCCCGCAGCGGCCGCGCGCAGCGTGCCGAGACCGAGGACGGTGTCCCGTGTCCCGTAGAAGCGGAGCATGCCCCGCACGGCGGGCCGGCCGGCGTCGCCGCCCACGAGCACACGCCCGAGCGCCGCCGGGGCAGCCAGCAGTCCGACGCCGAAGGCAAGGCGCCCGAGCCCGTAGAAGGTCTCCACGGAGCGCTGCATGGGTGCAGCCTATCCCTGCGAGCGCGCCCTAGCCGACTTCGGCGGGCTCTTGCTCGCGGCCGGCGAGCCGGTCGCGCCCCCGCTGCACGGCGGCGAGGAACTTCTGGAGGTTGACCTCCAGCGTGTTCAGGATCTCGTCGGCGTAGTCCTCGGCCCCGAGCCGGATCTCCCGCGCCCGCGCGTTGGCGTCCTCGACGATCTCCTCGGCGGCCCGCTCGGCCTGCAGCGTGATCTCCTCCTGCGAGACGAGCCGCTGCTGCTGGTCGCGCGCCTCCTTGAGGATCCGCTCGGACTCGCGCTTGGCCTCGGCGAGCATCTCCTGGCGCTCCTTCACGATCCACCGCGCCTGCTTGATCTCCTCGGGGATCGTGGCCCGCATCTGGTCGAGCAGGTCGTAGATCTCCTCGCGATCCACGCGCACCTGATCGGTCAGGGGCACGGGCTTGGCGTTGTGCACCAGGTCGTCGAGCTTGTCTATCAGTACGAGAACGTCCACTTAGGGCCTCCGGGCCGGGCTTGGAAGATTACGTCCTTGTTTTCGAAAAGTGTCTATGTGCTTGTCCGTGACAACCGATCATGCAAGGCCTGCGCCACGCCCTCCGGCACGAGGTCCTCGATGCTTGCTCCAAAAGTCGCCAGCTCTCTGACACCGGTTGAGCGCAGGAAGCTGTACTGAGGAGAAGCCATCAGATACACGCTTTCGATGTCATGCGCGAGCTTTCGGTTGAGCTGGTTCATCTCGAACTCGTACTCGAAGTCCGAGATCGCCCTCAGCCCTTTCACAAGCGCACGAGCACCGTGCTTGCGGGCAAAATCGACGAGCAGCGTATCAAACGTGTCTATCTCGACGTTGACGAGTTTTTCCGTGGCTTGCAGGAGAAAACCCTTGCGCTCCTCGGCCGTGAAGAGGGTCTGCGACTTGCGCAGCGGCTGGTCCACCACGCCCACGATCACCCGGTCGAAGATCCGGGCCGCCCGCTCGATGATGTCGAGGTGGCCGTTGGTGACCGGGTCGTAGGAGCCCGGGCAGACCGCCACGCGTCCGTCAGGCGTCATCTCGGGCGTGCAGCACCAGCGCGGTGTCGCCGTAGCGCCGCTCGTCGATGACCGGCAGGTCGAGCCGCAGTGGGTGTTTGACGGAGCTTTCGCAAACGATGCGCGCCCCGGTACCCAGCACCGGGACCAGAAGCGGCCCGAGCGCCTGCCCGAGGCGAGGCGCGAGTCTATATGGAGGGTCGCAGAGGACCAAGTCCCACGTGTCGCCGTGGCGGGCGGCGCCCCGCAGGAAGGAGCGCCCCTCGGCGCGGAACACCCGGGCCGATGGTGCACCGATCGCTTCGAGGTTGGTCCGGATCGCCTTGACCGAGGCCGCATCGGAGTCCACGAACGTGGCGTCCGCAGCGCCACGTGAGAGCGCCTCGATGCCGAGCGCGCCCGAGCCGGCGTAGAGGTCGAGCACGCGCAGGCCGGCGACCGAGCCGAGGATGCTGAAGAGGGCCTCGCGCACGCGGTCCTGCGTGGGCCGCGTGTCGGGACCGCGCGGCGACGCGAGGCGCCGTCCGCGGTACTGGCCGGCTACGACGCGCACTTCAAGACCTGCCTCACGAACTTTCGCGAGTTGGGTGCGAGGGGTGCACCCGGATCGCCGAAGTTCGCTCGAGGGCCGGCCTCATGCCGCGATCGGCTCGGCGTCGAGCGTTCCGAACCGGCGGTCCAGTACCCACTTCAAGACCGCGTGCTCGGGATCGTCCAATCCCGGGTCCGCGCCCAGGAGCGCGATCGCCGTGCTGCGCGCCAGCTCGAGCAGCTCCACGTCCTCCGGCAGCCGCGCGACGCGGAACTCCGGCAGCCCGTGCTGGCGCGTGCCGAACACGTCCCCTTCACCGCGCAGCGTGAGGTCGACCTCGGCCAGCCGGAACCCGTCCCGCTCCTCCGCGACCGCCTCCAGCCGGCGCCGTGCCAGCTCGGAGCGCGCGTCCGAGAACAGCAGGCAGTACGACTCGTGTGCGCCGCGGCCCACCCGGCCGCGCAGCTGGTGCAGCTGTGAGATCCCGTAGCGGTCGGCCTCCTCGATCACCATCACCGACGCGTTGGAAACGTCGATGCCGACCTCGATCACGCTGGTGGCGACCAGCACGTCGACCTCGCCCGCCGCAAAGCGCGCCATCGCGGCGCGCTTCTCGCGCGCATGCATCTGGCCGTGCATCACCGCGACGGTGAAGTCCTTGAACTCGCCCGCCGCCAGGCGCTTGCCCTCGGCGGTGGCGGCGCGGGCCTGCAGGGCCTCGGACTCCTCGACCAGCGGGCAGACGACGAAGCACTGCCTTCCCTCCCGCAGGCGCTCGCGGATGAACTCGTAGGCACCGTCGCGCTTGTGCTCGGGCACCACCCAGGTCTTGACCGGGCGCCGCCCGCGCGGCAGCTCGCGGAGCGCCGTCGTGTCGAGGTCGCCGTACAGCGTCAGCGACAGCGTGCGCGGGATCGGCGTCGCGGTCAGGTGCAGGAGGTGCGGCCGCAGCTCGCCGCGCGCCTTGCCGTCGAGCGCGGCCCGCTGGCGCACGCCGAAGCGGTGCTGCTCGTCGACCACGGCCAGCGCGAGGCGGTCGAACTCGACCGCGTCCTGGATCAGCGCGTGCGTGCCGACGAGCAGGCGCAGCTCCCCGGTGCGCAGGCGCTCCGTCACGTCGGCGCGCTCGCGCGCGGGCGTCGAGCCCGTGAGCAGGCCGACCGGAGGGCCGAGGCGCGTCGCATCCTGGCCGGCGAACAGCCCGTCGCCGATCAGTCCCTGGATCGTCGCGAAGTGCTGCTCGGCGAGGGTCTCGGTGGGCGCCATCAACGCGGCCTGCATGCCGCTCTCGGCGACGCGGAGCATCGCGTACAGCGCCACCACCGTCTTGCCGGAGCCGACTTCTCCCATCAGCAGCCGCTGCATCGGGCCGCCGCTCGCGAGGTCGCCGTCGATCTCCTCCACGGCCTGCCGCTGGCCTTCGGTGAGCTCGAACGGCAGCGCCGCCAGCCAGCCGCGCACGAGGTCGCCCAGCGGCTCGACGGCCTCGGCCTGCCGCACCTCGCGGCGCGTGCGGCGGCGCATCACGAGCGCGAGCTGGAACAGCAGCAGCTCCTCGAGCGCGAGGCGCCGGCGTGCGAGCGCGACGTCCTCGACCGCCTCCGGCCAGTGCGCCGTGGTGAGGGCGTCTGCCCGCACGGGCAGCCCGGCCCGGGCGCGCAGCCGTGCGGGGAGCGGCTCGACCGAGTGGCGCGGGAGCTCCCGCAGGCCCCACGCGAGCTCGCGGATGCGCCGCGCCGTCAGCCCTTCGGTGGCGGGATAGACGGGCACCAGTCCCGTCGTATGCCGTCCGATCCCCTCCTCTGCGGCGGCGCCGCCGCGCTGGATCTCGTGCTCGGCGACGCGGAAGGTCGCGCTCCCCCGGCCCGCTTCGAGCCTGCCGCGCAGGAGCACGGCAACGTCTTCCTTCAGCTGGTCGGCGAGGTAGGCCTGGTTGAACCAGACGGCCTGCATCGGCCCGGTCTCGTCGGCGACCTGGGCCTCGAGGATCGTGAGGCGCCGCCTCCGGGTGGGGCGTACGCGGCAGCTGCGGACCCGCACGGCCACGGTCGCCTCCTCCCCGATCGCCAGCTCCGCGATCGTGCGCGTCCCCTCGTAGTCCCGGTGGTCGAAGGGCAGATGCTCGAGCAGGTCGCCCACGGTCTCGATGCCCAGCTTGGCGAAGTTGCGGGCGGCCGCCGGGCCGACGCCCTCGAGCGTGGTCAGCCGCGCGCCGAGCAGGCCCGGGCGCGGGGACGACACCGGCGCCGCGAGGAGGGCATCCCGCGTCTGCGCGCCGCCGCCGCCAAAGGCGCGGGGCGGCGTGTGCACGTTGGCGGCCATGCCGTCAGGTTAGGCGCCCGCGCAGATCGCCTCGTCTTCGTGAACGATGTTGGTCGAAGGCCTCGGCGGCCAAGTCGCTCCCGTCGCCGCCGACGCCGCGCTCACTCCGCCGCGATCAGCCACCAGTAGTGCGGCTGCCCGCCCTCGTGCACCTCGAGCTCCACGCCATCCGGCGCGAGCGCTGCGATCGCATCCCGTCCCAGCGGCGCGTCCGCACCGCAGACGCAGGTCACGATCTCGCGTCCCTCCGAGAGCCGCGCGACGACGCCGCGCAACGTCTCCTGCGGGTCGCCCCACACGACCAGCTCGTCGCCGACGAACCCGACCGCATCTCCCTGCCTGAAGCGACCCTGCTTGTCGTCGCGGGCCGCGGCCGCCACGGCGCCGGTGGCGACGTCGTCGAGCACGCCGCGGAGCCGGTGCGCGTTCGTCTCCAGCCCGGCCTGTGGATCGTGCTCCACGAGGCAGGCGAGGCCTGCCTGCGGCCAGCGCGAGTCCACCACCGCGACCTCCTTCTCGGACAGCTCGGCAGCGCGCTCCGCCGCCAGGATCACGTTGCCGCTGTTCGGCAGGACGATCACCTCAGGCGCCGGGATCTCGTGGATGCCGGCCAGGATCTCGAACGTGCTGGGGTTGAGCGTGGGCCCGCCGTCGACCACGTGGGCGCCGAGCTGCTCGAACAGCCGCCGCATCCCCGGCCCGGCGGCCACGGCGACCACGCCGCACATCATCTCGCGCGCGAGCGGCCGGTCGCCGCCGGTCAGCCGCGCGGCGCGCTGCACCTCCTGCTCGTGCATGTCCGCGACGTCGAGCCGCTCGACCGACCCGACGCCGTCGAACACCGCGACCGCGCTCTCGGGCTCGTCGGTGTGAACATGGACGCGCAGCGTCGTCCGGTCGCCCACCACCAGAACGGAGTCGCCCAGGTCCTCGAGCGTCGGCACCAGCGTGCGGGCCGCGGGCAGCTCGGCGCCCAGGACGACGAAGTTCGTGCAGAAGCGATACCGGCTCGACTCGTGCGTGTCCTCGTGCGGCTTGGTGACGGCCTGGTGGGCAACCTCCGGCAGCTCCGCCTCGCCGCCTCGCAGGGCCGCGATCGCGCCGGCGATCAGCAGGGTGAGGCCGTACCCGCCGGCGTCCACCACGCCGTGCTCGCGCAGCACCGGCAGCAGCTCCGGCCCGCGCTCGACCGACTCCTCGGCTGCCTGCAGCGCGCGCTCGAGCACGTCGGCGAGGGCTGCGTTCTGCTCCTCGTCGGTGGCATCGGTGTCGAGCCGCGCGGTGGGCATGTGCGCGAGATCGGTGGCGAGCCGATGGGACATCTCCCGCACCACGGTGATCATCGTGCCCTCCGCGGGGTCGCGCACCGACTCGTATGCGGCCTGCGCCGCGGACGCGAGCGCCGCCGACACGAGCTGCGGGTCGACCAGCTCACCAGGGCGGCTCGACAGCTCCTCCGCCGCGCCGCGCACGACCTGCGAGAGGATCACGCCGCTGTTGCCGCGCGCGCCCAGCAGCGCCGCCCGGGCGACGGCCTTCACGATCTCGTCGCGGCCGATGTCGTCGACCGGCTGGCCGTTGAGGCGGTCCAGCTCCTGCATCACGGCGCGCAGGGTCTGCACCATGTTGTCGCCGGTGTCCCCGTCGGCGACCGGGAAGACGTTCAGGTCGTTGACCTCTTGCCGGCGCGCCTCGAGCTCCGCGCACGCGGCGCCGACCACTTTGCGGAATCGCTCTATTGAAGGATCGGCCAAAAGAACCGACCGGCTGGCTGGCCGGATGCTCTGGCTAGAGCGCCTTGGCTACCTTGCCGGCCTTGAGACAGCGGGTGCAGACGTAGACGCGGTGGCGGTGGCCACCCTCGTCGATGCGCACTTTCTGGAGGTTCGGGTTGAACCGCCGCTTGCTCGCGACCATCGAGTGACTGCGGCTGTGCCCGAACGCCGGGCCCTTGCCGCACACGTGACATACCTTCGGCATCCGCGGAAGTCTAGCTAGCGGGCACCACGCCGGTCAGGCGGGCCATCTGGACCGCGGCCAGGGCCGCGTTGTAGCCGGTATCCCGCTTGTCTCCGCCGGTCCGGGCCAGCGCCTGGTCCAGCTCGTCGACGGTCAGCACGCCGAATGCGCACGGCACACCCGTGTCCAGCTGGGCGCGCATGATGCCGTAGGTGGCGCCCTGGCAGACCCAGTCGTAGTGGTCGGTCTCGCCGCGGATCACCGCGCCCAGGCAGGCGACACCCGCGTAGCGGCCGGACTCGGCGCACACCTTCGCACCGAAGGGGAGCTCGAACGCCCCCGGCACGTCGTAGGCATCGACCTGCGACTCCGGCACGCCCTGCTCGGCAAACCCCTTCAGCGCACCGGCCGTCAGCCGCTCCGCCAGGTCCTCATAGAAGGTGGCCCGCACGATCGCGAACCGTGCGTCGCTCATTCCCGTTCGAGATCGGACTGGTCGACGACGCCCAGGGCGAGACGCGACTCGACCTCCTTCTTGCGGCGGTCCGCCTCCCGCTCCTCCCGGAACAGCTGCTCGTCGAGCGGCAGTCCCTGGTGGTGCAGCATGTGCCCGAGCTTGTCGCGCTTCGCCCGCAGGTACTCGAGGTTGTGGCGGCCGGGCACCTGCTCGATCGGGATCTGGTCGGCGACCTCGAGGCCGTAGCCCTCCATGCCCACGATCTTCTTCGGGTTGTTGGTGAGGATGTTGATGCGGCGCAGCCCGAGGTCGACCAGGATCTGGGCGCCGATGCCGTAGTCGCGCAGGTCGGCCGGCAGCCCCAGCTCGAGGTTCGCGTCCACCGTGTCGAGGCCGTCCTCCTGGAGCTTGTAGGCGCGCAGCTTGTTCAGCAGGCCGATCCCGCGCCCCTCCTGCGCGAGATAGAGCAGGACGCCCAGCCCCTCCGTCTCGATCCGCTCGAGCGCGTCCGCCAGCTGCTGGCCGCAGTCGCAGCGCATCGAATGGAACACGTCCCCCGTGAGGCACTCCGAGTGGACCCGCACCATCACGGCCTCGCCGGCCTGCGTGGCGGCGACCACGTCGCCCTTCACGAGCGCGACGTGGTGCTTCTCGTCGACCATCGAGCGATAGCCCACGACGTTGAACTCGCCGTAGTCCGTCGGGAGGAACGCTTCCGCGACGCGCTCGACGAGCTTCTCCGTCCGTCGCCGGTAGGCGATCAGGTCGGCGACCGTGATCATCTTCAACCGGTGCCGGTCGCAGTACGGGATCAGGTCCTTGACGCGGGCCATGGTCCCGTCGTCGTTCATGATCTCGCAGATCACCGCCGCCGGGATCAGGCCGGCGAGCCGCGCCAGGTCGACGCCCGCCTCGGTCTGCCCGGTGCGCTCCAGCACGCCGCCCGGCCGCGCCTTCAGCGGGAAGACATGCCCCGGCTGGACGAGGTCGCGCGGCTCGGCACGAGGGTCGATCGCGACCTGGATCGTGTGTGCGCGGTCGTGCGCCGAGATGCCGGTCGTGACCCCCTCGCGCGCCTCCACCGACACCGTGAAGGCGGTCTCGAACGAAGACTCGTTCTTCGCTGCCATCAGGTCGAGGCCCAGCTCGTCGCAGCGATCGGACGTGAGCGCAAGGCAGATCAGGCCGCGCGCCTCGCGCGCCATGAAGTTGATGTTCTCGGGCGTCGCGAACTGCGCCGCGAGCGTCAGGTCGCCCTCGTTCTCGCGGTCCTCCGCGTCGCAGACCACGACCATCTTGCCGGCCCTGATGTCCTCCAGGGCCTCCTCGACGCTTGCGAATGCGGGGTTATCGCTCATCGTCCAACGACCAGCTTTTCCACGTGCTTGGCGATCACGTCGACCTCAAGGTTAACCGGGCGGCCCTCACGGGCCTGGCCGAGCGTGGTGCGAGCCAGCGTCTCGGGGATCAGCGCGACCGAGAAGCCGGCGTCGTCCACCGCCGCCACCGTGAGGCTCACGCCGTCCACGGCGATCGACCCCTTTTCGACGACGTAGCGCAGCAGGTCCGCAGGCGCGTCGAACCGCACCTCGCGCCCGCCCCCGTCGTCCGTCACGTCCGCGACGCGGCCGAGGCCGTCGACGTGGCCCTGCACGATGTGGCCGCCGAGCCGGTCCGCCGGCCGCAGCGGCAGCTCCAGGTTGACCTGCGCGCCGGGTGCCAGCGAGCCCAATGAGCTGCGCGCGAGCGTCTCGGCGCTGAGGTCGGCCGCGAACCCTCCATTAGCCGGGTCGATCGCGGTCAGGCACACGCCGTTCACCGCGACGGAGTCGCCTTCGTCGAGGTCCTTGGCGAGCGCGGCCTCCACACGGATGCGCGTCGCGCCGTCCCGCGACTCAACGGCGGCGACCCGGCCGAGCTCCGCTACCAGCCCGGTGAACACCGGTCCCTCCGGCGGCCTACCACTCTTCGAAGCGCGCCATGAGCAGCACGTCCTGGCCGGACATCTGCACCTCCAGCGAGTCGGCATGGCGCGCGTGCTCGATCGAGTCGGTCCCATCGCCCTCGAGCGACATCCGCGCCGCGCGGCCGCCGACGGCGATCGGCGCGATGAAGATGCGCATCTCGTCCACCTCGCCGGCATCGAGGAACGACCCTGCGAGCCGGGGCCCGCCTTCGAGCAGCATGCTCTGGATGCCCAGCGCGCCCAACTTGTCGAGCGCGTCCGTGACCCGCTCCGCCTCGTTGCCGCCAGAGGCCACGACCGCCTCCACCCCGGCGGCCTTGAGGGCCTCGAGGCGTGACCGGTCGGCCGCCCGCGATATGACGATGATCAGGCGCGCGTCGTGCGCCGTGCGTGCGAGCTGACTCTCTGGGGGCAGGCGGGCCTCGGAGTCGAACACGACCCGGGCCGGCTGGCGGGCGGCGTCGGGGGTGCGTGCGGTCAGCAGCGGGTCGTCCGCCAGCGCAGTCCCGATCCCGACGCAGACGGCATCCGCCTCGGCGCGCCAGCGGTGCACAAGCTTGCGGCTCTCCTCCCCCGAGATCCACTTGGAGTCCCCGGTCTGAGTCGCCATCTTCCCGTCGAGGCTCATCGCCGCCTTGAACAGGACGTGCGGGCGACCGGTGCGCGCGTGCTTGCGGAACGGCTGGTTGAGGAGCCGCGCCGCGCGCGACACGTCGCCGTCCACGACCTGCACGTCGATTCCCTCGTCGCGCAGGATGCCGAGCCCGCGGCCGGAGGCCTTGTCCGTGGGATCGTCCGAGGCGACCACGACGCGCCTGATGCCGGCGTCGACGATCGCGTCGGTGCAGGGCGGGGTGCGACCGTGATGGCAGCACGGCTCGAGCGTCACGTACATCGTCGCGCCGATCGGGTCCGCCACGCACGCACCCAGCGCGGCAACCTCGGCGTGGTCGCCGCCATACGCCGCGTGGTAGCCCTCCCCGAGCACGTGCTCGTCACGCGCGACCACGGCGCCCACCAGCGGGTTGGGGCTCGTGTGTCCCCGGCCGAGCTCCGCGAGCTCGACGGCCCTTCGCAGATGGCGCAGTTCGCTGTCGGTCAAGAATTCTTCTCCGCGCCGCCGTGCGCCGGATGCGGGCTACTCCCGACCGGGCCGCTCGCTCCCCTGCAACGCACAGCAGCCGCTTGCGAACGATTCTACCGTCGGTCCAGCGCTTTCCAATGCGCGACAGGCGGTTTGCAGCGGTTGCAGGAACGAAAGAGGGGCCCCGTCGGCCCCTTTTCGATTCAAGTCTCTGTGTGTCTCGTATCTAGTGGCGGTAGCCCATTGTGTCCCCCATGCGGTCGTTGATTACGACCACCAGACGGGGGAGGCACGGGTTTTCTTCCCAACGACTCGAAAAGAATCAGGTCGGTACGCAGACGCCGCCTCCAGAGCCGAGAATCGCCGCGGTGCGGTGCATTGGGGTCGCTATACGACCCCGATCGACCGCGGTGGCGCGAAATCCGGCGGTCAGCCCCCGACCAGCGCGGCCGCTTCGCCGCCGGCGCGCTCGGGGCGCGGCGCCGTCGGGGCCTCGAGAGGAGCGCAGTTACCGTCGCGCAGCCGGTACACGATCACGCTCGGGCCCGGTCGCTCGTAAGCGCGGGGGTACTGGTTGAAGCTCCAGTCGAAGTCGAACTCGACCGGCCCCTCGCCGTCGCGGTAGGGGCTCGCGCGGTAAACGACGTCCGCGCGCCGGGCGAGCGCGGCGTAGTAACGGATCGCGCGCGGCACCTCGCCGGGCGCGCGTTGCGCGCGGCCGTACTGCGTCGACCCGGTGACGACCCAGCAGTAGCCGCCGGCCGTGTACGCGTCGATCAGCTCCGGGCGCAGCGTGCGCTCGTAGTCCTCCACGCTCACGAACCGGCCCTTGCCCCCTCGCCGCTGCCGGCCCTGCTCGTCGACCGTCGTGCGGCCGGTCGGGAACTTGATCCAGCGGCGGCCCGACCGGGTCAGTCCGCGGCGCCGCCCCTCCGCCGCGTCCGGTGCGTCGGCATCGGCGAACCACGCGTCCGGCACCACGGGCTCGACCACGATCTTCGAGCCGGCGGGGATGTTGGCGGCCATCCATGCGCGTGCGAGGTTGCGCGTGTCGTCGCGGGACAGGACGCGGTCGACGTGCACGCTGTAGTAGAGGCCCTGCGCACCGAGCGCGACCCCCACGGCGACCGCCGCCACCGCGGCGAGCCGCGGCCGCCGGTCGCCGGCCAGCTCCAGCGCTCGGGTCGCCCCCAGGCCGGCCAGGATCGCGAGCGCCGGCAGCGCAGGCAGGAGCCAGCGCCCGAAGAAGCGCTCCTGCGTGCCCATGTAGACGATGAAGAGCAGCGGCCACGGCACCAGGAAGAGCGCCCGGCGCACGTCGGCGCGGAACGCGAGGAGCGCGCCTCCAAGCGCCGCCGCGAGCGGGACCCACCCGAAGCCCCACGTCAGCACGCCGAGGTAGTAGAGGACGCCGGAGTCCTGGTCGAGGCCCAGCTTGCCGAAGCCGGATGCCGCCTCCTCCTGCCTGTCCACGTCCGCGCGAAACTCGCTGTACGACAGCAGCGCGTGCGGGTTGGCGAGGAGAAAGAACGCGGCGGCCAATGCCGCTGCGATAGCGGCTCCCCGCAGGGCTTCGGCGCGGGCTTCGGCGTCCGCGAGCCGGTAGGCCGCGGCCACGATCAGCGGCAGCACCACGATCCCCGCGGTGTACTTCGTCGCCGCGGCCAGCCCCAGCCCGGCGCCCGCGACGGCCCAGTCGAGGCGCCGGCCGCGCGTCAGCACTCCCGCGCTGCCCCACGCCGACACCGCCAGCGGCAGCAGCGCGGGCACGTCGTTGAGTGCCAGGTGCGAGTAGAAGACGGGCAGGAAGGCAACGGCCATCACGAGCGCCGCGAACACGCCGACGCGCCGGTCGTACAGCCGGGCCGCGGTCAGGTAGACGAATCCGACCGCCGCCGTGCCGAGCACCGCCGAGGTGGCGCGGCCGGCCACGAACACCGCCGTCGGATCGGAGGCCAGCGCATCCCCCACCTCGTTGCCCGCACCGAACGGCCAGCCGCCGCCGAACCAGATCCCGTACACGACGTGCAGGAGGTACGAGTAGGCGGGCGGGTTGATGAAGTAGTGCGGGTTGTAGCTGTCGGTGAAGTAGAAGCTGACCGCGGTCGGGACGAAGTTCGACGCCTCGTCCACGTTGAAGACGTAGGGCAGGCCGTGCTTGATCCCCCACAGGCGCAGCGCGAGCGCGCCGGCCAGCACGGCGCCGAGGGCGAGCGCCCACGCGTCGGGACGGCGCCGCTGTTCCGTGACGTGCCTAGGCACGCCCCGAGGGGCAGCGAACGTAGGCCGCGAAGTACTTGTCCGTCGCGATCCGGCGGAAGCCCTGCCCCGGCACCTGCGTGATCGCGTCGGTGTTGACCGCGAAGCCGGTGCGCAGGATGTTCGTGCGCCCCACGGGGAAGACCGCGACGCCGTAGCGCGCCTTGCGCTCCGAGGCGGCCGACGGATCGGAGCGCGCGACCACGTCGCCCGCCCCGAGTCCCAGCACCCAGCGCGTGTCCGGGATCAGCTTGTGGGTGGGAACGGAGACGGGGCCGCAGCGCAGCGCGCGCTCCACCGCGGACGTCTCGAGCAGCCGGTGCAGGCTGCGACCCTGCTCACCTCGGAACGACAGCTCGTTGTTGAAGCGCTCGAGGCTCGGCGGCCGGTACGCCGTGTAGGCCAGGCCCAAGATGGTGATCACGGCGGCGCTGACCGCCCAGAACCGCCGCAGGCGGGTGCCGCGCCGCACCATCGTCCAGCCACCCAGGGTCACGGCCGCGAACACGGTCATCATCACCGACGGGACCAGCAGGTAGCGGACGATCACCGACAGCCCCACCAGCCCGGTGGCGACGAAGGTGAACGCTCCTGCGAGGAACAGCATCAGCGGGACGAGCGCGCGCAGCGGGAACTTCCACAGCGCGATCGCGAGCCCGAGCAGCCCGGCGAAGTACACGGGCGTCTTGACCGTCCCGCGCAGGTATTCGGGCAGGGCCGACACCACGTCGCCGCCGGACCGCGTGCGGTCGAGCTCCGTGGCCAGGTCCTGCGTGGAGGTGAGCGAGAACAGCGGCTCCCCCGTGACGATGAAGTCCGTCGCCACCCAGCCGAGCGGGCCGATCGCGGTCAGCGCCGCGTAGCGGAAGCGATCGCCCCAGTCCGCGTCCCAGCTCATCCACAGGAAGTAGACGCCCGAGAGGATCCATGCCTCGGGCCGCAACAGGCCCGCCGCCGCGAGCAGCAGGAACACCGTCACGCCGCGCCGCGGCCGCGCCGCCTCGAGCGCGCCGGCCCACACGATCGCCGCCATGAAGGGGATGTCGAGATAGGCGCGCACGGCCAGCGAGGGGAAGTCGAAGCGCGTCAGCACGAGGAAGGCCGCAATCGCACCCACCAGCGGCGTGAACGCCGTGCGCCCGAGCACGTACGTGCCCGCCACCAGCGCCACGAACGCGAACAGCGTGATCAGCACCATCACCCGGTCGGCGTCCTGCCCGAGCACGGACAGGACCGCTCCGAACGCCACTGCCAGGGGATGCTCCGTGGGCGCGCGGTAGGCCTCGAAGCTGGGCAGATCGCCGTTCAGCAGCTCCTCGCCCCACAGCAGGGCGTAGTAGCTGTCGTAGTTCGGGTACGTGACCCACGTGAAGAACCCGACGACGGCGAGCACGCACAGCCCCGCGAACGCCCACCGGGCGACGGTGTCGGCCGGCAGCGCGAGGGCGCGCCGGGCGAAGCCCGGCAGGCCGGGCGCGGAACGTTCGACGGTGGCGCTTTCCACGGGGGGTGGAGTTGCGAGGCACAAGCAAGGCCGGCCGCGGCACTCTCCGGGCCTTGCGCGATAATGGCGCACCAGTTTACTTAGTTCCCCGGCGAGCGCCGAAGGCGCCTGGACATCGATGCGATGAAGCTCATCATTCAGATCCCCTGCCTGAACGAGGAGGATTCGCTCCCCGTCACGCTGCGCGACCTGCCACGGGCCGTCAACGGCTTCGATGCGGTCGAGTGGCTCGTGATCGACGACGGATCCAGCGACAGCACGATCGAGGTCGCCCGCAAGCACGGCGTCGACCACGTGGTGCGGCTCACCAACAACAAGGGCCTCGCCTACGCGTTCCAGGCGGGCCTCGACGCCTCGCTGAAGCTGGGCGCCGACGTGATCGTCAACACGGACGCGGACAACCAGTACAGCGCCGCCGACATCCCGAAGCTCGTCGAGCCGATCGTGCGGGGGCACGCGGACCTCGTCGTCGGGGACCGTGAGGTGCAGTCGATCGAGCACTTCTCCCCGGCCAAGAAGATGCTCCAGCGGCTCGGTAGCTGGGTCGTGCGGCGCGCTTCGAACACGACCGTCCCGGACACGACGTCCGGCTTCCGCGCCTACAACCGCGAGGCCGCGCTCCAGGTGCAGGTCGTCTCGCGCTTCACCTACACGCTGGAGTCGATCATCCAGGCGGGCAAGATGACCGTCGCGATCGACCACGTCCCGATCCGGACCAATCCGAAGATGCGGGAGTCGCGCCTGTTCGGGTCGATCTCGTCGTACGTGCGCACGAACGCGCTTGCCATCTTCCGCGTCTACACGCAGTACGAGCCGCTGAGGGTGTTCCTGATGGCGGCGGCGATCGTCGGCCTCGTGGCCGCAGTGGTCTGGGGCCGGTTCCTGGTGCTCTTCATCCAGGGCGACGGCGCGGGCCACATCCAGTCCGTCGTGCTCGGGTCGATGCTGTTCGTCGTGGCGGTGCAGCTGGCCGCGCTCGGGATCATCGGCGACCTCCTGGCTGCCAACCGCGTCCTGATCCAGCGCACGCTGGAGCGGACGCGGCGCGTCGAGCTGAAGCTGGGCGTCGAGCCCTCCCACTACGAGCCCGCGGAGCGGCGGCAGGCGCCGCGCCCCGACGGGCCGATGGCCATCCCCGACAGGCCGCAGACCGAGGAGCACGAGACCGTCCCGCTCGGGCGACCGACGTGACGCGGGCGGCAACGCCGGCATCCCTGCCGGACCACATCCCGACCGGCAACACCTACGACAAGTACGGGTCATCCAACCCGGTCGTGAAGCGCCTGATGGCCGGCTTCGAGCGGGAGATGTTCGAGCTGCTCGACCGCGCCTCCCCGGCCTCGATCCTCGACGTCGGCTGCGGGGAAGGCGTGCTGACCGAGCAGTGGGCGGATCGCACGCCCGGGCGCGTCGTCGGCATCGACCTCGAGGACCCGAAGCTGCGCGAGGAGTGGCAGCGGCGCACTCGTCCCAACCTGACCTTTCACTCCGGCGACGGGCACCGGCTGCCGTTCGCGGACGGTGAGTTCGAGGCGGCCACCGCGATGGAGGTCCTGGAGCACGTCCCGGACCCGGACGCGGTGCTCGGCGAGATGGCCCGGGTGTCGTCGCGCTGGCTGCTCGTGAGCGTCCCGCGCGAGCCGCTGTGGCGCGGCCTGAACCTGGTGCGGGGAAGCTACGTGCGCGACCTCGGAAACACTCCCGGCCATCTCAACCACTGGTCCAAGCGGGGGTTCTCAAGCCTGCTGCGCCGCTACGGGGAGGTCGTCGAGCTCCGCTCGCCCCTGCCCTGGACGATGGCGCTCGTACGCGTCGGCCCGTGAGCCGAGCCGGCGCCGGCGACAGCGCCGCTTCATACGGCCGCGGCGCTGCCCTGCTCTCGGCGCTGATCGGCGTCACGGGCGTCCTCACCTATGCGTTCCACTCGATCGCCGCGCACGCGCTCGGCCGCGACGACTACGGCCTGATCGCAGTCCTGTGGGCGGCCGTCTTCCTGGTGGCCTCGATCATCTACCGCCCCGTGGAGCAGCTGCTGTCCCGCACGCTCGCGGAGCGCCGTGCGCGCGGACGGCCGGCGCGCGACGCGTTGCGGGTCGCGGCCACGATCCAGCTCGGGCTGGCCGTCGCTTTCGTGGCCGTCGCGCTGCTGGCGCGCGGGCCCATCGAGGACGACCTCTTCTCCGGCAGCGCGACGCTCTACTGGTGCCTGATCGCGGCGGTCACCTTCTACGCCGGCAGCTACTTCGCCCGCGGCTTCCTCGCGGGCGAGCAGCGGTTCGCGCTGTACGGCGGGCTGGTGCTGATGGAGGCCGCATCCCGCGTGGTGTTCGCGGTGCTGCTCGCGGTCGGCGTGCTGGACGGGGAGAACGCCGCCGCGATCGCCATCGCGGCGGCTCCGCTGCTGAGCCTGTTCGTCGTGCCGTGGGCGCTGGGCCGCCACGTGCGGCGGCTCGAGTCGCAGGCGCCGGCCGACTCGCCCGAGGCGGAGTTCACGCTCTCGCACGGGCTGGGATTCGCCGGCGCGGTGCTGGTGATCATGTGCTCCGAGCAGGCGATCCTGAACTCCGGCGTGCTGATCGTGAAGGCCGACACCGGGGACGACGCCCTGGCGGCGCTGATCTTCGCCGTCCTGATGATCGCGCGCGCCCCACTGCAGCTGTTCCAGGCCGTGTCCACGACCCTGCTCCCCCATCTCACGCGGCTGCTGGTGCGCGAGGAGGAGAGCGGCGCCAGCGACTTCGGCCGCAGCGTGCGACTGACGGTCACGGCGTGCCTGGCGTTCGGCGCAGCCACCGTCGTGGGCGTGCTGATCGCCGGCCCGCCGGTGATGCGCCTCCTGTTCGGGTCGGAGTTCGACTACGACCGCTTCGGGCTGGCGCTCGTGGCGGCGGGCATGGGGCTCTACCTCGCGGCGACCACCGTCAACCAGGCCGTGCTGGCACAGGGCCGCGCGCGGCTGGCGGCCGCGTCATGGGCGGCCGCGGCGGTCTTCTTCGTCGCCTTCCTCCTGCTCGCCTCGATGGAGGAGGTGCGCGAGGTCGAGGTCGCCTTCCTCGTGACCGCCGGCATCCTGTCGGCGCTGCTGTACCTCGCCTACCGCAGCGCACCCGACCCGCAGCGGCGCATCAGGCCCGGCTCGACCGAGGAGATGGAGGCGATCCTGGCCGCCGCTGACGAGGGCACGTGAGCGAGCCGGTCGTGGACGACCTGGTCGCCCGGATCCAGGCGCTCGGGCCCTGGCACCACGACGTCGAGGTGGCGCCCGGCATCACCACGGCCGTGTCGCGCGACGTGGAGTACCCCGAGGAGTGCGGGGACGTGGTGCTCCACGACTACCGCGGGGAGTTCCAGGCCCTGATGCGGTCCCTCTACCCGAGCCTCGAGGGCAAGACGTTCCTCGACTGTGCGTGCAACTGCGGCGGGTACCTGTTCTGGGCGAAGGAGCTGGGAGCGGACCGGGCGTTCGGGTTCGACGTGCGCGAGCACTGGATCCGCCAGGCGCACTTCCTCGCCGAGCACCGGGAGCAGGACGTCGAGGCGGTCGTGTGCGACCTCTACGACGTTCCCGGGCTGGGCCTGCCCCCGTTCGACGTGGTCCAGTTCAAGGGCCTCTTCTACCACCTGCCCGACCCGGTGTCGGGGCTGCGGATCGCGGCGGACCTGACGCGTGAGCTGATGATCCTCAACACGGCGACCAAACCGGGGGCGGAGGGCAGCCTGGTGCTGGCCGACGAGGGCACGGAGCTGATGTCCGGCGTCTACGGGCTGTGCTGGTACCCGACCGGGGCGGCGGTGCTCGACCGCATCCTGCGGTGGATGGGATTCGCCGAGACGATGGTGAACTGGGAGGTGGAGGGACGGATCGAGATGCTCGCCTCGAAGGTCGAGGGGGTGCTTGCGCGGCGCGCGTCCCGGCGCGGCTGAACCGGGTTCACCAGCGCACGTCGTGCTGCTCCATCACGCCGTAGCCCGCGGCAAGCTCGATCCCGCCGGGCAGCGAGCCCGCGAACGTGCCGAAGGGCTGCCGGTAGTCGGAGCGCATCAGCAGCAGGTTCATGTGCTCCTCGCGCGCCGACCACTCGGTGAAGTCGAGGGAGCCACCCTCCTGGAAGGTCACGCGCGAGAGGTCGGGGGCGAACGTGACCGGGCCCAGTTCCTGCGGATTGCCGTCGACCCACAAAGTCCGCTCACTCTCGCGCGGTGCGTCGTGGATCCCGGTGACGAGGTTCCACCCCACCGCGCGACCGTCGACCGCGACGCCGTTGCCCGCAGACCACATCCATGCGGTGCGGCGCGGGTGGTAACCGGCGCTGTCGTCGATGAACGCGACTCCGTCGAGCTCCCTGCGCACGCCGTCCACGGTCACGGCGCCGCGGGCCGGGACCTGCGCCTGCTTGCGCGTCCAGATGTGCGCGCTGCCGGCCGCCGTTGCGGTCTCCACGCCCGGCGACTCCTCGAGCGCCAGGTCGATCCGCACGTCGCCGGCATCGACGCGTACTCGCGACCCCGAGAGATCGACGCCGCCGCGGCCGAGCGTCGTCTTGCCGCGCAGCGTCCCGTCCGGCTCGGCGACGGCCCACCAGCGCTGCGGCACCGGGCCGATGCGCGCGTCCGCCGCGCACAGCATCATCTCGGCGCTGTAGTAGCCCACGTAGCGCCAGCGCTTCAGCGGCCGGGTACCGCGCCAGCGCGGCATGTGCTGCGGAGGCAGCGCGAGCCCGAGCTGGCGCACGCGATCTCCACGCGCGGGCAGTTCCACCGCGCCAGGGTATCGTTCGCCCGTGCACGCGCTCGTCACCGGCGCCACC
>DASRIA010000033.1:0-4441 GCA_035650255.1 Solirubrobacterales bacterium
AAGGCCCGCAGCCTGTTCGACTTCGCCGGCGTGCAGTAGTTCGTCCCCGCCGCTGTCGGCCGCCTCTGGGGCACGGGCGAAAACCGGGTGGGTAGGGCAGTGCCCGGGCGACCGCGCTGCCTTTTCCACGTCACAGGGGGAAAAGTCAGCGCGCATGGCATGAGGGGTCGATTTGCTACCGCCTCGGTAGTCAAGCGACCGCGCTTGCGCCACCGCACCGCGTACCCACCCGGTTTTCGGCCCGCTGAGCGCCGTCCGGGCGCCCGCCCCTACCCCCACCCGGTTTTCGGCCCCGCCGGGCACCGTCCGGGCGCCATGAAGCGCGCGAGGTTTCCCGCTCCAGCAGCCGTTTAAACGCGGAAACCGGCGGTTTGGGGCCTGCACCCTAGAACAAAGGTCCAAAACCCCCACAAAGAGTTGCCGGGGTTCTTTCCCTCCACGATGGTGGAGTTCGGCCCCCCGCCGAAGACGCAGCGAAGCAAGAGCTGCCAGGTCAGGACGGGCCGCTGGATGCCCCCCCTTCCCCCGAGATCGACACGGAGGTTGATCCGCGTGACCTACTCTGCCCCCCCGCTGCGCATTCGCTGGGGTTTCAGCGCCTTCAGCGCTGTTGCTCTCCTGATCGCAGCCGTCTCCCTTTCACTCGCCATCGCCAAGGCGGGCGCCCCTGCGCCCACCAGCGACCTGCCCGCCCCGGCAGCGACGCTGGACGGCGGCGCGAGCCCCGCACTCGTGAAGCTGGCCGGCACGAAGCCCGCCACGCAGGTCGAGGCGATCGTGCAGTTCGAGACCGGCGTCAAGCCGAGCACCTCGCGCGAGCTGGTGCGCACGGCCGGTGGCCGCGTGACCGGCGACCTGCACGTGATCAACGGCCTCGCGGCCCGCATGACCGCTTCCGAGGCGAACGCCCTCGCGTCGCGTGACGGCGTCCGCGCGGTGTCGCTGAACGCCGGCGTCAAGTCGCAGGCCCGTGGGTTCCGCAAGGCAGCCCAGCAGTCCGGCATCGACGCCTCGGAGCTCGCCACTTCGTACAACCAGTCGCTCACGTCCGACCAGGCGTGGGGCACCTACGGGACCGGCGAAGGAGTCGGCGTGGCCGTGATCGACACGGGCATCGCCGAGGACATGCCGGACTTCCAGGTCGCCAAGAACGGCAACGGCCGCGGTCAGTCCCGCGTCGTCGCGACGGCGGTCACGAACCCCGAGGCCAAGACGGACTACGACAAGTACGGCCACGGCACGCACGTGGCGGGAATCATCGCCGGCAACGGCAACAACCGGCACCACCGGGACGCACTGGACGGCAACTACGTCGGTGTTGCTCCTGACGCGAACCTGATCTCGGTCAAGGTCGACGACGACCGGGGCAACGCCACGATCCTCGACGTCATCTACGGCCTGCAGTTCGTGGTCGACCTCAAGGACGAGTACAACATCCGCGTCGTCAACCTGTCGCTCGAGTCGAGCGTCGCGGAGTCCTACAAGACGGACCCGCTCGCCGCGGCAGCCGAGGCGGCCTGGTTCAGCGGCATCGTGGTGGTCGCGGCCGCCGGTAACCGCGGATCCGACCCCAAGGCCGTTTCCTACGCACCCGGCAACGACCCGTTCGTGATCTCCGTCGGCGCAGTCGACGACATGGGCACGAGCAAGCTCAGCGACGACAAGCTGGCCTCGTGGTCGAGCCGCGGCAAGACGCAGGACGGTCACAGCAAGCCGGAGATCCTCGCCCCCGGCTCGGGCATCGTCTCGACGCTCGCCCCGAACAGCGAGTTCAAGTCGATGTGCCCGACCTGCATCGTCGGCGGCCAGTACATCCGCGCAGGCGGCACCTCGATGTCCGCGCCGATGGTCTCGGGCCTCGTGGCGATCATGCTGGAGAACCGCCCCACGCTGTCGCCCGACCGCGTCAAGGGCATGCTGATGACGAGCGACCGCAACGTCCCGGGCGTGGGCGACGAGGCCTACGCGCTGGGCGCGCTGAAGTCGAACTCGACCTACAACCCGAACGCAGGCATCGAGCCGAACACGTTCGTCGACCCGGCCACCGGCAAGATCGACTACGCGCGTTCGCGCTGGAGCCGGTCGCGCTGGAGCGGCGCGGGCATGAACCGCTCCCGCTGGAGCTGTGACTGCTCCAAGACGACCAACGGCAGCATCGACCCCACGCGCTCGCGCTGGAGCCGGAGCCGCTGGTCGACCAGCTGGACCATGTAACTCCTCCCCCGCCCCTCGGCCCGGACAGCCGGGCCGAGGGCCCCAACTTCCTCCCAACACGAAGCACCCTCCCACATAAGCAGTACTCCCACATAGCAGTACCTCCCTCCCCCACTCACGGCCCGCGCAAGCGGGCCGTGAGCCGTTGCGGAGGATTTCCCGAAGGCCCTCGGACACCCGTTAGGGTCGGCGCGTGAATTCGCTGAACGGAACGCCGGCGGCGCCGGTCGCATCGGCGCACGTGTTCCACTACCGCTCGCCGCGCGACGCGGCGCGCAGCCTGATGCGCGATCGGGCCGTGCTGGCGCGCGCGGACGGGTTGCTGTTCCGGCGGCTGGTGTTCGTGGGCTCGGCACGCCGGGAGGGATTCACCATCGGGCTGGTCGACCCGCGGCGCCAGATGGCGATGTGCGTGTGGGAGGACGAGGCGGCGCTCGCCCGGTTCCAGCTCCAGTCGCCCATCGCGCGGGCGTGGCGGACGCGGACCGACGAGTACTGCGAAGTGCTGATGCGCCCCTTCCGCACGCACGGCACCTACCGCGGACACGAGCCGCTCGCCGGGCTGCCCGCACAGCGCCCGGGCAAGGGCCCGGTCGCGATGTGGACGTTCGCGAACATCGCGCCCCGCCACCTCCTGTACTTCTGGCAGGGCATCCGGCGGGCCACACCGGTGCTGTTGGAGTCGCCGGGCCTGATCGCAGGCATCGCGGGCCCCGAGCACATGTACCGCGGCGCGATGACCTTCACGATCTGGGAGCGGGCGGAGGCGCCGCTGAGCTTCGCCTACCGGCGGCCGCCGCACCGCGAGATCGTCAAACGGGTGCGCGCGGAGGGTCGCCTGATCGACTCGATGTTCATCCGCTTCGAGCCGTACGCGGCGTCGGGGAGCTGGCCGGGGTACAGCGCGTTCGCGCCGCGGTTCGACGCGTTTGCGCGTGGCCTCGAGGAGTCCCAAGAACCGGTAGGTACAGGAGCGGCCTGAGCCGAACTTTGGCCCGTCCGTAACACCTGTGGTTACGCGCGGGACAAAGTTCGCCGGTTAGGCCGAGTAGGCCATGGCGAGGCCCGGCCGCGGCCAGTCGACCGCCACCAGCTTGCCGGCGCCCGACAGGGTCACGTAAGCCGTGCGCAGGTCGTCGCCGCCGAAGCACACGTTCGTGACGAACAGGTCTCCGCACTCGACGAACTCGACCACGGAGCCGTCGTCCGGGCTGAGCGCGGTGACGCCGCCGGAGCCGAGCGTCGCCACGCACACGTTGCCGTCGCCGTCCACCCCCAGCGAGTCGAGGAACTGGAAGCCGGGCAGCCGGGCGAGCAGCTCGCCGCCGTGCGGCAGCAGTCCCTCCGGCACGGTCACGTCGCCCGGCCCGGCGACTTCCCAGTGCCAGACGCACGCGCTGTAGGTCTCCGCCACGTACAGGCGGGATCCGTCCGGCGACAGGCCAACCCCGTTGGGGGAGTCGAGCGGCGGCACCACCTCGCGGACCGAAGAGCCGTCGGGCTGGGCGTAGAACACGCCCGTGCGGTCGGCGGTGCGATGCTCGCGGATCCCGTGGTCGGTGAAGTAGAAGCCGCCGTGCGAGTCGAACACGAGGTCGTTGGGCGCGCGCAGCGGGCGGCCGTCGCACTCCTCGTAGATGACCTCGACGGCGCCCGACCCGAGGTCGATGCGCTCGATCCGGCCGCCGCTGTAGTTGCTGGGCGGCTGGCGCGGGACGAGGATGCCCTCCATCCCGGGCAGCTCCAGGTAGTCGAAGGCGGCGCCGTTGTTGCAGACGTACAGGTTGCCGTCGGGCCCGACCGCCGCACCGTTGGGGCCGCCGCCCGGACGCGCGACCTCCTCCTTGGACCCGTCTGCCGCGACGCGCGTAACCGCGCCGCTCGCGATCTCGACGACGATCACGCTGCCGTCGTTCATCGCCACGGGCCCCTCGGGGAACTTCAGGCCCGTCGTGACCTCTCTCAACTCCGCCATCGCCCCTCCTCTCGGGGGGCGCACCATATCCGAGGACGGCGCGCGGCTGGCTAGCCGCTCTTGACCGGCAGCGTGAGCTTCACGCTCGTCGCGTCGACCAGCCCCGCGACACGCTGCGGGCCGTACACCGACGTGCCCGGGATGATCTGGAGCTCGTAAGACGAATCGGCCTCGACGCTCGCCGCCACCCCTTCCAGGTCGAACGTGGCAGTGTGCGGCAGGCCGTCGAGCACGAGCCGCAGGGGCGTGACC
>DASRIA010000034.1:0-77892 GCA_035650255.1 Solirubrobacterales bacterium
CCTGGCGTCGCCGATGTCCAACTACATCCACGGCCAGGTGATCAACGTCACCGGCGGGCAGTTCGGCGGGATGTACGGCTGAGACCGGGAATGGGACGGATCGGCGACAAGCTGGCGGAGCTCGAGCTGGAGCTGCCGCAGCCGCCAGCCGCACCGGCGGGCGTGGTCCTGCCGTTCAAGTGGGTGCGGGTCAGCGGCGGTCAGGCATACGTCTCCGGCCACGGCCCGCTGGACGGCGGTGAGGTCCTCGTGCGCGGGAAGGTCGGCGCGGACGTGTCACCCGACCGCGCCACCGAGGCTGCCCGGCTCACGGCGCTGTCGATGTTCGCGTCGCTCGAGCGGGAGCTGGGCGACCTGGACCGCGTCACCGGCTGGGTGAAGGCACTCGGGCTCGTGAACTGCGCGCCCGGCTTTACGGGCACGCCGGGAGTGATCAACGGCTTCAGCGACCTGGTGATCGACGTATGGGGCGAGGCCGGGCGGCATGCTCGCTCTGCGATCGGGGCCAGCGAGCTGCCGTTCGAGATGTCAGTCGAAGTCGAGGCAATAGTGGAGGTTTCATGAGCACCGAGATGCAGACGACCGCGCCCGACATGTTCGCGCGCTATCTCGACGATCTGGAGGTCGGCGACGCGTTCACGACCAAGGGCAGGACCATCACCGAGGCGGACCTGGTCAACTTCGCCGCCCTCACCTGGGACACGTACCCGTTGCACGTCGACGCCGAGTGGGCGTCGAAGACGATGTTCGGCGAGCGGATCGCGCACGGCATGCTGGTGCTCTCGTACGCGGCCGGACTCGTGCCGATGCAGCCCGGGCCGATCGTCGCCTTCTATGGAATGGAGAAGGTGCGCTTTTTCGCGCCGACGAAGATCGGCGACACGATCCGCGTGCACGTCGAGCTGAAGGAGAAGGAGGAGCGCGACGACACCATGGGCCTCGCCACCTTCCACCAGCAGGTCCTGAACCAGCGCGACGAGACGGTCTGCAAGTCGATCACGAAGGTCCTCCTGAAGCGCCGGGCGGACGCCTAGCCGCATGGCCCTGGCCGAGCCGAGCCGGCTGACCAAGCCGCTGCCGGGCGGCCGGGAGGGCGCGACCGTCGTGCTGCACCCGATGGTGTGCGCCTACATGTACTCGCCGCCCGAGTTCATGGCGATGACCGGCGGCCGGCTGAAGGTCGTGCGGCAGGTGCTGTTCGCGCGCAAGCAGCAGATCAAGATCCCGATCGTCGCCTTCCTGGTCGAGCATCCGGGAGTCGGGCCGATGATCATCGACACGGGCTTCCATCCCTCCGTCGCGACGGACCCGAAGCAGAACCTGGGCCGCCTGTACGCGGCGCTCTACAACATCGAGATGCAGCCCGACCAGGCGATCTCGGCGCAGCTGCGCGAGCGCAAGGGCATCGAACCGAGCGACGTGCGCGTCGCGATCATGACCCACTTGCACATGGACCACGCGTCGGCGATCTCGGAGTTCACGTCGGCGACGTACGTGCTGGGGGCGGGCGAGTGGCGCGCATTCCACGGAGCGCGGCCGAAGCTGAACGGCTACGTGCGGCATCACGTGGAGCACGCGGTCGAGTACAAGGAAGTTCCCTACGACAGCCCGGTGATCGACTCGTACTCGACGTTCGGGCGCGCGTACGACCTCTTCGGAGACGGCTCGGTGCGGCTCGTGGCAACCCCCGGGCACACGCACGGGCACCAGTCCGTGATCCTGCGGCTGAAGGACCGCGAGGCCCTCGTGACAGGCGACGCCATCTACTTCACGCGCACGCTCGACGATGAGCGCCGCGGCTGGGCGATGGCAGACGAGCACAAGTGGCACCGCTCGATCGGGGAGATCCGGCTCTACCGGCGTGAGAACCCGGACGCGCTGATCATCCCGGGACACGACCCCGAGGCGTGGGCCACGCTGCTGCCGAAGTACGAGTAGTCAGGCCAAGCACCCCTGCTGCAGGGCATCAGACCCGCAGGCCCTGCAGCAGCCGCACCAGGCTGTCGCCGACCTCGCGCCGCGCGGCGGCGGGGTCCTCGGCGTGCGCGATCAGCAGGCCGGCCTCCTGCATCGCCCCGAGCAGCATGTGCGCGAGCGGGTCCAGCGGCTGGTCCTCCACCAGGCCGGCGTCGACCATCGCCTGCAGGCCGCCGCGCACGAGCGCGAGCCCGTAGCGCGCTTCGACCTCGCGCCACGCGTGAAGGCCCATCACGGACGGCGCGTCGGTGAGGATCACGCGCTGCACGGCCGGGTCGAGGCAGCAGTCGAGGAACGCCCCCACGGCGACGACCTGCTGGTCCCAGGGGTCCTGCACCTCGAGCGCCGCCCCCGCCACCTGCTCGAGGACCTCCTGCTCGAGGCGCTCGACGACCTCGGCGAACAGGTCCTGCTTGTCGCGGAAGTGGTGGTACAGCGCGCCGCGGGTGACCCCGGCCGCCTGCACGATCTCCTCGGTCGACACGCTCGCGTAGCCGCGCTCGCTGAAGAGGCGGCGCGCCGCCTCGACCAGCGCGTTGCGCGTCGCCTCTGACTGCTCGGCCTTGCGATTCTTGACATTCATACTGTATGTATGCTAGATACTGGCTGTACGTATGGCAAGTGGCGATTCCAGCGTAACGACGGGCGAGGCCGGAGCCGCGGTCGCCGACGTGCTCGCCGCGTACGTCGAGCACTCACCGTTCGCAGCGCACCTGGGGCTCCGCGCCGACCGCATCGAGCCGGACCACGTCCGGCTCCTGCTGCCCTTCCGCGAGCAGCTGGTCACGGTCGGCGACGTCGTGCACGGCGGTGCGATCAGCTCGCTGGTGGACACCGCCGCCACGCTCGCCGCGTGGTCGGGCCTGGAGTCCCTGGAGAATGCCCGCGGCACGACGATCAGCCTGAATGTCTCGTTCGTGGCCGCCGCTCGCGGCCGTGGCCTCGTCGCCGACGCGCGCGTCGTGCGGCGCGGCAGGACGATCTGCTTCTGCGAGGTCGGCGTCGAGGACGGCGACGGCACGACGATCGCGCAGGGGCTCGTCACCTACAAGCTTGGTTGACCGACTCGATCGAAGGAGCAAACACGATGGCGATTTCCGCAGAGCTTGGATCCGAGAAAGAGGCAAGGCTTCCGCAGGGCACGATCAGGTATCGCGAACGTGGGACCGGCGAGCCGATCGTGTTCGTCCACGGCGCCCTCGTCAATGCCGATCTGTGGCGCAAGGTCGTCCCCGAGCTGGCCAAGGACTTCCGCTGCATCGCGCCGGACTGGCCGCTCGGCTCGCACACTCCGGCGATGCACGCCGATGCCGACCTCTCCCCCGGCGGCAACGCGCGGCTGATCGCCGATTTCCTCGAGGCGCTCGACCTCGAGCGGGTGACGCTTGTCGCCAACGACACGGGCGGCGCCCTGTGCCAGCTCGTGGTCACACGCCATCCGGAGCGCGTCGGCCGGCTGGTCCTGACGAACTGCGACGCGTACGAGAACTTCCCACCCCGCATCTTCGCGTTCCTCTTCTATGGCGCAAAGGTGCCGGGCTTCCTGCGCATGCTCGCCCAGCCGATGCGCTTCGCGCCGATGCGCAAGCTGCCGATCGCGTTCGGATGGCTGTCGAAGCGCGGCATCCCCGACAACATCTCGGCGGCGTGGCTGCGGCCCAGCCTCGAGGACGCGGGCGTCCGGCGGGACACGACGAAGCTGCTCAAGGCGGTGAAGAAGAGCGAGCTCATCGAGGCGTCGAAGCGCTTCAAGGAGTTCGACCGGCCGGTGCTGATGGCCTGGGGGACCGAGAAGGACTTCTTCCGGGTCTCCGATGCGGAGCGGCTGGCGCGTGACTTCCCGAACGCGCGGCTGGAGAAGATCGACGACAGCTACACGTACGTCTCCGAAGACCAGCCCGAACGGCTCGCGAAGCTGATCGCCGAGTTCGCCCGCGAGCCGGTCGCGGCGACGGCGTAGCTTCAGCGCTTGTCGCGCTGACCGGCGGCGATCGCTGCGGCCAGGGGGTCGGCGCCCAGGCGGCGATTGACGCCGGCGACCATCACGGGCGCGAGCCCGAACAGGCGGGCGCCGAACGCAAGCGACCGGGGCGCGACATCGACCTCGGCGCGGCCCTTGTCGATGCCGGCGATCACCGCTGCCGCGACGTCGGTGGGCGTGCGGCTGCCGACGCCGCGCGGCAGCTCCGCGCCGGAGTCGGCGAACATGCCCGCGTCCCGGATGAAGCCGGGAAACACGGTCGTCACGCCGACCCCTGTGCCGCGCAGCTCCTCGTGCAGGGCAAAGCCGAACCCGCGCAGCCCGAACTTGGTCGCGTTGTACACCGACGCCCCCGCGCTGGCGAACTTCCCCGACAGCGACGAGATGAACACCAGGTGGCCGCCGCCGCGCTCGACCATGTGCGGCACGAGCGCGTGGGCCAGCTGCATCGGAGCGCGGAGGTTCACGTCCAGGGCGCGATCGATCTCCTGGGCGCTGAAGCTGTCGAGGCGGCCCGACGCGGGCAGCGCGGCGTTTGCGACGAGCACGTCGATGCGGCGGCCGTCGACCAGGGCCGAGACCTGCGCCGGATCGCAGAGATCGGCGACCAGCGGCTCCACGCCGTCGAGTCCCGCCGCCAGCTCTCGCAGCACCTCGCGCTTGCGCCCGCTCGCGATCACCTTCGCGCCGCGATCGTGCAGGGCGCGCACGATCGCCTGACCGATCCCGCCCGTCGCGCCGGTGACCAGCGCGGTGCTGCCCCGCAGCTCGATGCTCATCCTGACTCCCTCAGGTCGGCGCAGAAGTAGACCAGACTCTGGTTCAGGACGTCGGCCCGCTCCCACTGCAGGAAGTGGCCGGCGCGCGGGACCACCAGCGGCCCGATCAGCTCGGTGAACGCGACCTCGCAGCGCTCCGGGAAGTCGCGCGGGATCACGTGGTCCTCCGGCCCGTACAACACGAGCGCCGGCACCGGGTTCGTCTCGAACAGGCGCGGCACCTCGGCCGGCGGGCGCTTGCGCAGCGCCGTCTCGTACACCCCGAAGCTGGCTCGCAGCTTGTCGGCGTCCGCGAACGGCTCGGTCATGAAGTCCACGTCCTCCGGCGCGAAGGCGCCCGGGGCCGCCCAGAAACGCGAGCCGTAGAACTGGGCGATGTAGCGGCGCCGCTTCTCCGGGGTGTCGAGCTCGGCCGCGAGCCCGTCGGCGTCGTTGCCTTGCCGCATGAAGTAGTCGGCGGCCATGCGGGTGACGCGCGGTATGCCGGGACCGAGACCCGCCTGTTCGTACTGCTCCTTGAGGACGGGCGGCACCGTGTTGAACAGGCACTGGCGCACAACGAAGCCGGCAAATCGCAGCCCGAGGTCCTGGATCACGACTCCGCCGACGTCGCCACCGGCGGCGACGCACCGCTCGTGGCCGAGCACGTCACGGACGAGCGCGTGCATGTCGAGCGCATGGGTCGCCGGGTCGTAGAAGCCGTCGGGAGCCAGCCCCGAGTCGCCGAACCCGCGCAGGTCCGGCACGATCACGTCGAACCCGGCCGCCGCGAGCGGCTCGATGTTGCGCCACCAGATGCGTTTCGTCTCGGGCCAGCCGTGCAGCAGCAGGAGCGGAAACCCGCCTTCGCCCGCGCGCACGTACGCAATCTCGACGCCCTCGCGCACGGAGGCGCGGTGCACGGGAAACTCGGTGCGCGCGTTGGCGTTCCCCATCTTCCCCGCACATCCTATGGAGGTACGGCGGTCCCGGATCAGCAAAGTCCGCGGGCTGGCGCCGGGCGCCGCTAGCTCGTTACGGGTGCGCCTTCGCCGCGCTCGCGGCGCAGTCCGGCCAGCACGCCGCTGCGGCCCTGCTTGGTGAGCGCGTCGTACATCCCGCGCACGCGGTCGAAGACCTGCTCCGCGACTTCCTGGGAGCGCTCACGCGCGGGATGGTCGACCTGGTCGTACCGCAGCGGCGCTCCGAACTGGACCGTCACCTTGGGCACGACCCCGCGCTTTGCCTCGCGCGCGTGCTCGGAGCCGTGGATCGCGATCGGCACGACCGGCGCGCCGGACTCGAGCGCAAGCCGGCCGAGGCCGGGCTTCGGCTGGCCCATCTCCTTCGTGCGCTGCCGCCCGCCCTCCGCGTACATCAACACGGTGCCGCCCCGGCCGAGTATCGAGTGCGCCGTGATGAACGCCTCCTCGTCCCGATGACCGCGGCGCACGGGGAACGTCCCCCCGTGGCTCAGGATGAAGTCGAGGAAGGGAGGCCGGAAGAGCTGCGACTTGGCCATGAACTGCACCTCGCGCCGCAGCAGCACGGCCACGAAGAAGTGGTCGAGATAGCTGAAGTGGTTGGGCGCCAGCAGCACCGGGCCGTGCGCCGGGACGTTCGCCACGTCGATCGCCCGATAGCGGTACAGGGCGAGGACCGGAGGGGTCAGCACCACGCGCGCCAGGCGGTAGACCCAGTCCGGCCGCTGCGTGCGCGCTCGCTCGTGATACCTGTCGAAATACTCCGCCGGGCGGGGGTCTATGTAGACCTGGGGCTTCACGGACGAGGCTTGCTACACCCCCTCTTTGGGCTGGTTACAGCGGCTTGCAGGACCTACTCCGCCCACCGCCGGGACCGCTCCACGGCGCGCCGCCACTGGGCCAGCAGGGACTCGCGCTCGTCCGCGCCCATGCGCGGCTCGTAGCGGGCCGCCTCGCGCCACAGCGAGCGCACGTCGTCCAGGGTCCACTGCCCCGCCCCCACTCCGGCCAGGTAGGCCGCGCCGAGCGCGGTCGTCTCCGACACCTCCGGCACGACCACCGGGCAGCCGAGCACGTCCGCCTGGAACTGCATCAACCAGCGGTTCACGACGGCGCCGCCGTCAGCGCGCAGTTCGCCGAGCGGCTCGCCCGAGGCCGCCTGCATCGCCTCCACGGCGTCGACCGTCTGGTAGGCGATCGACTCGAGCGCCGCTCTCGCCAGGTGGGCCCGGCCGCTGCCGCGGGTGAGGCCGACGATCGTGCCGCGCGCGTACGGATCCCAGTGCGGCGAGCCGAGCCCCGTGAGCGCCGGCACGAAGTACACCCCCTCGTTGGAGTCGAGCGACGCCGCCAACCCCTCCGTATCGGCCGCCTCGCGGATGATGCCGAGCCCGTCGCGCAGCCACTGCACGGCCGCCCCGGTCACGAACACGCTCGCCTCGACCGCGTAGTCGACCCGGTCCCCGATCCCCCAGGCGACCGTGTTGAGCAGGCCGTCGCGCACGGGCGGGAGCTGTGACCCGGCGTTCTGCAGGACGAAGCTCCCGGTCCCGTAGGTGTTCTTGCCGAGGCCGGGCTCCAGGCAGGCCTGCCCGAACAGCGCCGCCTGCTGGTCCCCGGCCATCCCGGACACGGGCACGCGTGCGCCGTGGAAGGCATCTGGGTCGGTCTCGCCCAGCACGGCCGCCGAGGGAGCCGCCTCGGGAAGTGCCGCGACCGGCACGCCCAGGGCGTCGCAGAGCTCCTCACTCCACTCCAATGCCGCGATGTCGAACAACATCGTGCGCGAAGCGTTCGAGTAGTCGGTCACGGTCCGGCCCGTGAGGTTGTAGGCGAGCCAGGCGTCGATCGTGCCGAACCGCACCCCTCCCTGCGCGGCGCGCTCGCGCAGGCCTTCGACGTTGGCCAGCAGCCATTCGATCTTCGTGGCGGAGAAATACGGGTCGACGACGAGGCCGGTGCGCTGTCGCACGATGTCCTCGAGCCCCTGCCGGCGCAGGGTGTCGCAGCGCGCGGCGGTGCGGCGGTCCTGCCACACGATCGCGTTGTGGAGCGGCAGCCCCGTGCGCTCGTCCCACACGACCACGGTCTCGCGCTGGTTCGTGATGCCGACTGCGCGCAGGGAGCTTGCCGTGACGTCGGCGGACACGAGCGCCTCGTGCGCCACCACACGCGTCACGTCCCAGATCTCCGACGGATCGTGCTCCACCCATCCCGGCCGCGGGAAGTGCTGCCCGAACTCGCGATACGCGCGGCCGCGGACACGCCCGTCGCCGTCGAACAGCAGGCAGGTCGTGCCGGTCGTGCCCTGGTCGATCGCGAGAATCATCTGCGAGACCGCAACCTACGCGACGCGTAGACCTTCAGGAAGTGCGCGAGCTGGCGCCCGCGATGCAGGAAGCCGGCCGCGTCGCGGCCCGTGGCGCGGTGCTCGAGGTCGACCTCCACCTCCTCCAGTCGCAGGCCGGCGCGGGCGGCGTCCACCGTCATTCCGATTTCCACGCCGAACCCGTTCGCGAACGGCAGCAGGCGGGCAACCGACGCGCCGCGCATGGCCCGCTGGCCTGAGATCGGCGCGCGCACCTCGAGGCCCGTCAGCGACCGCACGGCGCGCCTGGCAAAGCCGACCGCGACGCCCAGGCCGCCGCCCTGCTTGCGTGCGAAGGCTGCCACCGCCAGGTCACAGCGGCCCGACTCGACCGCTTCCACCAGTGGCCCGAGCCGCCCCGCGGAGCCGCCCAGGTCGCCGTCGCAGAAGAGGAAGGTCCGATCCTCGGCGCCGCCGTCCGCCAGCGCCCGGCGCGCCGCGACCGTCATCGAGTGCCCCTTGCCCCCGTGCGTGCCCGCCCGCACCAGCTCCGCTCCCGCGGCCGCGGCACGCGCGGCGGTGTCGTCTGCCGAGCCGCCGTCCACGACCAGCACCCTCGCCCCGGGGAAGGCGGCCGCGGCGGCGCCGACGGTATCCGCGATCCGGTCCGCCTCGTCCTTTGCCGTCACGATCACCACGGGTCCCGCGGGTTCAGGGGGCACGGCGGGCTATTCTGCCGCCAATCTGGCCCAGGGGGCGTCTTTGCCCACGAATTGGAGGTGCAGCTTGGCCGAGGTCGAGGCTCACATCACCGGCACGGTTTGGAAGATCGAGGTGGCGGTCGGCGACTCCGTCGACGAGGGAGACACCGTCGTGATCCTCGAGTCGATGAAGATGGAGATGCCGGTCGAAGCCGAGGACGCGGGCACGGTCAAGGAGATCTCCGTGGAGGAAGGCCAAGCTGTGAGCGAGGGCGATACGCTCGTCGTTCTTGAGTAGCGCCCCGACGGAACTCGCTTCAGGCAAGCTCGTACTCGACCGCCCCGCGGAGGCGGTCGCCCGGCTGGCGATCCGCAACCCGGGCAAGCGCAACGCGCTGGACCACGAGATCCTCGACGGCATCGCCACGGCGATGGAGAGGCTCGACGACGGCATCGAGACACGGTGCGTGGTCATCACCGGGTCGGAGGGCATGTTCTCGGCCGGCTACGACATCGGCGACATCCCCGACGACGTGTTCGCCGAAGAGGCCGAGTCGCTGGTCGCGCACCCGTTCAGCCGGGCCATCGAGGCGGTCGAGCGATTCCCGTTCCCGACCGTCGCGGCCCTCAATGGCCATGCGCTCGGCGGGGGCCTCGAACTCGCTGTCACATGCGACCTGCGCGTGGCGGGCGCCGGCTTCAAGCTCGGCATGCCGCCCGGCAAACTCGGGCTGATCTACAGCCACACGGGCATCCAGAAGTTCCTCGACACCGTGGGCCCGGCACGCACGCGGGAGCTGTTCTTCACGGGCCGCAACGTCACCGCGGAGCGCGCGGAGCAGATCGGGCTCGTCCACGAGACCGTGCCGCGCGAGCAGCTCGAGCAGCACGCGGTCGAGCTCGCCGCCGAGATCGCCGGCAATGCTCCGCTCTCCCTGAAAGGGAACAAGCGCATCATCCGGGACCTATTGACCTTTCCGCGCCTTTCCGAGAACCTTGAGCGCGAGGTAATCGAGCTGCGGATGTCCTCCTTCCGCAGCGAGGACTTCCACGAGGGCGTGAGAGCCTTCGGCGAGAAGAGAAAGCCCCGCTGGCAGGGGCGCTAGGGCGCCAACCCGCGCGTTTCGAACCGAAAGGAAACTCCATGGAGAGCTCGTCGGCGATCGTCGCTGCCAAAGACCTGCACAAGTACTTCGGTCACGGTGAGACGGCCGTGCACGCGCTGGACGGCGTGACGATCGGTTTCATGCGGGGCCAGTTCACGGCGATCATGGGACCGTCGGGATCCGGCAAGTCGACCCTCATGCACTGCCTGGCGGGGCTCGACCGGCCCACGTCGGGCGCCGTGACGATCGACGACGTCGAGATCACGACGCTCGACGACAAGGAGCTCACGAACCTGCGGCGGGAGAAGATCGGCTTCATCTTCCAGGCGTTCAACCTGCTCCCGGTGCTCACCGCGGAGGAGAACATCACCCTTCCGCTGACGATCGCGGGCCAGGACATCGACCACGCATGGGTGAGCGAGCTGATCGAGAAGGTGGGCCTCACGGACCGGCGCGCGCACCGCCCGTCCGAGCTTTCCGGCGGTCAGCAGCAGCGTGTCGCGATCGCGCGGGCGCTCGTCGCGCGGCCGGCGGTGGTGTTTGCGGACGAGCCCACCGGCAACCTCGACTCCAAGTCGAGCGGCGAGGTCCTGCGCCTGCTGCGCAGCGCCGTGAACGAATTCCAGCAGACCGTCGTGATGGTCACGCACGACGCGGAGGCCGCCAGCATCGGTGACCGCCTCGTCGTGCTGCGCGACGGGCGCATCTGCCACGACGGGATCTCCGGTGACAGGCAGCAGGTCGACGAGCTGATGCGCACGGCCGGCGTCGAGAGCGCACCGGTCAAGGGTTAGGCGGCCTGATGGCTGCGCTCACGATCCGGGGGCTGCTGTCGCGCAAGGTGCGCGCGATCCTGACGGGCCTTGCCGTGCTGCTGGGCGTGGCGATGATCTCCGGCACCTACGTCTTCACGGACACGATCAACAGCACCTTCGACAAGGTGTTCGAGGACGCCAACGAAGGTGTGGACGTCGTCGTCAGCGGCCGCTCCGAGTTCGACACGGACCAGGGTGGGGTGAGTCAGGAGATCCCGGAGTCCCTCGTCGACAGGGTGAAAGAGGTTCCCGGCGTGCTGGTCGCGGCCGGCAACGTCGAGGACACCGCCTCGATCTTCAAGTCGAACGGGGATCAGATCGAGACGGGCGGCGCCCCGCCGCTGCTCTTCTCGCGCCCGCCGGAGCGGTTCGACCCACTCAACTACGTCGAGGGCGAGCCGCCCGCCGGTCCCGGCGAGGTGGCGATCAACAAGGGAACGGCAGACGACGAGGGCCTGAAGCTCGGCGACCGGGTGTCGCTGGTGGGACGTTCCGGGAGGGAGAACTTCCTGATCTCCGGCCTGGCCACCTTCGGCGACGTCGAGTCGATCGGCGGAGCGACCGTCTCGGTGGTGACGCTGCCACGGGCCCAGGCGCTCGCCGACCAGCGCGGCCAGGTCGACTCGATCCAGGTCGCGGCACAGCCGGGGGTCACACCGGACGAGCTGGTCACGCGCATCGAGCGCGTGATGCCGGACACGGTCGAGGTGAAGACCGGCCAACAGGACGCCCAGGACGAGGCCGACTCGATCCAGAACAGCCTCAGCTTCCTGAACATCCTGCTGCTCGTGTTTGCCGGGATCGCGGTGTTCGTGGGGGCCTTCATCATCTTCAACACCTTCTCGATCACGGTCGCGCAGCGCACCAAGGAGTTCGCGCTGCTGCGCACCATGGGCGCCTCGCGCGGCCAGGTCCTGCGATCCGTGATGCTGGAGGCGCTGATCGTCGGACTGATCGCGTCGATCCTGGGCATCCTGCTGGGCATCGCCACGGCACAGGGCATCAACGCGCTGTTCAAGGCCCTCGGTGCCGACCTTCCGCAGGAGGGCCTCGTGCTCAAGGGGCGGACCGTCGTCGTCGCCCTGCTCGTGGGCACCATCGTCACGATGGTCGCGAGCCTCGCCCCGGCACGGCGGGCGACCCGCGTGCCGCCCCTGGCGGCGATGCGCGAGGAAGCGGCGCTGGCGGCGCCGCCCACGCGCCGCCGCAGGATCTTCTCCTGGGCGCTGCTGATCATCGGCGCGCTGGCGATCCTGTTCGCGCTGTTCGGCGGTGCGCCGGCCGAACAGGCGCTCAGCATGCTCGGCCTGGGCGCCATCGCGCTGTTCATCGCGGTCGCCCTGCTGAGCCCGCGGCTCGTGCCACTCATCGCCGGGGCGGTGGGCGCTCCGCTCGAGCGCATGCGCGGAGTGGCCGGCCGGCTCGCGCGGGAGAACGCGATGCGCAACCCGAGCCGCACCGCCGTCACCGCCGCCGCGTTGATGATCGGGCTCGCGCTCGTGACCTTCGTCTCCATCCTCGCGGCCGGAGTGAAGGCGTCGATCGACGACACGGTCGAGAACCGCATGAAGGCGGAGTTGGTCGTGCTCAACAAGGACGGCAACTTCTCCCCCATCAGCCCCGAGTCGGCGACCGCGATCCGGCAGGTCCCGGGCGTAGGGGTCGTGTCGCAGCTGAAGGACTCCCAGGCAAAGGTCGACGGCGTCGGCGGCAAGCCGTTCGGGAGCGGCATCGATCCGCGCACGTTCGACCGGATCTGGGACACGGACGTCGACGAGGGGCCGGCGAACCTGTTCTCGTCTCTCCGTCCGGATCAGATGGCACTGGAGAAGGACTTCGCGGAGGCGAACGACCTCAACGTCGGTGACCGGCTGAAGGTGACGACGCCGATCGGCTGCTGCGGCGCCGACCGGAAGATCGATCTGACGGTGCCCGGCATCTTCGAGGACAAGAGCGGCCTGATCGGCGACTTCATGGTGACCGGGCCCACGATGACTCGCACGTTCGGCCAGCGCGACGACGACCTCCAGTTCATCGGGGCGCAACCGGGGGCGGACGTCGACGCCGTCCAGGCCCGCGTGGAGCGTGTCCTCGAGCGACGCTTCCCGGTAGCCGAGGTGCAGAACCAGAGCGAGTTCAAGGAGAGCATCACCGGGGGCATCGACCAGTTCCTGGCGCTCATCTATGCGCTGCTGTCGCTGTCCGTGATCGTCTCGTTGTTCGGCATCGTGAACACGCTCGTGCTCTCGATCCACGAACGGACCCGCGAGATCGGCATGATGCGTGCGATCGGCACGCCGCGGAAGCTCGTGCGCCGGATCGTGCGCTACGAGTCCGTGATCACCGCCCTGATCGGCGCCGCGCTCGGCCTGACGGTCGGCTTCATCCTGGGAGTCGTGACGACCGTCGCGCTCGAGGACGAGGGCTTCCTGCTCTCGATCCCGGTGGCAAGCCTCGTCGTGTTCGCGATCCTGGCCGTGATCGCGGGTGTCGTAGCGGCGATCCCGCCGGCTCGCCGCGCGTCGCGGCTGAACGTGCTGGAGGCGCTCGCCTATGAGTAGGGCGGGCAGGCAGAGCGCGCGGCCCCGGCCGCCCACCGGCAAGCGATCGCCGGTCCGGCCGCCGAAGCAGGCGAAAAAGGGCGCCCGGCCGATCAAGGGACACCCCGCGGCGGGTCACCGGCCGCCGCGGTAGCGCGGGCGTAGCCGTCCGGACCCGCGCCTACATTCCGGCGCGGATGCCGCCCCTGATCACCTTCGACGAGGCGCTCGAGCTCGGGCAGCTCGAAGCGCACGCCGACATCGAACGACTTGTCGACGTCGCGTGGATGGTCCGCCAGGACAGCTTCGGCGAGTCCACCGACATGTGCTCGCTCGTGAACGCCAAGAGCGGGGGGTGCGCGGAGGACTGCGGGTTCTGCGCCCAGTCGAAGTACGCGGACGCCGAGACGCCCATGCACGCGATGATGGAGCCCGAGCAGATGCTCGAGCACGCGCGCGCGGCCGAGGCGGCCGGCGCACACCGCTTCTGCATGGTCACGCAGGGCCAGGGGCTGTCCAAGCGCGATTTCGCGAAGGTCCTCGATGGCGCGAAGCTGGTCGCGCAGCACACCAACCTGAAGCGCTGCGCCTCGATCGGCCACATGTCGGCCGACCGCGCGCGGCAGCTCAAGGAGGCCGGCATCCAGCGGGTCCACCACAACGTCGAGACGGCGCGCAGCTACTACGACGAGGTCTCCACCACGGTCCGCTACGAAGGCCGCATCCGCACGATCCAGGCGGTCCGCGACGCGGGCCTCGAGACCTGCGTGGGCGGCATCCTGAACCTCGGCGAGACCAGGGAGCAGCGCGTCGAGATGGCGTTCGAGCTGGCGCAGCTGGACCCGACCAGCGTGCCGATCAACCTGCTCAACCCCCGCGCGGGCACGAAGTTCGGCGACCGCGACCTGATCGATCCGTGGGACGCGGTGAAGTTCATCGCGATCTTCCGCCTGATCCTGCCGGCGGCCCTGTTCCGCCTCTGCGGCGGCCGCGTGGAGAACCTCGGCGAGCTGCAGCCGCTCGCGGTGAAGGCGGGCCTGAACGGCGTGATGATGGGCAACTTCCTCACCACGCTCGGGTCCGAGCCCGAGGACGACCGCCGCATGTTCGAGGACCTCGGCCTGAACGTCGCGCGCCAGGACGACAACGGCGCCAACCCGCGCCCCGACAACCGCTCCGGCTGGCTGGAGGGCGAGACCCCCGCGACGCCGATGGACGAGCTGGTCGCAAGTCAGGCCGAAGCCAACTTCTGGGATCCCTCGACGCAGCTGCGGATGCGCAGGAAGAGCAAGCCCCCGGCCTATCCGGGCTCCGCCGCCGGGCGCGAGGCAGCCTGACCGAGCACATCTGAGCAGAGGCGTGAGCGAGATACACGAACGCCTCGAGGAGTTGCGCCAGACCGGCCTGTACCGCCGGATGCGCATGGTGTCCGGGCCGCAGGGCCCCCGGGTGCTGCTGGACGGCAAGGAGGTGCTGCTGCTCTGCTCCAACAACTACCTCGGCCTGGCCGACCACCCGCGGGTGCGCACGGCTGCCGCCCGGGCGGCCATGCGGTACGGCGTCGGCGCGGGCGCCTCGCGCCTCGTGTCCGGCAACATGACGCTGCACCGCCGGCTCGAGGAGCGGCTCGCGAACTTCAAGCAGGCCGAGCGGTGCGTGCTGTTCGGGTCCGGCTACCTCGCCAACGTCGGCGTGATCCAGGCGCTGGCCGCCAAGGGCGACGTCGTCTTCTCGGACGAGCTCAACCACGCGAGCATCATCGACGGTTGCCGGCTGGCAGGGGCGGAGACGTTCGTGTACCGGCACCTCGACACCGAGCACCTCGAGTGGGGCCTGCGCGAGTCCGGCGGGCGCGGGAGCCTGATCGTCACCGACGGCGTGTTCTCGATGGACGGAGACGTGGCGCCGCTCGCATCGATCGTCGAGCTGGCGCGGCGACACGACGCCCGCGTGATGGTCGACGAGGCGCATGCCACGGGCGTGCTCGGCCCGGGCGGGCGCGGCAGCGTGGCGGCGGCAGGCCTGCAGGGCGAGGTCGACGTGATCGTCGGCACCCTCGGCAAGGCGCTCGGCTCCTACGGTGCCTACGTGTGCTGCGACACCGCGATGAAGCGCTTCCTCGTCAACTCGGCGCGCACGCTGATCTTCTCGACGGGACCGGCGCCGCCGGTCGTGGCGGGTGCCCTCGCCGCGCTCGAGATCGTGATCGAGCAGCCGCGCCGGGTGGAGCGGCTGGCTCACAACGCGGCCGTGCTGCGCGACGCGCTCGCGAGCCAGGGCTTCGACGTGCCCGGCGGCGAGACGCCGATCGTGCCGCTCGTGGTCGGGGACGCGCAAGCTGCGATGGCGCTCTGCGAGCGGGTGCTGCGCGCCGGCGTGTTCGCCCAGGCGATCCGTCCTCCGACGGTGCCGTCCGGCACCTCGCGGCTGCGCCTCGCCGCGATGGCGACCCACAACGCCACCGAGCTGCGGCGCGCGGCCGGGGCGCTGGCAGTCGCGTTCGACAAGGTCCGCACCACGATCGATCCGGAGCCGCGGGCAAGGGTGTTCGACCATGCCGCGTGAGCCGGGCCGGGCTCCGCGCGGGTTGTTCGTGACCGGCACGGACACGGAGGTCGGCAAGACGGTCGTGGCCTCGGCGATCGCCGCCACACTGGCGGCGGGCGGCGCGAGAGTGTCCGTGTTCAAGCCGGCCGTCACCGGACTGGCTGAGCTGGACGGCATGGGCGCCGACCACGAGCGGCTCCGCGCCGCGGCGCGGTCGCACCAGCCGCCGTGGGAGGTCGCGCCCTACCGGTTCGGCCCACCGGTGTCACCGCACCTCGCCGCCGCCAGGGCCGGCGAGCGCGTCGATCCCTACCGGCTGCTGGCGGCCGCGCGACGTGCGGCGGCGGCGGGAGACGTGCTGATCGCGGAGGGAGTGGGCGGCCTGCTCGTGCCGCTGTCGGGCGCCTACCTCGTGCGCGACCTGGCCGCAGACCTCGGCATGCCGGTCGTGATCGCAGCGCGGCCCGGGCTCGGGACCATCAGCCACACCCTGATGACCGTGGAGTGCGCGCGGGCGGCGGGCCTGCGCGTCGCGGGCGTGGTGCTGACGCCGTGGCCGGCGGTCGCGGGCGATATGGAGCGCTCGAACCGCGAGACGATCGCGCGCCTCGGCCGGGTCGACGTGGAGACGCTGCCTGGGCTCGCGGTGCGGAAGATCGGCCCGCAGCGCCACCTGCCGCTCGACCGGTGGCTCTCCCCACCCGGGGTGAGACAGATTCCCCAGGCCGTCGGCGGGTCAACCCGCGCACCCGGGGACAAGGTCGCCGCCTGATCAGTACGGGTGCAGCCCGCCGTTCGGGCTGATGACCTGGCCCGTGGTGTACGACGCCTCGTCCGAGCACAGGTGCAGCGCCAGCGCGGCGATGTGCTCGGGCTCGCCCATCCCGCCCAGCGGCACCTGCGCGAGCAGGATCGGCAGCAGCCGGGGGTCGATCTCCTCCTGCACCATCGGCGTGCGGATCCAGCCGGGCGCGATCGCGTTCACGCGGATGCCCGACCCGCTCACCTCGGCGGCAACGGCGCGCGTGATCCCGATGATCCCGGCCTTCGCCGCCGAGTAGTCGGGCGCACCCGGCAGGCCCTCGAGCGCTGCCACCGACGAGATGTTGACGATCGCGCCGCGGCGGTTGGGCTCCATCACCTTCAGTGCCTCGCGTGTGCAGTAGAAGGTGCCGTAGAGGTGGACCCGGATCATGTGGTCCCATTCCTCGTCGCTCAGGCCCTTGGTGGCTCCGAGCGACTCGCGCTCGCCGCCCATCATGGCCGCCGTCAGCTGCTCCAGCATCTTCTCCTGGGTCGCCTGGTCGCGACGCGCGATGCCGGCGTTGTTGACCAGCACGTCCACGTCGCCGAAGTCCGCGGCGACCGCGTCGAACAACTGCCGCACCGCGCCCGAGTCCGAGACGTCGCAGGCGTAGCCGCGCGCCTCTCCGCCCGCCGCGCCGGCCACCTTCCGGGCGCCCTCCTCGCGGATGTCGGAGACCGCGACCCGCCCGCCCTCGGCGGCGAACGCCTTCGACATCGCCTCACCGAGGCCCGAGCCACCGCCCGTGACCACCACCACGCGTCCCTCGAACCGCCGCCTGCCGTTGCCCTCCATCGCCTGCCTCCTCTCGTCACTCGGCATCGGCAGCGTATTCCACGATCGACTTGTCTATCAGCCACTCGACCGGCGCCTTGTCGTCCGTGTACACGGTGCCGCCGGGGAGGCGTGGCGCGAGCCGGGCCACCGCGGCGAGTGCCAGCGGCCGCAGGTCGCGATGCAGCGACTGCGCCGCGCGGGCGAGCTGCGCGCGCGACGCGCCCGCGTTCGTGCCGAGCAGCAAGGTGTTCGTGTCCTCGCTCGGGTCACGGAGGACGGTCTCGAACACAGCGTCCATCGTCGCGCCCAGGACCTGCTCGAGGTCGTCCTGCCCCTCCGGGTGGCCGGCGTTCACGACGACTGCGCCGCCCGGCCGCAGGCGGTCGCGCACCAGCCCGAAGAACTCGCGCGTGGCGAGGTAGAACGGGATGTACGGTTGCCGGTAGGCGTCGACCATGATCAGGTCGTAGCGCTCGTCCGTGCGCCGCAGATAGGGCCGCGCGTCCTCGTGGTGGACGCGCAGGCGGGGGTTGCGCATGTCGAACCAGCGCCGCCCCAGGCGCGACAGCTCCCCGTCGATCTCGACGCCGTCCACCCTGCTGCCGGGGAAGTAGCGGCCGTACGCGCGCGCCGTCGTGCCGGCCGCGTTGCCGAGGATCGCGACCCGCTCCGGCGGTCGCGGCAGCGCCGCGAAGGGCAGCACCAGGTACTCGTCCCAGATGTCGCCGGTCAGGTAGGTGCCCGGCCGGTAGAGGGAGTGGACCGCCTGGCCCTCGTTCAGCTCGAGCTTCCGCTCGCCGTCGGGCTCCTGCACGACGCGGGCGTACTGGTACTCGGAGTCGACCTCCTCCAGGACGACGCCGTCGCCGGCCGCCTTGATCGTCCCGACCGGGATCGCGAGCAGGGCGGCGATCATCGCGGGAACGGCGATCGCCGCGCGCCGCCGCACACCTGTCAGCGCGACCAGGGCGCACAGCAGGCCGAACAGCAGGAACGTGCGCCGCGTTCCGAGCAGGGGCACGAACAGCAGGGCCGAGCTCCACGTGCCGACCAGGCTCCCGACCGTGGAGATCGCGTACATGCGGCCGGCGACGGTGCCGCTCTCCTCGATGCGCTCCACGGCCAGCCGGATCGCGTACGGAGAGGCGGCGCCGAGCAGCATCACCGGGGGGGCGACCAGCACCGACACGGCCAGCAGCGACCCGATGAACGCGCCCGCCGAGACCTGGTCGAGCGCATCGACCGAGACGTCCAGGAACGGATCCGCCACGAAGGGGATCAACGCGACCGCCAGACCGGCGATCAGGACCAGCGTGCAGAGGCCCTGCCGGTGCGGATGGCGATCGGCGAACCTGCCCCCCACCCAATAGCCGACCGAGAGCGAGACGAGCACGACGCCGATCGTGTTCGCCCACACGATCGTGGATGCCCCGAAGAAGGGCGCCATCAGGCGCGCAGCCGCGATCTCCGCACCCAGCGATGCGGCTCCGACCACGAACACGAGCAGGCCGAGTGGCGGAAATTCCGGGGAAGACAAGCGCTTCATGAGGGCGATCGGAGCTGGAGAGTTCCGACCTTTGCCGAGGCTACCATCGCGCGAATGTTCCGCCTCCGCCGCAGGCGCCACGACGCCGTGCCACATCTCTGGCATCCCTTCACGCAGATGCAGGGCTTCGACGGCGAGGCGGCACCCTCGATCGAGTCAGCCGCCGGAGTGTGGCTCGTCGACACCGCCGGGCGCCGCTACATAGACGGCGTCTCGTCGTTGTGGTGCAACGTGCACGGCCACCGGCACCCGCACATCGACGCCGCTGTGCGCGAGCAGCTCGACCGGGTCGCGCATTCCACGATGCTCGGCCTCTCGCATCCCGGCGCGGAGGAGCTTGCGAACCGGCTGGTGAAGATCGCCCCGGGAGCGCGCAGCGGGCGGGCCGGGCCCCTGAGCCGCGTCTTCTTCTCCGACAGCGGCTCCACGGCCGTCGAGGTCGCACTCAAGATGGCGTTCCAGTACTGGCGCCAGGCGGCGAAGCCGCAGCCCGCGCGCACGAAGTTCGTCTGCCTCGAGAACTCCTACCACGGCGACACCGTCGGCTCGGTCTCGGTCGGCGGGATCGACCTGTTCCACTCCATGTACCGGCCGCTGCTGTTCGACGCTCATCGCGTGCCGGCGGGCGACGTCTCGGCGCTCGACCTCGTGTTGAGGAAGCACGGCAGCGAGATCGCCGCGGTGGTGGTCGAGCCGCTCGTGCAGGGTGCGGCCGGCATGCTGCTCCAGCCGTCGGGGTACCTGCGTGCGGTGCGCGGATTGTGCGACGCGCACGGCGTGTTCCTGATCTGCGACGAGGTGGCGACCGGATTCGGCCGCACGGGCCGCATGTTCGCGTGCGAGCACGAGGGCGTCGTGCCCGACTTCCTGTGCGTCGCCAAAGGGCTCACGGGCGGCTACCTGCCGCTTGCGGCGACGCTCGCGACCGAAAAGATCTTCGAGGCGTTCCTGGGAGAGTACGAGGAGTTCCGCACCTTCTTCCACGGCCACACGTACACCGGCAACCCGCTCGCGTGCGCGGCAGCCATCGCGACACTGGAGCTGTTCGAGCAAGAGGACACGCTGGCGCGCCTGCAAGACCGGATCGCGCTGCTGGAGCAGCTCCTGGCGGAGCTGGTCGAGCCGCTTCCCTACGTGCGCGAGATCCGGCGCCTGGGCTTCATGTGCGGGATCGAGCTGACGGGCCACGATCCGGCCCAGCGCATCGGACACCAGGTCACGCTCGAGGCCCGCGCGCGCGGTGCGATCGTCAGGCCGCTCGGCGACGTGGTCGTGCTGATGCCGCCCCTGTCGATCGAGGCGGATGTGCTGGAGGAGCTGGTCGAGATCGTGGCCGACTCGATCAGCGCCGCGACACAAAGCGTCCCGCAGCTGCTCGCGGCGTGATCTGGCATCCATTGCAGCATTTTGGGGGCCATAGCCCCCAAGATCCTGCAACCGCGTCTGGCGCCGGCTACTCCTCGTAGGGGACGAAGTCCTTCTTCCGCGCGCCGCACACGGGGCAGAACCAGTCGTCCGGAATCGTCTCGAAGGGAGTTCCGGGATCGATGCCGCCGTCCGGATCGCCTTCGGCGGGGTCGTAGATGAACCCGCACGACTCGCAGATCCATTTCTGGCTTGTCGCGGCTTCGGCCAACGGAGCGGGGTAGTTTGACACACGCGCTGTCGCTGCTGTAGACAGCGAGGCACGTGGCTGACCACCCCATCGAGGAGCTGAACCCGGGCGCTCCCACCGTCCCGCGCCCCGCCGCTGCGGTGATCCTGCTGCGCCGGGGCGGGCGTCACACGTCCGCCGGCCTGCAGGTGCTGATGGGCAAGCGCACGCCGGCGGCGCGGTTCATGGCGGACGTGTGGGTGTTTCCCGGCGGCGCGGTCGACGGCGACAGCACGGACGACGCGGCTCACCGCCGGACCGCGGTGCGCGAGCTGGAGGAGGAGGCGGGCGTCGCGCTCCCCGACCCGGACGCACTCGTTCCGTTCGCGCGCTGGATCACTCCCGAGCAGGTGAAGGTGCGCTACGACACCTGGTTCTACCTCGCGCTCGCGCCGAGCCATTCGTCCCCGGTGCCGGACGGAGAGGAGATCGTCGAGACCGCCTGGCTCGCGCCGTCGGATGCGCTCGCGCGGCACCAACGGGGAGAGATGCTGCTCGTCTTCCCCACGATCCACAAGCTGCAGGTGCTGGCCCGGTACGCAACCGCCGAAGAGGCGCTGGCGGCCGCCCGCGAGGCCAACGTGGAGCCGATCCTCCCCCGCGTCGACGCCAGCGGCGCCGAGCCGCGCATCCTCCTGCCGGGTGACTGGGGCTACTAGCTAGTCGAGGGCCGGCAGCCGGTCCAGGGTGAAGCGGTAGCCGAGCTCCGCCTCGCACGAGAAGCTGTCCGCCTGAGCGGCGCCCTCGCCTGCGTCGATCACGACCTCACGGCCCGCGAACGACGCCGCGATGCCGTCCTCCACGAGCACGCGGACGCCGTCGATCACCCCGACCGCCCGCTCGTTCGGCCCCGCGAAGTACCCGGCGAACAGGAACGGTGCCGTGGAGTCGCAGCAGCCGTTGCCGATCACGAGTGACAGATCGTCGCCGCGGTGCTCGCGCACCCGGTCGATCACCGCTCGGGCGGCGTCCGTGAACACGACCGTGATGGTGGCGTTGCCTGCCATGACAGGGAACTTATACTCGGCGTGATGACCGGCTCCCTCCCGGAAGACGTCCAGCGGGTCTTCGAGCGGTTCGTGACGACCGAGCTGACCACCGTCGATGCCAGCGGGCAGCCGATCACCTGGCCGGTAACTCCCTACTACCAGGCCGGTGACGGCGCGATCGACCTGACCACCGGCATCGGCTATCCGAAGAAGGCCGACGACGCGGCGCGAAATCCCCACGTGGCGCTCCTCTTCTCCGACCCGACCGGTTCCAGGCTCGAGGACCCGTGCGCGGTCCTCGTACAGGGCACGGCGCAGGTCGACGACCAGAACCTGGACTCGAATGCGGAGCGCTATCTCCGCGAGAGCGGCGAGAAGCTGCCCGCCACGAAGAGCATGCATCCGCCCCCCTTCATCCGGAAGTCCATGGGCTGGTACTACAAGCGCATCTACATCTACGTCCGGCCCGAGCGCGTGTTCGTGTGGCCCAAGGGCGACTTCTCGGAGGAGCCGACGCTCTACGGAGCCCGCATGGAGGAGGTCCGCACGCACCACTCCGCGGAGCCGGAAACCGGGCCGCCGCCGCCCGAAGGTGGCTCGCCGGCCTGGGACGACCGCATGGACGAGCTGGGGCGCCGCCACACCACCGCGGTGCTGTCGATCGTGGGCCCCGACGGGTTCCCACTGGCGACGCGGGTCCCGATCGCGCCGGACCGGGCAGCGGGGCGAGTGCGCCTGCGCGAGCTGCCCACATGGATGCCCGCCGCCGTCACACGGGCTTGCCTCACCGCGCACGAGCACCACCCGGACTTCAAGTGGCAGGCGAACTTCCAGGTGCGCGGCGACCTGGTGCACGAGAACGGCGACTGGTCACTGATCCCCCACAAGTTCGTAGGCGGCTTCGAGCTGCCGAAGTCGCAGCTCCAGAGCTTCCGCGAGAACTTCCGGAAGGCGATGCGCTACCGCAAGAAGGCGAAGACGGAGCTGGCCAAGCGGCGCTAGCGCCGCGCCCTCGGAGCTCCCGGATTCTCCGGCTCAAGGAAAATCCGGCCTTCCTTTCATTCCGACAGCAACACGCTCGACAGCTTCTGGTACGGGGGCGTGCCCAGGTCCCAGTGCACGTGCTTGACCTCGGTGTACTCGTTGAGGCCGTACGTGCCGAGCTCCCGGCCGATCCCCGACTGCTTGTAGCCGCCGAACGGGGCGATGCAGTTGATCAGGTGGTAGTCGTTGATCCACACGGTCCCGGCGCGCAGCCGCTTCGCGGTCTCGAGGCACCGGTCCGGGTCGGACGACCACACTCCTGACGCGAGGCCGTAGATCGAGTCGTTGGCGATCCGGATCGCGTCGTCGTCGTCGGAGAACTTGATCACCGAGAGCACCGGGCCGAAGATCTCCTCCTGCGCGATCGTCATGGAGTTGTCGACCTCCGTGAAGATCGTCGGCTCGTACCAGTACCCCCGCTCGTAAGCGTCGCCCTCGGGCCGCTTGCCGCCAAGCACCAGCTTCGCGCCCTCCTCCTGGCCGATGCGCACGTATCCCTCGACGGTGTCGCGCTGCTCCGCCGAGATCAGCGGTCCCATGTCGGAGTCGTAGTCCATCGTGTCCCCGACCTTGATCTGCTGCGCGCGCGCGACCAGGCGCTCGACGAACTCGTCGTGGATCGACTCGGGCACGAGCAGCCGGGTGCCGGACTCGCAGACCTGGCCCTGGTGGAAGAACGTGCCCCACAGCGCGCCGTCGACGGCCTGATCCAGGTCGGCGTCCTCGAACACGATGTTGGGCGACTTGCCCCCCAGCTCCAGCGTGGTCTTCTTGATCGTGCTGGAGGCGAGCTGCATGATGCGGCGGCCGACCACCGTGGAGCCGGTGAAGGCGACCTTGTCGACGTCCGGGTGCGACGCCAGCTCCTCCCCCACCGTCGAGCCGCCGCCGGTGATCACGTTCACGACGCCCTTCGGCAGGTCCGTCTCGTCGAGGATCTCGGCCAGCTTGAGCGCGGTCAGCGGCGTGTTGGACGCGGGCTTCAGAACACAGGTGTTGCCCATCGCCAGGGCCGGCGCGAGCTTCCACACGGCCATCACGAGCGGGAAGTTCCAGGGAATGATCCCCGCGCAGACTCCGACCGGGTCGCGCAGCACGAAGTTGTACGAGTGGGTCGGGTAGGTAACGGGCTCGAGCGGCTCCTGCATCGGCCGCGTGGCCTGGCGCGCGAAGTAGTCCCAGTGCTGCACGCAATAGCCGATCACGACGGTGCTGGTCGCGCGGATCGTCATGCCGGCCTGCATGGTCTCGAGCGCCGCGAGGTCGTCCTCTGCCGCCGAGACGCGCTCCACGACCGAGAGCATGATCCGCTTGCGCTCCTCGGCCTCCATGCCGGTCCACACGCCGGAGTCGAACGCCTCGCGGGCCGCCGCGATCGCGCGCTGCGCGTCCTCGCGGCCGGCGCTCGGGACGGTCGCGAAGACCTCTTCGGTGGCCGGGTTGATCACCTCGAAGGTGTCGCCCGACGCGGCGTCCACCCACTCGCCGCCGATGTAGTTCTTGTAGTGGGTGACGTCGGCGCGGGCCTGCGTGTCGACCGCCATTACGCGGCCTTCAGCAGGTCGTCGCGGTTCTGCTCCTCGAGCATCTTCTGGTAGCGCGGGAACACCGGCTTCACGAGCGGCACGAGCTTCAGGATCTTGGCCACCGGGCCCTTGGCCTTCATCTGGCCCTTCGCGAGCGCCATCGTGACGTTCACCTTGCCGAGCCAGAACTTGTGCGCCGTGTCGGCTTCCATCGACATCACGATCTCCGGGTCGAGGTCTGACGGCCCGAAGTCCACCTGGCCATCCTCGCCCTCCTTCATCTTCACCGTGATCTGGGAGTCGGGGTTCGAGTACCTGTACTGGACGATCGTGTCCGCGCGCCGGAACTTCGGCGACAGCTCGGGATCGTCGGTCAGGTCCTGGAACAGCTTTCCGATGTACTGGTAGACCTCTTGGTCGTCTTTGAAGACCGGCACGTTCTCCTCCTGGTTGGTTCGCTCCGCAAGGGTATCGCGGGTATACGCTTCGGCGGCGATGAGCCAGATCGTGTTCGACGAGAACCTCGCCGGGCAACTCGAATCGCTCTACAGCAAGCGGGACGTGCTGCGCCGGCGCAGCCTCGTGCGCGACGCGCTCGACGCGCAGCCGGGGGAGCGGATCCTCGACGTGGGCTGCGGCCCCGGCTTCTACGTCGCCGAGCTGCTGGAGGCGGTGGGTGCCGGCGGCTCCGTCGTGGGCGTCGATACCAGCGCGCCGATGCTCGGTGTTGCAGCACGCCGCTGCGCCGGTCACGCCAACGCGGAGTTCAAAGAGGGGGTCGCGACGTCGCTGCCCGTCCCGGACGCAAGCTTCGACGCAGCGCTGAGCGTGCAGGTGCTCGAGTACGTCCCCGACGTGGGCGCCGCCCTGGCGGAGATGCATCGTGCGCTTCGCCCCGGCGGCCGAGTGCTCGTGTGGGACGTCGACTGGTCCACGGTCTCCTGGTACTCCCGCGACCCAGCTCGGATGGAGCGCGTGCTGCGCGCCTGGGACGATCACCTCACACATCCGGCGCTGCCGCGCACGCTCGCCGCCCAGCTCCGCGCGGCCGGTTTCGAGGAGATCCGTGCCACCGGCCACACGTTCGCGTCCATCGAGCTCGATCCGGAGACCTACGGCGCCGCCACGATGCCGCTGATCGCGGCGTACGCCGCCGGCCAGGGCAGCCTGGGCACCGACGAGGCGCAGGACTGGGAGGCGGAGCAGCGCGAGCTGGGCGAGCGTGGCGAGTTCTACTTCGCCGTCGTGCAGTCCTGCTTCACAGCCAACCGGCCGGGCTAGTTCCGGCTGAGCAGCATCGCGATCCCCTGCCCGCCGCCGATGCACAGGGTGACGAGCCCGAGGTCGTGCTGCTTGCGGTCCATCTCGTAGAGGATCTTCGCCGTGATCACCGAGCCCGTGGCGGCGATCGGATGACCGAGTGCGATCGCCCCGCCGTTCGGGTTCACCTTGTCGCGGTCCAGGTCGAGGTCCTTGATCACCGCCAGCGACTGCGCCGCAAACGCCTCGTTCAGCTCGATCACGTCCACGTCGCCGAGTGACTTCCCGGCGCGCTCCATCGCCTTGCGCACCGCCGGGACCGGGCCGATCCCCATGATCCGCGGGTCCACGCCGCAGTACGAGTACGACAGGATGCGCGCCCGCACCGGGGCGCCCAGCTCCTCCGCCTTCTGCGCCGACATCAGGACCACCGCCGCGCCGGCGTCGTTCATGCCCGACGCGTTGCCGGCTGTCACCGTCCCATCGGGCTTGAACACGGGCTTCAGCTTGCCGAGGCCCTCGAGCGAGGCGTCAGGCCGCACGTGCTCGTCGCGGGTGAACTCGCTGGTGCCCTTCTTCGACTTCAGCTCGATCGGGACGATCTCGTCGTCGAACAGGCCCTGCTCCTGCGCGCGCGCCGCGCGCTGGTGCGACTCGACCGAGAACTCATCCTGTTCCTGGCGGCTGATGTCGTGCGACTCGGCGAGGTTCTCCGCCGTGACGCCCATGTGGATCTTGTCGAACGGGTCGGTGAGCCCGCCGACCACGGGGTCGACGACTCCGCTGTCGCCCATCCGCGCGCCCCAGCGCGCATCCGGCATCCAGTAGGGGCCGCGGCTCATCGACTCTGCGCCGCCGGCCACGGCGATGTCGGCCTCGCCGGTGGCGATCGACTGGGCCGCCGACACGATCGCCTGCACCCCCGTCCCGCACAGCCGGTTGACGGTGAACGCCGGGACCTCCTTGGGCATACCGGCCTTCATGCCGACCACCCGCGCCATGTACATGTCCTCGGGCTCGGAGTGGATCACGTTGCCGAACACGACCTGGTCGACCTGCGCCGGGTCGACGCCGGCGCGCTCGAGCGCCGCGCGCACGGCGGTGGCGCCGAGCTCTGTCGGGGCAACGCCCTTCAGGCTGCCGCCGTAGCGGCCGACGGCGGTGCGTGCGGCGGCGGTGATCACGACCTCGTTCAAAGCTTCCTCCTGGCAAGGGTCCCGCGGGGACCGGGTTGCAATGCAGCTTGAAGCCTAATCGCGAACCGGCGGTTACGGCGGGCCCACCCTTTACCTTTTCGGCCTCATGAGCCGCTTCGCAGGGACTGCCTTGCTGTGCTCGCTGCTCGTCTGTGTCGCCGCGACCCCCGCGGCCGCGGCCGACCGGCCCAAGCCCGGCTCCGTCTACAGGGACGGGCCCTCGGGCCGCTACCTGCTGGACGGCGAGTGGCACCAGCGCGCCGATCCGGCCGATGCCGGCATCGCGCAGCGGTTCCAGTCGCAGGAGAGCCTTGCCGGCTGGGCGCCCACACGTGTGCCGAACGCGTCCAACGCGGGCAACTTCTCCAACGAGAGCTATCTCGGCACCGTCCACTGGTACCGGAAGGACTTCCGCCTCCCACGCGCCTCCGCGGTCGCGAAGTGGGTCCTGCGCTTCGAGTCCGTCAACTACCGCGCTCGGGTGTGGTTGAACGGCAAGCCGCTCGGGATCCACGTGGGCGCCTACCTGCCCTTCGAGCTGCGGGCCAAGAGCGTGCGGCGCAAGGGCGTCAACCGCCTGGTCGTGCGCGTCGACAGCCGCCGCCAGAAGTTCGACATCCCGCCCCTGTCGCAGCGCGCCTCGGGCGCGTTCGAGGGCGGGTGGTGGAACTACAACGGGATCCTGCGCGAGGTCTACCTGCGGCGCGTCGACACCTTCGACTTCCAGCGGGTCGCCTACGAGCCCAGCCTGCGCTGCCGCACGTGCGCGGCGACGGTCCGCGTGCTCGTCACCGTCAAGAACTTCAACACCCGGGGCGCGACCGCGCGGATCACGGGCCGCTTCGCCGGCCGCAACCTCCGGTTCCGCGCCCATCGCGTGCCGGGGCGCGGCGAGAGCCGGTTCCGGGCACGGGTGCGCATCCGCAACCCGCGCCTGTGGAGCCCGGAGCGGCCGACGCTGCACACGGGCCGCCTGCAGCTGCGGACCTCGAGCGGGCGCATCGTGCAGAAGCACACCGTCCACACCGGCATCCGCGTGCTGCGCGTGAGCCGGCTGGGACGCATCCAGCTCAACTTCCGCGACGTGAACCTGCGCGGGGCGAGCATGCACGAGGACTCGCTCAGCCGCGGGGCCGCGCTCACGCCGGCGCAGATGCGCGAGAACATCGGTCACCTCCGCGACCTGCGCGCGACGATCACGCGCTCGCACTACCCCTTCCACCCGTACACGCTCGAGCTTGCCGACCGCTACGGCATCCTCGTGTGGTCGGAGATCCCCGTGTTCCGCATGGCGAGCCGCCTGTTCGCGATCTCGGAGGTGCGCAACAAGGCCCTGCGCATGCTCCGCACCGAGATCGCCCGCGACGCGAACCATCCGTCGGTGATCGTGTGGAGCATCGGCAACGAGAACGCCTCGCGGCCCGGCACCGGCCTGCGCAAGTACATCCGCAAAGCCGAGCGCACCGTCAAGGACCTGGACCCGACCCGGTTGATCGGCCTCGCAACCTCGGGATTCCCGACCGTCGAGAAGCAGCCCATCTACCTCGAGCTCGACGTGCTCGGCATCAACGACTACTTCGGCTGGTACAACGGGCCGCGCGGCACGATCGCCGACCGCAACCAGCTCAGTGGCTACCTCAACCGGCTGCACTCCGACTATCCCAACCAGGCGCTGGTGATCACCGAGTTCGGCGCCGAGGCAAACCGCTCCGGCCCCGTCACCGAGAAGGGCACGTTCGAGTTCCAGGCCGAGTGGCTGCGCTACCACCTGGACGTGTTCGCCACGAAGCCGTTCGTCAGCGGCGCGCTGATCTGGAACCTGCGCGACTTCCGCGTGAAGCCCGGCTGGGCGGGCGGCAACCCCCTGCCGCATCCGCCCGTCAACGAGAAGGGGCTGATCGACGACTTCGGGCGCAAGAAGCCCGCGTACTCGATAGTGCGGGGCGTCTACCTCCGTACGGGCCCGTTCAGGTAGCGCGCGCCCAGCGCTTCGCCCAACCGTCCAGCGGCGCCAGCGCCTCATGCAGCCGGGCACCCGTCGTCGTGAGCGCGTAGCCGCCGTCCCCCGCCTCCACGAGCCCGGCGTCGCGGAGCTCGGTCAAGCGCTGGTTCAGGACGCTCGTCGACATCCGGTCGCATCGCTCGCGCAGCTCGCGGAACGGCAGAGGGCCGTCGCGCAGCTCCCAGAGCACCCGCAGGGCCCAGCGCCGCCCCAGCAGGTCGAGCGCAGCCATGATGGGTCTCCCGGTGCGGGAGCCCCTGACGGGTGTGCCCGGCTTGGGAGTCGTCATCTTGCGCTTCGATTTCCGAAATAGTACGCTTGCGCTTCGATAATCGAAGCATAGAGGAGGCCGCCGATGACCACGCAGACCACCCCGCGAGTCGAGCCGGTAGCGGAGCCCTACGAACCCGAGATCGCGGAGACGCTGCGCCGCATGATGCCGCCGGGCGTGGAGCCTCTGAAGCTCTTCCGGACCGTCGCGCACAACCCCGCCATCCTGGAGCGCTTCCGTAAGACCGGCTCGTACATCCTCAACTTCGGGCGGATCGAGCCGCTCGAGCGCGAGATCGTGATCCACCGCACCACCGCGCGCAACGGGTGCGAGTACGAATGGGGCGTGCACGTCGTGGCGTTCGGCCGGCCGCTCGGGCTCAGCGAGGAGCAGCTGCGCGCCACCGTGCACGGATCCGCGGACGACAACGTGTGGTCGGAGCGCCAGGCCCTGCTGGTGCGCCTCGTGGACGAGCTGCACGACACCGGGACGGTGTCGGACGCGCTGTGGGCAAAGCTCGCGGCAGAGTGGGAGCCGCCCGACCTGGTCGAGCTCGTCGCCACGGTCGGCTTCTACCATCTGGTCTCCTTCACGGCGAATGCCTGCGGCGTGCAGCTCGAGGACTACGCCGAGCGATTTCCCGCATGAGCGGATAGCTTTGCGGCATGCGCCGCCCGCTGCTGCTCGTGATCGCCGCGCTCGCCGTGCTGCTCGCGGTGAACACCGTCGTGACGGACCGCGACACCGAGCCGGCCAAGGCGGACGCCGGCCGCGTCCTGGACCTCCCCGGCGGTGACCTGCAGGTCCGCGAAGACGGGCCGCGCGAAGCACCCAACCTGATCCTGCTGCACGGCTTTGCCGGCTCGATCGGGTGGTGGGACGAGCTGATCCCGGCGCTGGCGCGCGATTATCACGTGATCACGTTCGACCTGCTGGGCCACGGCGGCTCCGCGAAGCCACGCGACGGCTACGGGATGGAGGAACAGGCGCGGCGGGTCAGCCTGGCCCTCGACCAGCTCGGCGTCCGCCGGGCGGCGATCGTCGCCCACTCCATGGGCGGCGCTGTCGCGACGGCGCTGGTCGAGGTGCGGCGGCAGCTCGTCGACTCGCTCGTGATCCTCGACACCGGACCCGACAAGGAGGACTCGAGCCTGCCGTTCACCGCCCAGCTCGGTTTCGTGCCCGTGCTCGGCGAGGCGATCCGCCGCGTGGTGCCCGACGCCATGATCCGCAACGGGCTCGAATCGGCGTTCGCGGACGGGTTCGACGTCCCGGACCGCTTCGTCGACGACTTCAGGGACATGACCTACACGTCGTACGACGCCTCGCATCACGCCGTCGACGACTACCGCGAGGAGCGGGGCCTCGACGAGCGACTGGCCGGCGAGCGCGTCCCGATGCTCGTGATCTTCGGAGCGCGCGACGAGATCGCCGATCCCGGCTCGGCGCAGGAGTACCGCGTCGTGCCGGGGGCGCGCATCGTCCTCATGGACGGCGTCGGCCACTCACCCCACGTCGAGAAGCCGGACGAGACCGCGCGCCTCGTCCTCAGCTTCCTCGACCGGCGACGGTCAGCTAGCGGCTGAGTACCCCTCCGCCACCTTGGACCAGTTGACGGTGTTCCACCACGCGTCGATGTAGTCCGGGCGGCGGTTCTGGTACTTCAGGTAGTACGCGTGCTCCCACACGTCCACGCCCAGCAGGGGCGTCTGGCCGTCGGAGATGGGGTTGTCCTGGTTGGCCGTCGAGACCACGGCCAGGCCGCTGCCGTCGTGCACCAGCCACGACCACCCGGAGCCGAACCGGTTCACGCCCGCATCCTTGAGCTGGGCCTGGAAGTCGGAAAACGACCCGAACGCCTTCTCGATCGCGCCAGCGAGGTCGCCCGCAGGCTCCCCGCCGCCGTCGGGGCTCATCCACTCCCAGAACAGCGAATGGTTGTAGTGGCCGCCCCCGTTGTTGCGCACCGCAGTGGCCTTGTCGCCCAGCTTGTCGAGGTTGCGGAGCACCTCCTCGATCGGCTTGTCGGCCCATTCCGTTCCCTCGAGCGCTGCGTTCACCTTGTCGACGTAGGCCTGATGGTGCTTGTCGTGGTGCAGCTTCATCGTCTGCTCGTCGATGTGCGGCTCGAGCGCGTTGTAGTTGTACGGAAGATCAGGAACGCTGTAGGCCATCTGCGGGCTCCTTTGTCCGGGGACGAGAGATCCTAGCGAGAGCCGGTCAGGCGATCCGGGCCGGCTCGCGGGCGGGCTCTTCCTCGGAAGGCGCCTCGCCGACGAGACTGCCTCCCGTGGGACTCGAGGGCCACCAGACCTTGTCACCGATCAGCTCCACGGCGGCCGGCACCATCATCGTCCTCACGATGAACGTGTCGAGCAGGATGCCGAGCGCGACCATGAACCCGAGGTCGAACGCGAACGTCACGGGCAGCGTCATGAGCACGGAGAACGTGCCCGCGAGGATCAGGCCGGCGCTCGTGATCACCGGCCCCGTCGCATTCAGCGCGCGCAGCATCCCCTCCCGCGTGCCGAAGCGGCGCGCCTCTTCGCGCACGCGGCTCATGAGGAAGATCGTGTAGTCGATGCCGAGCGCCACGAGGAAGATGAAGGCGAACGTCGGCAACCCGTTGTCGATGCCCGCGTCCCCCACGACGTAGCGGATGAAGAGCAGGGAGATACCGAAGGTCCCGAGGAAGGACACGATCACGGACGCGATCAGGACGAGTGGCGCGACGATCGCCTGCAGGAGGACCGCGAGGATCACCGCGATCACCACCAGCGCAATCGGCACGATCACCTTCAGGTCGCGCGCGGACGCCTTGTCGTAGTCGTACTGGATCGACGTGCCCCCGCCGGTGAGCGCATCGACGCCCGCCGGCAACCCGTCCAGGCGCTCGCGCAGCTCGCGCGCCTGGACGAGCGCGCCCTTCATGTACGGGTCGTCCTCGAAGACGACGTCGACGCGCGCGATCCGCCCGTCGGTGGAGCGGCCCTGCACAGGCGTCACGTCCGCCACGCCTTCGCCTTGCGCCGCCAGCCGCCGCGCGGCCTCGACATCCTGCGGGCGGATGCGGGCGTCCTCGCGCCTCACCAGCACGGTGGTCGGCGCGAGCGCCCCGGCCGGCAGAGCACGCTCGAGCACCCGGAAGCCGTCGACGCTCTCCGTCTGCTTCTTGAAGAACGTCGTGGTGCTGTAGTCCTCCTTGTAGGCGAGGAGGCCGAGACCGCCGGCCAAGAAGAACACCAGGGTGGCGCCGAGCGCGAGCCCCGGCCGCTGCAGCACCCGGTCGCCGATGCGACGCCAGATGCCCGTGCGTTCGGTCACGACGTGCTCAGGGTCGTATGCCACGACCTGCCTGCGCGGCCAGAAGGCCTTGCGGCCGCCGATGGTCAGCATCGCGGGCAGCAGCGTCAGGCCCGCCGCCAACACGCACGCGACGCCGATCGCCGCGACCGGCCCGAGCGAGTGGACCGACCCGTTCTCCGCCAGCAGGAGCACGAGCATCGAAATCGAGACCGTCAAGCCGCTGGCCAGGATGGCGGGGCCGGTGCGCGTGAGCGCGTGCGCCATCGCCTCGTGCTTGTCCTGGTACATGCGCAGCTCCTCCCGGTACCGAGACACGAGCAGCAGGCAGTAGTCGGTCCCCACGCCGAACATCAGGACCACGAAGATGCTGGTGGCGTTGTCGCTCACCGTTGCACCCGATTTCGCGTAGAAATAGATGAACGCCTGGGCGACCATGTAGGCGAAGCCGACCACGAGGATCGGCATCAGCGCGATGGCAGGCGAGCGGTAGATCGCGCCCAGCAGGACCAGCACCAGCAGCACCGTCGCGAGCAGCAGCTTTGCGTCGAGGCTTCCGAACACCTCCTCGGCGTCCGTGTTGAAGCCGACCTCGCCGGTCACGTAGGCCTCGAGGCCGGCGGGCCTGGCGCTGTCGGTGATCTCCCGCAGCTCCTTGCCCCAGTCCGCGACCTGGTCGTTGTCCTCCGGGAACGTGACCACCGTGTAGGCGACCTCGCCGTCCCCGGCGACGAGTCCCTGCGGCGCGCCCGGCTCGAACGGCACCGCCGGCAGGCCCACGGTCGGCAACTGCCGCGCCGCCAGCCGCCCATCGAGCGAGATCTTGCGCTTGTCGCGGTCCGTGAGGCCGCCGGGCCGCCGGTAGACGATCAGCGCCTCGGTCGTCTTGCCCTCCGGAAAGCGCTCGTTCAGCAGCCGCAGCACCTGCGTGGACTCGGCGTTGTCCGGCAGGAAGCTCTCGGTGTCGTTGTTCGTCTCGTCCGCGAGCTTGCCGCCCGGCCCGGCGAGAGCGACGGCCAGCACGATCCACACGGCTATGACGAGCCACTTGGTCCTACGTCCGGTTACGAATGCAGCGAGAGGTCTCACGTTGGTGAGGATGTGCGGCGGTGCCGGGCGGTAAGTGAGACTAACACGGCCCAACCGCACCTCCTTCGAGCTCGACTACGCGTAGGCTTGCGGGCGTGAACCCCGCCCGGCTCCCCCTCCGCGACCGGCTCGAGATGATGCTGGTGAACGGCCTGCGGAGGCTGCCGTCGAGGGCTCAGCTCCTGCTTGGCGGCCCTCGGCCGGTCCGCGTCGACGGCCAGCAGCTGGAGCCCGACATCCAGCTCATGCTGAGGCTGATGAAGCTCTCCGGCCGGTCCCGGTTCGAGGACCTGCCGGTGGCCGAAGCACGCGCGGAGATCAGGCGCGAGGCCGCCCTGTATTCGGGCGCCACGATCCCGCTGGAGCGAGTCGACGAGGTCGAGGTCCCCGGCGCCGCCGGCGCCCTGGCCGCCCGTCTCTACTCGCCCGCGGGCATCCCGTCACCCGCGCCGCTACTCGTCTACCTGCACGGCGGCGGCTGGGTCGTGGGGGACCTCGACACGCACGACCAGCCGTGCCGGTTCCTGGCGAAGCACGCGAGCGTGCGCGTCCTGTCGGTGGACTACCGGCTCGCGCCCGAGCATCCGTTCCCCGCTGCGGTCGAGGACGCGGTCGCAGCAGTCCGTCACGCGATCTCCGAGGCGGACCGCTTCGGCGCCGACCCCGCGCGCGTCGGGGTGGGCGGCGACAGCGCCGGCGGCAACCTGTCCGCGGCCGCGGCGCGCCTGCTGGCGATCGAGGGCGGGCCGGCTCCCGCCTTCCAGCTGCTGATCTATCCCGTCACGGACCTGACGCGCAAGCGCGAGTCGTATCGCCTGTTCAGCGAGGGCTTCTTCCTCACCGAGCGCCAGATGGACTGGTACCGGGACCACTACCTGGCCGCAGAATCGGACGCGAGCGACCCGCGCGCCTCCCCGATCCTGGCCTCACACCTCGCGGGCCTGCCACCGGCCCATGTCGTGACGGCCGGCTTCGATGTCCTGCGCGACGAGGGTGAGGAGTACGCGTCGCTGCTACGTGACGCCGGCGTGCCGGTCACGACGGCGCGCGAGCCAGGCCTGATCCACGGCTTCACGCACGGCGCGGAGACGGCGCCGGCGCCGCGCCGGGCCATGCTCGGCATCGCCGCGGCGTTGAAGGCGGGCCTGGCCGCTCCGGCTCAGGCCGCGTCGGCCGCGCGCGACGGCGCGGTCAGCCAGTCGCGCAGCCGCTCGTAGACCTGCGGGTGGTTCAGGAGCGCGAAGTGGGTCGCCGGCCCGACGTGCATCCCGTGCTCTTCCTTGAACGGGATGCGGCGCGTGCGGCCGCGTCCTGAGGCACTCGGCTCGAGCACGAGCCAGTCACCGATCAGCCGTCCCAGGGGGTGGCGCGGGCTGCGCGTGATCGTGGCTGCCACGAAGCAGTGCGTCGCGCCTTCGAGCAGCGGCACCTCCCGGCACGCGGCGGCGCGCAGCGCGTCCGGGTCGCGGTCCTTCCAGTCTTCGTCCACCAGCGAGCCCTGGCGCAGGTCGCGGATGCCCGCGCTCCGGCGGCGCAGGAACGAACCGAACGGGCGCGTCTCGGGTACGGCGTGCAGGGCCGCGCTCGCCAGGTGCACCGCCTGCTCGAGCGGCGCTCCCATGTGCGGGGAGCCGAGCGAGATCACATGCCGCACACGGCGGACCCATGGGGCGTTTGCCTGCGCGGCGCCATGGCAGGCGCTCCGCGCCACCAGCCCGCCCATCGAGTGCCCGATCAAGGCGATCTCCGTGACCTCCACGGGCCACGCGGCGACCACGGCGTCCAGCACGTCGGACAGGTCGCAACCGTTCTGCGAGATGTGGCGGCCGCTGTTGTAGCGCACGTAGACCGGCGTGCACGCGAGGTCGCGCACCAGGCGCGTCCCGTACGTGTCGCCGTGTGCGCGGGCCCCGAGGCGCCACGAGAACTCGGTCTCCATCAAACCGTGCAGGAAGACGGCCAGCCGCGGAGTCGCGCCCGGAAACGCGGCCGCGAGGGCCGCGGGCTCGGGCGGCACGGGCGCGCCGCCGACCCGGACGGCGAGGGGCTGGTGCAGGTCGCTGCGCTCGGCCTCCAGGCGATCGCCGATCAGGCCGGTCACGCCCGCGACGACGGCGCTGCCGGCAGGGGAGCGCGAGATCACTCTCCCCTCCTCCGGCCGCCGGCTGAGCGCCGCGTCGGCTGCGCGGCCCAGCAGGGAGACCGCACCGCCCAGCGCCGAGTAAGCGGCGTTCGCGATCGTGTCGTGGGCCATCCGGGCGGGCAGCGCGCCCACTCCGGTGGCGTCGAAGGCGCGGTCCGCGATCGCGCGGTGCATCCCCCAGATGCCGCCCGGGGCCCGGCGCAACTCGTCGAATGCCAGTCCCGCCAGAGCGCGGCGCTCGTCCGGTTCACGTGCCCCGGTCACGGCGTCTTTCTACAGCACCCGGAGGCTGTCGTCCAGGTTGCGGCTAGCCGCGCCGCATGAGGCGGCCCATGGCCGCCATCAGCTCCTGCGTGCGGGCCTCGCGCTCACGGGGTGCGGCGTCCATCACGCAGTGGCGGGCATGGTCCTCGGCCAGGCCGAGCGCGACCTTGTCGAGGGCCGCCTGGATCGCGCCGACCTGGATCAGCACGTCGGGGCACCACCGATCCTCGTCGATCATGCGCTGCACGCCGCGCACCTGCCCCTCGATGCGCCGCAGCCGGTTCTGCAACTGACCCTTGGTCGCGGCGTACCCGCGTACCGGGGTATCGGTCTGGTTCGACGTCATCGCCTGCGGGATTATACCCCTTAGGGGTATATACTCGACAGCCGTGGAAACCGCCGCTCACGAACACGACCACCACCATCACGCGATGCCCACGTCGGGCCGCGAGCTGGACGCGGTCGCGTTCAGCGCCACCCTGCACTGCCTCACGGGCTGCGCCATCGGCGAGATCACGGGCATGGTGGTCGGCACCGCGCTGGGGTTCTCGGACTGGGGCACGGTCGCGCTCGCCGTGGCGCTGGCGTTCGTGTTCGGCTACACGCTCACGAGCCTGCCGCTGCTGCGCGCCGGCCTGGCGCTGAGCGCGGTGATTCCCATCGCGCTTGCATCGGACACGATCAGCATCGCGATCATGGAGGTGGTGGACAACGCGATCATGCTGTCCATCCCGGGTGCCATGGAAGCCGGGCTCGACAACGAGCTCTTCTGGGGCAGCCTGTCGGTGGCACTCGTGATCGCCGGCGCGTTCGCGTACCCGGCCAACCGCTGGCTGATCGCCCGGGGCAAGGGCCACGTGGCCGTGCACAACACCGGGATCCACGGCGGCCCGCCCACGCGCCTCGTGGCGATCATCGCTGCCGTCGCATTCTTGTTCGGCTCGATCGTGCTGATCGCCGAAGCGCTCTGAGGAAGCAATCGGGGCGCCCGGATTTGAACCGGGGACCTCACCGACCCGAACGGTGCGCGCTACCAGGCTGCGCTACGCCCCGAGTGTCCGGCAGCAATCGTAGACGTTAGCCCGCGACGGCCTTGTAATACCGCACGGCGAGGCCCGTCATCAGGGTCTCGAAGCACTGTTCGAGCGTGAGGCCGTTCTCGTCGGCGAACAACGCGATGCCCTGCTCCTCGATCGACTCGCTCTGCGAGATCACCTCGTCGACCAGGTCGGGATGCTGGTCCGAGAAGTACGCCCCCATCGAGTAGAGGCTCGTGTCCATGAGGGACTCGAGGAAGGTGTCGCTGTCACGCCCCGCCATCGAGCGCAGCGTACCTATTGCGAGCTGTGGCTAGAGCCCGAGGCCCGACGTGATCTGGTTCTGGGGCAGCGGCGACAGCTGCAGCGGCGCCACGTTCGGGGTGACCTGGGTCTGCGGAAGCGTCAGAGAGGGACCGGTCTTGCCCGCCTCACCGGTCTTCAGCGAGGTGCCGCCGGGAAGCTTGACCTCCTTGGGCACCGTCACCTTCGGAGCCTTCGGGAGCGTCTTGGTGACCTCCTTGACCGCCTTGGGAGCGTTCTTGACAGTGTTCGGAGCGTTCTTGGGGGCGTTCTTGACCGCCTTGTCGAGATCCTTCGCGATCCCCTTCACGTTCCCCTTGGCGAGGTCCTTGGTGGTCTTGGTCGGCGAGAGCCCCACGGTCCCGCCCACCGAATCGAGCGTCCGTCCCACGCCGCCGACACCCGCGACGGTCTCGGTGAGGCGACCCGCCTCGCCCGTGACCCGCCCACCAGCGGCGTCCAAGCCTGCGCCGCCGAGCGGACCGCCCAGTGCGCCGGGAGCTGCGCTGTTACCGCCTCCCGCAGGCCCATTCGGCCCGGCCGGGCCGGAGCCGCCCGCCATGCCGCCTGCGCCGGCCCCGCCGGGAACACCCGCGGCACCGTGACCGCTGCCTCCGGCCGCCCCGCTGCCGGAGCCGTTGTCGGAATCGCCTCCACCGCCACCCGCGCCGCCCGGCGAGTCCGTGCCGCCCACGAGCGGGAGGTTCCCGCCCGGCAGCCCGCCGCCGGATGCCTTGTGCGCCACGCCGGCGCCGCCGGCGGCCACGACGGCCGCGACGACCAGGGCGGTGGCCTTGCCGGCCAGCGTCGCGCCGTGCTCCGCCCCGGCCTGGGCGGCGGGGCCCAGTCCGCCCGAGGCCTCCTCGAGCCTGCGGCGCAGGAAGGCCGGCAGCGGCAGGAAGCCGGCCGCGCGGTGAATCGCACGGCGGGCCCGGCTCTGCTCGAGCCCGAGCACGAGGGAGTCGAGTCCCATGGCGACCGCGTGACGGCGGCATGCCTTGCAGTGGTTCAAGTGGTTCGAGAGACGCCGGCGGTCGCGCGCCCGCGCGCTGCCGTCGACGATGCCCTCCATCGCCGTCCTCACGCCCGCGCAGCGCGCGCCGGTGTCGATCTCGTCGAACCCGTCGCGCAGCCGGCGCCGCGCGCGGAAGAGCAGGCTCTCCACCGCGCCGCGTGTGAGGCCCATGCGGTTCCCGATGCTGTCGTAAGAGAGTCCTTCCAGCTCCCGCATCACGAGGATCTCGTGCTGCGTGCGCGGCAGGTCGTGGAACGCCATGCGCAAAGACTCGAGCTCGTTCCTGCGCGCAACCGTCGCGTCGGTCCCGCTCGCGACCTGCGAGATGCGGCCCTCCTCGACCGGGCTGAAGTCGTCCGAGTCGATCGAAACCTCCTGCGTGCGGCGCGCGCGGCGGATGTGGTCGATGCACGCGTTCTTGGCGATCTCGTGGATCCAGGGACGGAACACGATGTCCTGGTCCGAGCGGCGCAGGGCGCGCAGCGCCGACATGAACGCCTCCTGGACGATGTCCTCGGCGCGCCCGTGATCGGACACCATTCCGCGCACGTAGCCGACGATGCGGTTCTGATAGCGGCGGAACAGCACCTCGAAGGCCTCGTCGCTGCCCTCCCGTGCGGCTGCAACCAGCTGTTCATCCGGTGCCTCTGTGGCTGTTGCTGCCAGCAGCGGTTTCACCGCGGCTCCCTTACCTCGATTGCCGATGGAGCAATGGGCGGGACCTCCCCGCGCCACCCATTAGCTATACCCACCACGGAACGTTAGTACGCACCTGCTCCAGCTGCACCCGAAATCTTCGTCCATGTGCGGCTTGACACGTCCGTCCAGACCGGTATAAGGAGGTGTCGCTCGGGCGCCGGGCCCACTGGGAAGCCCGGCAGATCCGGTCTTCAGCTACGAGAGGGGAATGCATTGGCCAATCACCTGACGCCCACCGAGCTGGCTCGGGAAGCGGGCATGGATCGCCGCGAGGTCATCTCGAAGTGCATGGAGTTGGGGGTACCGATCTTCCAGGGCAAGATCGACAAGACCCTGTTCCTGGCCTCCTTGAAGGAGATCCAGGGCAAGTCCCCCGGTCAGGTGGCGCAGGCCTAGCGCAGCAGCTGCAGCGGGCCTTCCGGGCGGATCCGCCGCCCGCGCGTCTGCCCACCTCCCGGCACCACCGGCAGCGGGCCTCCGTGAGCACCGGCGCCGGATACAATCGCCAGCAGTTTGCGGGGAGCCGAGGGCTCCCCCACCCGAGCGAGGAGGAAGAGATGGAGGCTCAGACGGCCACGACGCCGAGCGACGCTGCGACCGGCTCGAAGACGCTTGCGGACCTGCTGCCCCTGGCCGTCGAGAAGCACGCCGCGAAGGTTGCCCAGAAGTTCAAGGACCAGTCCACGGGCGAATGGGTCGACGTCTCGTATCCCGAGCTGGGCCAGATCGCCAAGGAGGTCTCGCTCGGCCTCCAGGAGCTCGGCATCGACCGCGGCGACAAGGTCGGGATCCTCTCGAACACGCGGCCCGAGTGGACGTACGCGGACTTCGGCATTCTCGCCACCGGCGGCACGGTCGTCCCGATCTACCAGACCAACTCCCCTGAGGAGTGCCACTACGTGCTGGAGCACTCCGAGTCCGTCGCGGTGATCCTCGAGGACCAGTCCCAGCTCGACAAGATCCGCAAGGTCCGCGACCAGCTCCCGAGCCTCCGGCACGTGATCTCGATGGAGCCGCTCGACGGCGACGACGTGATGAGCATGGAGGAGCTGCGCGAGCGCGGCCGCGGGCGCTCGGACGACGACTTCAAGCAGCGCGTCGCGACGGTGGAGGGCTCCGACGTCGCGACCTACATCTACACGTCCGGCACCACCGGCCCGCCCAAGGGCTGCGTGATCGACCACCAGAACTGGCGCGACATGCTGGACATGGTGCAGTCGCAGAACGTCCTCATGGAGGACGAGGTCGCGTACCTGTTCCTGCCGCTCGCGCACGCGTTCGCACGGTTGATCCAGCTCGGCTCGCTCGACGTCGGCGCCACGATCGTCTACTGGGAGCGCGACCCGCAGAAGATCATCCCGAACCTGATGGAGGTCAAGCCGACGTACTTCCCGTCGGTGCCCCGCATGTTCGAGAAGATCTACTCGCTCGCCAACTCGAACGCGCCCGACAAGGCCCAGCTCGAGCAGGCTGTCCAGCTCGGCCTGAAGGTCCGCCAGATGCAGGATCGCGGCGAGGCCGTGCCGGCGGAGCTGCAGGAGGCGTTCGACAAGGCCGACGCCGCCCTGTTCCAGAACGTCCGCAACATCTTCGGCGGGCGCATCAAGCAGGCGGTGACCGGCGCCGCGCCGATCGCCCAGGAGATCCTCGAGTTCTTCTACGCCTGCGGCGTGCTCGTGCTCGAGGGCTGGGGGATGACCGAGACCTCGACTGCCGCCACCTGCAACACCGCCGAGGAGTTCCGCTTCGGATCGGTGGGCAAGCCGTTCCCCGGCGTCGAGGTCAAGATCGCCGCAGACGGCGAGATCCTCGCGCGCGGCCCGAACATCTTCCGCGGCTACTACAAGAACCCGGAGGCCACTGCCGAGACGATCGTCGACCGATGGCTGCACACCGGCGACATCGGGCGGATCGACGAGGACGGCTTCCTGTACATCACGGGCCGCAAGAAGGACATCATCATCACCGCCGGCGGCAAGAACATCACCCCGGCGAATCTCGAGAACGGCCTGAAGCAGAACCAGTACATCTCACAGGCGGTCGTGCACGGCGACCGGCGCCCCTTCCTGACCGCCCTGATCACGCTCGATCCCGAAGAGATCGTGCCGTGGGCGCAGGCGCAGGGCATCGAGGACACCGACATGGCGTCGCTCGCACAGAACGAGAAGGTGCAGGCGCTCGTCCAGGAGGCGGTCGACAAGGTCAACGAGAAGGTGGCGCGCGTGGAGGAAGTGAAGAAGTTCACGATCCTGCCGCACGACCTGACGCAGGAGACCGGGGAGCTGACGCCGACGCTGAAGGTCAAGCGCAACGTCGTGAACGAGAAGTACGCCGGCGAGCTCGACGCGATGTATCGGAAATGACGAGTTTCGCTTAGCCGCGAAACTCGGTGGCTCCGGGTCGGAGCTACTCCACGTCGCGGCGGCGGTCTATCAGCGTGGCGGCCGTGGCCAGCACGGCCAGCCAGGCGGTCAACACCAATCCCGCGTGCAGCATCGTGCCGTCGACGTTGCCGCCCTGGCTGAGCACGCCGAACGACGTGCCGAGCGTGTAGTCGACGAGATCCTCCTCGGGGAGGGTGACCAGCGACTCGACCACGAAGATCCACAGCAGCAGGCCCACCTGCGCAGCGACCTGGTTCCTGATCAGCGTCCCGACCGCCACGCCGATCGCCGCGCACATCATCGACGCGAGGATGCCGCCGACGGCGACGCCCAGGTAGTCCCGGCCGTCGAGGCTCGGGCCCGGGGTTCCCGCCAGCAGCGGGATCCCGACCGCATAGGTGACGGCGCCGATCGCGATCGCCCCGAGGCCGGCCGTGAGGCCGTAGGCGAGCATCCGCGCCATCACCAGCCGATAGCGGTCGGGAGCGATCAGGACCGCCGGAGCCAGCGTGCGGTGCCTGAACTCGCCGGTGGCGCCGACCGCGCCGTAGATCAGCATCAGGGCCGCGATCCAACCGCCGAATGCAAGCGCGTTGCGCTTGTCCCGCACCGTCCCCGGGTCGTCCACCAGCGCGACGATCACGATCGTCGCGACCGCGAGCAGCAGCCCCGCGGCCGCGAAGGACACCGCGGTGCGCGTGGTGCGCACCTTGATCAGCTCGCCGGCCAGCAGGCGGGTCACGTGATCCCCTCCGTGTCGCTCGTCAGCTCGAGGAAGACCTCCTCGAGCGACGTCGTGACGAGCGTCAGCTCGTGCAGGGGCGCGCCCGCCGCATGGGCCACGTCTCCGACTCGCGCGAGATCGTCGGTGCTCACCTGCAGCGACCCGTCGTCCTGACGAGTGACGTCGAGCCCCGTGGCTGCGAGTGCTGCGACCAGCTGGTCGGCGGCAGGCGTCCGCACGCGCACCGCCCCGCCCATCGTCAGCTCCGACACGGACCCCTGCCGCACCATCCGGCCCCGATGGATCACCACCACGTCGTCGACCGTCTGCGCCACCTCCGCCAGCACGTGGCTGGACACGAGCACGGTGCGTCCCTCCGCCGCCAGGGAGCGCAGGAAGTCGCGCAGCCACCGGATCCCCTGCGGATCGAGCCCGTTCGCAGGTTCGTCCAGCACCAGGACCTGCGGGTCGCCGAGCAACGTGGCCGCGAGGCCGAGCCGCTGGCGCATGCCCATCGAGTACTTGCCGACGCGGCGGTGGGCGGCGCCCTCCATCTCCACGAGGCGCAGGACCTCCTCGGTCCGCGAGCGCGGAAGGCCGGCCATCGCCGCGAGCGAGCGCAGGTGGTTGCGGCCCGAGCGGCCCGGATGGGCACCGGCGACCTCGAGGTTGGCGCCGACCATCAGGGCCGGGTCGTCCAGATCCGCGTAGCGGCGGCCCATCACGGTCGCGTGGCCGCGGGTCGGCCGCGCCAGCCCCAGCACCATGCGCAGCGTGGTGGTCTTGCCCGCGCCGTTCGGTCCCAGGAAGCCGGTCACCGTCGCGGCCCGGACCTTGAAGGAGAGGTCGTCCACTGCGGTGACCGAGCCGTACCGCTTGGTCAGCCCGACCGCTTCGATCGCCCCGTCGAGGCGCATGCCAGGTGGAGGCTGCGCTACGGCTGGCTCCGACTATCCGTGCCCGGCACGCGCCGCAGGTAACCGCCGGGCTGGAAGGTCAGCAGGAACTTCTCGCACACGGGGTCGACCTCGAAGGAGCGGTTCTCGTTCAAGAACTCCTCGATCGCCTCATCCGGGCCTGGCCCGTGGTCGGGCAGCAGCCAGGCGTGGGTGTCCTCGACGATCAGGTAGCAGCCCTCGCTCACGAGTGACGAGTACTCCTTCAGCTCGGCGAGCACGTGTTCCTTGGTGTGGTCGGAATCCAGGATGACCATCACGCGCTCCGCGCTGGAAGCCTCGGCCCGGACCTGCTCGAGCACCTCTGGCGCCACGGACGACCCCTTCACGTACTCGATGCGCGGGTGCGTGGGCAGATCGTCCTGCGGATCGATGTCGATCGTGATGATGCGACCCCTGTCCATCAGGTCGCACATCGAAGCCAGGTAGAGGGCGCTTCCCCCGGAGAACGTGCCGGTCTCGATGATCAGATCCGGCTCAGTCATGTGGAGCAGCTCCTGATAGACCCAGAGGTCGGTCGGGCACTTGTAGACGTGCCTGCCAAGCCAGAACGTCGCCAGCCAGACGCCGCTCTTGCCGTACTCCCGGTAGAAAGCTTCCCTGAGCTCGCTCATGGATCCGTTCTAGCGGCTGGCGGTACTAGCTGCCACTCTGGCGGAGCAGGGCGCCGGTGGTCTGCTCCAAAATCCGGCGCCACGCGGTGGTGCGCTCGCGTTGCTCGTCGGCCTGGCGCAGGATCTTCGTCACGCGCCGGGCCGAGATCTCGATCCCGTGCTTCTCGCAGATCTCCTTGTAGTGGCGGTAGTCCTGCGCGAGGCGCAGGGTGACCGACTCGAAGCCATGGCGCGCGATCTCGATGCGCGACGAGTAGTTCATGATGCTCGTCCCGAACATCAACTCGTCGTTCGGGTCGGGCTCGATCAAGATGATGTCGACGCCCGGGTAGCGCTCCCGCCAGTGCTTGACGTGCTCGTGCAACCGGGCGTGGGCGAGCAGCTTGAACGCCTGGTAGCCGACCTGCGGATAGCCCATGTCCGACACGCGGCGCACGCGGCTCCCGAAGATCGTCGGGATCCGCTTCTGGAAGTCATTCACGTACGGCACGAGCGGGTTGATCACCACGATGAACTTCGCGCCCTGCTCCACCGCGACGTCGACGTTCGTCGTCGAGCGGATGCCGCCGTCGATCAGCTGCCGGCCGCGCACCTCCACCGGCCGGTACACCATCGGCAGCGCCGTGGAGGCCGACACGGCCTTGGAGATCGGCACGTCGTCCCAGCCGGGAGAGCCGAACACGATCCGCTCGCAGGTGTCGAGATCGGTCGCCGTCAGGTAAAGCTCGGCCTCCAGCAGCCGGAAGTCGTCGGTGCGGTCGCTCTCGAGGAAGGCCTCGCGAATGTACTGCTCGATGCCGGAGCCGGTGTAGAGCCCCGAGGGGAGCGCCTCGGCCAGCCCGGTGAAGACGTCCATCAGCGACACCTCGCGCCACCGGCCCGCCAGGCTGCGCGCCAGCCCTGCGAGCCGCAGGGGCATGAGCATGGCCCGCGTCGCGAAGTCCGCGTAGTTGGGCCGCAGGAGGGCGCCGAGGTCCACGTCGCGGAAGGGGGTCGGCACCTGGCGGTTGACGACGCGCGACATCTCCTCGGGGGTCAGGCCCGCGGCCAGCAGCCCGGCGACGAACGATCCGGCGCTGGTGCCGACGTAGATGTCGAACTCGTTGACCGTCCGGTTGACGCTCAACAGGTCGAGCGCGCGCAGGGCGCCGATCTCGTAGACGCCGCCCGTGAACCCGCCCCCGCCGAGCACGAGCGCGGTCTTGGAACGCCCGCCACGGCGCCGTTGGGCCTTCTGGATGCTCGAGCGCTTGGGGCCCGCAGCCCCCGGCACCGATGATTCGAGTTCGACTACGTCACCCATTGAACAAAGCGGACCCTACCAGGGGCTTCTTGCCGGTCCGCGCACTCCGCCTCCCCTGTTGCAGCGCAGTGCAAACCGGCCGGTCAGTAAGTGGAACCGCCGCCAGAGGCGGCGGTAGGCTGTCCGGAGCAGGCAAACCCGGCGCGCAGGAGGCCCAGTGACCACGCTCAGCTCACGTATCGAACTCACCGACTTCTTCTCGGAGACCGCGGACCCGGCGCTGCTCGAGTCGGCGGACCGAGGGCAGACGGAGCTGCTCGACTACCGGCAGCTGTACGAGCTGTGGGAGCGCCAGCAGTGGCTCACGCAGGAGCTGGACTTCTCGGTCGACCGCGATCACTGGCACGGCTTCCCGGACGAGGAGCGCTTCCAGCGGATGTACGGGCTCTCGTCGTTCTTCATCGGCGAGCAGAAGGTCACCGAGGAGCTCGGCCCGATGATGCGCGCCGCGCCCACGCAGGACATGCAGGTGTTTCTCGCGACTCAGATCGCGGACGAGGCCCGCCACGTGCGCTTCTTCGACCGCTTCTACGCGGAGGTGGGCGTGCTCGCTTCGGATGACCTGGCGGCGCGCCTGAAAGAGACCGAGAAGCACCTCAATCCCGCGTTCAACGTCCTCTTCGACGAGATGCTCGGCGCGCGGGTGCGCACGCTCGCCGAGGACCCGACCAACATGGTCGCGCTCGTGGAGGCGATCACGCTCTACCACATGGTGATCGAGGGCATGCTCGCGCTCACGGGCCAGCACTTCATCATCGACTTCAACGAACGCGAGGGCACGCTGCCCGGGTTCGTGCGCGGCTTCAACCTCGTCGCGCGCGACGAGCATCGCCATGTCGCTTTCGGGGCGCGCTTCCTGCGCGACGCCGTGTCGGAGGACCCGGCCTACAAGGAAGTGATCCAGCGCACGCTCGCCGAGGCGCTCGAGATCGCCGATGCGGTGCTCAAGCCGCCGTGGGCGCAGGACCAGCCGGAGGACTACGAGTTCTTCGGCGTGAGCATCGACGACACGCGCGACTTCGCGGCCCAGGCGCTGACGCGGCGCCTGAAGGTCATCGGGCTCGTGCCCGCAGCCGCCTAGTACGCAAGCTGACGGCCTGAAAAGGATGGCGCGCCCCGCGCCGCCGTCCTACGATGGGAATGCGTCTTCAGGGATGGAGGCGCTTTCTCAATTCAGCGGGCGCAGCGTCGGAGCGCCTCACTTGACCGCTTCGCCGCCGTCAGCAAGGAAGCCGACACCCGTTTGGCAGGCCTCGGCCTGCTCGTGCGCGGGCGCCACGCCCTGTACGTGAGCGCACTCGCCGCCCTGCTTGCCAGCCGCGGGGCGCGCGTCTGGGAGTCGCACGCCGGCTCCCCTCCGCGGGTGCCGCGCGGAGCGGACATCGCGATCCTCGAGTCGCCGCTGCCCGCGGAGCTGCGCGCGCTCGCGGTCCGGGGGGTGAGCGTGATCGTGCTCGCAGAGCGCGCGGAGCCGGCCGACGCTCTCGCCGCGGCGCAGCTGGGAGCCCGCGCCCTCCTGCCGAAGAACTGCACCTTGGCGGAGCTCTCCATTGCTATAAGGAACGCCACCGCCGGGGGCCAGGCGCCCCACCGCCCGTCCCTGACTCCGCGGCAACGCGAGGTGCTGGAGCTGATCGTCGAAGGCCTCGACAACGCGCAGATCGCATCCCGTCTCGGGATCACCGAGCGGACCGTGCGCGCCCATGTCTCCAGCGTGCTGGAGCGCACGGGCGTCTCCAACCGCACGCAGGCGGCGGTGGCCGCGATTCAACGCGGCTGGGTCGCCACGCTGCTGCTCGCGGTCGCGCTGCTCGCGGTCGTGACGAGCGCCGCGGCGGCCGCGGTCGAGACGCCCACTGCGCTGCGTGCCGCCCTGACGCGCGAGATGCGCGCCGCCGGCGGCTATTCGGGCGCCTGGGTCCACGACGGTGGGTCGGGGCGGACGGTGTTCAAGTGGCGCTCGCAGAGCCCGCGCGTGCCGGCGTCGGTGCAGAAGCTCGTCACGACGGCCACGGCGCTCGACCGCCTCGGTGCCGAGGCACGCTTCGAAACCGCGGTGATGGCCGACGGCGAGGTCAGCGAAGGCACCCTGGACGGGAACGTCTACCTGCACGGTTCAGGCGACCCGACTTTCGGGACGAGTGCCCTCAACAGGCTCGCCGGCCTGGTCGCCGACACGGGCCTGGATCGCATCACCGGTCGGGTGCTCGGCGACGAGAGCTTCTTCGACACGCGGCGTGGCGGGCCGGCGAGCGGCTTCGGGATCTCGCCCTATGTCGGTCCGCTGTCCGCCCTCGCCTTCAACCACGGCTCGCTCGTGCCGTTCGCGCGCGGCTGGCAGACGAATCCTCCCGCCTTCGCCGCGGAACGCCTGCGCGTGTCGCTGCGCCGTGAGGACGTCGCCGTCGCACGATACGTGCGCACCGGAAACGCGCCCGCGGACGCCAAGACCGTGGCGGCCGTCGAGTCTCCCCCGCTCGGGAGCATCGTGCGGCGCACCAACCAGGTATCCGACAACTATTTCGCCGAGATGCTGCTGAAGGGGATCGGCGCCCGGTCCGGGGGGGCCGGTTCGACGTCGGCGGGAGCGCGGGTTGCGCGCGCTTACGCGCGTGAGGCCGGCTTCAAGGCGAAGGTCGTCGACGGCTCCGGCCTGTCGCGCGCGAACCGCGTGGCGCCGCGGGATGTGGGGCGGCTGCTGCTGGACGCGCGCAAGCAGCCGTGGTTCGAGGCCTTCTACGGCTCGCTGCCACTCGCAGGCAAGTCCGGGACGCTCCACAAGCGCATGCGGAGGACTCGCGCGTCGGGACGCTGCCGCGCCAAGACGGGCACGCTGTCCGGCGTCACCGCGCTGGCCGGCTACTGCCGCGCGCCGGACGGCGACGCGATGACGTTCGCCCTCCTGATGAACGGCGTGAACGTCTGGGCCGGCCGCCGCGCCCAGGACCGGATCGCCGCGCTGCTCGCGTCGTACACCGGCGACTAGGGCCGCGTCGCCGGAACTTTGGCCCGTCCGTAACCACAGGTGTTACGCACGGGACATGGTTCGCGGCTGGGTCTGAGTACCGTCGATCAGGCCGGGCCGAGCAGCCGTTCGAGTTCGGCCTCGTCGATCACGGGCCGGCCCAGGTCCCTGGCCTTGTCGGCCTTGGAGCCCGGGTCCGCTCCCGCCACGACGTAGTCGGTCTTGCCCGACACGGAGCCCGTGACCTTGCCCCCGGCGGCCGTGATCCGCTCGGTCGCCTCGTCGCGCGACATGTTCGGCAACGTGCCCGTCAACACGAAAGTCTGTCCCTTCAGGGGCCCATCCTGCGGCCCACCCGCCGATCCGCTTACGGATCGGCGGCCCTGTTCCAATTGAAGACCTGCGTTCCGCAGGTCTTCGATGAGCTGCTGGTTGCGGGGCTCGTCGAACGTCTCGCGGATCAGCCCGGCGAGCACGGGCCCGATGCCCTCGACCTCGAGGATCTCCTCCTCGGACGCACCCATCAGCCGGTCGATCGAGCCGAAGTGGGATGCCAGAGCGCGCGCGTTGACGCCGCCGATGCCGGGAATCCCGAGCGCGTAGAGCACCCGGTGGAAAGGCTGTCGCTTCGAGCCTTCGATCGACGCCACCAGGTTCTCGGCCGACTTGCGCTGGAAGCCCTCGAGCTGTTCGAGCTGCTCGACCGTGAGGCGATAGATGTCCGGCAGCGCCCGCACGAGCTCTTCCTCGAAGAAGCGGTAGACGAGCTTCTCGCCGAAGCCCTCGATGTCCATCGCGCCTCGCGAGACGAAGTGCTTCAGCGCCTGGACGATCTGCCCGGGGCAGTCCTTGCGGTTCGGGCAGCGGGTCCAGACCTCGCCCTCGGGCTTCACGGTCGGGGTGCCGCAGGCGGGGCACTTCTTGGGTGGCCGGTAGCGCTTCTCCTTCCCGGTCCGCCGTTGCGTGATCGGCGAGACAACCTGCGGGATCACGTCGCCGGCGCGCATGATCACGACCTGGTCGCCCTCGCGGATGTCCTTGCGCGAGATGTCCTCCTCGTTGTGCAGGGTCGCCTTGCCGACCGTGACTCCGCTCACCTGCACCGGCTCGAGCCGCGCCCAGGGGACCATGTTCCCGGTGCGCCCCACGTTCACCTCGATCTTCTCCAGCTTGGTGACCGCCGTCGTGGGCGCGAACTTGAACGCGACGGCCCAGCGCGGCTCGCGGCCCACCACGCCCAGCGCCTGCTGCACGTCGTACTCGTCGATCTTGACGACCACGCCGTCGATCTCGTAGTCGAGGCTTTCGCGGCGTTCCTCCCAGCGGTGCGCCGTCTCGATCACCGAGTCGATGTCGCGATGCAGCTCGACGTCCTCGTTGACCTTGAAGCCGTGCTCACGCAGCCAAGCGATCGAGTCCGAGTGGCGCTCCTGGCCGAGCCCCTCCGACGCTCCGATGCCGTAACACCAGATGGACAGCGGCCGGGACCGCGTGACCTCCGGGTTCAGCTGGCGCAGCGACCCGGCCGCGGAGTTGCGCGGATTGGCGTATGTCTTCTGACCCGCCGCGGCCTGCTCCTCGTTCAGCTTGGCGAAGCCCGCCAGCGGCAGGTACACCTCGCCGCGGACCTCCACGAGCGGCGGCGCATCCGGCCCGATCGAGTGCGGGATGTCGGGAATCGTCTTGAGGTTCTGCGTGACGTCCTCGCCGATCTCGCCGTCGCCGCGGGTGGCGCCGCGGACCAGCTCGCCGTTCTCGTACACGAGCGAGATGGCGAGGCCGTCGACCTTGGGCTCGGTCACGTATCGGACCTCACGCTCGGAGAGCTCCCGCTTGGCGAGCAGGTTGCGGACCCGCTGCTCCCACGCCTGCAGCTCGTCCGCGTCGCGCGCGTTCGCGAGCGACAGCATCGGCAGCAGGTGACTCACCTGCCCGAAACGCTCCAGCGGCCGGCCGCCCACGCGCTGCGTCGGCGAGTCCGGGGTGCGCAGCTCCGGGTGCGCGTCCTCGAGCGCATTCAGCTCGCGCAGCAGGTCGTCGTACTCCGTGTCGGAGATCTCCGGATCGTCCTGCACGTAGTAGCGGTTGTTGTGGTACTCGATGTCGTGCCGCAGCTCGGCGGCGCGCGCAGCCGGGTCGGTGGGACTGCGCTTCGTCCGCGGCATCAGGGCGATGCGGGTGCGCCGTGCGCCAGCAGGCCGGACAGGTCCCAGCCCTCCAGCTGCTCCATGCTCCCCAGATCGGTCAGGTCGAAATGGAGCGGCGTGACCGAGATCGTGTCCGCGTCGATCGCGGCGAAGTCGGTGCCGTCCTCCGAGTGGTAGGAGGGCTCCATGCCGTAGATGCGATACCGCTTGCGCCGGCCGCCGTCCGGATCCTCGCCCGCCAGCTCGAGCCGGTCGCGGTAGATGCGCTTGCCCATGCGCGTCACCTGGGCCCCGGCGAGCTCCCCGAGCGGGACGGCGGGGCAGTTCACGTTGAGCAGGGTGCCGCTGGCGAGCGGCCGGTTCGGCAGCCTCTCGACCAGCCGGGCGGTGAAAGTGGCAGCCGCGGTGAAGTCGAACTCCTTCCCGAGGCGGAAGTCCATCTCCCGCTTCTGCGACTGCTGTGAGACCGCGATCGCGGGCAGGCCCAGCACCACACCCTCCAGCGCGGCCGCGACCGTGCCCGAGTACGTGATGTCGTCGCCCAGGTTGGCACCGTGGTTGATGCCCGAGACGATCAGCTCGGGTGGCTCTCCGATCAGCCCCAGGCTCGCGAACCGCACGCAGTCCACGGGCGTGCCGTCGGTCGCGAAGCCCGTCGTGCCGTCCCCGAACTCGATTTCGTCCACCCACAACGGCTGCCTGGTCGTGATGCTGCGCGCGCTGGCGGAGCGGTTGGAGTCGGGGGCGATCACCGCCAGCTCGATCCCGGGCACCTTCAGGAGGGCGCGGCGGAGCTCGTTCAGCCCGCGCGCCTGGATGCCGTCGTCGTTGGTGAGGAGGACTCTCATGTGGGCGATATCCGGGGAGGCAATGTTAGTGAGGCACCCTCCGGGGGCCCCGTATATGAGTCGAGCGCGGGCCCGGAAGCTGACGAACTCCCCGCTGCGGACGAAGGGTCTAGTGGAGCGCCATGGACCGGAGCATGCGACACGAGGGCCTCAGCCTGCGCAGCGAGCGCGGGATAATGCTGATCGAGCTGCTGACCGTGATCCCCATGCTGGTGATCGTGCTCCTGGGCACCTACGCGCTCTACACGGTGGGAGCCCGCAGCCAGCGGGACACGACCGGGCGCGTGCAGAGCCTGCTCCAGCAGCGAAACGGCCTGGAACAGATCACGCGCGAGATGCGGCAGGCAACGGCCATCACGCCGGTGTCGTCCCAGGTCCTCGACGGGACGACGTGGGTCCGCCCCTCGGACGGCGGCCCGTCCGCCCAGCGGCGGGTTCGCTATGACTGCTCCGGCGGCGCCTGCAACCGCTGGGAGGGCCCGCCCGGCGGTTCCCTCACCTCGGGGCCGGTGCCCGTGATCACGGACGTCCAGAATGCGGACGTCTTCTCGCTGGAGCCGAACACGGTCAATCCCACGTACGTGGTGACCCGCGTCGAGGTGACGGTCAGAGGCGCAGGCAACCCGATCACGCTCGACGGCGGCTTCGCGCTCCGCAACGTGCAATCGGGCTCGTAGTTCCGGCCGCTCGACACTCGCCCTAGAGCACCCGTTTAGGCCGGCACCCGGTCAAGTGTCGAGTCTCGGAGCGGACACCTCTCGGAGTTTAGAACCCGACCGAAAGACCGGGGTGGAAGCGCAAGCGCGAATGAACGATGCGCAGACACGCACAACACACGGTCGCCGCCGAATGTGTTCCCAGCGGAACGACGCCGGCTTCACGCTCATCGAGATGTTGATCGCCGTCACGGTGGTCTCGATGGGGGTGGCTGCGACGCTGAAGGTGTTCGGCTCTGCCGGGCGCACGACCCTCAGCGCCCAGGCACAGCACGTCGCCGTGCAGCAGGTGCAGGCCGAGGTGGAGCAGCTGGCATCGCTTCCCTATGCCGAGCTTGCGCTGACCACAGCCCCCGAAGCATCCAGCGACCCCCGCCACCCGGGCTTCAAGGTGGCGGGGGGATCTTTCAACGTGCGCTCCGGGCTCTCCGAGGCGCTGGTGACTGCCCCGGGCGAAGGGGCCACGGCCCGAGTCGAGCCCGGGCCCGACTCCTTCGCGGTCGGCACCGGCGGAGCCACGATCACCGGCAAGCTCTACCGGTACGTCACGTGGCGCGACGAGACCTGCCCGCTCACGCTCTGCCCCACAACCGAGGACACGAAGCGCATCACGGTGGCCGCCACGATCGACGCTCCCTTCCGGCCCTCCAACCGGCCGCCCGTCTGGATCTCGACGATCGTGGCCGACGCCGCGACGGTGCCACCCGGCTCCCCTGCTCCTCCCGGCGGCACCCCCCACAGCGGGCCCCCGGTCACGGCTCAGTCCCTGTATCTCTACGACACGCCGTGCAGCCAGGCCACGCGCCAGACGCCGGCCGCCGACCACGAGACCCGTGACACGGCCGCGCGCGGGGCGGCGCCCGAGGACAACTCGACCTGTGAGCATCCGAGCACCGACCGGCAGCCCGACCTGATGGCGCCCGGAGCACCCCCCGGCAGCCCCGGCGACGAGCTGTACAGGTACTCGAACGACCTCGACGGCCCCTACTACGGCGGGCTCGCCACGAAGCCGGCCGGCTCGACCTGCGTGCACTCCTATGACGCCGGCGGCGAGGACCCTGCCGTGCCGAGCCGGTGGAGCGTGCACTCCTGGAGCACGGCTCCGATGCCCTACCTGTTCCACCTCGACGGGCAGGCGACTCTCTCCCTCTTCACGGTGTCGATCGGCGGGGTTCCCGCGGCCGGACGGCTGTGCGCCACGCTGATCGAGCAGTCCGTGACGAACGGCGTGCCGACCGACCGCCTGCTCGGCGACGCCACCTACGACCTGTCGGCCTGGCCCCGCTCGATCCGCCGGGTGACGTTCACCTTCCAGCTCCCGACGGGCCAGGACATCCTGCCCGGCAACCGCCTGGTGCTGGTCCTGCACACCCAGGGGCAGTCGACCCACGACCTGCTGTACGCCTACGACCACCCCGCCTACCCGTCGCTGCTCGAGCTGGCGACCACGACACCGCTGTGAGACGCCTGGCAGAGAGCCTTCGCTCACGGCTCCGCGACCAGGGCGGGTTCGCCCTGCCGACCTCGCTCGCGGTGCTGATCGTGGTCGGAGGCCTTGCGACCGTGACCGCCCGCGCCGCCATCGGAGGTGAGAGCCAGTCCCTGCGCGATCGCCACGTGAAGATGGCGCTGTCCGCAGCGAACGCCGGCCTGTCGGCCGCGATGTACCGCACCAACCTGCTGCAGCCGGGCGCGGTCCAGTGCGTCGTCCAGAGCACGACCACGGGCGCGTTCGTCCTCAGCGCCCTCGAGGCCGACGGCTGGTGCCGCGAACAGGGAGAGGACCTGGGCGAGGGCGCCAGCTTCACGATGCGCGTCTCGGGCGCAGTGCCGCTGCACGTGAACGGCCAGGCGCTCACGCAGCGTTCGATCGTGTCCACGGGCATCGTCAACGGCGTGCGCAGGCGCCTGCTGCTGAAGACGAACGCCGCCACGGGCGAGCCGATCTTCCCGAACGGGTACGCCGCCGTGAGCCTCGATCCCGTGACGGTCAGCAACTCCGCGCAGATCACCGGCGGGATCGGCTCGAACGGAAACGTCTACCTGCGCAACAGCGCCCAGGTGTGCGGCAACGCGACGCCGGGCCCCGGCAAGGTGGTGGAGATCCGCAACAGCGCCTCGGTCGTATGCGCAGGCAACACCCTGCCCGCCCAGGAGAGCTTCAACCTCCAGCCCGTCGACCAGGGCAACGCCCGCACCGTGAACGACAACTCCCGGATCGGCAACCCACCCTCGTCGACCCAGCCCGACCCGTGCTCGGACTGCGGCAGCGTGAGCTGGAACCCCACCACCCGCAGGCTCCGGCTCAGCAACAGCGCGACTCTGACCCTGGGCGGGAACGTCTACAGCTTCTGCCGGCTCGACATCGAGAACACCGCTCAGCTGAAGATCGCCGCGCGGCCGTTCGGCGGCGCGGTCAGGGTGTACATCGACGCGCCGGAGGCATGTGGCGGCGCGGGCACGGGCTCGGTCTCCGTGCGGAACACAGGGACGATCGTGAATCTGAACCCGGACCCCACGACGATGCAGCTCTACCTCGTCGGCAGCGCGACCTACCCGACGTCGGCGACGTTCGAGAACAGCGCCGGGCTCAGCGGGGAGCTGGTGATGGCGCTTTACGCTCCGTCGTCCACGGTGCGGCTCCAGAACTCGGTGCACATCACCGGGGCAGTCGCCGCCAAGCAGGTGGAGATCCAGAACAGCGCGCGGATCACATGGCACGAGAGCATCGGGGAGATCACGAGCGGCAGTCCGGTGCGCCTGTTCAAGCCCGAGCACTACATCGAGTGCACGGCGGTCCCGCCCACGGCTGCGCCCAACTCGGGGTGCTGATCCGCAAAGTCAGTACAGCACGCGTTCCAGGTACAGCCCATGTGGCTCGGCCGTCGGGCCTGCCTGTGACCGCTCCGCTCCTCGCAGCAGGGACGTGAACTGCTCGAGGTGGCGCCGGCCCCCCGCCACCTCGAGCATCGTCCCGACCAGGACGCGCACCATGTGCCGCATGAACGTGTCCGCCTCGATCCAGAACTCGAGCACCTCCCCGTCGCGGCTCCACTCCGCCGCCGCGACGTCGCGCTCGAAACGCACGTGCTCGGTCTGGGTCGGCGTGAAGGCGGTGAAGTCGTGCGTGCCCACCAGCCGGCCGGCACACTCGTGCAGCATCCCTTCGTCGAGCGGATGCGGCCACCACAGCGCGCGGTCGCGCAGAAAGGGGCTCGGCGCCACCCGCGCAAGCACGCGGTAGCAATAGGTCCGCGACCGAGCATCCCGCCGCGCATCGAACCCGTCCGGCACCACATCCACCGCGACCACGGAGACGTCCTGCGGAAGGATGCCGTTCAAAGACCGCAGCAACCCCCCACTCCCCACCTCCCCTTCACAAGCGAAGCTGACCACCTGGCCCCTGGCGTGAACGCCCGTATCCGTGCGCCCGGCAACGGACAAGGCAGGTGGGGCACGGAGAAGCTTGCCGAGCGCGTCCGAAAGAACGCCCTCCACGGTCCGCAGACCAGGTTGGTGCGCCCAGCCCCGGAAGCCGCCCCCGAAGTACTCGAGCGTGAGCTTGAAGGTGGTCAACGAAGGGCCGGAAGGGGGAGAGGTCCGATACTGACTCCCAAAGCGTCAGTAGCGGGCCTCTCTCCCTGGAGGCCGGGCTTAGACCAGCTCCAGATAGACCATCTCGGTCGAGTCCGATCGCCGCGGCCCGAGCTTCAGGATGCGCGTATAGCCACCAGGCCGATCGATGTACCGAGGAGCGATCTCCTCGAACAGCTTGTGCACCACGAACTTGTCCTGGTTCAGCTGAGCCAGCGCCAGGCGCCGGGCGTGCAGGTCACCGCGCTTTGCGAGGGTGATCAGCTTCTCGACCTCCGGCTTGATCACCTTCGCCTTCGCTTCCGAGGTCTGCACACGCTCGTGCTGCAGCACCTGCGCGCACAGGTTGCGGATCAGCGCCTTGCGATGGCCGGCGTCGCGGGAGAGCTTGTTCCTCTTCTTCTGGTGGCGCATGGTTGCCGCAGTCTAGTCGTCACGCAGTCCCAGACCGCGCACGCGCAGGGTCTCCTTGACCTCCTCGATGCTCTTGCGGCCGAAGTTCGGGATCGCGCTGAGCTCGTTCTCCGACTTCAGCACCAGGTCGCCGATCGTCTGGATGCCCGCCCGCTTGAGGCAGTTGTACGACCGCACGCCCAGCTCCAGCTCCTCGATCAGGATGTCGTCCATCCCGTCCGCCGCCGGCACCGCCGCCAGGCCGCCCGTGACCTCGCCGGCGCCGTCACCGGGCGGGAGTCGCAGCCCCTCGATACGGCTCGGGTCGGTGAAGATCGACAGGCTCTGGATCAGCACCTCGGCCGCCTCGCGCAGGGCGGCCTGCGGGTCGACCGACCCGTCGGTCTCGATGTCCAGGGTGAGCTTGTCGAAGTCGGTCCGCTGGCCGACGCGGGCCGCCTCGACGTTGTAGTTCACCCGCCGCACAGGCGAGAAGATCGAGTCGATCGGGATCACGCCGATCGGCTGGTCGTCCGACTTGTTGCCCTCCGCCGGGCGATAGCCGCGGCCGCGGCCGATCGTCAGGTAGACCTCGAGCTTGGCCTTCTTCTCCAGCGTGGCGATGTGCGTGTCCGGGTTGAGGATCTCGACGCCGGAGGGGAGGTCGATGTCACGCGCGGTGATCTCGCCGGGGCCGGTGGCGATCAGCGGCGCCTCCACCTCGCCCGCGTCGGTGTGCATCCGGCACACGACGTCCTTGAGGTTGAGCACGATGTCGGTGACGTCCTCCTTCACCCCTTTGATCGTCGAGAACTCATGCGCCACCCCCTCGATGCGCACGGAAGTGACTGCCGCACCGACTAGGGACGACAGCAGCACGCGGCGCAGCGAGTTGCCGAACGTGTAGCCGAAACCACGGTCGAGTGGCTCGACGGTGAAGCTGCCCTTGTTGTCCTGGATCTGCTCGGCTGTGATCTTGGGGATCTGAAAGTCCAACATGGTGGTTAGTTCCTCCGAACTGGAATTGGGCCCGAGCGCCGTGTCTCCTGAGAGCCGGGCTCGAGGCAAACCCGTTCGCGGCTGGCCGCGAACGGCTACTTCGAATACAGCTCGACGATGAGCTGCTCTTGGACGGGCGCGCTGATCTCGTCCCGCTCGGGGAGTCGCAGCACGTTGGCCGTCAGCGAGTCGTAGTCGGCCTGCAACCAGGCCGGCACGGTCGCGGTGCCTTCCGTGGCTTCACGGATCAAGGGAATTGCACTGGAGCCCTCCCGCACCGAGATGATTTCGCCAGGCTTGACCTGGTACGACGGCACGTTCACACGCCGCCCGTTGACCAGGAAGTGGCCGTGGTTGACGAGCTGGCGCGCCTGACGCCGGGAGGCCGCGAATCCGAGCCTCACCAGCACGTTGTCCAGGCGCCGCTCGAGCAGGCGCAGCAGGTTCTCGCCGGTCACACCGGCCTGCCGGCTGGCCTTGGCGTAGTAGTTGCGGAACTGCTTCTCGAGCACCTGGTAGTAGCGGCGCGCCTTCTGCTTCTCGCGCAGCTGGTGCCGGTACTCGGAAGCCCGCACGCGGCCGCGGCCGTGGTCCCCGGGGGGATAGGGCCTGCGCTCGACCGCGCACTTGTCCGTGAGACAGCGCTCGCCCTTGAGGAACAGCTTCTGCCCCTCGCGGCGGCACTGCTTGCACTGCGGTCCGATGTCTCTTGCCATTTGTAGTCGCTTCTAGTCTCGAAGAATTAGGGCTGCGCCGACCAAGAGTCCTGTGCTTCGCGCCTCATACGCGGCGCCGCTTGCGCGGGCGGCAGCCGTTGTGGGCCTGCGGGGTCACGTCCTTCACGCCGGTCACCTCGAGCCCGGCCGCCTGTAGCGAGCGGATCGCGGTCTCGCGTCCGGAGCCCGGCCCCTTCACGTGGCACTCGACCTTCTGGAGGCCGTGCTCCATGCCCTTGCGGGCTGCGGCCTCGGCGGTCACCTGGGCCGCGAACGGCGTGGACTTGCGCGAGCCCTTGAAGCCGGCGCCACCGGCGGACTCCCAGGCGATCACGTTGCCCTCGCGGTCGGTGAGGGTGACGATCGTGTTGTTGAAGGACGTCTTGATGTGGGCCTGGCCCACGGGAATGTTCTTGCGCACACGGCGCCGGCCGCGGGGCCGTCCGGGTCTTGCCTGGGGCATTGGTTAGGCGATCCCCCTGAGGCTCACTTGGACACCTTCTTCTTCTGCGCCACCTGGCCGCGGCGCGGGCCCTTGCGGCCGCGCGCGTTCGTCTTCGTGCGCTGGCCGCGGACCGGAAGGCCGCGCCGGTGGCGCTGGCCCCGGTAGGTACCGGTCTCGGTGAGCCGCTTGATGTCCTGCGAGCGCTCCCGCCGCAGGTCTCCCTCGACCACGAGGTCGTTGTCGATCGCCTCGCGCAGCTTGATGATCTCGTCGTCGGTGAGGTCCTTGACGTAGCGGTCCGGCGGGATGCCCGTCTTCTTCAGCACCTCGTTGGAACGCGAGCGACCGACCCCGAATATCGAGGTGAGGCCGATCTCGATTCGCTTGTTGAGCGGGATGTTGACCCCTGCGATTCTTGCCATGGAATACCTCTGGCTTGTCTAGCCTTGACGCTGCTTGTGACGCGGGTTCTGGCAGATGATCAGGACCACCCCGCGGCGGCGGATCACCTTGCACTTTTCGCACATGGGCTTTACCGAGGCGCGTACCTTCACGTCCGTCCGTTTCTCGAGAGATAGCCCTGCCCGCCCCAGGAGTTGGGCCGGCGAGCCCTGCATTCGGGCACGGCCAGAGGCCGCGCGCGACCGGTAAAGGCTAGCAAAGCGCCTCGGAAGAAATATCCAGGGGATTTCGCCCTCACCTGAGGTCCTGTGGCGTCGCCCAACGCCCCGCCGCCGACCATCAGGCTGCGGCGCGATCCTGCTTGAGATGCCATGGGGTCAGGATCCGGGGGCCCTCCGCGGTCACCGCGATGGTGTGCTCGAAATGGGCCGTGAGGGAGCCGTCCTGGGAATAGATGGCCCAGTTGTCGTCCCCCATCCGGACCGCGTGGCCGCCCGCGCACACCATCGGCTCGACGCAGAAGACCATGCCCTCCTCGAGCACCATGCCCCGGCCGGCTTCGCCGAAGTTCGGCACCTGCGGGTCCTCGTGCATCTGCCGGCCGATCCCGTGGCCGACCAGCGAGCGGATCACGGACAGGCCGTCGCGCTCCACCCGCTCCTGGACGGCGTGGGAGACGTCGCCCAGGCGGTTGCCCGGCACGGCCTGCGCGGTGGCGGCCTCGAGCGACTCGCGGGTCGCCTTCAGCAGGCGGGCCGCGGTCGGGCTGACGGGGCGCAGCGCCACGGTCAGCGCGGCGTCGGCAACCCAGCCCTCGTACACCACGCCCACGTCGATCGACAGCACGTCGCCGGAGACCAGCTCGTAATCGCCGGGGATGCCGTGCACGACCATCGAGTTGGGGGACGTGCAGATCGATGCGGGAAAGCCCCGGTACCCCTTGAACGCAGGCTCGCCGCCCCGCCCGCGAATGAACTTGTCCCCCGCCCGGTCGAGGTCGGCCGTCGTGACGCCCGGCCGGCACATCCCGCGCAGCATGCTCAGGCAGCCGGCGACGATCTCGCCGGCCTCGGCCATGACCTCGATCTCTTCGGGTGTCTTGCGGACGATCAAACCTTTTCCTCGAACTTCAGGCTCGCGAGCGTCGCCCGGATGGCATCGCCGACCTTCTCCGGATCGCGGGCCCCGTCCACCCGGCGCAGCATCCCCTTGCGCTCGTAGTACCCGATCAGCGGCTCCGTCTTGTCGTGGTACTGCTGTAGCCGGTGCTGGATGACCTCGGGCTTGTCGTCGTCGCGCTGCACCAGGCGGCTGCCGTCCATGTCGCATCGCTCCGGGTGCTTCGGCGGGTCGAACTTCAAATGGAAGTTGTGCTGGCCCTTGACGCACACGCGGCGTCCCGAGAGCCGGTCCACGACGGTTTCCTCGTCGACGTCGATCAGCAGGGCCGCCCCCAGCGACCGGCCACGCTTCTCGAGCTCCTCGTCGAGCGCCTGTGCCTGCCGCTCCGTGCGCGGGAAGCCGTCGAGGATGAAGCCCTTGCTCGTGTCCTGCTTCTCCAGGCAGTCGAGGATCATGGCGATGATCAGGTCATCGGGCACGAGGTCGCCGCGGTCCATGTACTCCTTTGCCTTCACGCCCAGCTCGGTCTCGTCGCGCACGGCGTCGCGCAGCATGTTCCCGGTGGCCAGATAGGGAAGGCCGAAGTCCTTTACGAGCCGCTCCGCCTGAGTGCCTTTTCCAGCGCCGGGTGGACCGAGCAGTATCAAGTTCAGCTCAGGCACGGCCGGGCTATTTCAAGAAGCCCTCGTAGTTGCGCATCATGAGCTGCGCCTCCAGCTGCTTCACAGTGTCGAGCGCGACGCCGATCGCGATCAGCAGCGAGGTGCCGCCGAAGTAGAAGTTGGCGCCGGTCTGGTTGAACAGCAGCGTGGGGAACGCGGCCACGACCGCGAGGAAGATCGCTCCCGGGAACGTCAGGCGGGCCAGGATGCGATCCAGGTACTCGGCCGTCGGGCGGCCGGGGCGTACGCCGGGTATGAAGCCCCCGTATTTCTTGAGGTTGTCGGCCTGGTCCACCGGGTTGAAGGTGACCGCCGTATAGAAGTACGTGAAGATGAAGATGAAGAAGCATTCGCCCACGATGAACGCCCAGCCGTTGGGATTGAAGAACGCGGAGACGTCCTGCGCCCATTGCGCCTGGCTCAGCTCCCCGATGGTCGGCGGGAACGCCATGATCGAGGCGGCGAAGATCACGGGGATCACGCCCGCCATGTTCACGCGCAGCGGCAGGTAGGTGGAACCGCCGCTCGTCATGCGGCGCCCCACGACCCGCTTCGCGTACTGGACCGGAATCCGGCGCTGCCCCTCCTGGATGAAGACGATGCCGACGATCACGGCCAGCGCGATGAACGGCATCATCACGACGAAGACCTGATCCGGGTTCGTCCACCACGCCTGCACGCCGGGCAGCAGGCCGGCGACGATCGACGCGAAGATCATCAGTGAGATGCCGTTGCCGATGCCGCGCTGGGTGATCAGCTCACCCATCCACATGAGCAGCGTGCAGCCGGCGGTCAGCGTGACCATGATCATGAAGAGCTTGCCGAAGGTGAGCGTGCCGACGATGCTCTCGCCCGACTGGTTGCCGATCGTCCGGAACAGGAACACGAAGCCGAGCGACTGCGCGGCGGCCAGGGCGACCGTCAGGTAGCGGGTGTACTGCGTGATCTTCTGCTGCCCCACCTCGCCCTCTTTCTGGAGCTTCTCCAGCGTGGGAACGGCGACGGTCAGGAGCTGCAGGATGATCGACGCGGTGATGTAGGGCATGATCCCCAGCGAGAAGATCGCGAAGTTCTGCAGCCCGCCTCCGGAGAACAGGTTGAGGAAGCCGAGGATGTTGGACCCGTTGAAGCTGTCCCCCACGCTCTTCACCGCGTCCACGTCGACGCCGGGGACCGGCACCACCGCACCCAGGCGGTAGAGCGCCAGGATCGCGGCCGTGAACAGGATCTTCCGCCGGATCTCGGGAACGCTGAATGCGTTGGCGATCGTCGCGATCATGACTTGCTGCGCCTCCAGGGCTCCTTCGGCGGGATCACCGTGCAGGTGCCGCCGGCGCTCTCGATGGCCTCGCGCGCCTTTGCGCTGAACCCGTGCGCCGACACGACCAGGTTCTTGCGCTCGACCTCACCCCGGGCCAGGATCTTGACCGGAGTGTCCTTGCGCGTCGCCAGACCACGCGCCCGCAGCGTCGCGGGCGTCACCTCCTCGCCGTCCTCGAAGCGGTTGAGGTCCGCGAGGTTGACCGGCTGGTTGTGGGTGCGGAAGGGCTCGAAGGGCATGGACTTCTTCATGTGCGGGCCGCGCAGCTTGCGCATCCGCATGTGCAGCGGGTTCTGGCCGCCCTCGTAGCCCGCCTTGCGCTTGTTGCCGGAGCGCGCGCCGGCGCCCTTCTGGCCGCGCCCCGCGGTCCGGCCGTAACCCGAGCCCTCGCCCCGGCCGACGCGCTTGCGCGCCTTGCGCGCACCGCGCGGCGGAGTCAGCGTGTGCAGGCCGATGTCGGCGTCTTCAGGCATTTGCCGTCTCCTCGATCTCGACCAGATGGGCCACGCGCCGCAGCATTCCCCGCAGCGCAGGATTGTCGGACCGCTCCGTCGTCGTGCCGATGCCGCGCAGGCCCAGGGAGCGCAGGGTCTCGCGCTGCGGGCGGTTCGCCCCCGCGGCGCTGCGACGCTGCCTGATCACGAGCTTGGAGGCCATGCTCCTACTCCGCTGCCGCCCCGGCGGGAGCAGGCGCAGCCGCCGTCTCGTCACCGGATGCGACGCTCTTCGCGGCGGGCCGCTCCTCCAGGCCGAGCACTTCGGCCACGGTCTTGCCGCGCAGCGCGGCGATCTCCTCGGGCCGCTTCAGGCCGCGGAGCCCCGCGACCGTCGCCTTCACGAGGTTGATCGGGTTCTGCGTGCCGAGGCTCTTGGACAGCACGTCCTTGATGCCGGCCAGCTCGAGCACGGCGCGCACGGGGCCGCCGGCGATCACGCCGGTTCCCTCCGAGGCGGGCTTCAGGAGCACCTGCCCGGAGCCGTAGCGGCCGACGATCTGATGCGTGATCGTCTGGTGGTGCTTCGGGACGCGGAAAAGGCTCTTCTTGCCGCGCTCCACCGCCTTCTGGATCGCGAGCGGCACCTCGTTGGCCTTGCCGTAGCCCACGCCGACGATCTGGTCCTCGTCGCCGACCACCACCAGGGCGGTGAACGAGAAGCGCCGGCCGCCCTTCACGACCTTCGCCACGCGGTTGATGGCCACGACCCGTTCCTGGAGGTCGAGTCCCTGGGGGTTTATGCGATCGTCGCGGGCCATTTCGTGAGGGTACTAAAGGGGTCTGTCTAGACCGTTAGAACTTGAGCCCGCCTTCGCGGGCGCCGTCGGCAAGCGCTTTCACGCGGCCGTGGTACTTGTAGCCGCCCCGGTCGAAGACGCATGCCTCCACGCCGGCGTCGGCGGCTCGCTGCGCCAGGACCTCGCCCACGCGCTTGGCCTGGTCCATCGCCTTGAGCCCGCGGAGGTCCGGCTCGAACCACCGCACGGAGGCGACGGTGTGGCCGCGGTCGTCGTCGATGAGCTGGGCCACGAGGCCGCGGTTCGAGCGGAACACGGACAGCCGGGGGCGCTCGGCGGTGCCGACAGCTCGCGCCCGGATGCGCCGGCGGCGCCGGTCGCGGCGCGCGCGCTTCTCGATGACCGCGGTCGTCATGCGCGCTTGCCCACCTTCCGTGCCACGTGCTCGCCTGCGTAACGCACGCCCTTCCCCTTGTAGGGCTCGGGCGGCCGGAACTTCCGGATGCGCGCGGCGATCTCGCCGACGACCTGCTTGTCGTTTCCGCGCACGACGATCTGGGTGGGCACGGGCACCTCGAACTCGATGCCCTCGGGCGCTTCGATCCGCACCGGGTGCGAGAAGCCGAGCGCCAGCTCCAGCGTGTTGCCCTTCAGCTGCGCGCGGTACCCGACGCCCTGGATCTCGAGCCGTTTCTCGAAGCCGCTCGTGACTCCCTCGACCATGTTGCTGACGAGGCTGCGCGTGAGACCGTGCAACGCGCGGTGCTCACCGCGGTCGGTCGGGCGCTTCACCACCAGCGTGGAGTCCTCGCGCTCGAAGGACATGTCGCGGGAGACCGCCTGCTGGAGCTCACCGCGCGGGCCGCGGACGACCACCAGCCCGTCGTCGATCTGCACCTCGACCGTCTCGGGAATCGGAATCGGAAGTCGGCCGATGCGGCTCATTACCAGACGTGTGCGAGGACCTCGCCGCCGACACGCTCGCGGCGCGCCTGGTTCGCGGTCATGAGGCCTTTGGAAGTGGTCAGGATGGCGGTGCCCATGCCGCCCAGCACGCGCGGCAGCTGGTCCGTGTTGGCGTACTGGCGCCGGCCGGGCTTGGAGATGCGCTTCAGGCCGCTGATCACCGGCTCGCGGTCCTCCGTGTACTTGAGCCGGATCCGCAGCGCCTGGAACTCCGCCGTCGTCTTGTGGCTCTTGGCTCCCGGCGGGCGGTCCGTCGCCTCCACGCCGAACCCGAGGATGTAGCCCTCCTGCTCGAGCACGCGGGCAAGCTCCTGGTTCATGCGCGAGGCCGGGACGACGACATCGTCGTGGTCCGCGTGGATCGCGTTGCGAACGCGTGTCAGGAAGTCTGCGACTGAATCCGTCAAGAGATCTCTCTGGCTCTGCTCGGTAGGTGCTGCAGCCCGGCTACCACGACGACTTGGTCATGCCCGGGATCATGCCCTGGTGGGCGATCTCCCGCAGGCAGATCCGGCACAGGCCGAACTTCCGGTAGTACGCCCGCGAGCGGCCGCACCGGCGACAGCGATTGTAGTTACGCGTCTTGAACTTGCTTCCGCGCTGCTGGCGGACTTTCTGTGACGTCTTGGCCATGTTCTCCTATTCGCTCTCTTCCGAGGGGGCTGCGCCGCCCTCGTCTCCTGCGCCGCCTTCACCCGCGGCTCCGTCCTCGGAGGCCTCCTCCTCGGGCTCGCCCCGCTCCGCCTTGAGCTGCGCGGCCGCCGCTTCCTCGGCCTCTCGCTTGGCCTGCTGCTCGAGCTGCTGCTGGCGCATCTCGGCGGCCGTGGGGCCGCGGTCCTCGGCGCGGAAAGGCATCCCGAGGAGGCGCAGCAGCTCACGCGCCTCGTCGTCGGTCTGTGCAGAGGTCGTGATCGTGACGTTCAGGCCCCGGACCTGGTCGATCGAGTCGTAGTCGATCTCGGGAAAGATGATCTGCTCGCGCAGCCCCAGCGTGTAGTTCCCGCGGCCGTCGAACGAGCGCGGGTTGAGGCCACGGAAGTCGCGGATGCGCGGAATCGCGATCGACTGCAGCCGGTCGAGCATCTCCCACATGCGGTCGCGCCGCAGGGTGGCCACGACGCCCACGGGCATGCCTTCGCGCAGCTTGAACCCGGCGATCGACTTCTTCGCGCGCCGCACGGCGGGCTTCTGCCCGACGATCGTCGCGAGCTGCTCGGCCGCCGCCTCCAGCATCTTGCTGTCCTGCTTCGCCTCGCCCACGCCCATGTTGACCGTGATCTTGAGCAGGCGCGGCGCCTGCATGACGCTCGAGTAGCCGAACCGCTCCATCAGCTGCGGCTTGATCTCGCTCTCGTATCGCTCGTGGAGCCGGGCCGGCACTTAGGTGCTCTCCGGCAGCTTCTGCCCGGACAGGACCGACACGCGCTCGCGCGTGCCGTCCTCGGTGCGCTCGATGCGCACACGCGTGGGCTTGTTGTCACGTGGATCCACGAGCATCACGTTGGAGATGTGGATCGGGCCCTCCTTCTCGATCACGCCGCCCACCTTGCCGCCGCGCTGCGTGTCCTTCAGCGAGCGCGGCCGCTGGTGGCGTTTCACGACGTTGAGCCCCTCGACGAACACGCGGCCCTTCTGCGGGTCCACGCGCAGCACGCGGCCCTGCTTGCCGGAGTCCTTGCCGCCGATCACCTGGACCGTGTCACCGCGTCTTACCTTTGCCGCCATTGCCTACAGCACCTCCGGTGCGAGAGAGACGATCTTCATGAAGTTGCGTTCGCGCAGCTCGCGCGCGACGGGACCGAAGATGCGCGTGCCCCGCGGGTTGTTCGCAGCGTCGATCAGGACCGCGGCGTTCTCGTCGAACGCGATGTAGGTCCCGTCCTTGCGCCCCAGCTGGCGGCGCGTGCGAACCACCACGGCCTGCACGACCTCGCCCTTCTTGACCGCGCCCTGCGGCGTCGCGCTCTTCACGGTGCCGACGATCACGTCGCCGACGCCGGCGTAGCGGCGCCGGGACCCGCCCTTCACGCGGATGCAGAGCAGCTCACGCGCGCCCGTGTTGTCCGCCACCTTGAGCCTTGTCTCGGCCTGGATCACTAACGCGCCTTCTCCAGCACCTCGACCAGCCGCCACCGCTTGGTGCGCGACAGCGGACGTGACTCGGCGACGCGCACGACGTCGCCCTCGTTTGCCTCGTTGCGCTCGTCGTGGGCGTGGAGCGTGCCCGTCTCGCGCATGACCTTCCCGTACACGCGGTGCCGCGCGACACGGTCGATGCGGACCGTGATCGTCTTGTCGGCCTTGCTGGACACGACGACGCCCTGCCGGGTCTTGCGGGCCACCGACTCCCGCGCCGGGGCAGCCTCGTCCTGTGACGCACCCGTGCCCGTGCTTGCAGCACGGTCTTTCTCTCTCCGCTTCGCGCGCCAGCGCGTGCGCTCCTGAGCCTTGCGCGCGCGCTGCTCGGCGCGCTCGCGCAGGCGGTCATCGAGGGACTTCGGGCCGCTGCCCGGACCTTCGGCGACGGATCGCGCGAGCTTGCGGCGCTGCTTCGGCGACAGCTGCTCGGCGGGCTCGGCGTCGGCGGCAGGTGCTGCGGCAGGTGCCTCCGCGGGCGCCTCGGCCGGAGCCTCCTCCGCAGCCTCGTTCTCCGCGGCCTCCGGCTCGGCGGCCTCGGGCTCGGCGGCCTCCGCCGCAGGCTCCTCGGCGGCAGGCGCCTCCGCCGGGGCCTCGGCCTCGTTCTCGGCCTGCTGATCCTTTTCTTCTTCGGCCATCACGTCGGTCTATGCCTTCCGCAGCTCGTGTTCGATGTCCAGGTTGCGCTCGCCCGCGATCGTGAGGGCGCGCGCCAGTGAGCGCTTCGCCTCGCGCAGGCGGGCGGTGTTCTCCAGCTCACCGGTCGAGTTGCGGAACCGGAGGTTGAACAACTCCTCGCGAAACTCGCGCACCTTCTCGACCAGCTGGTCGTTGTCGAGGTTTCTGACGTCTTTGGTCTTCATCTTCGGCCCTACTGGTCCTCACGCATGACGAACTTCGTGTGGACGGGCAGCTTGTGCCCGGCGAGGCGCATGGCCTCGCGGGCCAGGTCCTCGGGCACGCCGGCCAGCTCGAACATGACCCGGCCGGGCTTCACCACGGCAACCCAGAACTCGGGCGAGCCCTTTCCGGATCCCATCCTGGTCTCGGCCGGCTTCTTCGTCACGGGCTTGTCCGGGAAGATGTTGATCCACACCTTTCCGCCACGCTTGATCTTGCGGGTCATCGCGATCCGGGCGGCCTCGATCTGCCGGTTCGTGATCCAGGCCGCGTCGAGCGACTTCAGCCCGTACTCGCCGAACTGCACGGTGCTGCCGCCCTTGGCCATGCCGGCCCGGCGCCCACGGTGTTGCTTGCGGTGCTTGACGCGCTTGGGGCTCAGCATCTAACGGCCCCTCCGCGAGCCGCCGCCGCCACCGCGCCGCGAGTCGCCGCCGTCCTGGCCGCCCTGTGACTCGCCGGCTCCGCGACCGCGTGCACCGCGCCCGCGCTGTGGCAGGGGCGCGTCGGTCCCCTCGGTGGTGAGGTAGCCCTCCGGCATGACCTCGCCCTTGTTGATCCAGCACTTGACGCCGATGCGCCCGTGGGTCGTCTTTGCCTCGTATAAGCCGTAATCGATGTCGGCGCGCAGCGTGTGGAGCGGCACGCGCCCATCCGAGTAGCCCTCCGTGCGCGCCATCTCCGCGCCTCCCAGGCGCCCGGACACCTGCACCCGCACCCCTGTGGCGCCGGACCGCATCGCGGACGTCAGCGCACGCTTCATCGCGCGCCGGAACGCCACGCGGTTCTGGAGCTGCTCGGCGATCGACTGGGCGACGAGCTTCGCGTCCAGCTCCGGCCGCTTGACCTCGAGGATGTTCACGCGCACCTGCTTGGACGTCATCTTGTGGAGATCGCGGCGCAGCGCGTCCACCTCGCTGCCGGACTTGCCGATCACGATGCCCGGCCGGGCGGTGTGGATGTCGACCGTGACCTCGTTCTTGTCCTTGCGGATGCGGATGTCCGACAGGCCGGCATGTCCCAGCTTGCCCTCGATGTGCTCGCGGATCTTGATGTCCTCGAGCAGATAGTCGGCGAACTCGCGCTCGTTGAACCAGTTCGACTTCCAGTCGTGGATGTAGCCGACCCGGAATCCCTCTGGATGTACTTTCTGGCCCACTAGCTCTCCTTGGTCGACAGCCCGACGGTGAGGTGGGCCGTGCGCTTGCGAATGCGCGTTGCGCGGCCCTGCGCACGCGGGCGGAAGCGCCGCAGCGTCGGGCCCTCGTCGGCGTAGATCTCCAGCACGTACAAGTCGTCTCCCACGAGGTCGTGGTTGTTCTCCGCGTTCGCGATCGCCGAGTTCAGCAGCCGTTCCACGTCGCGGGCCACACCGCGCGGGCTGTGGCGCAGCAGGGCGCGCGCGTCGGCGACGGAGCGGCCGCGCACGTGGTCCATCACGAGCCGCGCCTTGCGCGCGGATGAGCGCACGTACTTCGCCTGGGCGCGGACCACCGGGCGGGCCGGTGCCCGCGGCTCGCGCGCGGCGGGCTTCGGCTTGGCCGCCGCGGCCTTCGCAGGTGCCTCCGCCTTTGCCGCGGGCGCCTTCTCGGCGGGCTTCTTCGCGGCCGGGCGGCGGCGCGCGGCCGGCTTGGCCTCGGCCTTCGCGTCGCTCTTCGCGGCAGCCGGCTTGCGGGCCCGCGGCTTCGCGGCGCTCTTGGCGTCATCGGCCTTTGCGGTCGTCTTCGCGCGCGGCTTGGCGGCCGGCTTCTTCTCGGCCGCGGGCTTCTTCGCCGCAGGCTTCTTCGCCGCGGGCTTCTCCGCGGCCGGCTCGTCCTTCTTGGAACCGGTGCCCGAGCTCGCTCGGGTGCCGCTCTTCTTCTTCTCGTCCGCCATTACCTGACCCTCGCGGTCTTGTCGGAGCCGGCGTGGCCGCGGAAGATCCGGGTCGGGGCGAACTCGCCCAGCTTGTGGCCGACCATCGACTCGCTGATGAAGACGGGGACGTGCTTGCGGCCGTCGTGCACGGCAATCGTGTGACCCACCATCTCGGGGAAGATCGTCGAGGCGCGGGACCACGTCTTGACCATGCGCTTGTCACCGCTCTCGTTCATCTTGTGGATTCGGCTCATCAGCCGCTCCTCGACCCACGGGCCCTTCTTCGTAGACCTGCCCATCGCCTAACGCCTCTTTCCTCTGCGCCGGCCGCGCACGATGTACTTGTCGGACGGCTTGCCCTTCTTGCGCGTCCGGTACCCGAGCGTCGGCACGCCCCACGGCGTCACAGGGTGCCGCCCGGCGGTGGTCTTGCCCTCGCCGCCTCCGTGGGGGTGGTCGACCGGGTTCATCGCCGTGCCGCGAGTCTGCGGGCGGATGCCCTTGTGCCGGCTGCGGCCGGCCTTGCCGATCGTCACGTTCTCGTGGTCGGCATTGCCGATCGTGCCGATCGTGGCGCGGCACTCCGACGGGACCATGCGCATCTCGCCCGACGGCAGCCGCAGGGTGGCGGTGCGCCCCTCCTTTGCGACGAGCTGGATCGACGCGCCTGCCGACCGCCCGAGCTGTCCTCCCCGGCCGGGTGTCAGCTCCACGTTGTGCACGACCGTACCGGTCGGGATACGGGCCAGCGGCAGCGAATTGCCGACCTGGATCTCGGCCGCGTCGCCGGATCGCACCTCCATGCCCACGGTGAGGCGCTGCGGCGCCAGGATGTAGCGCTTCTCGCCGTCGCGGTAATGAAGCAGCGCGATGTGCGCCGTGCGGTTGGGGTCGTACTCGATCGACGCGACCTTCGCCGGCACGCCGTCCTTGCGGCGCTTGAAGTCGATGCGGCGGTAACGGCGCTTTGCGCCGCCGCCGCGGTGGCGGCTCGTGATGCGGCCGTGAGTGTTGCGGCCCCCGCTCTTGGACTTGCCCTCGACGAGCGACTTCTCGGGCTCGGAGCGGGTCAGCTCCTCGCGCTCCAGCCAGGTGGCGAAGCGACGGGCGGGGCTCGTGGGCTTGTGCTTGCGGATCGCCATGCGCTACTCGGCCGAGACGGCCGCCCCCTCGAACAGCTCGATGCGGTCACCGGGCGCGAGCTCGACGATTGCCTTCTTCCAGTGCCGGGTCCGGCCCGCCGTGTATCCGCGCCGCTTGGGCTTGGCCTTCATCTTCATCGTCCGCACGTCGATCACGCGCACGTCGAAGACCGCCTCGACCGCCGACCGGATCTCGGTCTTGTGGGCGTCGGGGTGGACCCGGAAGGTGTACTTGTTGTCCGAGATCAGCGCGTAGCTCTTCTCGGAGATCACGGGTGCGCGGAGCACGCTGCGGGGATCCACTACGCCGCCTCCTGCGCCACTCGAGCCTGGGGCTCGGCGGCGATTGCCTGCAGGTCCGGGATCGCGGCCTCGGAGATCACGAGCGTCCGGGCGCCGACTACGTCGGCCACGCCGGCGTCACGCGCCGGCAGCACGACCACGTCGGCGATGTTGCGAAAGGACTTGGCGCAGGCGAGCTCTTCGCCGCCCAGCAGGACGAGCACCTTGCGGGTGTCGTCCAGAGCCTCGAGCGCCTTCGCGGCGGTGCTGGTCGAAGGCTCCGTGTAGGACGGCGCGTCGACCACGGCGATGCTCTTGCGCCGCGCGTGCACGCTGAGCGCCGCGCGCAGGGCGCGCCGGCGCGCACGCCGGTTGACCTTCACGGTGTACTGGCGGGGACTGGGGCCGAAGGTCACACCCCCGCCGGTCCAGTGCGGCATGCGGATCGAGCCCGCGCGGGCGCGGCCCGTCCCCTTCTGCCGCCACGGCTTGGTGCCGCCGCCCCGCACCTCGGCGCGGGTCTTGGTCGACGCCGTGCCACGCCGGCGCGCGAGCTGCTCGGCCCGCACCGCCTCGTAGACGACGGCGTTGTGGAACGGCTCGGAGAAGATCTCGGCCGGCAGCTTGACGGTGCCCTGTGCGCCCAGCCGCGACGCGCTCGGAGCGGCCTCAGCCATCGCGCACCTCGACCAGTCCGCCCTCCGGCCCGGGAACGGAGCCCCGCAGGAGGAGCAGGTTGCGGTCCGGATCGACGTCCACGACCGTCAGGCCCGGCTGGGTCACGCGCGTATTGCCCATCTGGCCCGGGAGCCGCGTGCCCTTCATGACGTGGGACGGCGTCGCGCTGGCCCCGATGGAACCGGGCGCGCGCACGTTGTGGGAGCCGTGGCTCACCGGGCCGCGCGAGAATCCGTGCCGGCGGATCGTGCCCTGGAAGCCCTTGCCCTTCGAGCGGCCGCTGACCTTGACGCGCTGCCCCTTCTCGAACAGGTCCGCGACGCCGACGGTCTGGCCGATCTCGTAGGCGCGGTCGTCGGTGTTCGCGATCCGGAACTCCGCAAGGTGGCGCAGCGAGCCCACGCCGGCGCGCTTCAGGTGGCCGCGCTGGGGCTTGGTCAACCGCGCCTCCTTGGCCTCGCCGAAGGCGAGCTGCACGGCTCGATAGCCGTCGCGCTCGGGGTCCCGCACGGCGGTCACGGCGCACGGCCCGGCCTCGATCACCGTCACGGAGATGCGCTCGCCCTCCTCGGTGAACACCTGCGTCATGCCGAGCTTCTTGCCGAGCAGGCCGGCCATCACAAGCGGATTTCGATGTCGACGCCGGCCGGCAGATGATCCAGCCGCTGGAGCGAGTCGACGGTCTTGGGACTCGGCTGATGGATGTCGATCAGCCGCTTGTGCGTGCGGATCTCGAAGTGCTCGCGCGAGTCCTTGTCCTTGAAGGGGCTTCGGATCACGACGTAGACGTTCTTCTCGGTCGGCAGGGGAACGGGACCGGCGACGGTCGCCCCGGTGCGTTCCGCCGTCTCCACGATCTCGGCGGCCGCGCGGTCGATGGCGTCGTGGTCGTACGCCTTCAACCTGATGCGGATCTTGTTTTGAGGTATTGCGGCCAATGTGGTCTGCTGTCTTTTTCCTGCTCCGGTCGCACTAGGGGCGAAGCCTGTGAGGCCCCGCCCCGGTCGTATGAATCGACTTCTTTGCCGTACTACGAAGGGAGACCGCCTCGCGGCGGCCTCCCGTTGCTACTGAAGGATCTCCGTTACCACTCCCGAGCCGACCGTCCGGCCGCCCTCGCGAATGGCGAAGCGGAGCTGCTCGTCCATCGCGATCGGCTGGATCAGCTCGATCTCCATCTGCGTGTTGTCTCCCGGCATCACCATCTCCGTGCCCTCCGGCAGCTGGCACACGCCGGTCACGTCCGTCGTGCGGAAGTAGAACTGCGGCCGGTAGCCGTTGAAGAACGGCGTGTGGCGGCCGCCCTCCTCCTTGGTGAGGCAGTAGACCTCCGCCTTGAACTTGGTGTGCGGCGTGATCGACCCGGGCTTCGCGAGCACCTGCCCGCGCTCGATCTCCTCGCGCTTCATGCCTCGCAGCAGACAGCCGACGTTGTCGCCCGCCTGGCCGTAGTCGAGCAGCTTGCGGAACATCTCCACGCCGGTCACGACCGTCTTCGAGGTCTCGGGATGGATGCCCACCAGCTCGACCTCGTCGCCCACGTTGACCTTGCCCTGCTCGATGCGGCCGGTGGCGACGGTGCCGCGGCCGGTGATCGTGAACACGTCCTCGACCGGCATCAGGAACGGCTTGTCGAGGTCGCGCTCGGGCTCGGGGATGTACTCGTCGAGCGCGTTGGTCAGCTCGATGATCCCGTTCTTCGCCTCCTCGTCGCCCTCGAGCGCCTTCAGGGCGGAGCCCTTGATCACGGGCACGTCATCACCCGGGAAGTCGTAGTTCGAAAGTAGCTCTCGCACCTCGACCTCGACCAGCTCGAGCAGCTCGGGGTCGTCGACCATGTCCACCTTGTTCAGGAAGACGACGATGTAGGGCACGTTCACCTGGCGGGCAAGCAGCACGTGCTCGCGCGTCTGCGGCATGGGGCCGTCCGCGGCGGACACGACCAGGATCGCGCCGTCCATCTGCGCCGCGCCGGTGATCATGTTCTTGATGTAGTCGTGGTGGCCGGGACAGTCGACGTGCGCATAGTGGCGCTTGTCGGTCGAGTACTCGACGTGCGCGGTCGCGATCGTGATGCCGCGCTCCTTCTCCTCCGGCGCCTTGTCGATCTCGTCGAACTTCGTTTCCTCGGCCATGCCCTGCTCGGCCAGGACCTTCGTGAGGGCGGCGGTCAGGGTTGTCTTGCCGTGGTCGATGTGACCGATCGTGCCGACATTCACATGTGGCTTGTCGCGCTCGAACTTCTCCTTCGACACTGTCTAGCTCCTTGGTTTCGAATAGGGGGCTTGGCTCACGGCAAGGGCCGGCGTGTGGCCGCTGAGGCAGCACGCGGGCCAACCGCGAAAATATAGCTGGATTGCTTAGCTGGCAGCGCCCACGAGCGTGCCGCTGCGGCTTTCGCTGATCTCCTCGGACAGCGCCGAGGGGACCTCGCTGTAGCGGTCGAACTGCATCGTGTAGGTGGCGCGTCCCTGGGTGGCGGAGCGCAGATCCGTGGCGTAGCCGAACATCTCGGCCAGCGGGACGTGCGCCTTGATCACCTGCGCGTTCCCGCGCGGCTCCATCCCCTCGATCCGCCCGCGGCGGCGGTTGAGGTCGCCGATCACGTCTCCCATGAACTCCTCGGGCGTGACCACCTCGACGGCCATCACCGGCTCCAGCAGGACGGGCTTCGCCCGCCGGGCCGCCTCTCGCAGGGCCATCGACCCGGCGATCTTGAAGGCCATCTCCGAGGAGTCCACGTCGTGGAAGGAGCCGTCGGTGAGCGTGACCCGCACGTCCACCATCGGGTACCCGGCCTTGACGCCGGTCTCGAGTGCCTCCTCGACGCCCTGCTCCACGGCAGGGATGAACTCCGAGGGGATCGCTCCGCCCTTGATCTTGTTCACGAAGTCGAAGCCCTCGCCGGGCGCGGGCTCGAGATCGATCACCGCGTGCCCGAACTGGCCCCGGCCGCCCGTCTGGCGCACGAACCGGCCCTCGATCTTTTGCACGTGCTGGCGCACCGTCTCGCGGTATGCGACCTGCGGCCGGCCCACGTTGGCGTCCACCTTGAACTCGCGCATCATGCGGTCGACGATCACCTCGAGGTGCAGCTCGCCCATGCCGGAGATCAGGGTCTCCCCCGTCTCCTCGTCCGAGCGCACCTGGAACGTCGGGTCCTCCTCGGCGAGCCGCGCCAGTGCCGTGCCGAGCTTCTCCTGGTCGGCCTTGGTCTTCGGCTCGATGGAGACCGCGATCACGGGCTCCGGGAACTCGATCGTCTCGAGCTTGATCGGCGCGTTGGGGTCACACAGCGTGTCGCCCGTGGCGGTCTGCTTGAGGCCGACGCCCGCGACGATGTCGCCGGCGTAGATCTCCTCGCGCTCCTCGCGGTGGTTCGCGTGCATCTCGAGGATGCGGCCGATCCGCTCCTGCCGGCCGGTGCTGGCGTTCAGCACCTTCGAGCCGGTGCTCAAAGTGCCGGAATAAACGCGGAAGTACGTGAGCTTTCCCACGTACGGGTCTGCCATCACCTTGAAGGCCAGCGCGGCGAACGGTGACTGGTCGTCGGCCGGGCGCTGCGCCTCGCGGCCCTCGGGCTCGCCCTTGACGGGCTCGATGCCGCTCACCGGCGGCACGTCGAGCGGCGACGGCAGGTAGTCGATCACGGCGTCCAGCAGCGGCTGCACGCCCTTGTTCTTGAAGCTCGATCCGCAGAGCACCGGCGTCACCTTGATGTCGAGCGTCGCCTGGCGCAGCGCAGCCTTGATCCGGTCGGCGGAGATGTCCTCGTCGGCGAGGTAGGCCTCCATCAACTCGTCGTCGTAGTCGGCACACGCCTCGATCAGGTGAGTCCGCGCCTCGTGCGCGGCGTCGGTCATGTGGGCCGGGATGTCCTGCTCCTCCCAGTTCGTGCCGAGCTCGTCGTTCCAGATCAGCGCCTTGTCGGTGACCAGGTCGATCACGCCCTTGAAGTCGCCCTCGGAGCCGACCGGCAGCTGGATCGGGAGCGGGTGCGCGCCGAGGCGGTCCTTCATGGTCTGCACCGCGGCATCGAAGTCCGCGCCGGTGCGGTCCATCTTGTTGATGTACGCGATGCGGGGCACGCGGTACTTGTCCGCCTGCCGCCAGACCGTCTCGGACTGGGGCTCTACGCCGGCGACCGAGTCGAACAGCGCGACCGCGCCGTCGAGCACGCGCAGCGAGCGCTCGACCTCGACCGTGAAGTCGACGTGCCCGGGCGTGTCGATGATGTTGATGCTGTGGTCCTGCCACTCGCAGGTGGTCGCGGCCGACGTGATCGTGATGCCGCGCTCCTGCTCCTGCTCCATCCAGTCCATGACGGCAGCGCCCTCGTGGACCTCGCCCATCTTGTGGCTGCGACCGGTGTAGTAAAGGATGCGCTCGGTCGTAGTCGTCTTGCCGGCATCGATGTGGGCCATGATGCCGATGTTGCGTAGCTTGTTGAGCGGAATGGTTCGAGGCATGATTTCTTGATGAATCGGCTGGATCGGGGCAAAAAAAGAGCCCTCGCGGGCCTGGGGTGCAATGCGGCCTGCGAGCTGTCGGCTATCGGCGGTCGGAATCCATTTCGGGGACTCCCGGGCAATTCCCTGCCGAGCGGATCCCCTGAGGCGCTCGAGGCAAGTGCAGATACGCCCGTGGACGTCCGGCAAGGATAGCAGGGGCCGATGCCAAAAAATGAGGCCCAGAGCCGCCCCGACGGCTCTTCCGCGACGTCTCGCACGGGCGCCCTGCGCACCGTGGAAGCGGTGCTCGAGCGAATCGCCGCCGCGCCCTTCCGGCTGTTGCGCCGGCGCCTGCCGGAGGCCGCGGCCCTGCTCGCGGTGGTGGGCGGCCTGCTGCTCCTCTACGCCGAGACGCTCGACCTCTACCGGGTCGTGACCCCGGGCGGCGCCACGTCGAACGCGGCCGGCTCGATCCAGTCGGGCGCCGACCAGCATTCCTGGGCGCTCGGCGTGATCGGCGTGGTCATCGCCGCGGGCGCGCTGCTCGCCTACGGGACGCGCCAGCGGCTGCCGGCCTGGGCCGCCGCCGCGCTTGCGGCGATCGCCCTGGGCATCGTGCTGATCGGAGACATCCCGGACGTGACCTCGTCCGGGCTCACGACCGAGATCGAGAACGGGGAGGCCCAGCCGGAGGCGGGCTTCTGGGTCGAGCTGATCGGCGCCCTGGCAGCGCTCGCCGGAGCGGCGCTGCTCGCCTGGCTGCTGTCGCGCGGGACCGCCCGGCGCCAAAGGAGCGCGTAACGGCCGCGGGCAAGCCCCTCCTCCAGGCACTCGACGACGCTCCCCTGACGGGCCGCTTCTACGTGCTCGCCGGCGCGGTGATGGTGGGCGCGGTGCTCGACCTCTTCGACTTCTTCCTGATCGCGTTCGTCGTGCCGGATCTCGCCGACGAATGGGACCTGACTTTCGGCCAGGCGGCGGCGATGCTGCTTGCGGCGGGGGTGGGAGCCATCGGCGGCAGCATCGTCTGGGGACGCCTTGGGGACCAATACGGACGGCGCCGGCCGCTGATGGCCGGCATCCTCCTGTTCTCGCTCGCGACCGGCGCGCTCGCGCTGGCGCCGGAGGGCGGCTGGTGGTACATCGCCCTGCTGCGCCTGGTGGTCGGGGCGGGCGTGGCCGGCGTGGCGGTGATCGCCGTGCCGCTGGCGCTCGAGTTCACCCCGACGCGGCTGCGGACGCTGGTCGTGGGATTCGTGACGACCGCGATGGTCCCGATCGGGATCATGGTCGCGGCGGTCGTCGCGGCGGCGCTGCCGTGGCGCGCCGCGTTCGCGATCGGGCTGCTGCCGATCCTGCTGGTGCCCTTCATCGCCTGGTACGTGCCGGAGTCGCCGCGGTGGCTGGCGGACAAGGGCCGGCTGCGCGAGGCGCGCAGGGTGGTCGCGTGGCTGATCGAGCGCCCCGAGGAGGATCTCGCGCTCGAGGCCCCGCCCTCTCCGCCCGCGGGCGAGTCCTACTCGGACCTGTGGCGCTACCGCAGCAGCGTCGTGGTGACCGTGCTGGCCTGGCTGGGCGCCTCGATCGCGGTCTCGGGGCTGGTGCTGTGGGGCCCGACGTTCCTCGAACGCATCCTCGACGTCAGCGCGGACGAGGCGGCGCTCCTCTTCCTGCTCGTCGCCCTGGGGTCGTTCGGCGGGCGCCTCTTCTTCTCGTTCGCGCCGCAGCGCCTGGGCCGCCGCACCTGCGGTCTGCTGATGGGCTTCGGCGCCGTGCCGCCGCTGGTGCTGGCGGCGTTCAGCAGCGACACCGAGGTCGCCGGGATCCCGCTCTTCCTGGTCGCGCTGATCCCGGCGGCGTTCTTCGTCGACGGCGGCTTCGCGAACCTCGCGCCCTACACGCCGGAGGTGTTCCCGACGAGCCTGCGCACGCACGGCATGGGCCTCGCCTGGGCGGTCAGCGGCCTCGGGCGGATCATCGGGCCGCTGGTGATCGCGCTGGTGGCCGGCACGGGCGACCTGGTCGACCCGGAGGCGACGCTCGACGCGTTGCCCGCGTCGTTCCTGTTCCTGGCGGTGTCGGCCCTGCTGGTGGGAGTCGCGTTCGCCGTGGTGAGGCTGGAACCGCACGGCCGCGACCTGGAGACGCTGGCCGCAGAGCTGGCTGAAGAGGCGGGCGGCCCGGCACCCGCAGCGCTGGAGCAGACGTAGGAAAACCGGGTGGGGTAGGAAGGTGGCGCTGCGAGGCGTCCCCGAACTTTCCCTCCTCGGTTCCGACAGGTGGAACTCAGGCGCGGAAGTTCAGCGCCGTCGACAGTGGCGACACGGGCGGAGGCGGGTCTCCGGCGTTCATCACCGGAGACTCCCAAGCGGTTTCGGTCTCCGGGGAGGGACCCCGGAGGACCGCCGCAACACCGGCCTACCAGCGATAGTGCGCGAAGGCCTTGTTGGCCTGCGCCATGCGGTAGATGTCGTCCTTGCGCTTGTACGCGTCACCCTGCTGCTCACCCGCATCCGCGAGCTCGTTCGCCAGCCGCTGCGCCATCGTCTTCTCGCGGCGCTTGCGCGAGAACTCCACCAGCCACCGGACGGCCAGCGTGCGTGCGCGGCGTGCCGGCACCTCGACGGGCACCTGATAGGTGGCGCCGCCGACGCGGCGCGAGCGAACCTCGAGCACGGGAGTCAGGGTCTTGATCGACTGCTCGAGTGCCTCGACGGGCTCCTTGCCGGTGCGCTTCGCGAGGATGTCGAGCGCCTCGTAGGTGATCTTCTCGGCGGTCGACTTCTTGCCGTCCATCATCACCTTGTTGATGACCTGCTGGACCAGGCGGCTGTTGAAGACCTTGTCGGGCTCGAGCGGCCTGGGTGCGATGTCTCCGCGGCGAGGCAAGGTCCGGCTACGCGGCCTTCACGCCGTACTGCGAGCGGGCCTTCTTGCGGTCGGAGACGCCGGCGGCGTCGAGCGTCCCGCGCACGACCTTGTAGCGCACGCCCGGTAGGTCCTTCACGCGGCCGCCGCGGACCAGCACGACGGAGTGCTCCTGCAGGTTGTGGCCCTCGCCCGGGATGTAGGCGGTCACCTCCATGCCGTTGGTGAGCCGCACGCGCGCCACCTTGCGCAGCGCCGAGTTCGGCTTCTTGGGCGTGGCCGTGTAGACACGGGTGCACACGCCGCGGCGCTGGGGTGCAGCGAGGCGGCGCTTGCCGCCCTGGCTGGACTTGAGACCCGGCGTCGAGACCTTCTTGCGCGGAGGCTTACGGCCCTTGCGGACCAGCTGGCTGATGCTCGGCATGCGG